>CAYUSN010000001.1:0-108837 GCA_964447415.1 uncultured Candidatus Saccharibacteria bacterium
AGACCGCGTTGCCTGCGTGTGCAATCGTCGTGGATGCGTTGATGTATGCGTCAGCACTTGTTGTGCTGAAGAAGTTGTTCACCGACTTCCAGTAGTCCGCACTTGTGGTGGAGAAGAAGTTGGTGACGGATGCCCAGTAATCAGATGATGTCGTGGAGAAGAAATTGTTGACGGACTTCCAGTAGTCTGAGCTTGTTGTGCTGAAGAAATTATTTACCGTCTTCCAGTAGTCAGCAGATGTTGTGGAAAAACTTCCGTCACCGTAGATATTGAGAGACGTGGTTGATACCCACATCACACCCGTGCTTGTGGACTGTAGTACCATGCCGGAAGTACCGCCGTACGAAGAGCCGTCATACAGAATATTTGCAATCTTGAGTCCTCCTGAAACAGTCGTCGTGCCTGTGCGGTCGATTGCAAACACCGTCGTAGTTGAAGTAAGTGTTGATGTGGCAACTGAGAAAAGTGTGGAAAGTCCGTCGGAGGAAACCGCGTGAATAGAAAGCTTTCCTGTCGGTGAGGTGGTGCCGATGCCGACGCGCGTGTTTTGCACACCACCGGAACCGTTTGACTGACCGTAGATAGTCAGTATCGGGAACTCATCAATCATCGCCGAGTAGCTTTCAACCGTGCCCGCAAGCGCTGACACAATCGGTAAGTTTATCCATGAGATGATTCCCGCATCATCATCAAAGCTCATGTTGCCGAGGTTGAGGCTCTCAATTGAAGTGATGTTCGTGCTGTAATCGTACATGAACGCTCCGCCATTGACCGCAAACCCGCCTTCAATGGAGGTTGTTGCCTTCGTCGCCGAACCCGTTGTTGTGTCGATGCGGAAGATCGGTGTACCGGTCGTCGTTGTGGCGATAGTCCACGCAAACGCTGAGTTGTTGAGAATGGTTGAGGTTGCGGCAACACCGTAGTCAATCTGTGGGGCGCGGAGTGTCACTGAGCCGTCACGGGCAATCTGGAAGAGTGTGGTGGTAGCAGTGAGTGTTGATGAGGCAACGATAAAGAGAGGTGCTGATGTGTTGTCAGGATGGATACCGTGCACGGAGAGTTTGCCCCATGGTGATGAGGTACCTACTCCTACATTGCCTCCTGAAGGATAGTAGATGTTTGCACCACTTGTGACCCACTGCGAGAACTGGCCGAGCGTGGACGTTGCCGCCGCTACCCATGTCGTACCATTCCAGGTGATAACATTTCCGGTTGACGCATTTCCCGGGTGAACGATTGTGGTAGACGCATTGATGTATGCGTCAGCGGAAGTTGTGGAGAAGAAGTTGTTGACGGACTTCCAGTAGTCAGCGGAGGTGGTGGAGTAGAAATTGTTCACGGACTTCCAATAGTCGTTCGAGGTTGTCGAGAAGAAGTTCCGAACCGTCTGCCAGTAGTCAGCCGAGGTGGTAGAGAAAGCGCCGTCAACGGTGTCGACAAATCCCAAGGTGGTGGTTGCAACTGAAACCCATGTTGTCCCACTCCACTGCAACACGTTCCCCGATGCCACACCTGATGCGTGTGCAATGGTGCTCGATGCATTGATGAAGTAATCCGCACTCGTCGTGGAGAAGAAGTTGTTCACGGACTTCCAGTAGTCAGCCGACGTGGTGGAGAACCGGATGTCACGGTCGAGGGTGTAGTAGAGGTTGGCTGTACCTTCGTCGAGTCCGTCGGTGGTCGTGGCATACCAGTCTGACAGTGTGAGGTAGTTGGCCAGTGTCGCGGTTGTCGGCAGTCCCAATGAGGTAGTGGCGATGTCAGCCCACGCGGTGCCGTTCCAGTACAGGAGGTCACCGTAGTTTTCCGTCATGGCGGCAACATCGTTGAGGTCTTCGATGGAGTTGTCCGTGAGGTCGTCGGCGGTGCGTGCAGTCTGCTGGGTTTCCCAGTAGTCAGCCGAGGTGGTCGAGAAGAAGTTCGTCTGGGTGAAGAGGTACTGTGCTGAGGTGGTCGAGAAGAAGTTGTTGACTGACTTCCAGTAGTCACTGCTGGTTGTGCTGAAGAAGTTCCGGACGGTCTGCCAGTAGTCGGCAGACGTGGTGGAGAAGGTGCCGTCCACGGTGTCGATGAAGCCCAGCGTCGTCGTGGACACAGAGACCCACCGCGTGCCGTTCCACTGCAAGACGTTGCCGGAGGCAACACCGGAGGCATTCGCGATCGTGGAAGATGCGTTGATGTATGCGTCAGTACTTGTTGTACTGAAGAAGTTGTTGACTGACTTCCAGTAGTCAGCCGACGTGGTGGAGAACCGGATGTCACGGTCGAGGGTGTAGAAAAGGTTGGAACCTTCGATGAGGTCGGTAGTGAGCAGTTTCAGTGTTGATGTTGCGGTCGCGATCCATGTTGTGCCGTTCCACGTCAGCGTGTTGCCGTACGATGCGTTGCCGGCATGTGCAACCGTTGAAGATGAGTTGATGTAGTCGGCTGGAGAACCGGCAAACCCCAGCGTCGTCGTGGACACAGAGACCCACCGCGTGCCGTTCCACTGCAAGACGTTGCCGGAGGCAACACCGGAGGCATTCGCGATCGTGGAAGATGCGTTGATGTATGCGTCAGTACTTGTTGTACTGAAGAAGTTGTTGACTGACTTCCAGTAGTCCGAGCTTGTTGTGGAGAAGAAGTTTGATACTGATTTCCAGTAGTCAGCCGACGTGGTGGAGAACCGGATGTCACGGTCGAGGGTGTAGTAGAGGTTGGCTGTACCTTCGTCGAGTCCGTCGGTGGTCGTGGCATACCAGTCTGACAGTGTGAGGTAGTTGGCCAGTGTCGCGGTTGTCGGCAGTCCCAATGAGGTAGTGGCGATGTCAGCCCACGCGGTGCCGTTCCAGTACAGGAGGTCACCGTAGTTTTCCGTCATGGCGGCAACATCGTTGAGGTCTTCGATGGAGTTGTCCGTGAGGTCGTCGGCGGTGCGTGCAGTCTGCTGGGTTTCCCAGTAGTCAGCCGACGTGGTGGAGAAGGTGCCGTCCACGGTGTCGATGAAGCCCAGCGTCGTCGTGGACACAGAGACCCACCGCGTGCCGTTCCACTGCAAGACGTTGCCGGAGGCAACACCGGAGGCATTGGCAATCGTCGTGGATGCGTTGATGTATGCGTCAGTACTTGTTGTGCTGAAGAAGTTGTTGACTGACTTCCAATAGTCCGAGCTTGTTGTGGAGAAGAAGTTTGATACTGATTTCCAGTAGTCAGCGGAGGTTGTGCTGAAGAAGTTCCGGACGGTCTGCCAGTAGTCAGCCGAGGTGGTGGAGAAAGACGCAGCAGCATCAATCCATGCGACACCCGCACCTGTTGATGAAAGAATTTGTCCGGCTGTTCCTCCTGTACCTGATCCGTCGTAGAGACGTCCGGTGACTGAGAGTGTCGGGAAGGTTGAGGTCGCCGTGGTGGTTGCGGTGAAGGAAGGTCCGGTGATGGTGTTGTACACGGTCAGTGCACCGCGCAAGAGCGTGTTGCCGAGTACTTCAAAGATATTCCCGGTTGTGGAGGTGGCGTTGGTTCCGATGAGGACGACATCTCCTGTATCGGAAGGATAGATACGAAGATTGTCCGTGCTTGTTGACCAGGCACCTGCTCCGCCGGAGCCCGCATCATCAGCCCCACATACCCACGCCGTACCACTCCATTCGAGAATCTGTCCTGGTGAACACGATCCTCGTGCAATCGTCGTGGATGCGTTGATGTATGCATCCGCACTCGTGGTCGAGAAGAAGTTCCGGACGGTCTGCCAGTAGTCAGCGGAGGTTGTGGAGAAGGTGCCGTCCACCGTGTCGATGAAGCCGAGCGTGGTGGTGGACACACTCACCCACCGTGTGCCGTTCCATTGGAGCACGTTGCCGGAGGCAACACCGGATGCGTTGGCGATTGTGGTGGATGCGTTGATGAAATAGTCGGCGGATGTTGTTGAGAAGAAGTTGCGCTGGGTGAAGAGGTAGTCGGCGGAGGTGGTGGAGAAGAAGTTGTTGACTGACTTCCAGTAGTCGCTTGAGGTGGTGGAGTAGAAGTTGTTGACGGACTTCCAATAATCACTTGAGGTCGTCGAGAAGAAGTTCCGGACGGTCTGCCAGTAGTCAGCAGAGGTTGTGGAGAAGGTGCCGTCCACCGCTCCTCCACCGGTAATACCAAGACTGGAGGTGGCAACCCATTGAATACCACTCCCGGTTGACTGAAGCAAATAACCTTCGGGTCCGTCCTCAATCTCCAGCGCGTCGTCATTTGAATTTGAGTGACTCTCCGGCGACAGGGCAGCGATGCGAATTTTAGGAAGCAACTCAGCGCGAAGTCCTGCGATAGCATTCGCCAAATCAAGCAGCGTCACACCAGAGACAGAGTGTAAGACGGTATTCGTAACAATTCGTGTTTCTGTGATTCCTCCCGTACCCGGTGTTGTTCCTTGCGCAGTCCCCTGTGTCACCACTCGCGTCGTTGTTGCAGACGTCGGGATAGTCAGAGCAACTGTGACAACCGTGCGCTCCGAATCGGTAATACCGAGCCACGAACGAAGTGCGGTTCGTATACGCTGCGAAAGTGTCACCCCCAGCGGTGCGGCGCTCGCAGGTTGCCTCAAAAAACTTTCACTGAAAGCAAGTTGTGTACCGCGGACAAGTGCACGAGTTGCATCTGCAGGATTTTTTACAAACGCAAGAACGGTGTTCGGAACTTCCGCAAGTGCGCTGTAGGAATCGTGCGCAAGTGACGGATTGAATACAAAAGAAATTGCGCTGAAGAAAAGAAGTGCCGTGTACACGAGCGCGCCGACTCGCGGAGAGATTTTCTTTGAGCGGTATGGGGCGGCAACTCCTTCCGATGATTCACGAATCGGTTCCGAAATCTCCGGAACGACCTTCTCGGCCGTCACCACCGGAGATGTCTCGGCCGCGGGAACGGGGGTCGGAATGGATGCCAAAAGTCGGGCACCTTTCTTACCAGAAGAGGTCACGTACGCAATGAAGCTTTTTTCTTCAACGAAGCGGGTCCGACCTACGATTCTGGACTCAACCTTGCCCATCCGGCTGATCTGTCCGATGTAGTCGCTTGTATAGCCTGAAAGCTCCGAGGCCTCCTTGGTTGAGATAAATTTTTTATTTTCGGTCGAAAATGAAGGCGCCATGGAAACTGCATATAATTATAGAATGATATCTGTCATAAATCTCAAAAAAACGGCATAAATAGTGGATATCTCGTCTAAACGAGATGGTATCTCGTCTAAATAAACCCTGAAAAAACCCAATAAAATTGAAACACAGAAAAAGCCGGGCACGTTCCTTGGTAGGAACGGCCCGGCCGGTGAATGAACTGCTGAACAGGATCTAGATGCCGACTTCGGTGAACCGCACCTTCTTGACTCCGAGATCGTCGATGACATCGGCGTAGAAGGCGCGCACCGGAGTGACGCCGAGAGCGAGCTTGAGCCGCTTCGCCGCTTGGGCGAGATGCTCTTGCTGAAGCTCCGGCACCGACTTCTTCACGATGCGCTTGAGCACCGACTCGACGAGCGGGTGCTTGCCGGTCTCTTCCTTATAGGCACCACAGTCGTGATGCCCGATGAGGATGACCGTCTTGGGATGCTTCATGGCAACGACCCGTTCGATGATGCGGTCGAGTGCCTTGGAGATGAATCCGAGTGTCGTCGCCAGAGGCAATGTCAGAACTGACCCTGACGGAACCTGGACGACGTGCGGTGTGGTGAACCCGATGTTCCGAGCAAGCTCGCGACTCTGCAGTTCGAACCGATGGTCCGAACAACAGACGACGAGACAGTCCGGTTGGGTGTCCTGGAACGGAGTGTTGCTCACGAAACCGGGAACACTCCGCGGAGTTTCTTTCTGTTGCATGTGTCCTCCGTGAAAGTGAGAGGTAGACGGTCGTATGACCGACCGTCTACCCTCTCGGTTCGTGTTACGACTTGGACGCGTCGTCCGCGGTGACCACGGCCTGCTTCATGTTATCGAGCAGACCATCGAGCGCACCCTTCGGCATGCCGAGCTTCTCGAGGATGGCACCGAAGTCCAACCCGAGAGCCTTCGCCTTGGCGAGCGTTCCGAAGATGACCTCGGGTGTCGACAGGGCGAACCGTGCGATCGGCGAGTTGCCGTCTCCGTTGCCTCCCCCGCGCCGAGGTGGCGCGGGGGAGTTTTTCTTTGTTAGATGATATCTGCGTAGAAGGCAAACCGAATGCCGTTGGTCTTCGTGTCACGAACAACGTGGTCAGCTTCGCGTCCCGCGGCCCACGACGGCGTGTTGGAAACGGAGATCGGCGAGTAGAAGTGCATCACTCCCTTTGAAAGAGGGCGAAGTGCCTCGGGTGCCGTATACACCGCCTGTGCGATAGCAACCGCAGTGTCCCACGACGGATTTGAGTCCTTAAACGTCATTGACGTGTTGATGTGGTACTGCTTGTCGCTAATAGAGAAACCGGAGAACTGGCCGCTCTGAAGCACGACTTCTTTGTACGTGTCCGGATACTTGTCCGACTCGACGCGGTTACGGATAACCCACGCGACGAGTGCCTGCTCCGACGCAACCTTCGTTTCCGAGTAGATTGCACGTGCAAACCAAAGCACTTCATCGTCCGCATTAACAGTAATAGCTGTCTCCCCTTCCATATCTGCCTCAACAAGGATGGGGTTACTGATGACGCCGAAATTCGTAAAAGACGTGAGTGAGGTGACAAGACCAAACGCGCACATCTTTGCAGAGAGTTTCGGAAGCATCTTCTGAATGGTAGTTTTCATATGGTGTACCTTCCCGACGTACACATATTCTTCACGTACGCAAAAGGCCGCCCAAGCGGACGGCACTTTCGAAGAAAGGTGCCTCCATTATAACCCGCCGTTCTTTTTTGTCAATACCGCACCACATGAATATTTACTCGTCAACTACTCCTATATAAAACGGCTCAACAGGGCCGTTTTATACGAATTTGCTATACTATAACCCTTAGAATAAAAACTTTTTTTCTCCTTATGAAACCATACCAAGCACAGGCATTTACACTCCCCGACAACCTCCCTTTTTCCCAAAAAACTCTTGAAAATCACCTCAAACTCTACGAGGGTTATGTAAAAAACACCAACCTGGTGCTCCAGAAAATTGAAGAGTACGGTTCTGACCCGGCTGACAATGCATACGTCCTCGGAGAACTCCAGAGGCGGTTTTCCTTTGAGTTTGACGGTATGCGCAACCACGAATACTACTTCCGAGCACTTGAAGGCGGCCCTGCCCCGATGCCATCCGGTTCACCTCTCTTCCGTGAAATCGAGAAAACTTGGGGAAGCTTTGACGCTTTCCTTGCACGATTCAAAACTCTTGCAATGACCCGCGGCGTGGGCTGGGCGATGCTCTATGATGATCCTCTGGTCGGCCGGCTGCTACTGCATTGGGTGGACGAACAGCACCTCGGACACCTCACGGGTCTGTCCCCCATTGTGGCGCTGGATATGTGGGAACACGCCTACCTCATGGATTTTTCATCCGCTGATAAAGGAAAGTACGTGGAAGCATACCTCTCGGCTATGAACTGGCAAAAGACCGGCGAATGGTACGAACTTTCCAGATCGTAACGCACAGAAAAAGCACGGCATAAACCGCGGTAACCGCCGGCGCCCCCAGCGTCGGCGTGTGCAGTGACGCAAATGGCACCTGTGAAAGCCAGGTACTCACGGACAAAATATATTCGGAGACAAACACGGCCGGAAACGAGAGCGCGACACCTGCTATACCAAACAAACTTCCGAATACTCCGAGCATGCTCCCGAAAAACATAGCAAGCGGAATAATCGGCAACACAATAATGTTTGCGACAAGCGAGATGCTACTTATTTCACCGCTCATATAGACCAGCAACGGCAGAACAAATATCTGCGTCGCCAGTGTTGCAGACACCGTTTGGCGCAACGACAGCGTGTTCGGTATTTGTCCGAGCTTTTTCTCGAGTATTGTTGAGAGTGTGATGAGTCCGAATGTTGCTAGAAATGAAAGTTGAAATGACGGATCATACAGTGTGTACGGGTTATACGCGACCATCGCACACGCAACCACAAACAACGCACGCGTAATGTCGTAGCGCGCTCCCAAAAATCTCGCCAGCAGCGCGAGCAGTGCCATACTCCCCGCACGTACTGCCGTTGTAGATGCTCCCGTCATCACCACAAACAACGCAACAATAACACCGCCGGAGGAAAGCATCGCAGTGCGCGGAAGAAATGAGAGTAACCGCATCACCGTGTCGGCAACGACCGTGATGTTGTATCCGGAGAGGACAACGATGTGAATGAGTCCGACGCGGCGAAACATGTCTTCGGTTGCTTCGTCCATGCCGCCCTTCTCCCCGATAGTGATACCGGCAAGAAGTCCCGCATTGGGCTCAGGAAGATATGTTTTCAGCGTTTCGATAAATGCACGGCGCACATAAAAAATACCGCGATAGAAAAAGTTTCCGCCGCCGCGGGAGAGCAGCTCTATGTTCGGAAAAAGCATCTGGTGGTGCACGCCGTCTTTTGCAAGAAATCGTGCGTACTCAAATACTCTTCTGGAGTCGGTGACAAAACTCTCCGGTTTTTTGAGAATTCCCGAAATACGGAGTGTATCGCCGTATTGAAACTCCGGGAAAAATGGCGCAATAACACTGATACGTGCTTTTTCCTTCTCTCGTACGACCGCAACAATTATTTTTTGTGATTTCTCCGTAAATTCCGGCTCTCTCACAACCGTTCCCTCTAGAACAACATGACCGACGTGTGTATCAAGATAATTTCCTGTTTTTGAAAAAGAAACGTCGGCGCGGAAAATACCCACACCTGCAGACAAAAGAAACACTGCAAACACAGTGAAAAACAGCCGTGCGCTTCCCGCCAGAAACACCCCCGCTACACCGACGCACACACAAACAACTGCAAAAACAGTTTGGATATCAAATACACCCCGCAACGCAACACCCGCGAGAAAACCGCTGATTGCTGTATATACAAAAATTCCGGACATCGCTTCAGTGTCCGGAATTTTGTTAAAGAAAATCTAAACTACCCTTCTTTTTTTACATCAAGCTTATCCAATCCCAAACCCTTGAATCCGAAGTACACAACCGCGGCAATGATGCCGAAATCAATAAGCGCGGAGACAAAACTTCCAAGTGCAACCGGACCGACCATCATCTCCGCAAGCCCCTCACCGGAAAACAGCATCCCGATAAGCGGATTAATAACGTCAGTAACCAGAGATGTCACCACTTTACCGACCGCGGCACCAAGGATGAAGCCGATGGCAAGTCCGACAACGCCTTGCTCACGAACAAATTGAATAAAACCTGTAATCATGGATAAAAAATTATCCGAGTAATGTGTTTTGACGAGCATCTAACGCTTCATTATACAACGCGTCTGCGTCCGCGTTCTGCTCGCGGCGCACATGCGTAAAGGTGATGTGCGGAAATTCCGATACGCGCAGATTCCATACTTTCACAAACAAAAGCTGAAGCGGTTCTTCCTTAATCTGATATTCGCCGTTAAGCTGTTTAACAATAAGCTCGCTGTCCATGCGCACCTCAATCTGTGCGTTTTTTCTTTTTTCTTTCGGAATCACTTTTTTGAGTTCGGTGAGCGCACGGATGAGTGCTTCGTATTCCGCAACGTTGTTCGTCGCCTCCCCGATGTACGCCCCGGCTTTCTTCAGGACTTTAGCGTGTTCGTCGCAAATAACAAACCCGATACCGGCCGGTCCCGGATTTCCGCGCGCTCCACCGTCGGTATGCACAATGTATTTCATAGCCTTATGGTACCACGTCAACAAGGCGCAGACGGGTGCCGTTACCCCGACCGTACTGCTCTTTTTCAAGCGAACCCAGCAATGTAAGTGTCTGTCCTTCACGGATACCCTCAAGCTCCGCGCCGCCTTTTGCGAAAAACTGAATTGCCGAGACACGCCCGCCGCCCGGAGCGCGGAACAGCAGTTTGATGTGATTTTTTTCCTTTCCGAACCACTCGATACCGGAGACCTGCACATTTTCAAACACAAACACCGGTTTCGGGTTTCCCGCGCCAAACGGTGAGAGTTTTGAAATGGTCGTCAGTGTGTGCGAATTCACGTCATCAAGCGAGAGCGCCGCGTCCACAAGCACCTCCCCTTCGTCTTGCACGTGTGTGGTGATTCGTGCGTGCGCCTCGTTGAGCGCATCGGGAAGTTTTACTAAATTTTCAACAGTGATGGAAAATCCTCCTGAATGTTTGTGTCCTCCGAATTCCAGAAACAGCTCTTTAGTTTCCTGCATCAAAAGCATCACGTCCGTTTGCCCGTCAGAACGCACCGAGCCTTTAATCACTGCCGCCTCGCCTCGTCCCCAAATAAAAGCGGGCCTGCCGTACACTTCAACCGCGCGCGTCGCGGCAAGCCCAAGAAGTCCTGGGCGCCAGTGTGTATTGCCGACAACGAGCACGGGAGATTCGTGTGTGTCACCCAGTTTTGCATGAATCTCTTTGCTCATCTGCGCCACCGCACCTTTCCGCTCGTTGTTGATGGTATCGAGATGCCGTGTGAGCGCCTCCGCGCGCGCTTCGTCATCTGTTGCAAGCAGCTCAAACGCAAGCTCGGGCGCATCCATGCGTGATGCAGCGTTAATGCGCGGGGTGATTGAAAACACCACGTCATCTTCGGTAAGCTGCCGCTGGTTAATACGTTGATTTGAAAACAACGCACGCAGTCCGACGCGCGGCGATTTACGCAACACAATGAGTCCGTAGTGCGCAAATGCGCGATTCTCCCCTGTAAGAGAGACCATGTCCGAAAGTGTGGCGATACCGACCATGTCCAGAAGCCATTTTTCATACCCGACCGGGACGCTCTCGGGTTTTTTTGCAACAAGCGCCTGCACTATTTTGAACGCAACACCTGCACCGCAGAGATTTTTATTCGGATAGGTATCCCCGGTGTTGTTGGGATTTACGGTTGCGTAGGCGTTCGGAACGTCATGATTCGGAAGGTGGTGGTCGGTGACGATGACGTCAATGCCGTTTTCCTGCGCGCGTGCCACGTGCACTGAGTCCCCCATACCGCAGTCCAGCGTGATGAGCAGTTTCGTTCCGTCGCCGATGAATTTTGAAATCGCGTCGTTATTGAGTCCGAATCCTTCAATGTTTCTATGTGGGATGGTCACCGACACATTCTCATAGCCCGCCTTTTTGAAAAAATCGTGCATCACAACTGCTGCTGGAATACCGTCGGCGTCAAAATCAGAAAAAAGCGAGATCCGCTCACCGCGCTCCATCGCCTCAAAAATACGCCCGACCGTTTTTTCCATATCCGAGAGCAGAAACGGGTCATGCACGTCCCGCTCCCAGAGAGGTACGGTAAACGCCTTCGCATCTTGTTGTGTGCGAATCTGTCGGTGAAACAGCAGTGTTTGCAGCAGCGGTGAATACTCGGCAAGCTCTTCTGCGGTGTCTCGGTCCGGTTCCGGCGCGATAGTGTACCCTTTCATCGGAAGCAGTATACCGTTACAATGGCCTTATGTCAGACTGTCTTTTTTGCAAAATCGTGGCGGGAGAGATTCCCACCGAAAAGGTGTATGAGGACGCATATACGTTTGCTTTCCTCGATATTAACCCGAACAATTTCGGACACACGCTTGTACTGCCCAAAGAACACTCCGAGAATATTTTTGACACGTCCGAAGAAATTCTGAGACACATGCATGCCTCTGCACAAAAAATCGCCAGAGCACTCAAACAAACCGGCGCAGAAGGAATTAATATCATTTCAAACAATGGACCGGCCGCAGGACAAGTCATTTTTCACGCGCATATTCACGTCATCCCGCGTTATAGAGATGACGGGTTCAAACACTGGGCACAAAAAAAATACACCGACGAAACACATATGAAGAAAGTCGGTGAGGATCTCAGAAATGCAGTACAAAACTCCGCCTAAGCGGAGTTTTTCAACGCTTCCACTCCCGGCAATGTTCTCTGCGCAAGAAATTCAATCATTGCGCCGCCCGCCGTTGAAATAAAGGAAATTTTTTTCTCCAGACCAAGTGCGGCAATCGCCGCGCGCGTGTCCCCGCCGCCTACAATGCTCTGCGCGTCTGCCTGCGCGATTGCACGCGCAACTTCGTGCGTCGCCGCAGTGTGTCCTTCCTCGTAAAAACCCAGAGGGCCGTTCCACAACACGAATTTCGCACGGGAAATCGCATCAACAATACCCGCGGTCGTCTCGGGACCCGCATCAATAATAACGGTGTCGTCATCAACACCCTCAACCGGCACGACAAATTCATCCCCGTCACCGTCACGTACAAGCATATCCGTATATGTGACGATATTTTTCTTTGACAGCACCTCTTTAAGTACACCGTGCGGAACGTCATCAACAACTGATTCGCCTGTGTTTCTCCCCTGTGCGCGCAGTAGCGTGTTACCGGACACGCCTGAAATAAAAACACTGTCCATAACATCGGCAAGTGAGAGCGCAAGCGGCAGTTTGGTATCTGATTTTGCGCCACCCAAAATAAGAACGGCCGGGTGTTCCGGAGAAAACGCCTCTGATAATTCGGTATATTCTTTTTCAAACCGCAATCCCGCAAAACTGGGAAGGTATTTTGGAATACCTACAACAGACGCGTGCGTTCGATGTGCAACTGAAAAGTCATCCTGCACGAATATATCGGCGAGCTGTGCGAGTTTTTTGGCAAATGCGTCATTGTTATGCTCTTCTTCGGGATACCGACGAATATTTTCAACAAGTACACATTCGCCGCCAGACATTTTTTTTATTTTTGCCTGACTATCCGCGCTCGACACATCCTCAATAAAAGAAATCTGTATGCTCTTTGAAAGTCCTTCGTACGCAACCTTCAACGACCCTCCTTTTTCAGATGTGTGCGCAAGAATAATTATCCGCGCACCGCGTTCGCGCAGGAATTCTATCGTCGGAAGCGCTTCTTCAACACGAAACATGTCCGTCACCTGCCCGTCGCGCACGGGCACATTGAGGTTACTGCGCAGCAGTACGCGCGTTCCCTCCGTAATAGGTGCCTCAGAAAGTGTTTTGAGCATGGCGATGATGTTTCCCCTCAAGCGCTTTGAGCATTCCGTGCACCTGCTGGCCGTTTAGGCTTGCGTGTCCGACGAGTACGCCGTCAACCTCGCCGCCAAAAACGACATCGGCAATATTTTCTTTCTCAACCGAACCGCCGTACAGAATCGGAATTCCTATGCCGGCAGTGCGACCGAATAGTTTCACAAGAATTTTACGTATAAAAATAGACATTTCGTGAATTTCTCCCGGCCGCATTGCATATTTATAACTTTTTCCGATGGCCCAGAGGGGCTCGTACGCGATCACCAATCCCTTCGCCGTCGCTCGGTTGGTGCCCGCAAGTGATTTTGTGATTTGCTCCTGCAGAAGCCCGAGGTGCTCTCCGTGGTGCCCGCGCTCCTTCTCTCCAACGCAGACAATCGGCCGCAGCCCGTGCGCAAGCGCGACTTTTGCTTTGCGCGCGATAATCGCGTCAGTTTCACCAAGCGCCCTGCGTTCCGAGTGACCGATAATCACGTAGCGCACACGAGCCTCTTTGAGCATCGAGGGGGAAATTTCGCCCGTATGTGCACCGTCTGAAAAAAGAGACACGTCCTGTGCGCCAAGCAGTACCGTCCCACGCTGTGTTTTGGCACATGAAGACAGATGTATAAACGGTGGACACACCACCGTGCTTGTTTTTGACGTCTTGGCGGCGGCACGCTTCGTCGCACCCCACAAAGAAACCGCTTCTTGTGCGGTCGCAGGCTCCATCTTCCAGTTTGCGACAAAAAGAATTTTTCCCATGCCTTTTATTGTATCTCACGCCACCCGGTGATGCCGAAGGAACCGGACGGGCCGGAAATAAAGTTTACGTTTGCAAGCCCGAGCTCATACGTCACCGTCGTGTTGTTGCTGATAACAATCTTGTATCCCGTAATTTCTTTGATATTGACGTTATTAGCAATGTACACGGTCCCCTTCTGTGCATTGAGAAGCGCACCGCCGGTGTTGTTGCTCACATTAATTGCCGGCATTCCCGAACAGGAGCCGGTATCGGGGCAGGCACTTGTGGAGAGTACAAGCACATAGCTCCCTGACTGACCTGTTCCCTGAAACGTGGCGTTGTTGCTGATATCAATCCTTCCGTCTGCGATAAGGACACCGCTGTTGTGTCCGTATGACGGATCAAGACGTATAACCGTGTTGTTGTATGTCAAAATATTCCCCGTCACCCAAATGTTGCCCATCATAGTAATTTGCGCGTTGTTGGTTACGGTCAGATTACCGTTGATTTTTACAGGTCCCATAACCGTACTCGATGCCGAGACCGTGTAATTCCCGTTAATCACCGTTCCGTCTTCGGCCGCCTGCTTCCATTCCGCAATGTTTGCCTCCGATATGGGGTACCCGATAGGAGACGGATCCGGAAGTGATGTATTGCACGGCTTGTTGTTGCCTGACCCTGTTTGACAATACAGGGTCGAAGCGACGGTTGAGTTGTTAACCGTGTGCGCATGCGCCGTCCCGACGCCTCCCTGTCCGACGATGACACCGCTGATGGTTGATGTCAGACCGCCGACATATACGTTGAAATACAAATCCTGACCGGACGGAATTGTCCCATACCACGTACCGCCCTGTTTTCCAATTTTTCCGCCTCCCGAGGCATACCCTGTATTACCGCCGACAACGTAATACTTTGTTGCACTGTATGTCGCATCGAGCACGAGCCAGTATGTTGTACCCTCAGTCAAAAGCGGATTTGACGGGAACACCGCTTCAATCCAACCGTACGAACCGGTCACCTGAGAAGCGTTCACTGTCACCGACGTGAGCGTCGTACCACTCGGCGAACCGTTGTTGTCGGTGACAATACGCGCGGTAAAATTCGACGGCGTGCCGACTTTCTTTATGTACACCTGTATCTTGTTGACCGGGCTCGTTGTACTGACCTGAAAGCTTTGTGCGATGTCCTCACGAATGCTCGATGAGGCAAATATCATATCCTGCGTCGGGGGAAGTGGTGTTGTGTTTGCCTGATCGCTTGCTAGTGCTGATGTGTTTGCCGCAATTGCTGTACCTTTTATAAACGCCCCGTTGCTTCCCACAATGTTGCCGTTTGAATAGACGTTGCCGTTTACTCCGGCGTTGTTGGAGAGATAAAAACCGCCGTTGCCCGTCTGCACGCCGTAGTTAAAGGTCGCACCGTCACCGACATTGAGCGATGCCTGAATTCTGCGGATACGTCCGTCAACATCTCCGGTAATCGTAAGTAATTCCCCGAACGGGCCCTCGCTTGTTATAACCGCCTGTGCCGTTTCCCCGTCAATCGTCAGTGACTCCGTCGCATCGGTATCAATTCCTTCGCGCATGCGGTAGGTCAGATCTTCAAGCAGTGACTCCGCCAAAAAATATGACTTCGTCCCGAGCGATGATTCGCGAGCGGCGGCAAAATCCTTAATGGTCGGAAACAGCATCGCCGACACGATACCAGACGAAGTGAGTATCAGCATCAGTATGGTAAGAATGAACGCCTGCCCTCCGTTATATCGTTGTGTGTTCCGCGTGCACATAGCTATTGTGTGTATGAACCGCGCATTACCGCTGTCGCGTAAAATGTCTCGGATGTAGTGCCTGTTCGCCCGGCTGCATCAAGCGTCAACTCTATCCTGACCGCATCGGAAGAATCGACTTGAATGTGGCGGACAATAAACGAACTCACAAATACTTTTTCAAGTGTCAGATTACCCGCGTACACTCCGTCTTCATCGAATTTCATAACACCATTGTCCAAATAAAATTTCGTTGTGCGTGTCGGGCTCGATGATGTCAGCGCAAGCACTCCCGGATGTGTTCCGAAAGAACTCGTCACCGTATTTGCACTGTCGGCAAATCTGATTTCCCGCGTCATTCTCGCGAGCGTAATTTCGGCTGCGCGTCCGATGCGCGTCTGCGCCTGCGTGAACGTGTACACCCTCATAACGCCGACAATCGCGAGAATAACCGTCATGAGCACAATCACAAGAATGGAGACATACATAACCATTTCCGCCAGGGTAAACCCTGCGTTGTGAAAACCGTATCGGTTCTGTGTTTGTTGTTGCGTCATGTTTATTCGAACAGGTTTGCAAGATACACCGATAGTGTTTTGGTCGCGGTCACACCGCCGCGCACCCATGACACCGACATGGTCACAAAGTATGTGTTCGGGTCAAGTGTTCCTGACGGGGCAATATCATCATCTGCGTCTCTGTATACTTCCGAGAGCGTCATCGTACGGTGAAAAGCCCCGTCAACAACAACCGGCGTTGTTGTTGCCTCCCACATATTTCCGGAAAGCACCACGTAATACGGCACACCGGTTGTAAGACCCGAAAACGTCTCCCAACTCGCGTCACGAAGTATTCTCGCAGCCTCAACACCCTCCTCCAACAGGTAATATGCCTTGACGGTTTGAGGCGTAACACCTGAAAACCGTACCAGAAAACGATACGCACCGAGTATCGACACAACCACGGTCAGAAAGATGGCAATACCGACCACCACTTCAATAAGTCCGATTCCCCGCCGACGATTTAAATACATGTGTCTATGATACTCAATCATACGAGACAAGTCCCGTTTCATGAATAGTAATGATTTTTTGCCGCGACGCGTCTGCAGCCAGCTCAATCGTCAGTGTTCCCGCGCCATCAGCGTCTCCGGTAAGTTTCTCAAACACAACATCACTGCCGCCTCCGAGGTTTATGTCGGCAAGTATGACACGGGAATCAAGTGTAATAACCTCGTTTCCCGCGGCGCCTTCCGAATATGTTGCGCCTGAAAAAAGAGTGACTGAGTCCGTCTCAAAATGCACACCATACTGTGCACCCGCATTTCCTGAGAGTGTCTGGGTTCGCGCATCACTTAAAACCGCGGTAATCGACGCAACGGTTCCTGAAAGAGCCTGTTCCCGGATGTATCCGCGGATTGATGCAAGCACAATTCCGCTCACCAAAACAAGTATGGTGATAACAACGAGAATTTCGGCGAGTGTAAAACCTTTTTTCATATGCATTAAATGCTCGAGGAAAGAGAGTAAATCGGCATAATCATTGACACAGCAAAGAAACCGACCGCGGCGCCGATAACCACCATCAACAACGGCTCAATAATCGTCGAAAGATCTTTTGTTTTTTGGTCAACCTCCGTTTCAAAAAACGTCGCAATCTGAAGAAACATGTCCGGCAGCTTCCCCGTCTCCTCACCGACCGATACCATCTCGGTCACCATCGGCGGATACAGTTTTTGATGTTTCTCAAAAACGGATGAAATCTGTTCTCCTTTCTGAATCTCGACCTCCGCCTCGGCAAGCACCTCTTTGTAGTAGGAATTCTGCATCACGTCACGTGTAATATTAATTGCCGACACCACATCCACTCCCGAGGAAATGAGCGATGCGAGCGTACGCGACATGCGTGCGGAATTTGCCTGCTGCGTAATAACCTTTATCACCGGCATATGCATAATCATAAATTCAACACCGCGCTTTCCCTGTTTCGTACGAAGTCCCCATACGATTAGCGTTACGGCGGCGATAATGCCGAGTATGTAAAAAATCGGATGTGCGGAAAGACCGTCAGAGACCGTGATAATAAGCTGGGTAGACGCGGGTAAGTCGGCGTCCATTTCTTTAAAAGTCGCCGTCAGTGTCGGTACGACGTAAATCATCATCGCAATACCGATAATAACCATAAGCACAAGAATAACCGTCGGATACATGAACGCACCGCGAATACGACGACGGAGTGCAAAACTGCGGTCCATCTGTTCGGCGACAATGCGGAGCGAATCGCCGAGTTTGCCCGACTCTTCTCCCGCACGCACCATGGCCACAAACAGCGTTGAAAACACGTCGGGAAATTTCGCAAGTCCCTGAGAAAATGACGTCCCACGCTGCACCTCCCCGCCGAGCTGTGAGAGCACTTCGCGGAATTTTTTACTCGATGTCTGGTGCTCCATAATGGCAATGCCGCGTGACACGGTAAGTCCAGCATCCACCATCGCTGCCAAATTTTTTGCGAATGTTATTTTTTCCGTCAGTTTTATTCCTCCGAAATCAAAGTTGAGTCTTTGATACCACTCCTTCGCCTGAATAGGCGTCGCATACACGAGTGTTTCATGTTCCGCGCTGAGCGTACGCGCAAGCTGTACCGCATCTTCGGCTTCGGTAATCCGCTCATACACATCACCGGTCGCCGTTACTGCTTTGTATTTAAAACGAGCCATTGAATGATTATTCGGTGATCACACGAAGCACTTCCTCCAGCGTGGTAAGTCCCTGCGCCGCTTTGAAAATACCGTCTTCAAGCATCGTCATCATGCCTTCCTTTTTCGCCTGGTCTTCAATCGCCTCCGAGGTAGACCGCTTGATAATAAGGTCGCGTGTCGCCGATGAAACCTTGAACACCTCGTGAATGCCGATGCGTCCTTTATATCCGTCACCGGAATCCCCCTCTTCCTTTTTCGGCCGATAAAACGGCACATCTTTCCATGTTGCGTTCTTTTCCACGACCCCTTCCTTCTTGAGAAAACCGAGCATGCGTTCGAGATCCACCGTCTGTTCAAGTGTCTTGAGTTCATCGCTTCCCAGCGTGTATTTCTCTTTATGGGCAAGCGTGCGCACAAGGCGTTGGCCGATAACGACGTTGAGTGTTGAAGCAATCAGAAACGGTTCGGCGCCCATATCAAGCATGCGGGGCACCGCGCCCGCCGCCGAGTTCGTGTGAATCGTGGAGAGCACAAGGTGACCGGTGAGCGCGGCATTAATTGCCAACCCCACCGTTTCGCCGTCACGGATTTCTCCGACCATAATGATGTCGGGGTCCTGACGGACAAGTGCGCGCAGACCGTTGCCGAAGGTCATGCCGATTTCTGATTTCACCTGCGTCTGGTTGACTCGCGGCATCTGATACTCAATCGGGTCTTCAATGGTGGAGATGTTGACGTCCGGCGTATTGAGAATATCCAGCATGGTGTACAGTGTCGTGGTTTTTCCTGAACCCGTCGGACCGGTTGCAAGAATCATACCCGTTGACTGCTTTGTCGCCCAATGCAGTGCTTCGAGTGCTTCGCCGTGAAAACCGAGTGTTTCCAATGTAAACCCTGAAGCGCCCTCATGAAGAATGCGCATGACAATTTTCTCTCCGTAGTAAATCGGAAGTGTCGATACACGAAACGACACTTGTTCTCCTTCAACGTCCATTTTGAAACGACCGTCCTGCGGAAGGCGTTTTTCGTCGAGTTTGAGATTTGAAAGCACCTTGATACGCGCAACAATTCCCGATGCCGCGGTTTTCGGCAATGTCATCGCGTCATGCAGGAGTCCGTCGAGACGATACCGAATGAGCAATTCCTTCTCCATCGGTTCCATGTGAATATCGGACGCTCCCTCCACCACCGCGTGGCGGATGAGCGTATCGACGATACGAATAACCGGAAGGTCTTCCGCGAGTTTTTTGAGCGCGTCACCTGAGGCATTTTCGTCCAAACCTCTTCCGAGATTTTCAAGCGCGGCAGCCTCCGTCTGCAGAATGTCGCCGAATTCCGCCTTCAAGCTTTTTTGATACTGAATGAGCGCGTGTTTGATTGACTCGACATCGGTAAGGCGCGGAGAAATGGAAAGTCCCGTCTTTTTTTTGACGAAATCAATCGCCTTGAGATCCTGCACATCAAGCATAGCCACCTCAAGCGTTTCTTTGTCCTTCCGATACGCGACGATGTTGTTCGCGCGTGCAATCGGCTCGGGAATGAGTGTAAGTGTCGCAAAATCGATTTTATCGTTTTTGAGATCGACAAAAGGAATACCGACGACATGTGCCTTTGCGCGCCGCATATCATCCTCGGAAACGGCGCCGTCCGAAACCACCATGTCATCAAACGACATGTTTCGTTCGTCCGCCTGTTTTTTGAGCTCCTGCGCCTTCCCCAGCGAGAGCATCTTCGTATCGACAAGAAATTGGATGAGTTGTTCTGTGTCTATCTGCATGCTCTCCGTATTGTAGCATTTTTATCGCGCAGATAATGAAAAAACACCCCCTTCGGGGGGGTGTTTTTTGTTCTATTGTTTAACGAATCTCGTAGGTAATGGAGACACTCGCGCTTATCTTGTTTTCACCGAGCGGAATTTCCGGTATCGCAGGGGCGCTTTCGGCGACCGCCATGTCATATCCCTTTGTTGCGTACATCGGGTACCAGGGATTACCGTTTTCAGAGAAGGACACTACGCGCACCAAACGAACGTCGAGGTCGTCGGCAAGCTGTTTTGCTTTGAGCTTGGCATCCATGATTGCCTTCTGGCGTGCCTCACGCTGAAGCTCGTCTTCATCATCGATGGTAAAGGTAGGACCGTAGATGTCGGTTGCGCCTTTCTCACCGACTCCGGCAAGAAGTGTTCCCACTTCTTCCGTATCACGGACTTTCACTGAAATCGTCTGACGCACCTCATAGCCGACAATCACTTGGTTACGCGGTCCGGGATAGTAGTCGGGGTATGCGACACCTGCGTATCCACCCGCGCTTCCGCTGCTCACGGACGTTTCCATCGCCGACACACCGCCGCCGAGCGGGGTCGGTCCGTTTGTCCACTCGTATTTCGGGTTAGCGCTGTAACTTATGGTTTTAATGTCTTTTTCGTCAATTCCTTCCCCCTTCAAAAACGCAATAATGGCATTTCCTTTTTCCGCCGCCGCTTTCTGCGCGTCCCCAACGGTCTTTGCTTCCGCAAAAACCGAGAAGGTAAACTCCGCAATGTCGGGAACGGCAAATACTTCACCCTCACCCGATACGGTGATGACGTTGCCCGACGGTACACCGCCGCCGATATAACGGTTTTCTTTGAGCGCGTTCACGCTCTGAATGGCAATAAAAACAATCAGAACGATGAACAGCCATCCGAGATACTTCATCGTCTTTTGTACCGCACTTGAATCCATAAAGGTGCAGTTAGTTGAATAATAGTGTCATCAATGTGTGTGACACAGACTCTATGCCGTCTGACCGAAGAAATGTTACCGCGCGCCGTTTCCGTCGTTGTTGCGGATTGACGGGAGCACTTTCTCCCAGAATCTTGGATGGTCAACGACAATCTCGCTTATAAACGCAAACGGGAGCGCGACAAGAATCACCACCACGAATACCCGCGCGTCTATGTGTGCGTCCGTCGCAAAAAGAATCGCCAGAAGGTCTTCGGCGGTACCCATAATGATACCGATGAACAAAAACTCGATGAGGCGTAGCTTTTTGGTCGGAGAAAGTTTCATGTGCGGCTACTGCGCCTTCGTCGCCACCAGTGTCAGTGTCAGGTTCACCGAATCGTTGATGACGTTGTCACCTAAGTCGCCGAAGAATTTTGTGGAGCCATAGCGGACATCCCAGAGCGTGCGGTCAATCGCGAATTTTGCCGAACCTGTAATGGTGTTACCGCCCTGAGAAATGGCCGCCGGAAACGTTACCGGCTTCGTAATTCCTTTAATAGTCACGTCTGCCGTTACCATACCGTCAACAACGCTTTTGATATCGATGGTTGCAACCGGATATGTGGCAACGTCAAAGAAATCAGCCGATTTCAGGTGGTTTGCGAGCATGTCTCCGGTTGCCTTCGTGTTACTTGTGGACAACACCTGAAACGAGTTCATATCCACGGTAAAGGTTCCGGTGGCAACCGCGCCGTCGGACACCGTCACGCTCCCGTTCGTAAATGAAAGTGTGCCGTTGTCGTAGTAGTCTTTAATAATCGTTTTGCTTCCCGTCCATTCGATCTTGCTTTGTGTAACATCAAGCGCATAAACGCCGTCTTGCAGCGCCGACACTGAACCTTCCGACGGAAGCTCTTCAGGTGAGGCCGGTGCTTTTGTGTCTTTTGAAAAATACCACATACCGCCGATAACAATGAGAATAACAATTCCCCAGATGATTTTTTGATTCATACGATACAAATTACCCTCTAAACGGGTTTAGTATAGCACGGATGCGAAACGCTATTTCGCAAGAGAAAAGTGCCCTGTTTTGACTCCTGCCCACGCCACCAACAGCAAAAGAGCGAGTGTAGTTGCGGACATCACCGGGATGGTGATATACCCGAACCCTTCAACATACTTCTCCAAACATGATGCCGCGATGCTTCCGGGCTCACAGAACAGTGACGCGGCGCTAAGCGTTTGAATATATACGTTGTACAACGCAACCCCCAGACCAACAGCAGAGAGCGCGCTGGTGTACAAAAGCACATCGCGACGCTTATACCAGAGTGCGAGGCCGAAGATAATCACCTGCGGATAGATAAACACGCGTTGCGCCCAACACAGAGAACACGCGGGAAAATTCGCGATTTCAGAGTAGTACAGACTCCCCAAGAGCGCCGCAAGAAGGATAAGGAACGATACCGGAAACGCACGGCGGCCGACATAGTCGTTCAGTTTCGAAAAAAACGGGATATTCAGAAGTCCGAGCAAAAGTGCAACAGATGCAATTTGCATCGCGACAATTCCCCACATAATGAGAGGATTGATGAAGCCGAAAAGTGGAATGGTGTCCATAGCGGGAAAAGTATACCACGCGTTATTGAAAATCGATTTCAAACGGATACATACCCATACCGCAACTCGCGCGGAATACCCCCTTCTCCGGAACACCCAGATCAATATCGAGGCTACCGGTCGGTGGAAGATTTTTCGTCAGACTGAGACTTGGTATGCGCACAATGGATGAGCAGTCAAACGTTCCGCTTGTAGTAAGACGCAGTGTGGTCGGCATGCCCGCAGCAGCAACGCTTTTTTCAGGGATGTAACCGCCCTTCGCGCGAACTTCAACAATTTGCACGCCGTCAACAACGGACACATTATTTTCAGGAATCGTGTCGCTCGTTGTCGGTCCTTTTGAAAAAACAAATGCGGCGACAATAATGCCGACGGCAATAATTACTGAGATGAGCGTCATCCGATTCATGGAAGTACTACGGTTAGAGATTGAACACCGGCGGAATTATACCAATGGCCGCAAAGCTGTTAATGAGGTTAAACAACGCGAACATAATAACAATAAGGCCTGCAGATTTGAAGAAGAGTCCCGCCTTGGTACTGTTGTGAATGCTAAACGAACTGAAACTGATGAGTGCGAGCACCGGCAGTGTTCCGAGCGCAAACGACAGCATCGTGAGCGCGCCGGGAAGAAACCCTCCTGTTGTGAGCGTGTAAAACTGCATTGATTGCGTGAATCCGCACGGCAGGAAAAACGTCGCAATACCGACCAGTAGCGGTGTAAGTGAATGGTTGAGTTTTGAAATGCCGTGCGCGTGACGTGCAACAAACTTCGGCATTGCCGGCTGAAGTTTTTTCGCCCAATGGAACGTATCAAGCAGATTGATACCGAGTATGAGCATCACCAAACCGATGAGCAATCCGAGAACAAATGTCGCCGTTCCGGAAAGTGTAAACGCAGAACCGACGGCACCAATCACGCCGCCAAGCACGAAGAATGCGACAAGGCGGCCGACATGAAAGAGCGCTTGCGGACGCACGGCATCCCCTTCCCGTGCAAAGGTTGCCGACATTGACAACACCAGTCCGCCGACGACCGCCATGCACGTCGAAAGCGACGCAATCACACCTATAAGAAACGTCGTACCGAGCGTAACGTTTCCGCCCCCAATAAAATTAACAAGTCCGGTTTTTTGTAAAAGCACAAAAAGCGCGGCGAGCCCAAAGGCGACCGGGAGCGCAATTTTGAATTCATGCCATTTCGCACCACCCAGTGTTTTTTCCAGAGAAAGCGAGTACCCATGCGGACGCAACGAGATACTCAGCTCTTGTGCTATTTGTTCGGGGGTCTTATCGCCGAAATCACCCTCAACATCAACGGAAGAGGTTGCGAGATGCGCATCAACCCGCCTCACGTTCCCCACTTCTTGTAACTCGCTCTCAACAAGCAGTTCGCAGGAGGCGCAGTGCATGCCGTGCACATGAAACGTATACTTCTCCTGATTTTGATGTGTCATGGCGCATCATTGTACCACAAAAGATACCGGCACGACGCCTGTATCCTTACCGTCACTCGGTTAGCACCCAGGAAAATAATCTTTCTACGCCAGCAATCTCTTTTATTTTTAATTTCAAGTGTTGCGGATATGGCACAACCGGAGCGAAGATAAGAATGCCCCCTCTGTGGTGGCCCCCTGCCGGTGCGCCTTCCCACCCCATAGAATCATATTCCTTGCCAAAATCATCAACGAGTACGGCGATTTTGACCATGTCCTGGTCTAATTCAACCGAATGAGTATCCATGACAACATCAAATTTCCACTTCTGTGAATCTACCGCCAAATCAATTGGGATAACAGACACCGTCACTCCCGCCTGCTCGTCTTTCTGTGTTTCCCATGCCTGCTGCGGTACAGACGACGTCACCGAGCCGTTTAAGGGCGGAAATTGAGGGGGTGATTTTTTGTAGAGGGTAAGAAGTCCTACCCCAGCGATAGCGGCTAGCACAACGATAAGGACTAATTTTTTCATACTAATAATTGTCTTTTAAATATACGTACTTTGTTGCTGATAAACGCGATACCAAATAAATTGAAGATAAGCCCGACCCAGAAAAACTCCACTTGATATTGAGCAATGACGGACAATACTCCCACGACTCCAAGCAGTGGCAGTATATTTGCCAAGTAATGCGCACAACAAGAAACCATCGCAAGTGTGGAAGTGGTTCCGGTCGCAATCACGGTCTTGCCTCCAATGCTTGTACCGGTTTTTTTCACGAGCAACCTTAAATACACATACAGTCCGACCTGTATTCCAAAACCAATCGCCAAACTGGCAAGAAAATACCAGTAGCTGGCGAATTGATCTTGAGCGAACGTCCATCCGGATATCGCCGTGACCACACCAAGATAGATGAGAGTCAACGTAAGAGTCGCGCTCGTAGCCGACAAGAAGATTTTTAGTTTCTGTTTTTTGCCCATGTTACTTCAGGTACATGCCCGGACTGGTGTCAAACTGATCCTTACAGTGACCAGAGCAAAAGAAATAGCTTGTACCCTGGTAATCGGTTTTAAACAGATTACCCGACGCTTCCATGCCACACACAGGATCCGTGTGGTTTTTCTCTCTCGGTCTGATACTAAACCCAAATCTGCTCAACTTTTTAATGAGTGATTTGATTTTATGTTCCATAATATTCTTTTGTAACGAGTAATCAGTGACAACATCCGTGACCGGAGTGGTTTTTTTCGTTTTTATTTGTATTTTCTTCGCCAATCGTCTGTTGTTTTTCATCAGAGTGTCTGCGTGACCTGTTCATCATAACGAAGTGGGTCAGCACCATTAGTGCAACTCCACCAAGAACAACCCATGAAGGAATTCCCGATAACGCGCGTCCGGTGCCGAGAAAGAGAATGAGTGCGAGCGGTAGTGCGCAACACAGCACCATCATCCACATCATCCCGTTACTATTTTTTTCATCGTGGGTGTGCATGGGTGTGTTGCGTTAGACGCTGCAGCCGCCCCCGCCCTGCTGTTGCTGCGGCTGGGTAATCTGTGCTTTGACGTTTGCGAATCCGGGACCGCTTGAAAAGCGCGCGCCGAGTATTTCTGAAGGAGGGACACTCCCCCATACCACACCCTTGCTTTCCATATACCGTGCAATAGTCTGGTACGTGTCCGGAAACCAATACGAATTGACTGCCAACGCGGCCTTGTACATTTCTTCCTCTCCGACTCCCTGTGATGCCATGAGTTCAAGAAGACCGAGCATCGCCATACCGTGATTGCAGTCAGGAAAATGCGTGGAATTGCCGCAACACGGACGGAATATACCCCGCGATACTTTGTCCACCAGCATTTGTTGTTCCGGTGTCAGGCTGAAGAATGCATGCGCGCTGTAGTGGTCCATCGGATTGCCCCGTGCAATGGTCCAGCCGCCGGTTGAGGCGAAGTTTTGCGCGCCGCCGTACTTTGGATCCGTCATTTCTCCTGAATCCAGAATGGGGTTGCTGCTGCCAAGTCCAAGCGCCCACAAGAGATTGAGGAGGTACGGGGCATTTTCCGGCGTGATAATAAGCGGCTCGGTACTTTCTCCGGTGAGAAGCAGTTCGTCATCGTCGGATAATCCGCCGCGGTCGGCATAGAGCGACCGGAATGTTTCCTCATCAATGACACCGGAGGTAACAAGCTGTGCGCCGAGATTCCCCCAAGTCACGGGGAGCACAACGCCGCGAGACGGCACAATTGCCTCCGTAAGACTGCCTGCAGGCGTAGCTACGGGTGTGTCGGCGCGCGCTCCTTGTGTTCCATTGTTCGTACGCTTCCATATCATCGTTCCGCCGATGAGAAGCGCGGCAACAATGATGCTTGCCGGGATGGCGAATTTGTCTAATTTTTGTGTTTCATCCATATGATTATCCGCAACAATTATCTAATGCTTTGGTAATGTCCTCCGAGTGTCTTTCCGTCTTTTGCACAGCGAACATGCCGTTGAAACCCGCCCACGCAAGAGCGTATGCAGCTGCCGCTCCGGCGGCATACCCCCACGCAAACTGCAGGGCCGCGTACATTGCCGCAAATCCGAGCGGAATCGCGACCAGTTTCCAGTACATCGACACCGGTGTGCGAAAGACGGGCCGCAGTCGCGTGCTCAGCGTGTACGAGATGCCGACTGCGCTGCCGCCCATGAGCATTGCGAGAAGCTCATCGTTCACGGCATATCCGAACAACTTGAACGCAAACATCACAATCCATGTGACGGCGACCATTGCGCACACCGGACAGATTTTTTTAAGGAATGTCATGTTAGATGAACAGAACGAGTATGCCGATAATAATCATCGCGACCCCCGCCCACAGGTGCACATCTTTCATCTGGGTCTGTTTCCACTGCGTGACCTTGTCGATGAGCGTCGGGTTCGCGGCAATCCAAAGCGTTGCCGCAAGCGGTGCTATCAAAATCACGTTATAGAGGAGGAGATAGCCAAGTCCTGAGAAGTACGTGACCTGATCGTGCAGCAGACCGATGACCATGAGGTAGGGCCCGCCCATGCACGGAAACTGGCAGAGTCCCACCAGGAGTCCGAGCGCGAACGCCGCCGGAAGAGACACCGTGTTGATGAGTCTTCCCATTGCCCCGTGAGCAGCGTCCGGAATTTTGAGCTTAATCGGAAACTTCGGAAAGAGCGCGCCGAGCAGATTGAGCACCCCGAAGGTAATGAGGAGTGAGGCGCCGAGCTTCCCCATAAAGTGCGGCACATTGAAGATGTGGATGACTTTCAGGATGCCGATACCGATGGTGAAGTACGCGGCAAATATTCCTGCAACGTACAGACCGCCGATTTGGAGAACCTTCTTTCTGGTCACCTGCAGACCGAAGAGGAATGCGATAGTGATGAGCAGAATCGAGAACGAGCACGGATGCACGCTGTCAAGAAGCGCCGAGAATCCGACGAGCGGCAGCAGCCAGACGCCGCCGTTGCTCGCATTCCACAGGAAAGTCGAAAAGCCGGAACTGTATTTCAGGGCGACGACCGCAATAAGCGCGACGAACACCACCCCGATACTGATAATGAGTTTTTTCATGTGATTTAGGGTGTGACAAGCGCCTTAATCTCGAGACGGAGTGCGTCCCCGGCGGCGTCGGTAATGGTAATGAAGCGGTCAATTTGTCCGACACCGGCCGGACCGTGAGCATTCGGATCATAGACCACACGGATGATGCGGCTTTCTCCTGCGGGGATTGTTTCGTTTGCCGGAGGAACCGCACCACCGTGACCCGGCATACCGAAGGGACCTTTGTTGGTGCCATCCGGTTCAACAATGTAGGCCGATGTGCACATGCATGATGTTTCGATACGGCTGACCATAATGTCCGTATCGGTCGGGTTCGTAAGTGTGAAGTCTTTTGTCACGTTTCCGTTTTTCATAGAGACCGTTCCGAAATCATAAAAGGTTTCGGACACAGCAAGCCCGCTTGTTTCAGTGATAGTTGACACTCCCTGAACAGACGCCTGCGTATTTTTGTTGTTGTTGTAGCCCACGACAAGAAGACCGGTCACCGCAACGAGCGCAAGAACGGTAGTGATAATTGTTTGTGGTTTCATAGAGATGAATGAGAGATGGTTATATAATGATTGGTAACGTAAAAACCCGCGGTAGACACGCGAGCGAGAACACTCAAAAACTCAAAGTTTTTGAGTGTTCCTAGAGAAGCGACGGACTATTCTCGAAAAGAGACAGCCAGTGAATAATTTTTTTATCGTACGAGTTAACCGACGGAGGGTCACGCAAAATACGGACAGGAAACTGCTGTTTGAGCAACGGTGGCCACAAGAAAACAACAAACAGGGCGGCGACCATCAGCAACACAGAAAGAACAAGTATCATTAGTCCAAAACTTGTTGGTACGTTAAAGAATGAGTTATACGCAGAAATGTGGTGAAGCGCCACAGAAAGCACGTCTTGCGGACAGATAGCGACCCCCGCCGTTGAGAAGGGACAATCGCCCATCATTTGTTTCCCCGATTCATGTACTGCCGCACCAAAACCGGAAAGAACCAGCACCGAGAATGCTACCAGAACAATGACGGCTACATTTTTTTTAAACGTAGAATTCATATAACAATGTTCTTTATACCCCCATGGGGTATAGAAGTCAAGCGGGTATTCTAGCTCTTCTTTAGGCTCGAGTTATGCATCCAGACCATATAGCTTCCGAATATCCAAGCAAAAACAAACGTATACACCGCACCGAGAACAACACTACCGAGGCTTCCCCACACAAAACCGGGCAGAGTCTCAAACAAACGGTGATGTAATTCAGTAGCGACTTCTGAACGCCATGGAATATACCCTCCGAGAAGACAGAGTACGTACGCGACCTCAGAGCCGAGCACGCATTTCCATACGTATGATTTGAGAGAAAGTCTTTCCATATATTTTACTTACTTATACCATTCCTGATACCACTTCTGCATATCCTGAATCTCGTCTGACTGGGATGTAATAATATTTTCCGCCAATTGTTCCATTTCAGGACGCTCCGTTCCCGATTGAAGCATCTGTGCCATCATAATCGCCATTTGATGGTGCGGTATCATCTGTTCAATAAACTCCCTGTCAAAATCTGCGGCGGTGTTTAGTTCGTTTATGTCTTCCTGCCCGCCCATATGCATCCCTCCTCGTGACATCATTCCGCCCATCATGGAGAGAGTATTTTGGGGGACGTCTGTACCAAACCACTCTTCATACCATGCTCGCATATCTACGTTTTCTTTTGTTTGGGCCACGAGAATTGCCTGCGCCAATGTTTTAATTTCTGGACGCACCGCCTTTTGAAGTGCGAGGGTGGCCATAACAATGGCCCCATCGTGGTGCGGTATCATCTGTTCAATAAAATGTCTATCAATACCATTCCTCACTTGGGTATTCACCACACCTTCAGTATCAAGATCCATCATTCTAAATCCCGCGGTACGGTACCCAAAAAAACCCGTGGGTGTAAGAACGAACGCCAGCAATAAGCCGGCAATGATTCCTCCGATTCCAAAAATAACTTTGTTATTCATATTTTTTAATTACTTATAGTTTTTTAGTTTTAATTCGCAACGAGTTCCCCACCACAGACACTGACGACATCGCCATCGCAAAACCGGCAAACACCGGCGAAAGCATCCAACCGAAAAACGGGAAGAAGAGGCCTCCGGCAAGCGGAATCCCCACCACGTTGTAAAAAAACGCCCAAAAGAGGTTCTGTTTAATGCCGCGCATCGTGATCTTCGAGAGGTTAATCGCCTGTACTAGTTTACCGATATCACCATGCAAAAGCGTGATGCCTGCCGATTCAATCGCCACATCGGTACCTGTTGCCATCGCGATACCTACATCCGCCTGTGCGAGTGCGGGCGCGTCATTGACCCCGTCTCCAGCCATCGCAACGATGTGTCCTTCAGACTGTAGCTCACGGATTTTTGTGAGTTTATCTTCAGGAAGCACCTCAGCAACCACCTCGTCGATACCCAGTTCGCTTGCAATGTGTTGTGCGGTGTTTCGATCATCCCCGGTGAGCATCACGATTTTAATCTTACGCGCGTGGAGTTCTTTAATTGCCTGCTGTGCCTCCGGTTTGATTGCGTCGGAAACCATCACCACACCGAGAAGATTCTTTCGCGAAGCAACCAATACCGGTGTGTTCCCTTTTTTCGTCTCCTGCACAATGGTATCTGCGTCAAAAGAAATTCCGAGATCAGAGAGCAGTTTTGCATTGCCGGCAAAGTACTCCTCGTTGTGTATCTTTCCGCGCACACCCTTTCCTTTCACTGCTTCAAACACGTCGACCGACGACAGCGCAATGTGTTTTGCTTCGGCGTAAGCGACGACAGCATGTGCAATCGGATGTTCCGATTTTTTTTCAAGAGACGCGACAATGCCGACCAGCTCATCATCAGTGAGGTCTGAAAAATTCTGCACCGAAGTGAGTTCCGGTTTTCCTTTTGTGAGCGTTCCTGTTTTATCAACAACCACTGTGTCGACACGGTACAGTTTTTCAAGCGTCGCCGCATCTTTCACCAAAATACCTTCACGCGCGCCTTTCCCGACTCCCACAATAATTGCCGTTGGTGTCGCCAGCCCCAGCGCACACGGACATGCAATCACCAAAATACCGACAAATGAAACAAGACCGTAAGAAAGCGCTGCTGAAAATCCCAAAAATTGGGTGCCCACCGCAAGCCACAGGATAAGCGCAAGAAATGCGAGCCCGAGTACGACAGGGACAAACACCGCCGAGATTTTGTCTGCAAGTGCTTGAATGGGCGCCTTGCTTCCCTGCGCGTGTTCAACCATGCGGATAATCTGCGACAACATTGTTTCTGATCCGACTTTTGTTGCCTTGAAGGTGAACGAACCTGTGGTGTTGATGGTTCCAGCAACGACCGAATCACCCTTTTCTTTGTGGACCGGCACCGGCTCCCCCGTCACTAACGCCTCATCCACATAGGAATCACCGTCTTCAAGAATACCGTCAACAGGAATCTTCTCGCCGGGCTTTACCACAACCACATCTCCGTGCACAACATCAGACACCGAAATACTTATTTCTTCCCCGTTCCGCACGACACGTGCTGTTTTTGCCTGCAAATTAAGCAGTTTCTCAATCGCATCGCCCGTTTTGAGTTTTGAACGCATCTCCAAAAACTTTCCGAGCGCGATGAACGTGATGACGACAATCGTCACGTCATAGTAGGTACTGCCCACATCAATAAACGGCGCGAGTGTTTCCTCAAGCGCCGTCACAATAAAGCTGTAGAGAAACGCGACGGAAGTTCCGATGCCGATGAGTGTATCCATATTCGCTTTCCCGAAGCGAAGAAAACGATAAAATCCGAGCAAATACGGTTTTCCCACAATGAAGAGTATGTATGTCGCCAAAATAGGCATCAGGTGATGGATGAACTCCTCCACGACCTCTGGCATCTCCGGCAGCACTGCCGTTTTCACCAAAATCTCCCATGTCATAACAACAACACTGATGGCCGCAATCGGAATTGCCGAATACAGCATCCGTTTCATGGAGGAGAGCTCCGCAAGTTTTTCTTCCTTTGACTGCGAGAGTCCGGTATGCGCCGCGTGCTCGTCTTCGCTCATCCCCATCGCCTCGGCGGTCTGCGGTATCGCAAGAGAATAGCCCAGCGGCTCGATTTTCTTTGAAAGATCCTGTGAAGTTATTTTTGAATTGTCGTGTGCAATTGTCGCTGTTTCTGTCCCGTAGTTCACCTCAACGGACGACACACCGTCGCTTTTCTTCAGTGTTTTCTCGATGATTGCAGCGCATGATGCACAGTGCATTCCCTTCACCCGATACGTTGTTGCAGAGGAAGTCATATTATTTTCGCTTGAGGCGGTACACTTTTAAAATTTCCTGTGATGCCATATCACCCTTCCCCATTTTCATCTGATGCACGACGTGTGCCGAGAGATGATTCTCAAGCATAAGGTCTTCAACCGAGGAAAGTGCGTTTCGGATAGCCGAAGACTGCGTGATAATGTCCACGCAGTACTTTTTTTCTTCAACCATCTTCTGCAAACCGCGCACCTGCCCCTCAATGCGCTTGAGACGGTTGTGTACGCTTTGGTGTACGTCCTTTTTCATGACAGGGAGTATACCCCTAGGGGGTATTTCCTGTCAAGGAGTGCGCCGCCTAATTCCTATATCGTCGTACCACCGAGCGCACCACGGCGCCGATGCGCATATCTTCTTCCGGATAGATGTTTTTGTAGTTGGTGTTGCCCGGTTCAAGATACATTCTTCCTTGTCCGTCGCGACGCAGATATTTCAGCGTCCATGAACCGTCAACTTCCGCCACGACGATGTCGCCGACGCGCGCTTTCTCCGTGCGCTCAACAATAATGAAATCCCCTTCGATAATCCCCGCATCCACCATTGAATCCCCTTTCACCTTAAGCATGTATGTTTCTTCACGATTATTGATGAGCCAATCATCAAGCGCGACGGAATCAAACACAAACTCCTCCGCAGGTGACGGGATGCCCGCCTCCACGTACCCGAGCATCTTTACTTCCCCGAGCAATTCAGTGGGCACAAGGCGTCCGAGGTGATCTTTTGCCACCGCTCCGGCTTCAAGAAGTTTTTCAACGACTTTATAGACGGCGTTTTTTGATTTAAAACCGAAAAGTTTCGCCATCTCGGCATACGTCGGCATACGTCGGTGCGTTCCGTAAAAGGAGTGTACTTTTTGTGCGTAGTTCTCGTTCATTAGAAGAGCGCCAGCACGGTCGAGAGGCGGTGAAACAATGACGGGTGGCGGAGTCTGCGCGCCCAGCGGAGCAATTCCTTGTGGCGTTTCGCTTCCGAACGGTACGAAATGCCCTGGATGATCTTTTCATCAATGGTCCAGTTGAGGGCCTCGAGTTCGGCTTCGATGCGCTTTTTGAATTGGTGCTGGTTCATACGCTATAAAAATTACTCTTTCTTAATGTAGAAAGAGTATAGGTGAACGCTCGTTCACCTGTCAAATTTTCCTGTGGATAAACCAAAAACTAGTGGTAATCCTGCTTTGAAGCGAGAATTTCCCGCGCCGCCTCAAGCGCTTTCTGTGGGTCTGCCCCGCCCTCCCGAAGTTCGGCTGCAATTCTATCCAGTTCGGGAATTTCCCTGTCGTTGGCACCCATTAATCCGACTTCCTGTCGTATGTACCCTATCTCGGCAAGCGCTGTTTCTCTCGGATCCGGAGCAGCTGGTTGAGATTCAAAGTTTGGCATATTTTTTGGGACTTACTCTGGAATCAGCCACGAGTTACTCGATGGGCTGGAGAGTCGCTTTCGCAAACGGCACCGAGAATGCCCGGCACCACACCCACACCTCGTTGTACTCGTCGATGTTGATGTCAGAGGGAATAACGTAGTTTTGCGAACCAATGTTCCCTTTCAAACGCTCAAGTTGGGCCTCCTTTTTATACTCGCCGTTGTTACCCAAGCCCACAAAGAGGTCGGGGCCATTAGCGACTTCAAAGTTCTCTTCGAATCTGATGACGTACCCCGTATCTGTTTTGACAAGCACCGCGTCGCCGGATCCGTAGTGAACCGAGTCAAACCCGGAAAAAGATCCACGGGCAACGATCTCCGGCTGTGCAACCTCTTCTGCCGTGCTCGTACCCATTGTCGGAAACTCCTCCGATACGCGCGTATCAATAAATAAAGGTGAGATGAGGTAATACGCGATACCGAGAATAATCAGCACGCCGAGAATAACAAGTGGTTTTTTCATAGAAATGGAAAATTAGGAGGTTAGTAATTGTGGGGTGACGTGATAGAGGATGTTAGAACTGTGTTTGAACGAAGAAATGATGCGAGTATATACGTCCCTTGTCTTTGACTTTTGTTTATTTCCTAAATCTTTTTCATTTTAGAAAACCAGAACTCTATCTGATCCTCTTTTAGAACAATGTCGTTTGCACCGGCTATTCTACTCCACAAAAAATCTTTCAGTTCGGCGGGTACGTTTTGTTTTTTTATACTTTCTGCTTTATAAAGCAACCAAATAAAAAGATCTATATAAAAGATGGGGAGGAGCTTATTAACCTTAGACAGAACATCTTGAACATCCACCTCTTCACCGTAGTAAGCTGTGATAATTTCTTTTCTTTCTTCATCTGACAAAGTCCTTTTGAGCGTGTACTGGTAAATATAATCCCAGAGAAGATATGAGATATCTTGAATAGGATTCCCGATGACTGCTGTTTGCCAGTCAATCAGATACCACCCACCCTCTTTATGGAGAATATTCTCCGGGAATAAATCTCTATGTATTAAGGTGGTCCCAGTTAGTAGTTCCGCGTTATCCTTTAGGTACTGTTTGTAAATATCAGCATACTTTGAGAACAGTGAAGCAATCACACTTTTGTTGTTCGTTGAAATAATTGTTAACCAGTTATCGTACAGTTTTATTTTATCCTCAGCGTTTGCATCGTGTCTAAAAGATTTCACAACCTCCTTTGTATCCACTGCGTGGAGGTTTTTTATTGTATTCGTAACCCCTCTAAAATCCGCCTCCACGCTTTTGTTGTCGTGTTCTAAATATTCTTCAATTAAAAAACCATATGGGAAAAACTTTTTGCTTGAATCAACAAAATATACACGCGGGGCTACGTTGTATTGTTCAAGAAATTTAAGTACTTGGTATTCACTTTCAACACTAATCTCATTACCGTTATACCAAACTTGGTCCGGCCAGATATTAAAGCGCATCACATATTTTGAAGCTCCAAAATCAAGAAAGTAGTTAATGTTTGCCAACCCTTTACCTAATTCCTTCACGTTCTGTAATTCAGAAAGCCCATTTAAAAATGGGTCATTCAATAACATCCTATTTTTGAAGAAAGATTGTATCTGTTGGGTTAGGTCCATATTTTATATATTAACCACAACTTCTTGGTTTCTAAAATAAAACTTTAATTTATCCGCCAAAACCTCTACTTTGATTGCCTCACCCTTTTCCGTTAAATCCTTATTCTCTCTAATACTGTGTGCAAGATACAATTCTAAAACTGTGTCGAGCCATTCCCCGTGTGTTATCAATGCGAGTTTTTCATTCCCACCTTTTCTTTGTCGGGCTATCTCAATTATCCTCTTCAAAAAAGTTTCTACTTTCCCCCTATATTCTTGAATATCCTGTGTTGTTGGATTTTCTAAAGTTCCCATTCTAGATTTCAAGTAGTAGTCACTTTCCTGTTTAAGCCTTCCCAAAACTTCCGTCATATCTGACAAATATTTTTCCTTATCTCCCTGTTTCTTATAGATGTTTGTTTTTTCCTTGTCCAACATCTCTACGTTACTTAAACTCTGTCTCCCACCCCCAAGTCTAATCACCTCGTGCCCATGCTGATTAAGGGCATCTTCTATGATTTGGGCAGAATTTTGGGCTCGGACTCGTGGGCTCATCATAATATAAACCTTATCTTGCTCCTGAATCTCATTATTTATTCTTTCCGCCAGATCTTGGATTTGCATTTTACCTTTCTCAGTCAAATCATTCTCTGACCCTGGGTCAGAGAACTCCTCTTTATATTCAGTATCTCCGTGCCTAACGATAAAAATCGTAGCGAACGGGACAGGTTCCTTTTCAGTTGATTCAATTTTGTTGAGTCCTCCCTCCATATTATGAGTATACCAGTTCGAGCTACAACTAGGGTGCCCGAATATACATTGCTACTTAAGACCTAAAACGATGGGTGACGTGGTAGAGGGATGTTAGAACTGTGTTTGAGGAGTTGGACACTCCAACAGTCTATGTGCCGACAAACTCTTGAAAAAGATCGGCGAGTAGCTCTCTTTGAGCGTTATCATGTTTTCCGCCCTCACCTTTATAACTTAAATTGTCCCTCCTGAATATACCTTGTAATAATATCGTCCCTTCCTCGAGATCAATTACAAAAATGACCCTGAATCCTCCTGACTTCCCTTTTCTTCTTGCCTTATCAGGCAAACGTGTGCTCCAGCATTCAAAGCTGGAGTTTTGAAATAGGCAACTTTGGCGATTATGCGGAAGGGGAACGTTTTTAAAGTCCTTCAATGCTCGTTCATAACCAGCATAATTACTGTCATCAACCCTTTCCCTCTTCCACCATTTATCAAAACTTTCTGTTCGCTGAACCTGCCAAACCATAACAGAAAGTTATCCCTGAGGACCGTGTACCTTGTTAAATCACACGAATTGAATCTTCTCTAAAAAATTCAATGTCATCCGCATTTTTATAATCCAATTCTTTTTGTACATCAGAGAAAACCCAAGGTGCCTCACTATGGGTTTGAGCGATCATCTGGTCAGTACTCCACTCCTTAAATTCTTTACACAGATAACCTAAAAGTTTTTTTTCGTACTCATCAAAAACCTCCATATTAGGAACACCTACAGGCTCGTATCGGTCTCTGTTTCTAAATTTTTTACTCTGTTCCTTTTTTACGCGAATTATTTTCTTTTCTTTTGCCGTTCCAATTATTTTCTTTTCCAAACTTATTGCGAAAGGACCCATAGGTAAATGGATATATGTTTCTCCGGTCACGCTCTTATTTCGATCGCGATAGGAAATAAAATCAAGGTAATAGAAAAGCTTGTTGAGCTTTGTTTTACCCAATTTTTCGTTCCCGCATTCGGAGATGAAATAGAGGAGGGCGTTTAGGTACTTCTCTTGGTCTAGGGCCATTTCAACTGTATTTATAGTCCAGTATAACAGGCTATGACGCGACAGAGAATAGCCGGTGTATAACCAGAAATAGTCTAAAACGAAGCAAATGAATTTCCTTTTAAGTCCTGAATATCGCTAATTAAGGCCTGATTGGGGGCTAAGAAAGCTTTGAGTTCTGTGCGCCCCCGTTTTTGCCGATACCAGCGAACAGTGAAAGTAGTTTATAGATTACCCACCCAACTAAATAGATATACACCGGAATAAAGATAAAGAACCAATAGATAAAGAAAGCATCCTTGTCTGTAAAGAAGTTTCTTATCTCTTCCATCGGACTCGTAGGGATTAAGAAAAAGATATCTAGAAACCAAAATACCATCCAGATGATGGACAGAATCCAATACCACCTTATAAATTTGTTTTTTGGTAGTGAGATCATATTGTGGTGTGTGCAGTGAAATTTAACCTAAAGTAACACTTTGTAACACTTTTTGAGTCTACCTTTTGGTGTGTGTAGAGATGTTAAGTTTTTAATACTCCTACTTTTTACTACTTTTTCTACCCCCTCCCCCTACGACTTCCACCAAGAAACAAAAGCACCCCAGAGCGTTTTGAATAAACCTTGTTTTACTTCTTGATCTGCTTCTCCTTTACTTGCCTCGGAGGTATCTGCCTTTTCTTGTCCTTGAACAATCACAATCCCAAAAAGTGACTTTGACACCCACCCTATAACCTTTTCACCCGTTCCACCTGCGTCAGTGGTTCCTTCTATGCGATACCACTCACCATCTTTATATTCTCCTGTGACAACCAGGTTTGAACCCTCAGCATAGTAACGGATTACTCCACAGTCTTGAGATGGGCATTTACGGAACTTTGCTGAGGTAGTGAGCGTACCAATTGCACTTAAGGGTTTGATATCGTCTTCCGGAACGTCGAAGTTGGTTTCGACATTTTTTACCTCAATTGGCGGAGGGGTAAAGTTGGGCGTTACTTGCAATACCTGATTGTTTTGAGTTTTTATGCATGAGGTTTGCGATGAATTCCACTCGTATCCAGATCGGCAATAACAGAGTTCCGAATCACCATATGAATTCGGACCAAATTGAATCTGACAGGCCTGGCTAGTTGTAATACAAACGTCATCAAGAGCGAGGTAACCATCATTACAAAAACACTCTGATCCGACTAGTGAGGCATTCTCTGGACAAGAGGTTTTAAAATCGGTTGACGAGTATCCGTAACTACCATCCGAGCTTTTGGGAATATCCTTAAAAACCACATCCTCCATGTCTCGATTTGGAGATATAAATGAGTTTTTTGCACACGCTATGGCTTCATAGGTATTAATCGAAGGAAACTTGGCGGTGTTTATCGTTAAATAACCAACGAATTTGTAACCATCGTCGACAATGATTGGTGGATTGCTAGCGTATTCATTAAAGGCGCTTTGAGAACTATATTCACTGCCAAACTTCCCATATTCATTAAAGATGGAATCGGATTTGTATTCGCTTCCGGCACCATATTCATTGGCAATAGAAAGACTGTTGTATTCATTTCCAATTGCTCCAATAAATATCCACTCATCGAAGTCATACCCAAAAATTGCCATCCCATCTACATCAAAACAAGAGAGTGAAGACGCTACTGCGGTATTCAGCGAAAAAAGAAAGAAAAGGCTGGCTATAAAATATTTAAGATGCTTATCCATAGATTTCTGTTTTATCTATCAGGAGATAGGTTGGGTTTATTTTTCAGTGTGTGCGGAGAGGTTAAATTTTAAATACTCCTACTTTTTCCTACTCTTCCTACCCCCCCCCTCTACGACTTCCACCACGTAACAAGGGCTTCCCATAAAGTTTTAAATAACCCTTTTTTCTCTGACTGATTTTTTGCGACATCCTCACTGATTATGTCTACGGTGTCCGTAGCCGTCGCCGATGACTCTTCAATATTGCGCTCATTGACTGGTTCCGGTTCAATATCGACTTGAACCATAGGGCGAGGTTCTTCAACGCTTACCGGCGGTGGAGGGGGCTGAATTACGCTCTCTACGGGTGTTTCTTCAACCAACGGCGGGGGTGTCATTAGAGATTCCTGGTAGGCTTTCTCACCTAAAGCGACACATTCGTCATAAACCTTTTGAACATCGTCGTTGTACTCACGGATTGCTTGGCTCTGGTCTAACAACAGCGCGTCTTGTCGATCTTGAGAGTCACGTATTAATTTTGCTCTCTCTGCATCCATAGAAGATTGGCTCATTGCCCTAGTCTTCAGCTCTTCTAAATTTTCTAAAAGACTCCTCTGTTCATTTTCAATGTCTATCGTGTACTGTTCAATGGTCTTCTGTTGCGCCTTGAGTCTATAGTCATAAGCGAGATCATCATATTGGTCTTGGGTACACAAAAAATCCGCCTGTGCGAGAAATGGTATTGCCCCCAGAAAAAGTGAAGCTACCAATATTTTTTTTATACCGAGGAAATTTTTCATAAAATTTATTAGCCTTCGCACGCCCATCCATCACCGTCTCTGTCGAGCTTAAATTCATCGTATCCGAGAACCTGAACCTGTCCTGTGTAGTTTGGCCCATCGCCAGATCCACCAGAACAATCGTAATCGCCTGCGTTTTGCTTCAAGCAACCGGAATAATTTGGATTACATTGCGACGATGCCTTTGCCGGCTTTGGAATTACAGGTGCTGGAGCTACAGGAATAGGGGCAGGTGCCTTCTCCTCTTCACATACCCCTGAAGCCCAGAGGCCCTTTTTGTTTATTTCTGCATTTTTTTGAGCAAGCTTAAACTCATCCTGATATTTGTACGGGAGATCGTAAGTATATTCATATGCATATCCCTCTTTAATCATCAGAAGGTTAAAGTTGGTTCCATCTTCGAGAAAAACATACCTAAGTAACCTGTCATATTTGTCCCTCTCTCCCTGGGTATTATCACTTTCCAAATATACATTCTTCCCCGTCAGTACTAGTTTTGCTTTATTAGAAGCTTCCGCACCGAAACACTCTACAGGCTTCCTAGGATCAACTGTTTCTGGAGTATCTATACCAATGAGCCTTAACCTTTCAACTTTCCCGTCGATAGAAACGTCGATAGTATCTCCGTCCACCACCTTAACCACACCGTATGCCTGTTGGGTGAGTGTTTTTGGAGAGGTGCTCGTGGCTTCTGGAACAACGGAAGTCGTAATATCCTCCAGCACCTCTGCTTGATTGTTTTCACGACCCCAATAACTAAACCAGCTAAATGGATTCCACCATACAGCCAGTGCTAATTGTGGGGCAAAAATGCCAAGCGCTAGGATTAAAACGAGAACTCTCTTTAATTTTTCAGCACTCATGATTCCACGATACACCTGATAAACAGGAAAACAACAGGTATTGAAAAGTGTATATTTTTATGGGATAGTGCACTCAAATGAGTATGAAAATAATGGATTCTCGAAATTTCTATCTCCTTTGGTACTTCTCAAAACACGATAAGTGGAAACAGATGATGGAGATCTCATATGGAGGCCACTACGAAATGCCTATTGAGCCTTTTTGTAGTCAATACTACAAGGATTTTGTTTGGCTACTGGATGAGGGTTTTATCACAATAGAAGGGCTTTCATTTGTTGGTAATCAATTTTACAAAGAAATAAAACCCAGACTTTTATCTGCTCTAGATGGAAAACTAAGAAAAATCCTCGAAAAGAACAAATTCGGATATAAGGATTTCTTTTTACTTGAAGAGGCTTACAAGCAACTGATAGGTAACGGGAAAATACCTATCTCCATAATCATGCACTCCCAGAGTTTGAGGGACTACCTTATGGACCCTGATTCAAAAATAAAAGTCCCGGATAAGGAAAAACTAGAGGGATATATTCAAAACTATTCTAAAGTAACCGTACAGGAGTCAAAAATTACAGTTGGTTATGAACAGCTCTCTTTGAAAGATTTTTTTACTCTTGATTTGTTAAATTCCAAATACAAAGAGTACTGCGAACGTGAGTGTGGAAAATATGTTTACCCAACTGGTTCAAAAGAGGCCATCCGTGAATGTTTGGACTCAGAAATTCGTACAGTGGAAGATTCGGCAATATTCGATTTTGATAACATTTCCTTTCTGCTTCCATCCATGTACTACCTTGAAATGTTGGGCGCACTTGAAATCATTGAAATAGATGAGAATGAACAGGGTTATTTTGATGTTCGATATAAATTAACTGGAAATATTCCCACCACCCTCAAGGACTCTGTTTATCTAATTGAATGTACAAAAAAGGATAGTGCAAATATGTTTGAAATTTACATAAACGGTGACAGAAAAAAACCAATTTCGGTAAAGTACGGTGAACGCTACGCGAAAGTAATCTATGAGATAGCCAATAAAGGGTTTTACCAATCTATGGGTGCACACGAAAAAAAATTAGTTCGAGATTATATAAGATATTTTGTTGAAAAGAAGTTGCCAAAAAATTTAGCGGGGGTAAAAATAACCAATGAACATCGAGGAAAATTTACTGCCTCGGCAGAAACAGAAATAACAATGAAAAAGTAATTTCCGAAAAAGTTCCGAAAAGTTCCGACTTCAATTCCGAAAGTGGACCCCTAAAATACAGATACTAAGTAGTCTGTTTTTTTATTTATGCAGATGGAACATGAAAAGGACTTATACCGCGTATCTGATCTAGCGCTTGCATCAACTCTTTTATGCCTTGGGTGCAGGCTTTGGGCAACAGACCGTTCAGATGAGAGGAGGGTTTCCTTTGTCTTTGAGAGAAACGAGGGACTAGACGAAATACTGGAGAATTACTGGACAGGCCAGCTCCGTGTGGAGCCCGTGGCCTTTTTTAGTGCTGTTAAACAGGCTAAAAACAGGATTTATAGCGAATATTAATCAAATGCCCACCAGAGACGACATAACCAGGTTTCAGGAGCTTTACAGAGAGCATTTCGGAACCGAAATCAGCAGAAAAGAGGCCCTTGAGAAAGGTGCGGGGCTATTGCGGTTTATGTCGCTTATTTATAGACCAATGGGCAAAGACGAGTTGAAGATTGTTCAAAAGCAAAGAGCCAACACCCTCCATTTATTACAAGAACGGATTACTAATTTGTAGAAACTAATATGCGTAGTATCGAACGGAGATTTAAAAACTTTCAAACAAAATCAGGAGGATTGAGCAGTTACATGAACTTTGCACAAGCAATCTCCGGACAGGGATTCAGTGAGAATAATTTGAGTCGATGGTTCAACAAACTCGTAGAAAAAGATGACTACGATAAGAAAGATCGAAAACAGATTATCAAGAATCTCGTACTCCTTTCAAAACCATCTGAGGAGCACCTGTTTGAGGTATAGGAAGCCACTCAGAAGAACGTTTTATCAGAGCGTGGAGGCAATCATCATGAATATGAGAAAGTATGAAAAAAGGATGGATTAAACAATACCGGAGGGATATAGATGACCTCAGAGATTTAACAGAGCCTGAGTATCGTTACTACACACTCTCCTGCTTATTTGCTGTATGGGATACAAGAAATAAGCTTTTTGGAACGTTTGACGCACGAACAAAAACAATAAAAGCAGAGCTTCTTCCGAGCTGGTCTACTGGAAAAATCAACACAACAAAAAATCTCCTCATAAAAAGAGGTTTCTATAAAAAAGTTCCTGACAACCGACTACACATTACAAACGCGAGGATTGTTTTTGGTAAGAGTAGGGATGTTGAAAATCTGGTTCAGAATTATGAAGGTAATATTCGTGTGGATGAAAAAGAGATTCAACAGGCTGAAAATCGCCTGAGTAGTATCGTGGATATGAAAAGGAATCTAGCAAATAGAAAGAGGGTTTCTTGAGATTGACATTCACATAACTGAAAACACCTCTCAAGTTAAAGAAATACAGAGAAATACAGAGAAATCTAAATAAACAAAAACCCCAGAAAGTAACTGCTTAACAGTTAAAAAACAGTGAGAGACAGGATGCCTTTTAAGAGATATACTATCTATGTTGACCCAAGCGCAGGCACAATCCGAAGTTTTTTTCTTACCTCGTTGCCCTAAAGGGGCGGTCTGCCAACGAGGCTACTCTTCGGAGCAAGCGCATTGGGTCAACCAGACCGTCCCTTTAGAGTTTCTGGGTTATTAGCCTTAATACACCCATATGAGTATTGATAAGAATCAACCAATCAAATACTTCCTGTATGCTCGGAAATCCTCGGAAAGTGAAGATCGACAGGTTCAGTCGATTGATGATCAGATAAACCGTCTTAAAGAACTGGCGAAGAACCTACATATTCCGATAAAAGAAATCCTCACCGAGGCAAAGACCGCAAAGAAACCACACTGCAGACCGGTCTTTGCACAAATGCTCGAACGTATCGAGAAAGGTGAGGCCAGTGGAATCCTTTGTTGGCAAATAAACCGTCTCTCTAGAAATCCAATCGACAGCGGAAAGTTGGGATGGATGCTTCAGCAAAACATTTTACAGTCCATTCAAACCATTGACCGTCAGTATCTCCCTGACGACAACGTACTCCTGTTCAGTGTAGAGAGTGGGATGGCGAACCAGTTCATTATCGATCTGCGCAAAAACAGCCGAAGAGGTATGGAAGGAAAAGCCGACCGAGGGTGGCTCCCCTCCCGAGCACCGTTGGGGTATTTGAATGACAAGCTGAAGAACACGATTGTTAAAGACCCTGAACGTTTCGATCTCGTACGAAAGATGTGGAATCTCATGCTTACAGGCAACTACACGCCATCTAAAATATGCGACATTGCAAACAAAGAGTGGGGTTTTCAGACATCGCAAACAAAGCGTAGTGGTGGAGGAGAACTTGCGCTTAGCGTTTTATACAAAACATTCGCAAACATTTTCTACACAGGAAAATTTGAATGGGCTGGAAGAGTTTACGAGGGCAACCATGAGCCAATGGTGAGCTTGGAGGAATACGACCGTGTACAGGTAATTCTTGGGCGTGAAGGTAAGCCACGATCTAAAACGCACGACTTTGCATATACAGGACTCATGCGTTGTAGTACGTGCGGTTCAATGTTCACAGCAACTGAGAAAAAGAAGTTTATACAAAGCACCGGTGAGATTAGAACCTACGTTTACTACCACTGCACCAGAAAAAACAAGAATGTGCGGTGTAACGAAAAGAGCATCACCCTTGAAGTGCTCGAGGGTCAAATTGAGGCTGAGCTAGAGAGATACGCAATACTTCCCCAATTCCAAGAGTGGGCTATTGAGATCCTTAACCGTGATAACGACAAAGAGATTCAAGAGAGAACCAAGATATACGAGGCACAGCACAAGGCAATCGTGGGCGCACAAAAAGAATTGGATTCACTAACTCAAATGCGGTACAGAGACCTTATCGACGATGAAACCTTCATTCGGGAACGTGACACCTTAAAAGAAAAAATATCGACACTCACCAACAATCTAAGAGAGACAGAAGATAGGAGTAAGAAATGGTTAGAACTTACTGAGAAAACATTTAACTTTGCGTGCTACGCCCGTAAAGAGTTCCTTTTTGGAGACCTCAACAAGAAACGAGAGATCTTCTCGGCACTTGGCTCGAACTTTTCTGTAAAAGACCAGAAAGTACGCATTGAAGCCAACGAATGGCTCGTACCTATCGAAAAAGCCTACCCAGAGCTAGAACTTGAGTACAATCGGCTCGAACTAGATAAAACCCTTGATACAGCAACACGAAATGAACGTTTTGCTGAACTTATTCTCTCTTGGGGTGCCTACTGGGAATCGAACCCAGATTGAGAGCTCCACAAGCTCCAGTGTTGACCGTTACACCATAGGCACCATGCGGGACTACTGTACCGAAAAAACGGCGCGAAAGCGAGTGGTTAGTAGCGACGTAGAGCGAGCGAAACGAAAAAGTAACCTTTTTCATTTCCGAGCCGAGGAGCTAGTATAAGGGCGAAGCCGCTTCTATTTTGTGACCTGTATCAGACGCACAGAAGTGTCCGATTCAACAACATCAAACCGAACCCTTCCGATGACCAGTCCCTCGCGGGTTTCTACCGACACGCGCCACGCACCGGGCATAATGTTTTCTTTCATTGAATAACTCCTATATCCGTTTTCGCGACCGCCCACAATCGGAAACACAACCGTGTTCTCCGTCACCCACCTGCTTCCGGTAAGGTACTGCCACTTGTGCACAACAGATGTTGAGAGGCGCGCGGGCGCAAATACCGACGTCCACACGAACACCGGCTCACCGGGTGTGCGGTGGTAATCTTCCGAAAGAGAAAACGTGCTTGCAAGCGTGCGTGGTTCAACATGCAGTTCATACGAGTCCCCCACGCGCGTCATCCAGTGTGCAACCGCCGAATCAGACAGCGTCAACGGCACCGGCGGAATGACGTTGGTCACATAGGCAAACATACACGCGATACTGATTGCTCCGACGGTGAACATGAGGCGGGGTGCCGTCTCGGACACATCGCGCGGAGCAATCAACCGCAATACCGCAACAAACACCACAACGAGCACGAGACTTAGCGCAATACCGCCGATAAACTCCAACGCCCCGATGGACCGCACCAGAATCGGCACAAGCATGAGCGAGTACGACAAAAGTGCGACGTACAAAACACTCACGTGAAACACCATACGTTCATAGCGCGTGCGAAACGCCTCATTCCCGACAAGCATAAACAGCAAAAAGAGAATGAGCGGCCAGGAAGCAGACAACGACGCGCTCCGGACATAAAACACCACAAACGCCGAGAACAGCGCACCAAATGCAATCTGCAGCACGAACGGTGCAACCGTAATTCCCCATGCGAGCACGCGGTGCTTTTCTTGATTACGTTCACGGTGCGCAAGCAGCACGATACACAACCCGGCAAGCAGGATGTAGGTAGTGAGAACAATATTTTCTGCAAGCAGATCAATTCTCCGCAACGTGAGCGAGTCGACGATAAAACCGAAGGCAAGCGCCGCACCCGAGAGTGCCCGCTCGTGTTTTTCAATCAGTGTTTTTGCCCTGACAATTAATGCCCGCATGTGTTCAGAATACCACCAATTGTGTCTCTTTTCTGTTTTCCTACTTTGGTCTATACTGCCTTCGCGCGCAGGTGGCGAAATTGGTAGACGCACTACCTTGAGGTGGTAGCGCCCGCAAGGGCTTGGAGGTTCAAATCCTCTCCTGCGCACAAAGAAAAACGACCGCTTTCGGCGGTCGTTTTACTCTTTTGTTTCGGTGGTTTCTTCGGTCGTTTCTGGTGTTTCCGGTTCTGCCGGAGCTTCCGGTTCTGCAACCTTGCCTCCCGTTGAAATGTTGACGAACTGCATGCGGCGCATCTGTCGGCGGATTTCGCGTGCCGCTTTTTCGCGGATGTGGTAGAGCTTTGCGCGGCGTGTTTTCACGTGGCGAAGAATTTCAATCTTATCGATTGCCGGAGAATAGAGCGGAAAAATCTTTTCCACACCGTAGCCGTCTGCAACGCGGCGAACCGTAAAGGTTGCACCCGCCGTTGAGCCTCCTTTTCGTCCGATGACGGTGCCCTCAAATGCCTGGAGGCGTGTTTTGCCTTTTTCCTCGACTTTTACCCACACGCGAACAGTGTCACCCGCGCGCATCGGAAGTTCCTTGCGCTCGTCCATATCCACCGGCGAGATTTTTACTGCTGTGTGTACCATAATTGTAGGCACCGTACTTTAGCACGGAGGTCAAAAAACGGCAAGAATTACGCCTCCTTCTTCAGAAGCTTCTCCGCCTCAATAAAATCCTCGGGAAGCGGCGCCTCAACGGTTTTTTCCTTCCCCGACGGAAGCATGAGCGTCAGTGAGTAGGCATGGAGCGCGACGCGGTCAAAACCGAGTGCGGGACGCTGTTTGGGCGCATACAGTCCGTCGCAGACCACAGGATGATTGATCGCTTTCATGTGCACGCGAATCTGATGAGTGCGGCCTGTCTTCGGATGCACCTCCAGATACGAATGTTCTTTTCCCCGCTCAAGCACGTGGTATTCGGTAATCGCCTCCCGCATCACCCCCCTGGCGCCGCGTTGTGCGGACCAGAGCCGCGGATCAGTTGAACTTTTGCCGATAGGACGATTGATGATGTCTTTGTCTTTTGTGACGATACCGTACACAAACGTGCGGTAGATTTTTTTTGCTTCGCGCTCCTGAAACACCGATTTGAGATGCACGAATGCGTCTTCGTTTTTTGCGATCACCATGACGCCCGTCGTGTCGCCGTCGAGACGATGTACGATGCCGGGGCGCTCAACCGTCATGCCGTTTGAAAGCACCTGCGGTTCACCGATACCCGCCGTCTCCGGATACTCCGCCGCCACCCAGTCGGCTACGGTCTGCTCGTCGGTTTTACCGTCGTCGTGCACCAACATACCTGAGGGCTTATTGATAAACACCACGTCATTGTCCTCGTAGAGAATGGGGATGTTCATATATATCTATTGTACGTAAAATCCTGAGAATTGCCCCGCGGGTTCTTTCCATGCAACCGTCACGTCACGCACGCGCGCAAGGAAGGGCCCTTTGTGCAGATATTCTATGAGTTTTTTGAGTTTATCCTCCGGTCCCTGCGCCACAACATGCAATTCCCCTACTCCGCGGTTTTCCACAAACCCCGAAAGCCATAGAGCGCCCGCGTGCCGCAGCACAAATTCGCGGAAACCAACACCTTGTACTTTTCCCGAGACCACGGCGTCAATCTCGTGCATATATCCATTGTGGGTGTTGAGAATTAAAAGTAAATAAGGTATCGTGCGCCTGCAAAATAGCGTAAAATGGTCCGCGTTGGGCGCTTAGCTCAGTTGGTAGAGCAACTCGTTTACACCGAGAAGGTCAGGGGTTCGAGTCCCTTAGCGCCCACTGTTGTAGTAGACTGTCTGGTGAGACCTCCTCCCGTAGTTTAACGGATAGAACAGGGGCGTTCTAAGCCTTTGATGGGGGTTCGATTCCCTCCGGGAGGACACGAGGAATCTTAGTACGGGTCAGGAATTGAAATACCGCCGTTGAGACGCGACTGGAACGTTGCGGCGCGTGCCGAAAACGCCGAGAGTACATCGCGGATGTGTTCTTTATCTACCTCCTGTGCGCCCGGCAACTCTAATGTCGATTCTATGACGCGGTTGCCGATGTTGCGTACGGAGAAATAAAAATAGAGTGACAGCGAAATACCGATGATGTTACCGACGGCAAACAGCAGTAATAGTCGCGCCCATAATCCGCTATTTGTTCGTGCCACGAACATATTTCTGATTGCGGGGAGTATTTTTTTGTTCAGTCCGTCTTTTGCCATGCGTGTTATTGTTTCAATGTGATACGCACTGTTGCGCGCAACGCCCACCTCGGCTGCGGGGTGTCTTCATCAACACCCGACGTGTCGAGCGTCATTTGTGAAAGTGACGATTGGTACGGAAGTGCGTCAAGAAGCGACAATAGGTGGGAAACCGAGCGCCACGAACCTTCGGACATTACATTGACGACAAGCACCCCTTCACGTGTCTGCGGGTCCTCATTTTCAACCTGCACCTGCAACACCGCAACCGGCGCCCCGACTGAAACACCGAAACCTTCCAACTCCTCAATGATCGTGATGATGTCCTCCGGAGTTCGGAAAAAGTCTTTCACACCTTTTCGCTCCTCCGACAGCTCCGCAAGTATTCCCGCCGTGTCACGCACGCGCCGTTCAAGCTGTATTTGCATCAGTAATTCTTCCTGTGTCGTTTGTATATGCGCATACTGCCGACGCGTCACAACCACCGCAACCACATACGCACCGATGAGTATCGCGCAGAAAAATGCCGTAACGTACAGCCGTATCTGTCGTGCCTTTTTTTCCTGTCCTATATTCATAGCACTGGTACTTCCTCCGCAACAGGGGCGGGGGTGTCTGTTATATACGACCCAAGCCCCACCGGCTCATCAAGGGACACGGTAAGGGTGAACTCAATGTTTTCGTTTTTTGCCAGACTTGATACCGGCACATCAACGCGTGAAAACAGCGGGGACTGTCGGAGTGCGTCTCCGAACGCAATGAGTGCCGCGCGGGTTGTTGCCGTTCCCAGTATTAAAACGGAAATTTCCTCGTTACCAAGAGAATATGCAAACTGCCGCACACTCACACCTTCCGGAATCCGCGGCGCAATATCCTCAAGAATTGAAGTCGCCGTACGACGTGAAAGCGACCCCTCAAGCAGCACGGACCGTTCCGACAGCTCAACAACCTCGCTTCCTCCGCTTTGTTTTCGCTGTAAATCAACAAGTATTTTGGTTGCTTTCAACTGATCATCAAAACCACTCGCCCCCGACCACACAACGATAAAGGACGGGATAATAAAAAGTAGCGCAACAACAGCCGAACACATCAGCAGCAGCATACAAACAATCGCGACCCTTCGTCGGTGTTCCCACAGCACGCGCTTCGCGTCTTTTATTGGAAGCAGATTAACCACACGTCTATTGTATCGCATCCGGCACCTGTATACATACGCCGAAAAAAGAAAACCTGTGTACACGCGTCCTGCGTCGGCGATTACTCGTCTTCGCGCAATGCAAGTCCGATCGCCGGAGCGTAGCCGAGTGATTCGGTTTCGGGTAATTCAGGAATAAAGGTGTCAAATGAAAACGCATTCTCCCAAACGTTCCCTTTTGTAACCGGAATACGAAGCGCCCCTTCAAGGTGCTCGGGCAACCCGACGATGTTTGCGTTCCCGCCCACAAGATACACCCGTTCGACAGGTTTATGTGCGACATCCATACCCTTAATGTCTTTGTGCGTCTGCCAATACACGATGTACCGGTCGAGTTCATTGGAAAGTTTTTTGGCAAACGAAGTAAACGCCTCCTGCCCCATCGAATCGTCACGATACCGCAATCCTTGATTGTTTTTTATGTTCGTCAGATCCTCCGAGGAGGCGTCCGGGAGTACGCTCTGCAGCACCGCATCAATCTCATCGCCGCCGATATCAACGGTGGCGGTGAATCGCACCGCCTGTCCTTGTGCAATGGCGATACCTGACCGTTTCCGCCCGATGTCCACAATCATTGAAACCTCTTTTGTTTTTTTAGGAATTACCGCACGGGCAACCGCCTGCGCTTCTATTTCAAGCGACAACGGTTCGAGTCCCGCGGCAAACAGCAAATCCACGTACTCCTGCGCAATCTTCGTGGGGTACGCGGACACCGACACCATTTGCTGTCCCGGAATAAGCGGAGCACCGGGAACAACCTCAAAATCAATCACCGCGTTGTCCGCCGTCAGCGGCACATTTTCTTCAAGCTTAAACTGAAGTACTTCTCGAATCTCTTCGTCGGAAAGATGCCTCGGTACGTATGCCGGGAATATATACCCCTCCTCTTCAGGCAACGATGCACGCACAAAATGAATCCCATATTCCCGGGCCAGCTCCGAAAGCACTTCTACAAGCTTCTTTTTATCTACAATCTTCCCTCCCTCAACAACGCCGTGCGGAACGGAAAATGAAACGAACCGTTTCAGTTGTCTGCCGTGCTGACGCGTACGTGAGAGTTCGATACATTTGACCGAGTGGTCAGAAATGTCGAGCCCCACCGCAGGCATCAAAAGGTACGGGGGCGTGGGGAGCACCGAAAAGACCGCAGACGATAACTTCATTCCTTTATTCTAACCTAAATGCGTGCCGGGTGGCATATCCGCTTCGGGGACAATGAATGAAAACTGTTTGTTATCTCCTTCACCGATTGATGCGGCGAATAACATGCCGTTGCTCTCATACCCCTTGATTGTGCGCGGTTCAAGGTTATACACGAACGTTGTTTTCTTTCCGACAAGCGACTGCGGGTCGGCGACATACTGTTTAATCCCCGAAACAAGCTGACGAGGTTCCGCTTCACCGAAATCAACCATGAGCCGGAGCAGTTTATCCGTCTCGGGAATTTCCTCGACAGAAATAATCTGTCCGACGCGTATGTCTACTTTTTTAAAATCATCAAACGAGAGGTGCTCCATATCATTTTTGAAACCGTTTTTTGTCCAGAAACCGCTGTAGAATCACCGCGGCCGCCGACGCATCAATCATATCGTTTGTTCCTGTGAAACGCGACGCCTCCTGTGATGAGAGCCACTCCTGCTCGAAAATTACCGGCACATTGGCGGCGGCTTCCAGTTCTTTTTTGAACACCTGAATGCGTTCCATTATCGGATTATCGCCACCCTGCAGATTTGAAGAATACCCGAGCACGATGATGCTGGCGTTTTCTTTCCGCGCGAACGCCGCAATATCGTCTGCAAGCGTTTTTTTGCTCGGAAACACCGCATGCGGAAACGCAAGTGTTTCGCTTTGATCCGACAGCGCAATACCGACCCGTTTTTCTCCGTAATCAATCCCGAGAATCATGCAGTGCGCAGGTTATGTGTTCGGTGTGTTCGGTGTCTGCGGGGTGTTTTTCATCATGCTTCCGACTTTTTTCGGAAACAATGTGTCAAAATGAAGTTTTGCAAATCCGAACAAATACACAATCTCAAGAATACCGACGGTGTTGATTACCAACAGTGCGATAAACCACCACCCCTGCTCCCGTCGTGATGAGTGCCACAGTGCTAGCCCCTTCCATACGAGAGACCAAAGCATGAGGATAATAAAAAACGGTGATGCCCACGGCACCCCACCGCCCCATCCGAGTCCCATTGCACTTCCAAAGTCCATATAAATGTATGTTATGTTGCGAGTAATACTGCCGGTGCTCTCGAGAGGAATCGAACCTCTATTACAAGCTCCGCAAGCTTGCGTCCTATCCGTTGAACGACGAGAGCGCGTCGCTACTGTATCAGAAAAAGAGATGCGGTTCTAGAACCCGAAAAGTTCAAGAAGTTTGTCGGAAAACGTTTCGTGTACCTCCGCCTCTTCAAGATACCGCGAGAGTGTTTCACGAACATCATCAGCATCAATCCCGTCGAGAAGAATCACGATATGCGGCATGGCAACTTTTCGCGACGTAAGCACAAGGCGGTTCGGAAACAGATGCTCCTGCACCCAAAATGACTGGAGTGTTGCGTACGGAAAGAGTGTGGTATCGATTGCAATGCCGCGGTCTGTGATATCACACCTGACCATTTTCGGATGACGGAGCGCGTGCAAACCAAGCGCAACCGCGCCGATTGCAATTACAAGTCCGAACAGCAGATTACCAAACAAGATGGCCACCACTACCCCGCCGACGGCGATAATACCGAGCCCCCAGAACCAGTCTGAGCTCCGCGGCGTATGCTCATATTCAAGCGCCTCCCACGACAAGTGCGTCTGCATATATATGTAAGCGTACCATGTTTGCGTGTTGCTCAAAGAGCGCTTTGTTAGTATCTTCTTGGTACTGGTAGGGTGGCGGAGTGGAGAAAAGCCGAACTGCTTCGGGTTTTGTCCGAAGTGAAGCGAGGTGGGAGACCACGGAGCCGCCCTACTAGAAAACGGTCCGAGGTATATCGTTGGTAGGGTGGCGGAGTGGTCTAACGCACCTGTCTTGAAAACAGGAGTCCCTTCACGGGGACCGTGAGTTCGAATCTCACCCCTACCGCATAAATGAAGTACGACCGCCACATCGTGGCGGTCGTTGTGACATCCTGGAGGACACCACCTAGCGGTCGGGCTTGGAGAGCACCTTCTGAAGCCCCGCAACCATCTGCTTGACCTTGGGGTCCTTCCGCCCCGATGGTTTGCGGCCGAGAACTTCGTTCTTGCTCAGCCGCCTGATGACATCGAACTTGTCCCCAAACACCGTGAACTGTAGCCGCGCATCCTTCTCCTGAGATCGGAGCGCGTACTGAGCTTCCACGAGTGTCACCTCGTAGCCGTCACGCGGCACACCGTCGCTGCACGGAAGGTTGTTCTTGATCGCCTCGTCAGTCCGACCCATACCAAGCCGCTCGTTTGTATATGCGTCGTGCGGCGCCACATAGTATCGAGTCATCACTGCCTCCTTTCTGTCTGGCGAGACGATACCACCGGCATACGAAAAACGCCAGCCGTTTCTGACTGGTGTTTATTTTTCTGATTTTTTGAGAAGCGCCGAGAGGCGTGACTTCTTTCGTGCGGCGGTGTTTTTCTTGATGACACCGCGCTTCGCCGCTTTATCGATTGCTTTATAGGCGGCCGCGAGTTTTGTCTTTGCTTCTTTTGCTTTGCCGTCGGCAACCAAATCGCGAATCTCTTTTACCACGTCTTTCATGGCACGCGCGCGGCGCACATTAAACACCCGCTTGCGGGCGCTGTTTCGCATTGCTTTTTTTGCCTGTTGCAGTATCGGCATAACGCAGAAAGAATACCAGAATGAACCTTTACGTCAAGTTATGTATACTGAAGGCATGATTTCCCACATCAAGGGCACCGTGCTCCACACCGAACCGGGGAGTGTCATTGTTGACGTCGGCGGCGTCGGCTATACCGTGCACGTGGCACGTGATACGGCTTCAAAAATAAAAATCGGCGGCACTGCGCTTTTCTGGACACATATGGCGGTACGCGAAACGGCAATGGAGCTGTTCGGGTTTTCCGACCGTGATGAACTCGCCTTCTTTGAAATGCTCCTGGGTGTTCCCGGTATCGGTCCCCGCTCAGCGCTTGCGGTCTTGTCGCTTGCAAAACCCGAGACGCTCAAAAAGGCGATTGCGGAGGAAAATATCACCTACCTCACCAAAGTATCCGGCATCGGCAAGAAAACCGCCGAACGAATTATCGTGACGCTCAAAGACAAGTTCACAAAAGACGGCGGAATCGCCGGCGAGTTAGGCGACGACGCCGACGTGGTTGAAGTGCTTGTTTCACTCGGCTACTCGCAGACACAGGCGCGCGATGCGGTGAAAAAAATTGATGAAACAAAAGTCGGGGCCTCCGAGCGCGTTAAAGACGCGCTCAAAATCCTCGGCGGCAGATAACTATGCTCAACACAATCCTGCGGACGATCGAACGGTTCATACCGAAACGGCTCTACAAGTGGGGTCAGCCGATTTACCACTGGAAACTGTCACTTTTGGGAGCCCTTGTGTACCGCTTCCCTTCCCGCACATTCAAGATAGTTGCCGTCACCGGCACGAAGGGAAAATCCTCTACCGTTGAGTTCATCAATGCAATTTTGGAAGAAGCGGGACTCGCCACCGCGGTGTTAAGCACGATTCATTTCAAAATAGGCGAGACGGACGAACGTAATCTCTACAAGATGACCATCCCCGGACGCTTTTTCGTACAGCGCTTTTTGCGGCGCGCGGTGAATGCGCAGTGCGACTGGGCAATTCTTGAGATGACGTCGGAGGGCGCAAAGCAGTTCCGCCACAAATGGATTGATTTTGACGCGCTCGTGTTTACCAACCTCGCACCCGAGCATATCGAGTCACACGGTTCATATGAAAAATACCGCGACGCAAAACTCTCCATTGCGCGGCAACTTGCGAAATCGCACAAACCGGCAACGGTGATTGTGGCAAACGCCGATGACCCCGAAGGTAAACTGTTTTTGGATATCGGCACCTCCTATGCGCTCCCCTTCTCTCTTTCAGACGCGCACGTGCTGCGCATAGGAAAAACATCCTCAACATTTTCATACAAAGGTGTACCGTTTACCGTTCCGCTCGCCGGAGAATTTAACGTCTACAATGCGCTCGCTGCCGTCGTATTTGCGGAGAGTCAGAACATTCCGCTTGAAACCTGCGCACGGGGTATTGCAAAGCTCAAAAAAATCCGCGGACGCGCGGAGTTTATCGAAAACAATCTCGGTATTGATATCGTTGTTGACTACGCACACACACCCGACTCTCTCGAGGCACTCTACAAAGCGTTTTCCGATTCAAAAAATATCTGCGTGTTGGGCAACACCGGCGGAGGACGCGACGTATGGAAGCGTCCGAATATGGCGGCAATCGCGGAGAAGCACTGTGCGCACATGATTCTCACCAATGAAGATCCGTACGACGAGGACCCGCACAAAATCATCGACGAAATGGCGGCGGGCGTGAAAGACAAAAATAAACTTCACATCATTTTGGACCGCCGGGAAGCGATCGCCGAAGCGCTCAAGAGCGCGCCGTATCTGCAGAAGGAACACCCGAAACACCGTGTTGCAGTGCTCATTACCGGCAAAGGCACCGACCCCTACATCATGGGGCCGCGTGGCACCAAATTGCCGTGGGATGATGCGACGGTTGTGCGGGAGGAGCTAAAGAAACTACAATAAAGATATGAAAGATTTGGTCAAAGTACTCTTCTTCGTCATTGCGGGCATTTTCTTCATTTCCTACGTGCAGGATGCGGGCATCGGTTCAATCGGATTTTCCGGCAACAGCACGTCGTTCTCCGCCGGCAATACATCCTACACACGGTCATACGACACGAATGATGACGGTGTTGTTTCTGATTGGGAATACCGGCAAGGAGAAAAGGATCGCATTGAGGACGAGCTCAAGCGTCTGCGCCGTGATCTGGCACGCACACTGTCCGACACACACGAATCTCCGTATGCGGATTTTGTAACGCTCTCCCGTGGAAACACCGACGCGCGCAATCCGGACAAAGAATACGTTGAAATTGCGGCAAACTACTCAAACAAGGATTCCGTCATAATCTCGGAGTGGACGCTCCAAAGCCTTGCTTCGGGAAAAACGGCAACGATACACAAAGGCATTCCCCCTGCCCGCGAAGGACTCTCGCCGACCAACGAATATACAATTAAACTCATCGCGGGGAAAAAGCTTTTCGTCATCTCCGGAGACCAGCGCTCACGGACATCATTCGTTGAAGATACGAGCGCATGGGCCGACAAAGAATGGATTGCCGAGTTGCGTGAGGACGATGATTTGTGGGACGACGAACACGACGCCGTCGTGTTGTTTGACGCAAACGGACTCGTTGTGGACTACATAAGCTATTAGGCACCGCCCGTAGAAAACAGGATGATACCTGCGGCAACGGAGACGTTGAGCGACTCTTTCTTTCCGTGCATGGGAATTTCAATCACCTCGTCGCACAGCTGAAGCACCTCTTTTGAAAGTCCTTTTGTTTCTTCACCAAACACAAACACTGTCGGTTTTTGATACGAAAACATTTTGAAAGCTTTTGCACGCGCGTCCTGCTCTACCGCCACCACACGCACGCCTTCTTTTTTCAGCGCCGCAATTGCCTCCTGTGTGGTCGGCACATGTTCCCATGCAACTGAATTTTGCGCACCAAGCGCGACCTTCGCCAAATCTTTGCGGGCTCTGCCGAACCGGTCGACGGGCGCGGGCGTGACACCGCAGAGATAGAGTTTGGAAACACCGGCGGCGTCGCATGTTCGAAAAAGAGAACCGACGTTGTGAACGCTTCGAACGTTGTCGAGAATCACAAAGGTTTTTTTCATAAACGTATCGTCACGAGTTACTAGGGATTTTACTTCACTTCGTTCATAAAATCCCAAGTACTCGCGACCCCGACTCGGCTCCCCCTGCGGTGGATGCCTCCGTCTCGGACAGCTAAAAATCAGTCCGCAGGGACTGATTTTCTAAACGCTGTCCGCCCAGTAGGATTCGAACCTACGACCCTCTGCTTAAAAGGCAGGTGCTCTACCAGGCTGAGCTATGGGCGGGTAAACGAAAGCATTCTACAACAAAAAACACCCTTGCTCAAAGATTTTTTATCTAGAGCCCCAGCACAAAACGCTCCAGCGCAACATCCAAGGACGGCCCACCAGCACGTGCGTCGTGGTATATCGAGAGCAGTTTTTCTGTAAAATCGTTGAGCTCCTGTTCGGAAAAATGCGTGAGTGCGCCCTTTGCCTTCGTCACCGCAAACGGTTTTATCCCTTTTGTATCGCCGCGCGCAACGCGCAACAGTGTTTTTATCTGCCACCACAACGTGCCGTGAATTTCTTCCGGTGCAAAATCGTCCCGCAAAGCGCGCTGGAGCGCAACCCATGCGCTTTTTTTGTCTCTGCGCGCAACGGCATCGGCAAGAGAAAAAATATTAAACGGTTTTTCACCCGTGTCTTTCTCGTCAAACGAACGTGTTTCGTGCGCGTGTTTTTCAAACGCACGCTTTGTCGCCGCATCAGGTTTTTCTGAAAGCACAATAAAAACGTGTTCGGATGCAGTGATGTCTTTGATACGGTCAAGAAACAGTTCACGTACCGGTTCAAACCCCAGCACAAAATCCAGTACGACCACGTGTTTTTGTTCAAACAACCCCTGACTTTCAATAAGTTCCGGCAGGCGGGAAAGCGTCTCCCCTTCCTCAGACAGACGAAACACCTGTGCATCGGGGCGCTTCTTTGAAAGACCCGAAAGCATCTTGTGCGATTCGTCGCGAATTTTTTCCCGATCTGTTCCGTAAAGGACGTACAACATAATCAATGTAAATTCGAAATACGAATATCGAAATACGAAACAATATCTACATTCGAAATATTTTAAACATTCGGGTTTTGGTTATTCGGATTTGTTTCGAGTTTCGTTTTTCGTGCTTCGTGCTTAACAAACCCCTTCATTTCGCTCCACCGGCGGCCCACGGCTGCCTCGGCGACAATCGGCACACCGTCACGCATTTCATCCGGCATCGCCTTCTCCATAATCTCTTTAATTTTCGGCACCACGGAGAGCACCGCATCGTCGGCAATTTCATAGATAAGCTCATCGTGAATTTGCAGCACCAGACGCACCCGCTCGGACAGCCCCTTCTCAAGAATATATTTCTCCGCATCAATCATCGCAATTTTAATGATGTCGGCGGACGTCCCCTGAATAGGCGCGTTCACCGCCTGGCGCTCCGCCTCGGCGCGAATAAACGGCAAAGATGAGCGCACACCTGGAAGCTGCCGGCGGCGGCCGAACATCGTCTCAGTGTACCCCTTCGCACGCGCATCGGCTTTTGCCTTTGTAATGTACGCGGTGAGTCCGATGAATGTGTTTTCGTATTCCGCGAGATACTTCTGCGCATCGGCGCGCGGCATCTGCGCGGTGGAGGCAAGCGCATTGGCACCCATGCCGTAAATAATGCCGAAGTTGATGACCTTTGCAGTGCGGCGCATGGTGGCCGTCACTTCCTCCGGTTTAACGTCAAAAATTTCCGCAGCAACAGTTGTGTGAATGTCGCCGCCTTCGTGAAATGTTTTCACGAGCCGCTCATCGCGTGACAGAATCGCGGCGATGCGAAGCTCAATTTGCGAGTAATCCAGCGCGCACAGGGTAAAACCTTTCTGTGCGACAAATGCACCGCGCACCGCGCGTCCCAGCTCCGTCTTGATGGGAATGTTCTGCAGATTCGGATTCTGTGACGAGAGACGGCCTGTCGCCGCACCCGTCTGCACGAACGTGGTATGCAAACGACCGTCAACACCGACGAGTTTCGGAAACGCATCAATGTAGGTGGAAAGGAGTTTTTGCAGTTCACGATACTGTAAAATTTCGGGAATAATCGGGTGTGCGTCGGCAAGCTTGGTGAGTTCGGATTCACGCGTGGAGCGCTGGCCGGTTGATGTTTTTTTACCGCCTTTCAGTCCCAGTTTTTCAAACAGCACGTCGCCCAACTGTTTCGGAGAGTTGATGTTAAATTCCCCGCCCGCACGTTTCCAGATTTTTTTCTCCAGCGCGGAAAGTTCTTTGTGATAGTCACGCGAAAGCTCTTTGAGAAAGGCGGTATCAAGCGCCACGCCCGTCTCTTTCATCTTTGCGAGAATCGGCGAAAGCGGTTTTTCTATATTTTCATACACATCCCACAACCCTTCTTCTTTGATACGCGTAAGTGCTTTTTCGCGCGCCGAGGAAAGCGAGAGTGTTTTGGTAAACGAGAGAATGTCCTCCTCCGACGGCGTGGTGAGGTCCGAGTTCAAGAGCCAGACGGCAACCTTCAACTCCTCCATCTCTTCTTCCGAAAGCGCGGGGGACGCATCAGACGGCGTATCGGGAAACAGTTTCTCGGACATTTTGAACTGTCCCCGGACACGCGCGGACAGCGAACGGAATCCGAGCTCATCAAACAGCGTAAGTACTTTTTTCGGGTCAAATGCCTCCTTCCACTCCACCCCAGGCACGGAGAACTCTATCGGTGCGTCACGGCGTATCGTGCCGAGCATTTTGCTAAACTGTGCCTCTTCTTTTCCCTCTTTAAGCATTTCAATGACACGTTTGGTGATGCCCGCCTTTTCAAATGCGCCTTCGTCTTTTGTAAGGCGTTTGTACATATCTTCGATGCTCCCGAATTCCGTAATCAGCGTTGTCGCGGTCTTCTCTCCGATTCCTTTGATGCCGGGGATGTTGTCGGAGGGATCGCCGCGCAAACCCTTATAGTCAGGCAGGAGCTCCGGTCCGAAACCATAGCGCTTTTGCACGTCTTCCTCGTTGTACAACACAGTATCCTGAATTCCTTTACGCAGCGTAAACACCTTTACGCGCTCATCGTCGACAAGCTGCAGTGTGTCCGTATCCCCTGATGCAATAACCACTTCTATTTCTTTCTTCCGTTTCAACAACTCAACGATCGTGCCGATAATATCGTCGGCCTCGAATCCTTCTTTCTGATACATAGGAACGGCAAATGCCGAAAGAATATCCCTTGAGCGCTCAATTTGTGCGATAAGCTCGTCGTCGGCTTTCGCGCGCCCCGCTTTGTATCCGTCAAACGCATCGTGCCGGTACGTCGGCTTCGGCAAATCATACGCCGCAACAATGTAGTCCGGCTTCAGGTCGTTGATGAATTTCAGAAGCATCGCAGAGAGTCCGTACAGCGCGCCCGTCGGCTCGCCCGTTGCGGATGTAAAGTCAGGCAATGCGTGGTACGCGCGGTGAATGATGGCGTGTGCGTCAAGCACAACGAGTCGTTTTTTCTTTGTGTCTTTTTTAGTCATGTGTCGGAAAAATAACCTCGCGGGTGGTGTCATTAATCCATTTGAAGGAAATCGGAATCGCATCCTTCGGCACCGCGCCCTCGATGCGCTCAGGCCACTCAATGACGACAAGCGAACGCGGTGTTGCAAGTGTTGCATCCCATCCGAGCGGCTGCATTTCTTCCCCGCGTTCAAGGCGGTATGCGTCCACGTGCGTCAGTGACGTAAACTCCTTATGGGTCGTCGGGTATGTTTTCTGCAGCACAAACGTCGGGCTTGTGACATGTTCCTCTATACCGAGATGTTTCGCGAGGACTTTCACAAACGCCGTCTTTCCGGCGCCCAAATCACCTGAAAGCGCCACCACAGTTGCCCGGTCAGGGAGCGCCTGAAGCCGGCCTAAAAACGAAGCTGCGCAGTCAGAAAGTGCATCGAGGGACCCGCATATCACATGTTCCATACTGCTATTGTATCACCACGGCAAAAGGGTTACGTGCGGCACGTTCGTGTGGTACTGTGGCCTTCAGAATTTTGGTTTCCGACTACGGGAGGTTCCTATGGGTACGTTCGTCCCCGCCACGCAAGACCCCGTTTATGCGGCAATCGGCTCCCGATGGCCGCGCGAAGTCATCATCCGCATGCTACCGAAGGAAAGGGTGCAAAAGAAGCTCATCGCAAGCGGCCATCTCTCGATGGCCGGTGCCTGGATTGCCGCATGCACTCACATCGAGCGCGCAGCACTCCAAGGCAAGCCACCGCCACCGGAAACGGAAGTTGTTCACAGAATCCTCGCCGAACACTCACCGGAGGATCTGTGAACCGCGGCTCATGCCGCACCACCACCCGTGCACCCGTCACGCGGTGGTGTGTTTTTCCAAAAAACACTCCGTATTTGCTACACTACTGATATGGTTCAATTCGACGCGGAGAAAGAAGAGAAACAAAAACATAAACTGCAGCAGCTTCGTGAGCAGGAAGAAGAAGACGCGATGCGGATGCTTTCCGAGAAGTACGGACTGCAGTACATCGACCTGTCCGTCACCTCAATAGAGCCGGACGCGCTCATCATTGTTCCCGAACAGGATGCGCGTGAAGGCCAGCTTGCGGTATTCGATAAAAAAAACAAAACCCTGCTTGTCGCCGCGCATTCACCAGACAGTGATGCGACAAAAACAGTTCTTGCTCAACTTGCGGAGAAAGGGTACACATCTGAGTTGTATCTGACATCCACAAAAAGTCTTTCGTTTGCGTGGGAGCGGTACAAAGATCTCTCCTATTCGTCGGGAAGCACGAAAGGACTGCTTGACGTCGGCGGCGAAGACATCTCGTCGTTTGTCGAATCCGTGCACACCATCCAAGACGTCACAAAATACATCGAGGAAACACTGAAGCTCAACCGTGCACACCGAACATCGCGCATCGTTGAAGTGCTCCTCGGCTCGGGACTTGCAACAAAGGCATCCGACATCCACATCGAACCGGAAGAGGTCGGTGTGCGCGTGCGCATGCGTCTTGACGGCGTGCTCCAGGATGTCGCAACACTCGATGCTGAAACGTACAAACTCGTGCTCTCACGCATTAAACTGCTTTCCACACTAAAACTCAACGTCACCAACGAAGCGCAAGACGGTCGCTTTTCCATCCACTTTAAAGAAGTCAACATTGAAATACGCACCTCCATTCTTCCGGGCAACTACGGAGAATCAATCGTCATGCGTATTCTTAACCCCTCTTCTATTTCAGTGGACATCACCTCACTGGGCATGAGTGAGAACCTATATAAGGTCGTGCAGGACGCCATCCGCAAACCGAACGGTATGATTCTCACCACCGGTCCGACCGGCTCCGGTAAGACAACGACGCTGTACGCGTTTCTCAAAAGCGTGCACACACCCGACGTTAAAATCATCACCATTGAAGACCCGGTTGAATACCACCTGAAAGGAATCGTGCAGACGCAGGTGGACTCCGCGCGCGATTACACCTTTTCTTCAGGACTGCGCGCCGCGCTCCGTCAGGACCCTGACATCATCATGGTCGGTGAAATCCGCGACAACGAGACCGCCGAGATTGCCATTCACGCGGCACTCACCGGGCACCTCGTGTTCTCCACGCTCCACACCAACTCCGCCTCCGGCGCATTCACCCGCCTGATTGACGTCGGTATCAACCCGCGCATTTTGGGTTCCGCACTCAACCTCGCGCTGGCGCAGCGCCTTGTCCGAACATTGTGTGAGAAATGTAAAGTCGAAGTACCGCTTGAAGGAGAGGAGCGCGCGACTGTTGAACGCATTCTTGGAACTGTTTTCGATAAGGAAAAAATTGCAAGCGTGCAGAAGGAAAAGGTGTGGCATCCGAAGGAAGGTGGCTGTGAAGCGTGCAACGGATTGGGTTACAAAGGACGCATCGGTATTCACGAGGGCATCATTATGGATGCGGCAATTGAGGATGTCGTCGAAACGTCGCCGTCTGAGCGTGAAATAAAAAAAGCGGCAATACCGCAGGGTATCCTCACGCTGCCGCAAGACGCCGTCGTAAAAATTTTGCAGGGAAAGACAACCGTGGAGGAGGTCGCCCGTGTCGTAGACCTCTCGGAGATGCCGCCTTCGGCGGAAACCACGGACACGGTCTAAAAACTTGCCAGAATGCGAAACCCCCGCTCCAGTATGGAGCGGGGGTTTCAAACGTTACAAAAAGTCGTAGTATGAGGTCAGATAGTCAGAAAGAGGAGAAATCTCTAAGCAAGACCACGAGTTTTGTTAAGGATACTGTTCGCTGCCCCGACATAATCGAGACAACCAACGGGTCCTCACGAAACTTGTGCATGAGGACCATGACGCTTGCTTAGAGGTTTCTCGTCTCGGAGACGGTAACCCTCGTACCGTGTTTTTGTATTAAAGAGCAGGAGTATCCTAGCATATTAGTTTAGATATGTCAAGTACCACCCAAAACGACCCTTCGGATGCTTTTTTTGACGCGTCGCTGCGTCCTGTGCTTTGGGACGAGTACGTCGGTCAGCCGCAGACGAAGGAAAATCTCCGCATTCTCCTCTCCGCTGCAAAGGAACGTGGACACGCACCCGAACACATACTCTTTTACGGACCGGCGGGCTTAGGAAAAACCACGCTTGCCCACCTCATTGCACGCGAACTCGGCGGCAACATCAAAATAACCTCCGGACCCGCCATTGAACGCGTCGGTGACCTTGCGTCTATCCTCACCAACCTCGCCCCCGGCGATATTCTCTTCATCGACGAGATTCACCGGCTCAACAAAGCTATCGAGGAAATCCTCTACCCTGCTATGGAGTCAGGCCGGCTGGACATCATCATCGGCAAAGGACCGTCGGCGCGCACCGTACAGCTCGAGCTTCCGCCGTTTACCCTCGTGGCGGCAACCACACGTGTCGCACTTCTCTCCTCTCCGCTTCGCTCGCGCTTCTCCGGAGGCACGTTCCGCCTTGAGTTTTACTCCGAGGAAGAAATTCTGAATATTTTGAAACGCTCCGCACACCTGCTCGGCGTTTCAACGGACACCAACGCCCTGCGCGAACTTGCAAAGCGCTCCCGCGCTACACCGCGCACCGCAAACTATCTTTTGAAACGCGCGCGCGACTACGCGCAGGTACACAAAAAAGAACTGTCGCTTCCCGTCGTGCACGAAGCGCTTGCACTTTTAGGTGTTGATGACAAAGGACTCACGCCGACGGACAAGAAGTTGTTATTGCTCATTATTGAAACATTCAACGGTGGTCCCGTCGGACTCTCCACACTTGCCGCGTCGCTCTCGGAAGACCCCGCCACCATTGAAGAGGTGTACGAGCCGTACCTGATGCGGCTCGGATTCATTGAACGGTCTCCCCGCGGGCGCATCATCACCCATAAGGGACGCGCACATGTCGGCACGCCGGCGCCGCAGGAAAATCTTCTGTAATATCATGTCCGGTCACAATAAATGGTCGCAAATTAAAGAAAAGAAAGGCGCCACGGATGCAAAGAAAAGCGCGTTGTTTACCAAATTGGTGAAACTCATCAAGACAGAGGCGCGGCTTGCACATGGCGACCTTAATTCCCCGTCACTGAAAGCGGCAATTGAGAAAGCAAAAGCGGCGAACATGCCGAAAGACAACATCGACCGTGCAATTTCGTCCGCAAACACAACCGCAGATGAAAAAGTGACGTACGAGGCATACGGACCGGGAGGCTGCGCGCTCATCATCGAGGGACTTACCGACTCACGTAACCGCACCTCACAGGAAATCAAGCATGTGCTTTCAAAAAACGGACACGCTCTTGCCGCACCCGGTTCGGCGCTTTGGGCGTTTTCTAAAAATCAAGACGGTGTCTGGCAGCCTGCAACCACTGTTCCGCTTTCAGACGACGATAGCGCAAAACTTTCAGTACTCATCGAGCAGTTGGAAGATATGGATGACGTACAAGACGTTTACACCAACGCGGAGTAAACTGTTTGTATGAAAGTGCTCGGCATTGATCCCGGATACGACCGCCTCGGACTGGCGCTTCTTGAAGGAACCCGCCAACACCACACACTGTTGTTTTCGGAGTGTTTTGAAACAGACCCGAAAGATCCGTTTGAGATCCGTCTGCACCGCGCCGTCTCGTATGTGCAAAAAATTTTAAAGACGCACACACCGGATACTGTTGCGCTTGAAACACTTTTCTTCAGCAAAAACCAAAAAACAGCCATGCATGTTGCGGAAACACGCGGCGCACTGTTGTTTGCAATCACCGATGCGGGCGCTTCAGTCGTGCAGCACTCCCCGCAAGAGGTAAAGGTTGCTGTTGCCGGAAACGGGCGCGGGAGTAAAGATGATGTCGCACACATGCTGCACAAACTACTTCCGCTTCCCTCAAAAAAAATGCGTGATGATGAATATGACGCGATTGCGGTGGCGCTCACCTGTATGGTAAGCGGGCGGCCGAAAGATACTCTGTCCACAAGGAAATAGCTGCGGGTATTGACTGGAAAACTGTATTTGATACAACATAGTGCGCTTCTGCATCTGAACACTTTTAGTGTATGGAGGCAGTACGTTATATAACCGTAATTATGTGTTCTATGTTTGATACCACCGAGTCCATTGCCACGTTTGTGGCAGAAGACGACGAAGAGGTTGTCGACCCAGCGCTGGTGCCGGGTGCGGGCCTCGACGATGAAGATCTGCTCGATGCCGATTTAGCACCGGATGAAGACTTAGAGGTAGATGAGGAGGAGGAAGAGGAAGAGGAATACGAGGACGCTGCATAAACAACACATATAAAAACACCCCGTACGGGGTGTTTTTATTTTTATCCAGCACTTAGTTTGGCACAGCTTTAGTTGAGGATATCTTATGAGATAAAAAATACTGCAGCAGAAAAAGTGCCAAACTAGGTGCTGGATGAACCTTTTTTCTTCATTTTGAAGACAATCTTGAGAAACTTTTTCTTGCCGATTTTTATGATGAGCGGCTTTGAAATGAGCACTTTCGGGTCGTTGATTTTTTCCCCCGTTTCCATATTCTTCAGCCCCCCACCCTCAACAAGCCGGCGGATTTCTGATTTCGACGGTGCCATTCCTTCACGAATAAGGACGTCCTCAAGCGTTGCGTTTCCGGTTACCGACGTTTCTTGAATATCCTCCGGAAGTTCCTTATTTGAAAAGACGCTCACAAATACCTCCTGTGCTTTGCGCGCATCCGCCTCCGAGTGATACAGCGTCACAATCTCGTATGCAAGCCGCATCTTTGCTTCGCGCGGCGGCAACTTGAGTACATTTTCAATATCGGAAAGCGACAACTCCGTGCAGTCAATAAAACACTGTCGCAATCCGGCATCAGGGAGTCGCATAACTTTTGCATACATATCTTTCGGCTCATCGCTCATACCGATACCGGTGCCGCGGCTTTTACTCATCATTTTTTCTCCGGTTACCGGATCCTCCAGAAGCGTCGTGGTTATCACAAACTTCTGCCGCCCCTGCATTTTTTCAGCAAGCGTCCTGCCTGCAAGCATATTAAACGTCTGGTCGGTCCCGCCGATTTCAACGTCCGCAGTAAGCGCGACGGAGTCATACCCCTGCATAAGCGGGTAAAAGAACTCATGCACGTACAACGGCTTGTTTTCCCGAAGACGGCGCTGAAACGCGTCCCGCTGAATCATTTGTTGGACGGTAAAATTCGACGCAATATCGGCAAGATCGGAGAACGTAAGTTTCGAGAGCCACCGGCTGTTAAACTCAAACAGTATCGGATTCTTTTTATCACTGAAGTCCAGGATTTTTCCAATTTGCTGCTTGTACGTCCTGAGGTTTTTTATAACCTCCTGCCGCGTCAAACGCGACCGAGCCGCCGTTTTATCGCTCGGGTCGCCGATCATCGCCGTAAAATCACCGATAAGCACAATAATCTTATGTCCGAGCGCGTGAAGCCGTTTTAACAGAAAGAAGTTTGTTGAGTGCCCCAGGTGTACGTACGGCGCGGTCGGGTCAATGCCGACGTACACGCGCAGTTGTCTGCCGGAAAGAAGCTCTTTCGTAAGCGCGCCTTTTGAAGGAAAAACTGAGTCCACAGAACGCGAAAGAATTTCCTCAATGCGTGCTGGGTCCGCTGTTGTCTTCGGTGTCGGTGTGCGTTTTGCCATATACGAGGGTCAGTGTACCACATTTATATTTGTGATACTTTGCTATACTCAACAGGCAGATTGTATGGTCAAAAAACAGCCACATCCCCGTTTTACACTTCTCCTTTTAGTGCTAGGTATCGGCGCCGTCGCCTTCGGCCTGGTGTTTTTGTGGGCAGCCTCGCTTCGCCTTCCGGATTTTGACGTGGCCGTCGACCGGATTGTTAAACAGTCAACAAAAATATATGACCGCACGGGCGAGGTGCTCTTGTACGATGTGCACGAAACCGTACAGCGTACCGTCATACCGTTCGACCAAATTACCCAACACACTAAAGATGCTACGGTCGCCATCGAAGATGAGGAGTTTTATGAACACGAGGGCGTAAAGGTTTCCGCCTTCTTCCGCGCCGTCCTGGTAAACCTCCTTTCCTTCCGATTCAGTCAAGGCGGCTCAACCATCACACAACAGGTGGTCAAAAACGCGCTGCTCACTCAGGAAAAAACCATCACCCGAAAGATAAAGGAGTGGGTGCTTTCAGTAAAACTCGACCGGGAACTCACTAAAGAGGAAATTCTTTCGTTGTACCTCAACGAGTCGCCGTACGGAGGCAGCCTCTACGGCATTCAAGAGGCCTCTCAGACATTTTTTCATAAAGACGCATCCGAGATCACCCTCGCCGAATCCGCATACCTCGCGGCGCTTCCGCAGGCGCCGACCTACTACTCACCGTACGGCGAACACCGCGACGCGCTTGATGCGCGAAAAAATCTGGTGCTCGAACGTATGTTGGAAAACGAGTTCATCACACAGGAAGAGTACGACACGGCAAAGACGGAGGTGGTTGAGTTTAAACCACGCCCCGAAAAACGGCTCCTCGCTCCCCACTTTGTTTTTTATGTCCGCGAAATTCTTGAAAAAAAATACGGGGCACGCGCACTTGAGGAAGACGGTCTCCGTGTCATCACCACACTGGACTACAAACTTCAGGAGCAGGCGGAACAGCTCGTGCTTGAGGGTGCAAAAGAAAATGAAGAAAAATTTAAGGCCGAAAACGCCGGGTTGGTTGCGGTTGATCCGAAAACAGGTCAGATCCTGGTACTGGTCGGTTCCCGTGATTATTTTGATACAGATATTGATGGGAACGTTAATATTGCGCTTGCAAAACGCCAGCCGGGGTCCGCATTCAAACCGTTTGTGTATGCGACGGCGTTTTTGAAGGGGTTTACGCCGGAGACAATATTGTTTGACCTGCCGACGCAATTCTCGACCAACTGTAAGCCGTCCGACACCTCACATGAAGACCCGTGCTACTACCCCGAAAACTATGACTCCAAGTTCCGCGGCCCCATCTCCATCCGCAGCGCACTTGCACAATCAGTCAACATCCCCGCAGTAAAGGCGCTCTACCTCGCCGGAATCAATGACTCGATAAAAACCGCACGCTCTATGGGAATTTCAACCCTGACCGACGCATCACGGTACGGTCTCACTCTTGTGCTCGGAGGAGGTGAGGTCACCTTGTTGGATATTACGTCGGCGTACGGTGTGTTTGGAAACGACGGGGTACGCAACCCGACCACACCTATTCTAAAAGTTGAGCGCTCTGACGGGACGGTGCTTGAAGAGTTCACTGCGCGCCCATCTAAAGTGCTCAATGAAAACGTCGCCCGTCAGATATCAGACATTCTCTCTGACAACGCCGCGCGAGCGCCGTCGTTTGGAACAAACTCCGCACTTTATTTCCCGAATCAGGACGTCGCCGCAAAGACCGGAACAACAAACGACTATCGTGACGTCTGGATTATTGGTTACACACCAAACCTTGCGGTCGGTATGTGGGGGGGAAATAACGATAACACCCCGATTGATAAAAGTGTTGCCGGTTTTGTAATTGCTCCGCTGTGGCGCCGTTTTATGGATGTAGCGCTCCCCACACGGCAAACCGAGTCTTTTATTCTGCCGTCGCGTCCGTCGGTTTCTAAGCCGGTCCTCGCGGGAATCTGGCAGGGCGGCGTCGTACAAAAATCAACCAGATCCTCCACCACCGTGATTCAGGATGTTCACGAAATTCTTCATTGGGTTGACCGCGACAACCCTCTTGGCCCCGTACCGAACAAGCCTGGCAGTGACCCCCAGTACACCTTCTGGGAATACCCCGTCCGCGCATGGGCAGCACGCAACGGACACACAACAGGGAAAGAAGTTACCGTCCCACTATCACTTTCCGAAGAAGAGGACGCTACCGAAAGTCTTGTACGGATAAGCGGGCTTAAAGAAACATACGATCGGAATGACACCCTCTCTTTTACTCTCCGCGCAAACACCGACGCGTTTTCATACGCGGAGGTTCTTATAAACGGAGATAGTATAAAAAAGTCCGTCAAAGACGGCCGTGTGTCCCTGTCTCTTTCATCAATCACAAATCTTGCCGATTCTAATGTACTTTCTATTATTGCCCACACCAACAATAATACGACTGAAAAAACCGAGTATCTTTTCTCGGTTGAGTAGTTTACTGAATATCACGCACTATCCGCTTTCCGACCTCCTGTTCAAGTTGGTCGAGAATAATTGTTTTTTTAAATAAAAGGGTGTTTTTTACCGCACTTTCAAGTGTGCAGTACGCTACCGGACCGATAATACGTATATTCTTCTCCAACACTGTTCTATTAAGCTCTTTTGAAAGAATGGTGCTGAGGTGTTTTTTTACCACACCGTCCGGCGGCGCAAAACGGGCGTATTTAGAAAGAAAATCACGAAGTATCTGCATACTATCGGTTCATTGGCATCACAATATATAGAAATGATTTATCCCCAACCGAACGAATACACGTCGGCTTTCCTTGTCCGGCAAACTGCAATACCACACTGTCTGATGTAATTGATTGTAGGCCGTCGAGTACATATGCGTAGTTAAAATTCATTTCAATGTCTTCTCCGTTAACTGCAGCATCTAAACACATCTCACCCTCTCCTGTTTCCGGGTTTGCTGTTTTTATACCGCATGTTTTTTTACTATGTGAAACCGCAACGGTTAATTTATTAAACTGATCGGAAAAAATACGAACATGCTTCAACGCATCCGCAAGATCTTGTTTTAGAAGTGTTATTTCCGTTGTAAAACTTTTCGGAATAATTTGTTTATAGTCAGGAAATACACCCTCCACCGCGCGTGATGTTATATATTTATTTTCCAATACAAAACCTATTTGATGTACGTCGCCGGTTACGGTGACATCTCCGTCGAATGTGTCTAAGTGGCGGAGCATCTCTCCGACGTTTTTAAGTGGTATAAGAAGCGTCTCTAGTCCCTGGATTGTGTCCGCTTTTACCCGCTTCTCCGCGAGTCGGAATGAGTCTGTGGCAACACACACAATATACCCCCCGTCATTGTAAAGGTAGACGCTTGAGAGCTCCGGTTTAATACTTCCCAACGAGGCACCCCACCAGACGCTTTTTAGACCGTCACAAAGTGTTTTTGCTGAAATAGAAAAGAGTTTTTTTGAGGAAAGTTTTGGAAGCGCCGGAAAATCCTCATGTGAAAGTGTTGCTACCCGTGTCGTACTTTTTTGCGTACCGACGGTAATATATAACCCCTCTGTGGTGATAGTAACCGAACCTGAGGCGGTGAGTGTTCCTAACAGCGCACCAAGCGTGTCGGCAGGCACTGCAACCACACCATCCTCTTCAACCTCCGCCGGAACAGTTATTTCAATACCGAGATCTAAATTGGTCGCCCGTACCACAACCGTATTTCCTGAGGCAGTCAGAAGTACACACCGTAGTACCGGTAGTGAAAGATTTTTTCCTGCAACCCTCTCTACACCAACAACGGCGTTATACAGGTTTTCTTTTTGTACGGTTATTTTCATAAATAAGAATTTATTATTACTATTAGCACGGTGAATTAGTGGATAAGAGAGAAAAAAAGAGTATAGAGATTATGTTTTTCAGTTAGTGGTGCGTGTAGAACTCTTTAATAACAACAGGTGATTTTTGAATAAGTTTTTTTAAATGGTACTAAAAGTATTTTTTTCCCCACACCACACACAAAGAACTAGAAACTTATACATTTGTTATACACAGTTTGTTTTTATAACAACGCACGCACTTGGGCAATTTCCTGTTCAAGTTGGTGATCATTTTTTAAATCCTCTTTTACTTTCTCGTAGGAGTGAATTACGGTGGTGTGGTCTCTTCCGCCGAGTTTTTGTCCTATCATCGGATACGGAAGACTAAAATCCTCACGAAGCAAATACATAATAATTTGCCGCGGCTTTACCACCTCTTTTTTTCTGCTTTTTTTATAAATACTGTCCTCATCCAAACTGTAAAAATCGGCGACAATCTTTACCACATCCTTTACCGACACCATTTTCTTCGGTTTGATGTTGTTTTTAATTACCTCCCGTATTTCCTGTAGATTTAAATCACGTTTTTTAAGCTGAATCTGACACACAATTGAATTGAGTGCCCCCTCAATCTCCCGGATATTACCCTCGATGCTGTTGGCGAGGTGGGTCACCACATCATCCGACAACACAATATTGTGTTCGGTGGCCTTTGTTTTTACGATGGCGAGACGGGATTCCTGGTCCGGCGGAGGTATATCAACCGTCATACCCGCGTTAAACCGCGATTTTAAGCGGTCTGCGAGGCTTTGGATGTAATTTGGGTGTCGGTCAGATGAAAAAATAATCTGTCCGTTACGGTCAAAAATTTCGTTAAACAGATGAAAGAGCTCCTCCTGGGTTTTTTCTTTATTTGAGAGAAATTGAACGTCGTCCATGATGAGCACATCATACTTCCGGTATTTTTCCTTGAAGTTATTAACCGCATTAATTTGAATGGCGTTGACCAAGTCCTGCGCAAAACGCTCCGAGGTGACATAAAAAACTTTTTTGTCCGGATATTTCTTTTTTATTTCATTTCCAAGCGCCTGTATGAGGTGTGTCTTTCCGTGACCGGTCTGTCCGTAGACAAAAAACGGATTGTACCGAAGGCCGGGTTTCTCCAAAATTGCCTGCGCGGCCGCGTGTGCAAGTTCGTTAAACGATCCGACAACAAAAGAATCAAATGTATACCGCGGGTTGAGGTTGTCCGCTTTGTTGATATATAAATCGCGCAGCGGAAGTTCGTCCCCTGTCGTCCCCTGCTGCTGGGATGAGTATGAGGAGATTTTTGTGTCACTCGGCGCCTTTGTGGAGATAACATACTCAACCGACCGGATGGTGTAGGAGATGTCGCGGAGTGTTTTGAGTACCATTTTGTGGTACTTGTCGGCAATAAGGTCTTTGGTGAACGCGTTGGGAACGCCGACAAACACTACCCCGTCTTCAACCTTGACGACGTGGGTGTCTTTAAACCACGTTTTAAAGATTGCCTTAGAAACCAAAAACTCTATTGAGCCGAGCACCTGCTTCCATAAGTCTTTTGTGTCTGTGGGGGTGATGGTGTCGGTCATGGGAGAAAAGTGTCCACGTATTATATACGTGAAAGAGAATATACAAGCTTGAGAAAAGGAGAAAACTATGTTTATAATGTGGGGACAACACCATTAGTAAAACGACAGTCCACAACACACCATAAAAAAGTCAAAAAACTATGAAACGAACATATCAACCAAAGAAGAGAAAACGGGCAAAAACACACGGATTTCTTGTTCGTATGAAGACGGTTGGGGGGCGTAAGATGGTGAAGCGCCGCCGGATAAAGGGACGAAAGAAACTCGCGGTTTAAAATTCTCTGCGATGATTTCAAAAAAACATCGCCTCACTACACCACGATTCGACGCCGTGTTTGCGAACGGCGTCGTTTTTCGTTCGAAACATTTTCTCGTGCGGGCACTGGCGGGCTCCCCTACCCCCGCATTTGCCGTTGTTGTCGGAAAAAAAATCGCAAAGACCGCGGTGCGGCGGAACGCACTTCGCAGAAAAGTGTTTCGGTGCCTTTCAAAACATCTGCAGGAGAAAAAAGAACCGCACGGTGAATATATTTTTTTTCTGCGCACAGGCAATGTCTCTGTGGAGGAGCTGTGTGATGAAATACACCGCGCACTGACGTCATAAACAGCTGTCTGGTATTACCGCGCGCTTGCGTATACAATAGCCGCATGTCACAGGGAATTTTCTTCACACTTATCACACAGCCGCTGTACAACGGCATTGTCGGACTCATTCACCTTCTCCCGTGGGCGGATCTCGGTGTGGTGATTATTATTTTTACAATACTCGTACGTTTTATTCTGTTTCCTGTTGCACAAAAGGCGCTTCGCACACAGCTCGCGCTGCAGAAAGTACAGCCGAAGATGGATGAAATAAAGGAAAAGTATAAAAACGACCGGCAGGCGCAGGCGTTGAAAATGATGGAGTTGTATAAAGAGTACAAAGTGAACCCGTTTTCAAGTGTTTTGTTTATGTTCATCCAGATTCCGATTATTTTCGGATTGTACTTTATGTTTGTGCGCACGGGACTGCCGGACATTCATCCGGACTTTTTGTACTCGTTTATGTCCGTTCCGCCGCCCGTTTCAACGTTTTTTTTGGGTTTTATTGACGTCGCACAGAAGAGTTTGCCGTTTGCAATACTCGCCGGTGTCTCGCAGTTTTTTCAGGCCTACTTCATGAAAATGCCGGAACCGTCGGGTGCAAAAGAGTCGTTTGGCGCAACGTTTCAAAAAAGCATGTCGTTTCAGATGAAGTATGTGTTCCCGATTCTTATTGTGTTTATTGCCGCGGCGCTTCCCGGAAGCGTGGCGCTCTACTGGACCACAAGCAATCTTTTTTCCATCGTACAGGAGAGCATCCTGCGGAGAAAAATGAAAGAGAATCCCGCACGGCAGACCGATGTTTAGTACGAGTTGTCCGTAGAGGGCACGTTTGAAGCGGCGAGGGAGAGATTGACGAGCCACAACGAGCCGTCTTTTTTATTTATGAAAGCGAGGTGGGTTCCGTCTTGCGATACCGACAGGTGTGTCATATCCAGACCCTCCGTCACAACGTCGCTCGGGTTAAGCAGGTAGGTCGCGGTGCCGTTTGTGGTATCGATTTTCCAAAGCGTATCAATGAACGATACGGAACCCTGATACCAATCATCAGGAAGCTTCTGGGTTGCGTTACTTGGAAGTGCACAGTACACCACCGTGGTGTTTTCCCACACACACTTCTCGGGGAGTGTTGCAATCGACAAGGGGGTTGTCTGACGTGTTGCGGTAGTATACGCAACAACGCCCGCGCCGTTTTGCCCCATGCGTCCCAATAGAAGTAGTGTCCCGTCAGGGTTCGGGAGTACGGTAAGGCCGGGTGTAGTGGAAGAAACACGCCCGAGCGCACCTGAGGAGGGGTTGAGTGAAAAAGTGTTGCCGCCGACGGTTCCTGACGGTGCTGTGGTGAGAAAGATTGTTGAACCGGCATTCCATGAGGACTGCCACTGATAGAACGGGTGTGAAAATACACTGCGTGTTCCTGAATCGGATACAACAAAACCGTTGCTGCCGGTCGGTGACTTCACGGTGTAAAAGACCTGGTGTTGAGAAGGGTGTACAGCAACGGTGAGTGTGTTGGCGGGCAGGAATGTGCCAGATAGACGGGACTCAGACGGGCTGCTTGTCGAGAGCTCGGCAATTCTTCCTAGGAAGGACTCTACAGTTTCCCCGTCTTCTTCCTGTATGCGGCGGAACACAACGGTGTTTCCAAAGTTTCCGAACAGTGCTTCGCTCACGCGCGGAATGGTTGTGTTTGAAACACGCGTTGCCTGACCTGATGCAAGTGAATAGTCATAGATGTGTCCGGTTTCCCGCTCCACGTAGCGGATTGCATACTCGGTGGAGGTGCCGACAAGTCTTTGGATGGCTGTTACGCCTGCGGTCGGGGTATCGGAAATTTTTATGAGCGCCGAAGCGCGCACGGACGGTGTGTCGGAGAAGCCCGGCGTGTCCGTGTCGCCTGTGTCGGGCGTTGTCCCGGTGTCGTCGCTAAACATACCGAACGGATTAAATGTCCTTTCACCCGTGTCGGCCGTATCGGGGACCGACCCCTCATCTCCGCGCATCAAAAACCACCACGCGCCGGCAAACACAAGGATAAACACGACAAGAATTGCGAGAATGATGAGTGTTTTTTTCATATCTTATTGTTCAGCAACCGACGAGCACGCCGTCACGAAGTTTTTACACTCCGGAGTGTTTTTTCCGACACATACATGCCAGTGTTGTCCACCCTCGCTCTCGAGCCAGTAGTATGTGGTGGAGTTTTTTCGGACCCATAAATCGTCGTCCCCGTAATCGTTGCACTGCGTGGAGTTGTTTCGTATATATGCTCCAAGCTTGACGGCAAGTTTAGACTTAAGGTCAAACACGGGTTTACCGACTCCGTGCGTTTGATGATTCGGTTCCGTTCCTCCGGTGATGATTACGGATGTAGACACAGGACAATTCTTTGGCCACTTGTCCTCAGGGCACTTCCCCACTTCCGCGGCAAGTCTTTGCAGTTCACCGAGGGCGGCAGGATGGAGCCCTGCGACATTAATACAGTTTGGGGCACCTTGTCCCGGTTGACAGGCGTCTTGGTTGATACCGACCCCCCGCACTTTCATTGCTTCCCGCGCGGACTCTTCCTCGGCGGGCGGTGCTGGTGGTGCTGGTGGTGCTGGTGGAGCGGTACTGACCGTGCCGCCCACTTCTTGGAGTGTCTGAAAGAGTTTGAAGTTCACCAAGTCGGGGTTGATTTGTTGCAGAATAAGAACGGTGGAGAGCGCAAGTATTAACCCGCCGATAATACCGAAAAAGGCCTTTTTTGCGTTCTCCTTACTTCCCACGACATCCGAGGTCATATATACCACCCCGTTGTAGACAAACAGCACAACTGCCAACAAAACCGCAATGGCAAGACCGAAGCTGAAGAACGCATTAAGGTAACCCGCGAGCCCACCCTCCGGTGCGACGTTCCCAATGAACGGCAAATCTTTTACGAGAAGTTCGTAGTGTCCCGTCACTTGACCGAACACTACCGCCGGAAGGAGTATGGCGGCGATGAGGGAGATGCCCATGATTGTAGTCGTGTGTTTTTTCATACGGTTATTCGAAGGTGACGTTTATACTTTCAGTTGCCCGCTGTAACAGGTTTTTAACGCCGTTGAGTGAAAGCTGTATATACACAGAACTCGGCTCATCGGCCTGTGCAGAGAGCGTTCCGGTTACGGCTTCGGGGAGTTTTGTGCCGTTTGCACTCCATGTGTATGAAAGTGAACTATCCGTGCGTGATGTTGCGGTGAAAAAAAACGGGTAAGCTTCGATATCAAAGTTTTTTTCAGTTGTGACGATGTTCCGCGGCAAGGCGCGCTCAAAAACGATGCCCTCGAGTGGTTTGTTTTGGTAGAGGCGGACAAACGGCTGTGTTTGGAGAACACGAACTGAACCGAACTCGGAATCGGTCCCGTCGGATACCTGCACAGAGACAAGCGGTGATTCTCCGAACTGCGAGCCGGAGAAGACAAACGAACGCTTCCCTACACCGGACTGAGCGCCGTCCACGACCCCCTCCCTTTTCCATGTATAGGTAAGTGTGTCCGGATTTCCCTGCTCCGTCGGAGGCAGTGCATACACAGTGACCTCTCCCCCCACCGGATACAGCGCCTTGCCCCGATACAAGGGCGGAATATACGAGTGAGACTCCCAGATTAGCTCAACGGACGAGCTAATGCTGTTTCTCGCCAAGTTAATTTGTGCGTCCGAAAAAAGCGGAAAAGCAAGGAGGCAGAAAAGTGTTGTAAAAAAAATCTTTTTCATATTTCCGACGGTGAAGGGTACATGTCAGTCATATGGGGTCTTGCCTCTCGTTTTGCATATTCCCCTGCGGACCGAGAACCCCAGTCAGCGTTTTTTATGGATTCAGGAATGCGATCCACAACGCTCTTTGTCACCGACTGTACGGTGCCCGCGGCTTTTGTAAGGTTGCCGAGGTTTGGCACACCTTTTTTACTCAGAAGCTGTATGCCGGTCTTTTCTTCTGCTCTGGTCAGTGCAATCATAAGTATAACACCGACGGTGATGGCAGGCAGGGCGCTTATCGCCGGAACGAGCTCAATAATATATGCTGACAGCATCGTCAGGAGTTTTTTAGGTGTGACCAACGGAAGTCCGAGAATTAAAAACCAGATAAGAAAAATCACGAAAGAACCGACATCCGCGAACGCCTGTCCGACAACCGGAATGATTGAGATAATGTCGAGAATAATCGCAGTTGCAATCATAAGTGCCGCCGCTGTATCGCTGATTTTAGATTCTTTTTTTTCTTGTTGCTGGTTTTCGTCCATAGTTACTCCACATTCTTAAGGTCGACGTTTGCCGTGACGCCGCCTTCCGTGGGTGGATGTGTGTCGCCGTGGGAAGTGACCTTTTCGGCAAGCGGGGGTACATCCACCGTTTTCTTTTCGTCCTGTGTTTTTTGCAGACGCCACTCATCGCGTGACTTTTGGAGCGCCATGAGTTGTGACGGATCGGAAGTAATAATCTGGTCTTCCGTATACGATGCGATGGTTTTGATGGCAACGTGCTTGAGGCCGGCAAAAAAGATTCCCTCCCCCACCTCCGATTCAAGAAGCAGGTACTTCTCCTCATCAGTGAGGTTGAAGGTCTGCTGCACCAAGTCAATGGATGACGGTGATTGCTTCAAAAGCAGCTGGATGGACGAGTTGGTGATAATCGGCAGTCCGTACGGAGAGCGCAAGAAGTCCCCCACATCTTGTGTGATGGTGGCGATGCCGAGATAGTATTTGCGTCCGCGCTTTGCAAGTCCGAACAAAAGCGATGCGGTGTCCTCTTCCTTCATCATCCACCACGCCTCATCCACGACGAGCAGGCGTTTTTTGAGTGTGCGGCGTACCGCACCCCAGATGTAGTGTGTGATGAGGTACATAGCAACCGGCTTGAGCTCGTCTTCCATGTCGCGCACGGAGAACACAACGAACTTTTTATTGATATCGACGTTTGTCGGTTGGTTTATGAATCCTGACCACGTTCCTTTGGTGTACTTGGTGAGACGCTGCACCAGTGACTCACCCCCTTCCATGCCGGCAAGCACAAGCTCGAAGTCCGACAACAGCGGCGACTCGGTTCCTGAAAAGTCGCGCTCCCCTGTGATGTCTTTAAGCGCGTAGGTTTCCGTGATGGCGCGGTCAATAATGGCGTCTTCCTCGGGGGTAAGTCCGCCGAACATGATGCGGAAGAGACCGACCAACGTCACAATCTGCGAACGCAGCACATTTGCGGGTGTTTCATCTTCGCGCACAGGCGGCAGGTCAAACGGGTTGATGTGGTGCTCGGAAGTAAGTGAGATGTTGAAATAACGTCCGCCCATAGCCTCGGACATGTGTTCATACTCGCGTTCCGGGTCAATCACAATGACGTCGGTGTCAAACATCAGCGTGCGGAGAATTTCAAGTTTTGTCGCGTATGATTTTCCGGCACCGGAGGTTGCAAAGGTCACCGAGTTGTAGTTCGGCATTGAAAAGCGGTCAAACAGAATGAGGCCTGAGTTGTGCCGGTTAAGACCGTAGAGGATTCCTTTGTCGGAGGTGAGGTCAAACGACACAAACGGAAAGAAGCTTGAAAGCGGGGACGTGTTGAGCTTGCTGTGTACACCGAGCTCGTCTTGTCCGATGGGGAGCACGCTGCGGAAGCCCTGCTCTTGCTGAAAGAGCGCTGGTTTCAAGTAGATAAGACGGCTTTCAAGCAGGGAGCGTATCTCGGACTCCATTTTATCGAGGTCGTCTTCCTTGTCCGCATAGATGGATATATAGAGACCGACATCAAAAAGCTTCTCGGTTGCCTGTTGCAGTTGGTCGCGGAGGAGCTCGAGGTTTTGGTATGCAGCGTCAAGCATCGGGTCGCGCACAAGCCCGCGCTCTTCGCGGATGTGGATCTGGCTTTGCACTTCAGCGACGCGCTTGCGAAATTCTTTAAGCACGGTTGCGGTATCTACAGGAATGATGGAAATGGAGATATCGAATACTTTGTCGATATTGATAATCGGCGAGAGCCAGTTGTCAGGCAGAAAGCGCGGATATGAAATCGCAAAAAACGTGCGGACAACCTTGTCGCCGAGGTTAAGTGCGCGCGATGACACACGCAACGCTGACGGTGCGATGATGTCCTGCAGCTCAAGCACACCCGCCTCATAGATGTCTTTCGGCAACACCGGCGTTATCTGCGGCATGTCTTTTTTCTTTTTTCCTACGATGATGTCGAAAATTCCCATAGGTTATTTGACCGCCGACAATGCAATCGGTTTTTCTGAATCGCCCGGGTTGAACAGTTTGTAGTAGAGCTCCACGAGCTCCTCGGTCTGCAGTTGCACCGCGCGGATACCCGCGCGCGAGAGGTTTTGCGACACGACGGCGACACGTTGTTCAAGCTGACTACGGTGTTCCTCAAACGCAATTATTTTCTGTTCGGGATTTTCTTTACCTTTACCGAATCCGCCGAGTACACCTCCTAACGCCCCCTTCACTCCCCCTTTTGCCGCAGACACAACAGCCGGTGAGTACGGAACAACGACAAAAAAGCTTTTTGACATGATGTTGACGTTTTCCGTGAAGCCTTTGACGAACTCGATGTATTCACGCGTCTGAATTTTAATGAGTTCGATCGTTTGTTCTTTAATCTGGTTTTCCAGAAGCGCAATATACGGTCGAATGTCTAACTCACGGGATTGAATGAAAATCTGCGTCGGAAACTCGATGGAATTCAGCAGGTTCTGAAACTGCATAATAATAGCCGCTTGCTCGTCTTCTGACTTGAGCGCAAAGTTAAGGGAACTGCACAACAGCACCGCGCGCATGGAGCCGTCCTTGAGAATGACGATGCCGCTGCGGATTTCTTTGATGGGGACGAATACCTGCGCACTCTGCGCTTTTTGTTGCGCCATATATCGTATGGTAGCGGAAAAAAGGGATTTCGTCAGCCTGTATAAGTGAATTGCGGGGTTTCTGTGAGGCGCGGATGTTTACTCCTGCTCGCTGTACAGTGAATCATGCACGTCGAGGCTCCACGCAAGGTCGCGGAGCTTGGAGTCGGAGAGCCGGGGGACGGTGACGCCGATATCCTGCGTCTCAGACACCCCCTTCTTTTCGGCTTTTCTCGGCTCCTTTTTCCAGATATAGAGTTTGCTTGAAAGAAGAAAACGAAAAGCCGACTCGAGAAAAAAAACGAACGGTTTCTCATTTACTTTATAGAACGCAAGCGCCACCGCGAGCCCGGCGACTGCCAGAATAAGCGGCACCCCGATGATTTTCGGGACAAACACCCAAATCACGACGGCAAGACCCGCTCCGCCGGCGAGGTAGATGAACTGTTTGAACGTGAAAGGTCCGAACACCTTGTCTTCAACGTCGATGAACTGCGGTACTTCAAATTTCATCCCGTTAGAGATAAGAAACGCGGGGCGTTTCCATCGTTATCACACCTTCGTGTGCACACGAACAATATGTCGACGTTTTTTGAATGGCAGGCACGAACATACAAAGGTAATCTCTAACGGGATTCATGGCTATTTTATCGGTTCTCGGTACGGGTCAACGCCGGTGTGAGCTGGTTTTGTTGGTGGTGTCTGCGTCGGTGTCTCGCCGATACTGGTTGTTTCCGCGGGCATACGAAATACTCCCTCCATTTTTTCTTTTGCGAAGCTCATATCTGATGTGGTGGTTGTGTTTTTTTGCGCCGCAGGCTGTGCGACAGGTTGCTGTGGCGTCGTCTGTGCCGGCGCCTGTTTTTGCGGAAGAATACCTGCAGCGGGCGGCTGGGATTCGGTTGCAACACGCTCCTCACCGCTAAATTGTTTCTCACTTTTTTCAAGAAACTCAGTAAGATCGTGTCGGATTTTTTCGAATACATCCTTATTGATGTCTGTGACTATGGCAGATGCGGTACTCGGTGGTATGTGCCCCTGTCGTATGAGGTTGTTCATAAACGTCGAGGGGCTTTCCAAACCGAGCATGATAAGCATCACCTCCTCTTCAAGTACACCCCCCTGGTCGACGCGTAGCTGGTGTTTGGCGGCAAGTGCCTGTACATATTTGGACGAGTCAATGTGCAGGAGCGCCTCGCGCACCCGGGGCGGCATGATGGCGAGCTGTTTTTTGATGATGTCTTGTGGTGTCGAGCTCATGGTTGTTTATGGTCCGGGTGGGGTCGGTGTGGCTGGTGGTGTCGCCGGAGTTGCGGGTGCGGTGGGAGCTGCGGGTGTCCCTCCGGTCGTCTGTTGTGGCGGAGTTAATTCGGATTCCTGTTGTTTCATAACGTCCAGGATTTGTTTTGCGAGAGCCTCCTCGGGTTTTTCTTTGCTTTTTCTGAGCGTGTCGCCTGCCTGCCGCGTGGATGTAAAGGCTCCGGTGGAAAGCGTTTCTCCGTATGCGCGCTGCGAACCGGATGTCTGACCGGAAGCCTGCTTCACTATTTTGGAGAGATCTCCCATGGCGGTTATGTACGACCTGATACTACCACCCAATCCGTCACGGTATGCATTCAATCCCCGCTCCGCATTGTCCGCCTTATCCTCGAGTGTTTTTCGTTTAGCAGAGTCTAGTTCGAGTTTTGCGCTTTGACGAAGGGCTTTTATGTAATCCCCCCGTTCGTTTATTACCTTCATTGCGGCATCGGCCTCCTTTCTTTGTGCGTTTGTAAGCTGTGCACTGGCTTTCGCGAGCGCTTCTCGTTCATCCGAGCCTTTTCCTTGAAGCTCACGAAGTGCGCCTTGTGCCCTTTCAAGATCAGCTACTGCGTCATCGCGTTTCTTTCGAGCCGCTTCGCGCTCTTTTTCAGATCCGGACAGTGCGTCCACAGAGGTCCATTCATCTCGGGCTGTTGCCAGCGCTCTTTTCTTTTCCTCTATCTCCTTCTTCTGGTCCGCGATTGCCATTGCAGGCGCGTATTTCTTTCCCCGCTCCTCCAGTTTTTCTGTCCGTGCCTTGCGCGCACCCACTAAACCACCCTTATTACTAGCCTCTCCAAAATCACCGCCCACACTTTTGATACCCCGTGCATCAAATGTTGAGGTTTTTAGCCTGTCACCACCGAGAAGAAGACCTTTGGCAAGAGAGCCCGAGAAGCCACCGCTCTTTGCCTGTTCTCCAAGCCACGAGGATTGCGACATTCTTTCCCCGACCCGCCCAAGCGTGTTTCGTCCTAGCGCCGCGGCACCACCAAACGCTGCCTTGCCGGTCCACTTTGCAACCGCATTACCGGACATGTTTGCCGTCTGCTTTGATGCGACAAGGGCGACAATTAAAAGTCCGATGACAATGACATACTGAACAACAACTGATACGAGATTTGCAAGTGCGGCTCCGGCCCCGCCTCCTGTAGCGAGTATTGCTCCTTGCACACCCTCCTTAAAGCCCGGGTCGTTAATCACCAACACAACGACTAATATAAGCACAAAGAACACCGGTGCAAATGTTGCCTGGTCGGCAAGTGTTTTCCACCATTTTTCCGAGTGTTTTTTCAGTTGTGGGAGCAATTCTCCGATAAAGGCAATGGGGGACGTTATCATCAAGATGATAAACATTACAAACCGCACCAAAAGCATGACCGCCATTACAAACAAAACGAATGCCGCAACGAGTATGGTGACGATTCCCAACAGTGTGCTAAAGAGAGCGTACACCCCCGCACTGACCCCCGTGAAGGCGGATGCGCCGCCCTCAAGTGCAGCACCGAGTTTGCCCTCATCACCGATGATGCGCGTCAAACTCAACCCGTTCATTATTGAGGTTGTCAGTCCGGTTGTGGGGATGACACCAAAAAGCTTCTGCCCGCCCCCCCGTTGTTTGATGTTTGCCGCGGCTTTATAGAACTCATAGGCGGTGAGGTTGGATACATCAATGACCACCTTTGTAAACATCAAACTGAAGTTGATGAGCAGTGCGGCGATGATGATTTTCGGAATAAGTGATTTGTTGTACGGACCGCTTCCCCACGAACCCAAGATGATGTTGATGGAGACAAGGAGGAGCACGAACACGAACAAAATATTGGCGACATCACGTATAGCACGCCACGCGAGATTAATTGCTTGGATGCCGGTATACCCCGGCTGCCCACCCTCTATTATCAGGCGCATTTTTACGATGGTAATGTCGATGACAAGCTCAAGAACAAAGGCGGCAAGCGCAAGAAAAAGACCGAACGCCTGAAGGACCATGTTGAGAAGAAGTGTCACTCCGTCCACAAAGGCGTTCCCTGCCCAAGAAAATGGGTCCCACCATTCGGCGGATACGGTTTGGGGAAGAAGTAAAAAGGCGGACACAAAAAGCACCGGCAGCAGAAACTTCAGATTTTTTTTGAACCACGTGTACATAAACTAATGCTACGGCTCAAACTCGACGGAAATATTGTTCCACCTCCAACCGTCTGTGTTGCCCTCATTTCCTTCAGCGCTTCCATATGCGCCGAGTTGGAGGAAGTACCCTGTCTGGCCTTTAGAATTCGTGCTTGAAATAAATTCAGCAGTTGGGCTGAGATTGATGCGCACCACCTGGCTGCCGCCTTGGCGTACGATAACCTCGGCACGACCTGCCGCAGGCTCGTAGTCGACCTCAAATGTGTATGTCTGACCGGTCTGGAGCCCGAAGTTCTGTGACTTTTGGTTTGAGTTGTCTACCACACAGCTGTCTAGTTGTGTGACGGCGCGTACTTTATCGGGGCTGTCCTGCACAGCGGTTACCTCTATGATACGGTTTGCACCACCGGCCCAATCGATACTGCCGCGGTTTAACCACAAGACGTTGTACTGCGTTCCGGGCCCGTTCCACTCTCCTACTGTAAGGTCAAGGGAAATCACGATACGCCTGTAATCGCCCCAGCGTTTGCCTGCAGGAAGCGGTAGGTTTTCACCGAAGTAGTCGTTTACCGTAGCCGACGTGTAGGTGATGCTTGATCCGGGTGTGCCCGATGTCGGGTTTGTTGGTGTGCACTGACCGCCACCCCCGCCATCATCATCTCCCCAGATGCCGCCGGTATCAACGAGCGGGTCGTCGAAGTCTGTCTCATAGTCGTAGCCGGTGAGGCCCTCATCTTTCGTAAGAATGTCGGTAAGGAGGTAGACCGCGACCAAGCTGATGATTTCATTGATTTCATCTGCCGCGACGATTGAATCAAGTTTTATCCCGAACGATTTTTCAAGACTTGTTTTAATAGTGTCTCCCGGTGTGATGACCTGTGCCGGGTCACAGTAACTGTAGTAATCTTCGTGCACGGTGCCGTCCTCCTCCACCCAATCCTCTGTGTAGCAGTTTTGCACTTCCTTGCTCAGGAAGCCGTTGGCAAAATCAAGCTTCCATTTTGATTCATCAGCTTTTTCGGCAACAACTTTGTTGAGCTCCTCTACGGTTTCAAGATATGCGCCGTACGGAGTGTTGTACGGGTTTGCCGCCATTTCTATCCACGCCTCCCACCCACCCGCATAGAAATCTCCGCCAAGGAATGCGTCGACATCGACGCCCGCCATTTGGGAGAGCGTACAGCTTGTCAGACCGCTTCCTCCGTAGCCGCCGTATCCTCCGCTACGCCCGGACAGTCCTTGGTAGTATTGCGTGAGCGCAAGTTGGATTTGGGCGCGAAACGGTGAACAGAGAAATCCGCCGCCGATGTTTTGTATGTAGGTGCCCGCGGCCTGGTCGGCGATACCGGTAAGGTATTGGGTGATGTTTTGCACGAACGACGGGTTGCCGCCGTACCCCTTCTGTGACCAGCCCACTGCCTGTCCGGTGACGAGTTCAAGAAGCGCGTTTTTTGTCGCTGACACAAGACAGTCCTCAATCATGTCCTTTACGGCGCTTGCCCAGTCAGTGACCGGCACTTGCGTGAGCGCAAAACCGAGCACTGCGCTTATAACAAACTGGATAAGTGCGGCTTCGGCACATTGCTCAGCGTATTTTTCGAATAGTTCATCAAAGGACGGTCCGTCGTAATACGTCTGTTCTTCCTCTTGTGCGTATGCTTGCGGCACATATGCGGCGGAGAAAAATCCAGTACAGAAAACCGCAAGGAGCAGCGAAGCGGCTATTTTTTGGAGTGTGCGTGATTGAAATAAAAAAATCATGAGGATGGTGCGGCGGGGTTTATAAGCAGATACCCGGGTTCCGTTTTGGAGAACGTAATATCCGCGTTTTCAAACACAGTGCGCAACGCCCTGAACGCTTCCCCGCGCCGAGTCGTGCTTTCATTATAGGTTGTGAACACAGAAAGTGCGAGAAGCGGATCTTCGGTGAAACTGTGGAAATCATTTACCGTGCTTCGTACCAGCGAAAGCGCGTTGATGATGCCGAGATGTGCAGAAACGATATTTTTTGGGACGCTTATTTGAAGCAATCCGGCGAGTACATAGTCGTATTGTGCGATGACCTCTTTGAGATCCCGGAGGAATGTTGTTTCGTCTCCTGTCTGCATGAATGACACCAACACAATAAGTTCATTCTTCACCTCGTCACCTTCAGGGACCGAGAGCAGTGCACCGACATCGTTTCCGTATTCCCGAAGCGCCTTCTCGTCTGATTGTGCTGAGGCGCGTACATCAGACAGCGAGTACACCCGCGGTGCCGTTTGCTCGGGCGGGTCGTATGCCGGGATGCTTTGTACGATTGCAAGTGCATCGTCTTTTGAGAGCGGTTGTCCTGATTGTTTGAGCGCCAGGTAGTTGGAAAGCAAAAGCCCCGAGACCTGTTCGGTGTACGAAAGGGATTCCCAGTTCGGGTCATCTGTCGGGTCAATAAGCTTTGCAAATTCCTGTTGTCGGGTCAGCGCCGTGTTTTGTGCCTCCTGTTTTTCAGTGGCGTCTGAAATACCGTCTCCGTCGGTGTCAGGATTGTTCGGGTCAAAGCCCCACAACATCTCCTCCCAGTTTTTGAGGCCGTCTCCGTCGGTATCAAGTTCTTCCGTGTAGGTTTTTTCGGTGCCGGTTACCGTAATGTCGGGCTCGTCCGTCCCTGGTGCCTTTGAATCACTTCGTATAAGCCATGTGGCGGCGACAATTGCGATGACAACAATGGCGAGTGCGACAACTTTACTGCTTGGTTTGGTTTGTTCCATGTGCATACACCCCAACCCGCACGCGCGGGTTCTTTATGTTGTATTTTACGTTATACTGTCTGCATGCGCACCTATTTTTTGGGATATCTGGGTATATCCAGCACTAATGCATTAGTGCTGGATATAGCTGTTCTGTTCCTTTTTTTCCCACTGTTTGCCTTTGCCGCGACTTTTTCGCGCGACCTTACGTTGGGCGACAGCGGACAGGATGTGCTTGAACTGCAGAAAATTTTTAATGCGGATGAACGAACGCGCGTTGCCGTGTCCGGGCCGGGTTCTCCCGGAAACGAGACGGTATATTTCGGCGTTTTGACGGCGGACGCCGTACGGCGATACCAGGAGCTCTACGCCCCAGAAATCCTTATTCCGCTTGGTCTTTCGGTCGGGACGGGGTATTTCGGGCAATCCACGCGTTTGCACATGGCAGGGGCGCCGAAGCCGTTTGATAACATAAAAAAAGAGCCGGAGAAGATTGGCAGACCGAAGATTGACAGTATTACTCCTCAGAAAGGCGGTGTGGGAACGAAGGTGACGATTTACGGAAGCGGTTTTTCTGCGACAGGCAATAACGTTGTTTCCGCCCTTGAAGTGTTTCGTGATATTCCGTCACCGGACGGACGAACCCTCGAAATCACGATTAAGGGGCCGTTTCCCGAAGAGTTTCTTGAAAAAAACAGGGAATTCTATCAGAAATACAAGCCGGAGATGGAGTATACTATTGGGGTAAAAAACGATTATGGTGAGAGCAACTTCGGTTCCTTTATTTTCACTTTTTACTAACCATGACCACGCGCACATTTCTTCCTCGTTTCGCCGGTTTTCTATTTTTGTGTGCGGTCGCGGTGCTTCTCGGGTTTTTACCGTCGAGTCCGCTCCCTGCTGAAAAGGCTGAGGCGCAATTAAACTATCTGGTGCCCTTCGGGGGGGAGCTTGTGTATACCGATTACACAACCTGCAGTTGTGGATTCATTATTTTTACCATCAATGACGTTTCGACGAATCGAGAGCATCGGGTCATATGGTTTTATTTTCTGCAATTCCTCAGCGATATCGGTCTGGATTTCGGTATTTTTGAAGGTTTAATACCGCGTGTGTATTTATATTGTATCGGCCCCAAATGGGCAACCGGCTCATGCTTCTGGGGCAACCCGAATACCGTCGGAAATTATTTCCCGTATGAGGGTGCAACCTGTTGGATGATTAACCCTGAGTTGACACCTCCGTGCGTTCCTGTGGAAGGGGCGGGGGACGGGTATCTCATCGGTATGGGAACCTCAGCGTTTGATGCGTTCTAACTCAAGCCAGTCGGACAGGGACAATTCCTCCGCACGGGCGCTCTGTGAGTGTCCGCGCTTTGCAAGAAACACTTCGAGTGTTTCTTTTGTAAAATGAGATGAGAGATTTGAGGGGAGTACTTTTCGTTTGTGCGCAAATCCGGCTTTCACGATTTCAAAAAATCTTTTTTCAGAGACGCTTGTAAAATTATTTTTTGAAATGTTGTCGATGAGAAGCACGGCGGAATCCACTTTCGGCGCTGGAGAGAAATATTTTTTGGAAACACTCGTCACCAGCTTCGGCGTACCGTACGCTTTCACGGAAATCGAGAGAATACTTTCTTTTCCGTCGCGCGCAACAATACGTTGTGCGACTTCTTTTTGCACTAACAGCACTGCACACGACGGCGGATGTATATGTGAGAGAAACTTCTCCAAAATTTCTCCGGTGATGTAGTACGGAATGTTGGCGACGAGTTTGTATCCGCCGTGCAGTACGTCGTGTTCCGCCGGAGTGAACCGCAATACATCATCTTCAATGAGTGTAAGGTGGTGTGACGAGATTTCTTTTTTAAATTTTTCCTGCAACAGCGGCAGCAGTTCGCGGTCTTTCTCAACAGCAACAACCCGTGCACCCGCGGACAACAACGCTTCGGTGAGAACTCCCTTCCCCGGTCCGATTTCAAGTACGACATCACCGCCGTTGATACGCGCCGAATCAATCATCCGCGCGACGACTATTTTTGACTTCAGAAAATTCTGCCCCAGAGATTTTTTCGGTCGGTGTCTCATATCAGAATTCTATATCAAGCAATCCGCGGCCGCCTCCGGATGAGATCCATGTATCCGAGGGCGTCACGTCGTGTGTGAGTTCGGCGTCGATTTCCGTGAGAAACTGCGACGGCGCGTTTACCGACGGGGTGCCGAAAATGGTGCGGATAAGGGTATGGGTGAGATGCGCTTGTTTTTTCGCGCGGGTGAGCGCGACGTAAAATAACCGGCGTTCCTCCTCGCGTTCCTCCGGTGTTTCGCGCATTTCGCTCCGCTCGTCGGGAAACAGTCCTTCTTCAAGTCCGGTGATGAATACGTGTGCAAATTCAAGCCCTTTTGCCGCGTGGATGGTCATAAGCTTCACCGACTCCTCGTTGTTTTTGAGCGCATCCTGGTCGGATGCCAACAGCGCGTTTTCCAGAAATGAATGCAGTGCTTCATCCGATGGCAATGCGTCGTAGCGCAGTGCAATGGTTGCCAATTCGCGGACGTTATCGAGCCGCTCGTGGTCATCGTCGGTGCCCTGCGACAAATCGTGTTCAATACCGGATTCTTTAACGACAAATTTTATGACGTCTGAGGGTTTGTGTGTGTGCGAAAAGTCGGCGATGCGTGACAGCAGGTTTCGGAATGCGGTCACCTTCTCGCGCATTTTTGCAGGGAGCGTGTGTTCCTGTCCTGAGAGCACGCGCAGGAGCGTGGTTTTGCCGATACCGCGTGCAGGTACATTGATGATGCGCGACACCGCGGTGGTGTTGTCCGGGTTGAGTGCCGCGACGATGTAGGAGAGTACGTCTTTCACTTCTTTGCGTTCAAAAAAACGCGTGCCGAGCATCTGGTAGGACACACGCGCATTGAGAAATGCCTCTTCAAGCGCGCGTGATTGAAAGTTTGCACGGAACAAAACCGCAATTTCCTGTGCGGGCACGCCTTCCTCGATAAGTTCCTGCGCGCGCGCCGCAACCCACTGCGCCTCGTCCGTTTCAGACGCTGCGGTGTAAATTTCTATCGGCTCCCCTGCATCTCCGGAGGTGAACAGATTTTTTTCTTTGCGTACTTCATTCTGCGCGATGGCGCGGTTTGCCGCGGTGAGAATGGTTTGTGTCGAGCGGTAATTTTCTTCAAGCGTGACAACTTCGACATTGTGAAAATCTTCCTCGAATTTTGCCAAGTTGCGTATGTCGGCGCTGCGCCATGTGTAGATGCACTGGTCGTGATCACCTACGACACAGATGTTTGAGTGTCCCGCGGCAAGCAGACGCGTGAGTTCATACTGCACGGTGTTGGTGTCCTGGTATTCGTCCACATGAATGTGCGACCAGCGATGTTGATATGCGCGCAGGATATCGGGATTTTTTTGAAGCAGTGTGAGTGTTGCAAGTAGCAAATCGTCGAAGTCGAATGCTTTTTCCTGCGCGAGCGCTTCCTGGTAGCGTTCCCACACAGGAACGGCCATACGTTCAAACGGTGTGTGTGCTTTTTCGCGGAATTCCGAAAGCAAACGCATTTCGTTTTTATTTTTTGAAATAACGGAGAGGAACGCTGACGGTGAGTGTTGTTTCGGATCCAATCCGACGTCTTTAAGGATGCGTTTGATAGTTGAGAGTGAGTCGTCGCGGTCAAAGATGGAGAAAAATTTCGGAATACCAAGCAGGCGGTGATTCTCACGGAGGATTTTGACACCAAGGGAGTGGAACGTGCCGATAAACGGCGACGGAGTCCCCGGCGGGAGCAGTTTGGCGACCCGATCGCGCATTTCCCCGGCTGCTTTGTTGGTAAACGTGATGGCGAGAATTTTTTCAGGTAGGACGCCGGAGTTGATGAGGTTGAGGATGCGGTGCGTGATGACGCGCGTTTTGCCGGTTCCGGCGCCGGCGATGATAAGGAGCGGTCCGTCGCGGTGCTCCACCGCCTTTTTTTGTGCGGGATTGAGCCCGTCTGTGTGTGACATAGTGAAAACACATCATAGCACGGGCGGTTTTTTGCATTTTTGAAGGCAAGGATGAAACAAAACAACCTTTTTATTTTTTGTCAATCTACAAAACATTACGTTCATCTGTCTTTCACAATGAAAACATCTTCGTTGTCAATAGTTTGGCGGTGTCAGAAAACACAAAAAACGGCTCTACAGAGCCGTTTTTGACATATCCCCTACGCTCGGAGTAGTCCACTTCTTTATTGCCCCTTTATCACCTGGGACGTAGAATTAAAGACGTTCCGAAACGAGAGAGTAAGCGCCCCTCCCCAAAAGAGAGGGGTCCACGCTTGAGACGGCGGCATTACAACCTAAAAAAGGCATATAATACCTTCATATCGGGAAATCGGTTCCTCCACTGCCCTTTTTGCGGGCCGGATGAAAGATAAGATTCTCGCGAAACGCTTCTGGAAGCACGTTCTTTTTCGTTTCGCGGTCTCGGTGTTGCCCTTCGTCTCGTACGGCGGGCTTCTTGGTATGTACGGCGCGCTGCCCTCAGTCGGCGCCCAGGAGGAGTTCCCAAACGTACACCTAACCTCAATTTCTATGCCGCTGTTGCAGAGCACCGGAAACCCGAACCCGAAGCTTGCCGTTGCCTCACCTTCCAACATCGTTGCCGGTGTTGCGCTGGCGTCAGATAGCAATCCAATGGCCGATGAAGCGCGAAAAGCGTCCTCGGACCAGATTTCCGTGTACGTTGTCCGTGAGGGTGACACGCTTTCTCAGATTGCCGACATGTTTGAAGTTTCAATCAACACTATCCGCTGGGCCAATGACATGACCGGAAAATCAACAATCCGCCCCGGTCAGACGCTCGTGATTTTGCCCGTGACCGGCATCCGGCACGTGGTGAAGAAAGGCGACACCATCAAGAGTATTGCCAAAAAGTATAAGGGTGATGTGGGTGAGATTCTCTCCTACAACGGTTTCGAAGAGGACGTGCAGCTGACAATCGGACAGGAGGTCATTGTGCCTGACGGAGAAATTGCCGCGCCGACAAGTAGTGGAGGCGGTGCACCGCGCTCATACGCCGGTCCGTCGTACGCCGGATACTACCTGCGCCCGGTTAACGGTACTCGTTCGCAGGGGTTGCATGGACACAACGGTGTTGATATTGCGGCACCTGCCGGATCGCCGATTTACGCAGCGGCGGCGGGAGAGGTTATCATCGCAAGCACGGGAGGATGGAACGGAGGGTACGGAAATTATGTCGTCGTGAAGCATAGCAACGGCACGCAGACGCTCTATGCGCACAATTCAAGTAACGCGGTATCGGCAGGTCAGACGGTAGCGCAGGGAGATGTTATCGGGTACGTGGGGTCCACGGGACGCTCAACGGGATCACACGTGCACTTTGAAGTCCGTGGTGCGGCGAATCCGTTCTAGGAAAGGGCCGGTAGCATGTGGGGACACACGCTACGGGTTTTGATCTAGAAATGTCCAAACCTCAAAAAACACCCTCACGGGTGTTTTTTGCCTGAGGGGTGTTTTGTTATGCGAGCAATACTTTCGGGCGGTACTGGAGCGCTTCAAGAATATGCGGTGTGCCCACATCTTCGGCGTTTTCCAAATCGGCAATCGTGCGTGCAATTTTTATGACGCGGTGATAGCCGCGGGCGGAAAGCTCAAGCGCCCCCGCTGATTCATTGAGAAGCGTGCGTGTCTGCGTATCAAGCGGAACGAATGTGTCGAGGTCGCGCACCGACATCTCGCTGTTCTTCTTTTTTCCTGTGTCGCGCAGTCGTATCTCCTGTATGGCGCGCGCACGGATAACACGTGCGCGTATGTCTTCGCTCGTTTCTCCCGACGGTGCGCGTGACAGGGCTTCGTGTGCAACAGGCGCAACTTCCGTCCACAAATCAATACGATCCATCACAGGACCCGACATTTTTCGCTGGTATCGCGAAAGTATGTGCGGAGAACAGGTGCACGCACGAGCACTTCCCCACTTTCCGCACGGACACGGATTAAATGCAACGACGGTAAGCGCGTCTGCGGGAAACAGCGCTGAACCTTTTGCGCGCGAAACCGAGACAATACGTTCTTCAAGCGGCTGACGGAGCGCTTCGATAACACGACGGTCAAATTCGGGAAATTCGTCCAGTATTTCTGTCCCACAAACCTTTAGAAAAGATGTCAAAAAAGGTAAAATTACCCCATGACAACCCATCCCCACGATGAAGCAGAAAGCCAACGAGCTAAACACACGAGCGACATTTTGGGGTCTAAATCCGAGAAAATTGTTGTAGTTGCTGGGCCTGGAACAGGTAAAACTTTCCTTTTCAGTAAAATCCTTGAGGGCAAAACAGGAGGCAACACACTGACCCTCTCCTTCATAAATGCCCTCGTAGATGATTTGTCCCTCGGCTTATGTGGTCTTTCAGAAGTAAAGACCTTGCATGGATTCTCGATGTCTACCTTAAATGGAGCTGGCAAGACAAAGATTAAGATTTTTCCAAAACTTTGTGAGGTCATTAAAAAAGACGCAGAAATGCTCTTAGGAAAGAAAGTGGATTTTGAAAAAATGTTCCAAACAGGAGAAGCAGACGAAGATCTTATTACCTTTTACAAAAAAAGAAAAGACTCATATGGCTCTTTTTATGGATTCTCAGACGCTGTTTATGCAGTTGTGAAGTATATGGAAGCGTACCCAGATAAGATTCCTGCCTTTGCTCAGATTGTTGTCGATGAATTCCAGGATTTCAATAAGATAGAAGTAAGCCTTATTGAACTACTTGCCTCAAAGAGTCCAATTGTGATTGCTGGGGATGATGACCAGTCTTTATATGTCGATTTAAAGAGTGCTAGTCCAGAATTTATTAGGGAGATTCATGGGCCAAAGCGTCCTGAGTATGAATCTTTTAATTTGCCTTTTTGCTCTCGTTCTACGCAGGTAATCGTAGAAGCAATAAACGATGTAACGAGCAAAGCAAAAGAGAATGGCCTGTTGGATGGACGGGTCGAGAAACCATATCAATACTTCACTTGTAAGGATAAAGATAAGGAAAGCACAGCAAATCCAAAAATAGTTCACGCACAGGTATTTGAAAAAGCCGTGCCGCAGTTCATTCAAAGCGAAATGTGCGAAATTGCAAAAACCGAGCGCAAGAAAGTAAGTGTCCTGGTCATTATCCCTCCCCAACTTAAGAGTCGTTTATTACCTTACTACTCGAAGAAGCTCAAAGAGAAAGGATTTAAAAATATTGCCAGTGTTGATTCATCTTCAAATAAGGGATTAACACTCATGGATGCTCTCCATCTCTTATTAGATGATAATAAATGTGAACTCGCTTGGCGCATCGTTGCACAGACTCTACTAGACGAAAAAGACTTCAAGACCCTATTAGAAACAACGAATAGTGGTAAAAAAGTATCAGAACTTCTATCAAAAGATATAAAAAAGCAGGTAAATGAGTATGTGCAGTGCCTTAAAAAGATTCGTGACGAAAAGGAATGCGATACCGAGAAACTTGACGAACTATTTAAAGCAATAGGGATTGACCCACTTCAAATCGCATCCGAAAAAATCAAAGAAGAAATTCAAAGTAAGGATTGGAACGGAACCAGCAGGAGAGAAATTAAAGAAATGGATATTGCAGTGACTACAATACCTAGTTCAAAAGGACTAGCGGCAGATTATGTTTTTATTACCCACTTTGACCAACCTTACTTTTCTCAAAAAGGAAAAGTGACTGATGGAGATGTATATAACTTCCTGGTCGCGCTCACTCGCGCTCGTAAGAAGGCATATTTGATTTCTACTCAAGAGAAGAATCGCCCCACAATCTTGGATTGGATAGATAAAGACCGTATCCAATAGATTCCCCAGTATCGTCCCTCTGAGAGTGTTGTGGGAACTTACACACCTCCTTTTGTGTGGTACATGCCTGGATTAGCAACAAGTAAATCACGGCTTCGCTCGTGCTGGCTCAATGTTTTGATGTGCAAAATAAGTCTCATGTTGTCCTGCTGTGAAACAGGCTCGATGTGTTTATCACTCATTACACGTGTCGAAACGGGAAACCTAAAGAATACCTCTGCATAGTTCTTCTTAGGGAATAGGTTAATCCTCTCAATGAACAGACGGAGTATGTATTGCTTGTCCTCGTAGCTGACATTTTCCAGTCTCGTCTTGATTTGCTCATACAATTTTTTAAGCACGACCCCTCTGTCTTTCCGTTCGTCACGTTTAATGAGTACCTGTTCAAATTTAGCTTTCTGATTCTCCATTGCTTCAATGTTCTCGTTACACTCCCTCAAGTGTTGTTCACACTCTTTCTCTGGAAGACTCTTAAACATGAAAGCTCTGGTAATCCGAGCACGTTGTTCTAGGAGTGATTTGATTTGCTTTTCACACTGAGCAATCTTCTCCTTTGCCTTGTCTGCATTTGAATTCTTGAATGTGTACTCTTCCAGTTTTGGTATCACATTCTCAGGGTCTTTAAGTATGGAAACGAGACACTCCCAAATCGGCTCGAGTCGTGTCTCGGCGTACTGGTATCGCACAAATTTATTCTCTGGATTATTCGCGTTCTCTAACATATGTGTGATAGTACTTTCCTAGTGTTCGTGAATCCTTTCCAATTTTTGGGGTTTGATACCCACTCTGCAACTTGTTACCTGTCTCTCCACAATAAAGGAGTGTTGAATACAGGTATGGTCTCTTGGTGTTTCGCTTTGAGTTCTCTCGATTCTTTTTGAGTTGTTGGATTGAAGCCTGAAACATCTCCTTGCTAATAATCTGCGGAACTTTAATCGGTATCCACTCTTCCTCTGGTCTCTGATGTTCTTCTTCCAGTACAGCGTCAAGATACTTAAATGGCCTCTTGTACTTTCTGTAGTAGAAGTCGCCCGTGTATACCTCGTTAACTAACAGCCGATTTATGCTCCGCTTCCACCAGTAGTTAAACGTCTTTCGTTTCTTCTGTGTGTTGTGCTTCGGAGCTGGCATTTCCAATTGGTTTGCTCGCTTTGTGATTTCAGTGAGTGAGCAACGCTCGTACACAAGCCAGTGATAGAACTGCTTCACGACCTCAGCTTCCTCTGGGATGATGTGTAGTTGCTTTGTTTTCTTATCTACCTTGTAGCCATAGGGAGGAACTCCTGTGACCCACTTGTTGTCTCGTGCGGCCTGTTCACGTCCTCCACTCATTCGTTCCCTAATAACTTCTCGTTCAAGCTCCGCTAGGCTTCCCAGCATTTGAAGAACAAACCTACCGTTTGGGGTACTGGTATCGAATGATTCAGTACATGACTTAAATTCAATGCCCAACTCAAGAAGTTTCTCTACGGCGTCCAGAAGCTTTCTCGTGCTTCTAAAGAATCTGTCGAGACGATAGACGATGACGATATCGAATTTCTTAGCTTTTGCATCCTCGAACAACTGCTTCAATCCCTCACGTTTCTCGATAGCAAGTGAACCTGACTTTCCCTCGTCTCCATAAGTGAGTATCGTTTCGTTGTCATAGATATCTGGCTGGCTCTCGCAGAACTTTTGTAGTCGTTCTTTTTGTACCTTGATTCCATACTTGTCGTCCTTTGCCTGCTCATCAGTAGAGACTCGCGTGTATAGTGCAACCCTCTTCTTTTGTATTTTTAATTCACTTTGCATGGCTTTTTGTTTCCACGTTCAAACTCCACTAAGAGCCGGCCCGCGACCTCAGTGAATTTGCCGACCATGTCTAATGTTTCTGTTGCCGACATCAAAACCACGTTATGGTTTTGTAATATCTCCATGAGCTTACACATCTGTTGAGTATCACGATAGATTCTGTCCAACCTGTAGACTGCTAGGATGTCGAACTTTCCTTGCCCAATATCTTTTAGGAGTCGATTTAGTGCAGGTCTATGTGTTGCAGGTAGAGAACCTGAATATGCCCGGTCTACATATGTGTTTTCTTCTTTGACCTGTAAGTTTTGCGCTTCACAGGATTCAAGAACAGTTGCCTTTTGGACATCCACTCCGTTGCGTTGCCAATCGGTAGACGTTCGTAGGTATATAGCTACTCTCTTGTTCGTTTGTTCTTTTTTCATAATTTTATGTTTGTGAACCTCACTACCAGTCGTCCGTTTTTATTTTTGACATTGAACTTCTTAGTCTTTGGAAACCCTGCATTATTGAGCAGGTCTCGTACAAAGCTTTCTGGGGTGAATTTCTTAGTTTTGGTTTGTTTTTTCATATTCCTATAAAATGGCTTAGGTAAGCCGTTTATAGGACATATTAGATAAGGTAGTTACAACTATGTACAGGTGTCCTGTCTATAAGCCCTTCTGTGATTCGCGCGCGTAGTTTTCAATTTCTCCTTCTGGAAGGAAAAACAAACTATCTGCTACATGGCTCATTTCAAACTACATTTCCAGCAAACAAACCATTTTGTAATTTATTTTTTGTTAATAATCTATCTATTGTCTGAACCACCATGAGTACACTTTTCCGCATTCTGCATGAATCAAATCTATCCAACTTTGAATCACCATGATTCACGCAAGTGTACTTATAGAGATATCCTTGGCCCTTCTTGGTCTTTCTGCCTCTGCACATATGCCACCAAGCTTGCCCACTTCCTTTCCAAATCTACTGGTGAGCCAATCACTGGTGCATACTTCTTTCCATTTGTGACTCCCACAAGAGATATCGCTTGCTCCACCATATCCACTCCATAATGCTTAATGAGTTTTTCTATTGCTCGCACCTGTCTTTTTTCTTCCTTAAACTCATCCGTCTTGTGGTGTGCAATCAACCTAAACATCTCAATCATCCTCTCCGCCTCCGTAGTCAATGACACCTTAACGTCCTCCGCCTCGCCCTCGACCGCTTCCGCAAGGACCAAGCTAATGTCATTTGTTTTGTATTTTGACCTGTGAACCACGATGAATCCTTTTTCTTCGAGAGCTTTTAATGCTCTTGGAACTTGTGCCTTGCTTACGCCCGCTCCCTTGTTCCTTTCCCCGATACCTGACACAAACTGGCTAATGCTAATTTTGTCCCTCGTTTTTAAGTAGCCGTATGTGTTCCGAAGAATGAAGTCCAGACACTTTTGTTCGGCTCCGCTAAGTGAATGCCACCATGACTCAAGAATTGTTGGATACTTGAAGAAGTCCCTCTTGTACTCCTTTTTGAATCCGGGGAATCTCTTATTCTGTTCATGGTTGTTATTTGTCATGCGCTCCGTTCTTGAGATCTCCTGGAAAGGGTTCAATCCAATGTTCTTTAAATGGTCTTTCTCCTCTCACTATCTGTCCGTGCATGACAGGATTCTTTCGCTCTAGCCAACGCATGAACTTGTCTTTTCTTGGCTCAATCCAACGGCTTCTCTCCAACCAGTCCTCTGGTAGTGTCTCTTTTAGTTTTCCCATGCTATTTCTGGTTAGAATCAATAATTGCTTTCAAGGTTTGCTTCTGAGCGTCAACCGCAAAACACTTTCGCAAATGTTCCCAATACTCTGCTTGTCTCCGCATGGAATTTGCAATTTGCGCCATCCGAGTGTTTGCCAACAGGTAGTTGCCTTGCTCCATTTCACTGATATTGAGCTTGATAGCCCCAACCCACTTTTCTGTAACCTCACCGAGAACATCAAGTCCGTGTTGACTCTGTTCAATCAAAGTCTCTTGGTAGCACTTGTCGAACTCCACCTTTGTTGGGTCGAGCGTTATTGTTATCTTGTTCGTTTTCTCCATGGCTTTGTTTGTTATGATTTTGTAATTTAACAGGGGTGTTGAGAATAAAATCAAAGAGTAACGACCACATTGTCTCGTTTTCGACAACGCCACCTTCATTTGTTTTTGCATTACACTCCCGCATGTTCCTATAAAAACAAAGCAGGATTTCCTCCGCTGGAAATTCTTTTTTTACTCCAGTGGATAAACCAAAAGACCCAGTTTTAATAAGCAAAATGAAAACACCCCTTTTGAGTGTGGTGTTAAAATATTTCGTGTTTAACTCCAGTTAATCTTTCACAGTAAGGAGCACTTCGTTTCTTGTGCAGGTCAGAGACATGTCATAGCCCTCTCTCGTTAAGTTTTTTACAACACCCCTGATTCTGGCCATAAGAGAATCAGTTTTATTTTTACCCCTTAATTCGTCAATACTCACTACGAGTCCAGCATTTTTAGTAAACAAATCAAAACGCACTCCATTCCCCGCCTTGAGCACTTTGCCATTTTGTAAGTGTCGTCTGTTACCCCATAGTTCTTCAAAAATCCGCAAGGTAGCAGTTTTATTTCTATATTTTTCTCCACGAAATTCGTGAGTCGGTAGCCCATCCTTCTTAAGTGTTTTTGTATCTAAACGATACGCTGTCTTTCCAGACACTTCCTCCTCTTTATTTTTTTGCCCCGTGCTCTTTGTGGAGTATGTGTCTATAAAATTTGTAAGTCTTTCAAAATCCAGAACCTTAACTGGGAAGAACTTTTCAAAAGTTGCAGTATTCCCCTCATCATCAATTTCTGCAAAGTCCATGACATCTTCCGCTGTCCAGTCAAAGTTATATTTATCAGCGAATTCTTTCAATTTGGGAAACTTGAGAATCTTCTCTCTCTCGAAGTATTTTTTAAAGTTGTCCAAAAGCTCCATATGATTTTCAGATAGAGATTCCTTTGACTTGAGCGTGTAAATTAAAAACATCTCTTTCGGCTCAAGATTCTTGTTTTTATCTCGCTTGTTTTGTGCAATACGTATATCTTTCAAATATCGCTCTAAAACAGGACTGAACTCAATTGGAGATTTCTTTCTTCTTCCCATGACCCTATTTTGACATTTTTGAGAGTAAAACAGAATCACTCTCCTGAATGATTCTGTCTGCCAGTGGTAAGAAACCCAACACTGACACTTTCAGTGTCTCCAAGGGTGTCTGAGTGCCTCTGGCGTTGGTAGATATCCTATTGTGAGGATGTAGAAATTGACCCCGAACCTGTTTTGACCGTCTGACCGCCCACCTTAACAGTATAGGAGAATGTCTTGATTCCATTCGCTCCATGTACCGAAGTGGGACCAGTATTGATGTCGAAATAAACACTTGTACCAAGTCCAGAAGCTACTGCTTGGCTTGATGAGAATGTCTTGTCATAGATCGAATCTCCCTCTGCGTTTATGAGATCAATATTCACATCACCAGCAAACGGCTTACTGTCATTATTTTTTATATTGAAGAAATATCTGTACTTACCGCCAATCAATTTTACATTTTGACTCGTGACAGAAATTTCCCTTTGTTCTTGAACTACTTGTGGGGTTGGTTCACTTTCTCCCCCAGAGAATGCTGATATCAGCAATTTTGTAGTAAAGACCACACAGCTAATTAAAAAAACTACTACCAAGATTCTTGCCCAAACAGGAATCAATTCATCAGATACATTTGCTTTCTCGCTCATAAATTTGTGGCTTACGTTTTTAATGAGCCTGGTAGGTACACAAAACCCGCCACCAGGAGGCCTTGCGGCCCTATAGGAGTTTCCCCCTATAACGTAAGCCACGCCCTGAATGACGGGTTTTCTATGGCTTACGATTTTCGACCATACCTTATGGAAATCCCACAAGGGTTAGGTCACTTCTTATTCAGTTGTACTTACATGGTATTACTTTCAAAGATAGAAGTAAAACGTACTCACGCCTAACTTTTCAGAGAACCTCATCTTACTGTGAATGTTGAGAGAGTCTCTGATTGAGAGACTCGCATGGAGGGTTATTTATTCCACTCAGTTAGACCCCATGTTGCAGGGGCAACTTTTTTAAATCTTGGTTTCAATCCTCTACTTTCTTTCCGCCTGTTTTCTAAGAGCATATCTACTGCCAATGTAGATTCGGGAGTTTTTCCTCCTGTTTTTATCATTTTGTTGGACAGTGCAATCTCTAATATTTCGCGGACATGAAGAGGACGCTTCTTTTTTTGTAGGATTGAATAAGCCGCCTCAGTTTTACTTAACATAGATAATTGAATTTTAGTCAACGAATTTTACAAAGTCAACTAAATTGAATACAATACATGGATAAATATGGCTAAAAAGAAAGACTTAGGACAATATTTCACTCCAGGCCATGTAGCTGAATTCATGGTAAGCCTAAGCTCCATACCTAAGACAGGTTCTGTTTTAGAACCTTCTTGTGGTGAGGGTATTTTTCTTAAAAAAGTTCAGGAAGCTGGTTACAAAAAAGTGATTGGATACGAGATAGACCCGTCCATTAAACCATTAGTTGATTCCGACATAAGATTCGAGAGTTTTGTCAGTGCAGACTTGAACGAGAAGTTTGACCTGGTCATCGGCAATCCTCCATATATAAGATGGAAGAATTTAAACGCCGATCTTAAGAGCGAGCTAGAGAACAATTCCTTATGGAATAAATATTTTAATAGTCTTTGTGATTATTTGTGCATTTTTGTATTGAAGTCCGTTGAAGCTCTAAAAGACGGAGGAGAGCTTATTTTTATTACTCCAGAGTATTGGATAAATACAAAACATGCAGAAGTCCTAAGAAACTATTTAATTCAGAATGGATATTTTAACGACATCATTCATTTCAATGAGACACCTATTTTTGATAAAGTCGCATCCTCTATATTGATTTTTAAATTCACAAAAAGTAGTAAGCCTTCCAAAAGTAAAATAAAGATAAGGAAATACCACTCAACTCGTAGACTAACGGAAGAAACGCTCAATAAGCTCAAACATGGTATTCCTGATGACGATATTGATGTGTTTGAACGCAATCAATTTTTAGAAACTGAACGATGGTCGCTTGTTCCAGATAGTGTTCAGAACAAATTAAACATTTTTGAATCAAAATGCTTTCTTAGAAACGACTCATCTCTATTTAATTCCGAGAATGAACTGGCAGTATTGGGTTCCATTGCAGATATTGGTAATGGAATGGTGAGTGGGTTAGATAAGGCGTTTCAAATTCCAGAGGACGTCACTCTATCTGAGCACGAAGAAAAAGCAGTATTGAATGTTGTGAAAGCAAAGAATTTGGAACCATACACTCACAACAGCCTTCATCGATATATCTTTCTTAATCAGAGTGTCGAATCTGAAGAAATCTTAGAGAAAAAATATCCCAATTTCTACAATCACCTAAAAGAGTACAAAGAGCAACTTGCTAAGAGATACAATTATAATCGACAAATAAGTTATTGGGATTGGGTTTTTTTGAGGAGTCTAAAGCTGTTTAGTAAACCGCAACCAAGAATATTTGTACCCTGCAAAGAGCGGATTTCCCATAAAAACTACTTTAGATTTGCCTATGTGAATGAGGGTATTTTCCCCACTCAGGATGTAACCGCAATTTTCTTGAAGGATAATGTTAAAGAGAGCATCTATTACATTCTCGCCCTTTTGAATAGCGAGTATGTTTTTGAGTGGTTAAAACACAAAGGCGTTGTTAAGGGCAATATAGTTGAATTTTCTGAAAAACCGCTTGCTAGTATTCCAATTAGGACAATAGATTGGAATAGAAAAAATGAGGTAAGTTTACACGACAATATATCCGAAACCTGTAAAAAGTATATTGAATCTAAAGACGAAGCATTACTTCCGCGCTTGAATAGATATGTCGCCGAGTTATTCTAGGGATTTAAAAGGGTCGATGAACTTAGTCTTCATTCGCTTTGTCCTCTCTTCTGCTTGTGTTGAAAATCTATTTAGATACTCCTTGCACCAGTCCTGAACACTTCCTTCGTAAGTCTGTGTCAGGCTACTGACATGGAACTGGATTTGAAGAGCCGCCGCCCAGTTTATATACAATTCTTGAGGGTTGGTCTTGAATAACTCCTTCACATCCACCCCTACACATTTCAAATTCGTGCCATCAATCTCCCAAGTGAGTCCTATATAAGTTATGTCATGTGAATCATATATACCAGACTCAATCATTAGGGCACACATTTTTGCTAATTTGTATGCAGAAATGATATTCGGTGGCTGACCATTTTTTGCCTTATTGAAGGTTTTGACGTCAATTATATTGAAAAAATTATTCCTCACGACAAGTATGTCCGCTGTGTCATTTTGTTTTTCATCAAACAGAGCAGTTGCGTCCCATGCCAAAGTCGCAGCTTTTCCTCTATTCAATAAAAATGCCAGCGCTGGAGATTGAAGTAATTTCCAACGTTCCTGTACAGTTTTGGCTGTTGAATTTGTTTGGTACAAGTGATTAAGATACTCGTACTGGCGATATGTTTCCGTCGGATATTCCTCCTTTAGAAACTTATAAACGTGCTTATCAAATGGCTCACCTGCGGCATGTCCAGACAGAGTGCCTGAAGTGGGAGCAGGAACAGTTGTTCCAAGCAGTTTATTTCTTAGGAAATCAGTATTGATACTCATTACAAAGTAAGTATCCAACTTTGAGAATGAAATGTCAAAGAGCCTCTTATTTTAAAACGTTTTTTGTGGGACTAGCTTCAATACCTTTGTCCCTCAATTGCCTACTGGCTCATGTTTTAGTAGTATCTGACCATGTACGACAACGGAAGTGTAGGAGAACAAATATTAAATGGGGTCTTTAAAGCCCTTTGGATTATTGCCCTACCTTTTATTGGTCTCTATCGCTTATTGAAATGGTTTGTTGTGGGAGTAACAAGAGAAACTGGTAATCGGATGATAAAAATAGTAGGTGGAGCAATCGCTGTCGGAATAGTTGGATATATCTCAACTTTCTTTTTCAATTAAATTGTAGGACGTTTCTTATAAGGTGTGTCCCACAAAGATAACGAAAGTTAACGTATCTTCTCGTACGCGTGTACGCGCGCGGGAAAGTGCCTTAAGTATGGACTTGGGATATTGGTATGTAGGACAGCTATTAGGAATAGAATGCCGCGGTGCGCGAGTGTGATTTCTCCCGGTTTCGGAAACGCTCCGCCGCCTATCAGCGATACATACGAACTGGTGTGATGCGGGGCGCGCAGCGGCGGGTGCGTGATGACGTCACCGCGCAGTGTTCCGGCCACTGAGTGAATGGATGTAACCTCAAGCATCTCGTCAAACGACAGCGGCGGCAGGATTCCTGCAAGTGCGCGTGCCAGAAGCGTCTTGCCTGTTCCCGGGGGTCCCCACAATGCGAGGTTGTGTCCTCCTGCGGCGGCAATTTCCAGCGCGCGCTTCCCAGTTTCCTGCCCGCGGATGTCGGCAAGATCAATCGTGTATTCGGGAAAAACGGTTGAGACATTTGTTTCTTCGGTCGGGGTCAGCCCAGTTTTTTCTTTCTGTTTTTCATCAAGGTGGCGGATAATGTCGCGGAGCGTGGAAACGCCGTACACGGTGATGCCTCCCACAAGCGCAGCTTCACGTTCGTTCTCTTTCGGCACAAACACTTCGGAAAATCCGGCGCGCCGTGCGTGCAGTACGCACGGAAGCACACCCGATACTTTGCGGATGTTTCCGTCAAGCGACAACTCGCCGAGGAACACTTTTTTGTCGGGAGAAAAACGGATATCATCTTGCGACAGTAGATACGAGAGTGCGATGGCAAGATCAAATGACGGACCTTCTTTTTTGATATCGGCGGGTGCAAGCGAGATGACGATTTTTTGGTTCCTGCTTTTCGGCGAATCAAATCCTGAGTTTTTTATCGCCGCCGACACGCGGTCGCGTGACTCCTCCACCGCTTTGTCGGGAAGTCCGACAATTGAAAATGAATGCAGACCGCCGGACACGTCGACTTCGGCGGTCACGATATGTGCGGAGAGAAACGAGGTCTGCGCGCTGTACGTTTTTGCAAATGACACCACAAAAGCATAGCTCCGCGCGCATAAAGCGCGGATAAAACGAAAGCACCGCGTCTCTCAGAGACGCGGTGCCGTGTGTCTTTAAATATTTTCGCGCGCGGCGGGATTTGCTTCAAGGCGTTCAATCGGAATCGGCTCGTTTGTTTTTTCGTCGTGTCCGTAGGTACCCGCTTCAATCCGGGCGAGCGCGGCGGTTACTTCACGGTATTGTGTTTCAAGTTCTGTGACGATGGCGTTGTTTTCTTCAAGGTCTTCAATAGCGTCGGCCATTTCATTTTTATCCGCGGTTGAAACGTCCTTCCCCTCATCAACGACGGCGTTCCAATCACCCGCTCGGTCGGGGTTTTTGATGCCGACACCTCCTAGCTCCGCCTCAAGGCGTGCTTTTTCATCAAGCAATTTCTGCTTGAATGTCTGTAACTGTTCCGGTGTGAGATGTGTCATACCGTGCGAGTATACCCAGCACTAAATATTTTGCAAGTAACCAACACGTTTTAGTCGGGTTTAGTGTTGGGTATAGCAGGTTTTTTTGAAAAATCTACCGTGAAAACCGCGCGGTGGTGAGATGCTCGATGATGGCGGACATTGCCGTTTCATCCTGGGCGATGAGGAGCATGACGGGTGTCGGGAAAGCATACAGGAGCCGTGTTGAGCCGTCTTGGTTTTTGACCGAGCGCGCATCTCGGTTTTTCACGACAATATCAAGAAACTTCGGAACAGTCGGCGTTACCGTCACCACGGCGGGTTTGGTGGTGGTTGCAACAGGTGCGGTCGTTGTTCTCGTCGGTGTGCTGGTTGCCGTTGATGTGGCGGTTGTCGGCGCGGGAGTTGTTGGTGCGGGCGGTACGTGGATGAGAAACGGCAGGTCGGCAAGAATAAACGACTCCCACTCAAGCATGCCGGCGAATGCGGAATCATATGATGATACTTCAAACACGAGAAACGGAACGGCGCGGCCGCCGACGGACACGACACCGAAGAATGTCTGGTCTCCGAGCGAGCGCGAGAGACGTTCAGGTGCATGCGCGGAAATCTGCGTGAAAAAATCTTCCGCAGGCACGTCGGTTTCCACACTCACGGTTTCCTCGCCGACGACTTGTTCGGAAAATGTGGTGAGCCGTATCAACGAGATGCCCTCGCGCGATGCATACTGTCCTGAAAGTGCCGAGAGTGTGCGGAGCACGTCGGGGCGGCCCATGCCGGTGATATCGAGTGTCGTTTCCGGAACGGCGGGAATAAGCGCGTCTTGCGTGGTGATGACTTCTTCCACCACATCGGGTTCGTTTGTCTGCATGATGTACGCCACAGTGATGACACCGACACCCAAGAGCGCAAGCATGATTCCTGAGAGTGCCCACCACGAAAACTTTTTTCCGTCTGGAATGTCGGCGACGGCCTCCTCCGCCTGTTTCCTCTGTTGTGCGAGTGCAATTTGTGAAAGCGAGAGCTGATTTTTTGCGACGGTGTTTGCCACATCACTTTCAAGTGTGCGGATGGCGGTACGTCGTGCGAGATCATTCGCCGCCTCCGCCGGTGTCGGCTGTACCGCAAGCGTTCCCTCAGGCATGTGTGCGGCGGGTGCACCTTCCATGTGTGGTTGTGGTTGTGTGTACGGTGTACCCGGCATTCCGGAGAGCTGCGGACGCGACGACGGGATGACGGGACCTTCAAGCGGTTTGCCCAATACGCTCTGATACATGGCGTCTTGTGCGGACGGTCGCAGCGGTGCTTGCGGTGTTCCTGTGGGACGCGCCGGAGGAGCGCTCGTGCGGTGTGATTCTTCCACTAACCCGTAGTCTTTTGCTGATGCTCCTACAACACCGCGAACATTTGCATCGTACATGCTGGTGCGCAAGGGTGCAGGGGTTGAGGTGAGTTTGGGAGTTGGTGCGGGGGCAGGAGGCGGAACCACCAGTGCCGGCACAACAGACGCTACGGGCGATGTGCGGGGAGATTGCGGGACCGCCGGTGCGGGACCATGTTGCGGCAGGATGACTCCCGGAATCGGTTCAGGTGCAATGGACGGAGGTGGTACGGGTTTTGGGGCGGGTGCAGGGGCGGGCGGAGGAACAGGTGTGGGAGTAGGAGTAGTTGTGGCGGCGGGTGTCGGGACGGGCTCCGGAGTAAGAAGTGTGACGTTGGGCATCGGCGCAAACGAGGCGGCGAGATCAACAGGCGGTTCTAAAGGTGCGGGAGGTACCGGAGTCTGTGCCGCATCAAAATGATGGTCGGTTGTCCCCGGCATAATCGGTGTGTCAGGCGGCAAACCAAACGTGGGTTCCGGTTGTGATTGCGGAGATGCGGCGCCGTCGCTCGGCGGCTGCGGCATACCGCTGTATCCCGGAAGTGGTGTATCGCTCATCCTGTTAGAGATAAGAAACGCGAGGCGTCTCCACAATTATCACACCTTCGTGTGCATGCGAATAATAATATTGACGTTTTTTGAGTATCAAGCACGAATGTACGTAAGTAATCTCTAACGGGACTCATACGCTACAGCATAGCGGATAAAAAACATTGCGACAAAAAAACTGGTGGATGAAAAAACGTGGCGCGGGCTTGTTTGTGTTTGCGGCACACACGTGCAATCATGAGGTGGGATTTATAATCAATACACACCGCACGTATGAAAAAAATAACTACGTCTTTTTTGTTCGCTTTTTCCGTTATATTTCCGGCGGTTGCACTTGCCGCTTTGCCGGTAGAGCCCACCGCGACACTGACCGCTTCCCCCAACCCCGTGTATTTACAAGGTGGTTCGATTATTTCGGGAATTACCACACTCACGTGGAGTTCAACGTATGCGGATGCGTGTTGGGTTACGGAAGGTGGGGAATCGGGATTTGATACCCGCGGCGCAGCGTCAGGAAGCGACGATTCAACCACGCTTTCTGTTGCGACCACATTCTCTATCAGTTGCACGGGGTTTGGAGGAACCGCGGCGGCAAGTGTTGTGGTGGGAGTTGAGGGTGGCGGTGACGATACCCCTCCGACGGCGACACTCAACGCGTCCCCAAGCACTGTCGATGCCGGTGATTACACCACACTGGTGTGGAGTTCAACAGACGCGACGTCATGTTCGGTGACACAAGGTTCCGGTTCAGGGTTCACCATTAGCGGCGGCGCTACGTCAGGAAGTGATGTATCGAGCAACCTCTGGAACACAACAACGTTCGCAATTCAATGCACAGGAGCCGGCGGCTCAGCAAATGCAAGCAAAACAGTCAATGTTAACAGCGGAGACGATGACGACGATGATGACGATGACGACGATGGCGACGATGATGACGACGATGATGACGATGATGATAACGGAGGCGGCGGTGGAGGCGGTGGAGTCGGCGGCTCTTTTAAAGAAGAGCTGATAAAAACTATTCTGACGAAGCTTATTAGTGTTCTTCAACAACTGATAGCTCTTGTTATTGCTCAACAGGGACAATAAACCTCCATACATAAAAACCCGTGGTGTTTCACCGCGGGTTTTTTGTTATAGACAGGGTTGATTAGTAGCGTCTCGGTCCTCCGGGTCGGTGCCCCCGTCCGTTTCCAGGTCGGTCGCCGCCGAATCTGCGTGGACCGTTGCTTTCAGGAAGCGGTCCTTCAAACGGCTTCACCCCTTTGCGTGAGGCGAACTCAGGGTCGAGATCTTTAATAGAGAGACGAATTTTTCCTTCCTCCCCCATCTCTTTGATGATGACGGGAACAATCTCCCCTTCTTTCAACACATCTTCAACGCGCGCGATGCGAAACGGCGCGATTTCGGAGATGTGTACGAGCCCCTCCGTTCCTTTCATACCCGAGATGCCGGTGTCCTCGCCGAGCCGAACGAATGCGCCGAACTCCGCAATGCGCGTGACTTCTCCCTGGAACGTCTCTCCTGCGTGGAATTCGCGCGTAATGTCTTGCACCAATTTGAGCGCTTTTTCCGCCGAACCGTTTTTGCCGGTGACGAACACGGTACCGTCTTCTTCAATGGAGATCTCAGCCCCCGTGAGGTCGCGGATTTGGTTGACGGTCTTGCCACCCCCGCCGATAACGAGCCCGATCTGTTCTTTCTTGATCTTCGTCACCAAAATCTTCGGTGCCAGAGGCGATATGTCGGGGCGAGGTGCCGGAAGAACCTCCGCAATTTTGTCTAGGATGAAGAGGCGCGCTTTTTTTGCTTTTTCAAACGCTTCAGGAAATACCGAGAGCGGCACACCTGCAACTTTCACGTCCATCTGCATTGCGGTGACGCCGTCTTTTGTCCCTGCGACTTTGAAATCCATGTCACCGTAGTGGTCTTCAGGTCCCTGGATGTCGGTGAGCACTTTAAATTTTGAGGCGTCGGTGTTGAGTACCAGTCCCATCGCAATTCCCGCAACAGGTGCCTCAATCGGCACACCGCCGTCCATCAGCGCAAGCGTTGAACCGCAGACGGAACCCATCGAAGAGCTTCCGTTTGATGACATGACTTCAGAGACGACGCGGATGGTGTACGGGAACTTTTCTTTCGGAGGGATGACTGCCTGCAATGCTTTCTCGGCGAGTGCACCGTGGCCGATCATACGTCGGTTGGTACCGCCCATGCGTCCCGTTTCACCGGTTGAGTACGGAGGAAAGTTGTAGTGGTGCATGAAGTGCTTCTGTTTTTGTATTTCCATGCCGTCCATTTCCTGAATATCGTCGGGACCGCCGAGCGTGAGCGCTGAGAACACGTGCGTTTGTCCGCGGTAAAAGATTCCCGCGCCGTGGAGCATCGGCGCAACGCCTCCGGCCTGCGTATAGATGTCGCGCACCTGATCAAAGCCGCGTCCGTCGGGACGTTTGTCCGACAGAATGCCCGCATCGAATGTGTTTTCAACTTGTTCTTCAAAATACAAATCAGCAAGTCCGCGGTTTTCGTCGGGAAGATTTTCTTTCAGGAGCGTTTTCCATGCGTCGTGAAGCGCGCCGGTCGCTTCCCCGCCGGGAATGTTGCTGAAGACCGATGCTTCAAGCTTCGGTGCAATTTCTTTTGCAAACAAAGCGCGCGCTTCTTCGGAGAGTTCAGGAAACTGGAAGACGCGTTTCTCTTTGCCGATTTCTTTTATGATGCCGTGCTGGAATTTCTCAATTTCAGTGATGGCCGCCGATGCCTGCGCGAGGCCTTCAATAATCAGGTCTTCGGACACCTGCTGTGCGCCCGTCTCAATCATATTTACCAGTCCGTTTTGTCCGCACACTAAAAGGTCAATTTCTGATGCGTCGCGCTGTTCGTACGTCGGGTTAATCACCCACGCACCCGATGCGTCGCGTCCGAGACGTACCGCGCCGACGGGTCCCGCCCACGGAATATCTGATGTTGCCAATGCAAGCGAAGCGCCGATGACGGAAAGCGTGTCAGGATCATCCTGTCCGATGGAGAGGATGGTGGTGACCACCTGTACTTCAACGCGGATACGCGGGTCAAACAATGGTCGCACCGTTCGGTCCACCGCGCGGCCCGAGAGTACCGCCTCATCCGTCGGTCTGCCTTCGCGGCGCACGTAGCGGCTTCCAAGAATTTGTCCGGCTGCGTAAAACTTCTCTTCGTAATCGACGGTGAGCGGAAAATAGTCCAATCCTTCTCGTTCTTGTGAACCCATCACCGCGGTGACAAGCACAACCGTGTCGCCGTAACGCACGATGCATGAACCGTTTGCTTGCTCTGCTAAATCGGTAAACTCGGCGGTAAGTGTTTTGCCGCCTAGCTCCGTCGTAAATGTTTTTTTCTGCATATGGGACGTGTCTAGTCCCCAGATCTTAGATTTGAATGTCTTCAAATCTAGCCATCTAGGGGCTACGGACGCTACTTAATAACGCTTGTACTGTAGCAGAATT
>CAYUSN010000001.1:108937-116892 GCA_964447415.1 uncultured Candidatus Saccharibacteria bacterium
TAGCCATCTAGGGGCTACGGACGCTACTTAATAACGCTTGTACTGTAGCAGAATTCAAAAAAATGAGAAATGATGAAGCCCCGCAAGAAGCGCGAGGCTCCAGGCGGGGCGGTGCTGCGGCAGGTACACGTGATTAGACGTCGTCTTCCCATACGGGACGGCCGCCGGGTGAGACGACGTGGTGCTCGTTCCGGAACGCACGGGCGATGTCGCATCCGAGCCCGAAGGCGATGATACTGGCCCACAGGGTTAGAAACAGTGCCCAGAACGGATGCGCCTGGGCGAACTGCATGATGGTGTCCAACATTGTGTTCCCCTTTCCCTTTCGAAGGTGAAGCGGTTATACGTCTGCAGATGATTATACTGATTTTTTATGTTTAGTCAATATGTCGGCAAAAAGGTGTGGATAACAAAACCGCCGCGGGCGCGATGCCCGCGACGGTTCTTTTTGTTTTTTATTGTGCCTGTTTCGGACGGCTCTGCGGTTTTTTGAACGAACCCCCACGTCGCGGTCGGTACCCGATGAGATACTCACCGGGCTTTTCGTCCAAGTCGATGAAGTCGTCCGCCGCTTCGATGAGATTTGCCGATGTGGAGCGTCCGAATGATACCACTTCCACCTGACAACCCTCGTTGAGCTGGAGGTATTTCACCAGCGGAATAAAGTCCCCGTCTCCGGAGACCAACACAACGGCGTCGAGCTTCGGTGCGAGTTTTACCGCGTCAATGGCGAGCCCCACGTCCCAGTCGGCTTTTTTTTGTCCGCCTGCAAAAATCTGGAGGTCTTTTGTTTTGGTTTCGATACCGACTTTTTCGAGGGCTTCAAAAAATGTTTTCTCGCTTCCCTCTTCCGTTGAGATGACGTATGCAACCGCGCGGATGAGCGGACGGCCGTCGACGGCATCTTTGACGATTTGGCCGAAGTTGGCGCGTGCGCCGTACAGATTACGGGCGCTGTGATAGAGATTTTGCGCGTCGATAAAAACGGCAACGCGCTGTGCCTTTTGTTTAATGATAGACATATTGTGTGACAGGAGATTACTCCTTTATTTGCTTGAGAAGCTCGGCGTATTTTGCCGGGCTCTTTTTCTTCAGATAGCCAAGGTGTGTGCGTCGCTGTGCGACGAGTCCGAGGAGGCCACGGCGGGAGTGCTTGTCCTTGCGGTTGCCTTTCAGGTGTTTTGAAAGTTCGTCAATGCGCTTTGAAAGCAGTGCAATTTGCACTTCAGGAGAACCGGTGTCGGCGTCGTGCCGTGCGGTTTCCTTGATGACGCGTGCCTTTTTCTTCTTTGTTAATGCCATAGTGTGAAAAGTATACTCTTTTTTTAACTTTTTACAAAAATGATGGGGTACCCGTGGGTACCCCAGTCTGAAGTTAAGGATCTTTGCGTGTCTCCCGACACTCACCCCGGTAGGATTTTCAGTCCGATGGCGCTTGTGGCGCCGAACCCTGCAGGGTTTGGGGCGGGTGGGATAACGGGCATCCCCAAACTTCAGACGCCTGTAACTATATCACGATATGCTGTTTTTGCAAGTCTACATTGTGCGACACTACGAAACGCGCGAAAATGGATGTATGAAAAATATCGACTCCCTCAAGCGCGAATTTCTTGAGTACCTTGAGATTGAGCGCGGGCGCTCGCTCAAAACTATCGAAAACTATGACCGCTACCTCACCCGCTTCACCGGCTTTTCAAAAGCGGATAAACCAGGAGACATAACGGAGGCTGTTGTTCGTGAATTCCGTTTGTGGCTTAACCGACAAAGTGCCGGCGGCAGCGGCGATACGCTGAAGAAGAAAACACAAAACTACTACCTCATTGCGCTGCGCGCATTTCTGAAATTTCTGCGTAAGCGCGGTGTAGAAAGCCTCCAGCCGGAGGCAATTGAGCTTGCAAAAGTCGGCGACCGGGATCTTGACCTCATCACTTCGTCGGAACTCTCACGGCTCCTCAAAACCCCTGACGGCGACTCACTCGCGGTGTTGCGTGACCGTGCCATCCTTGAACTGTTGTTTTCAACCGGCATGCGCGTTTCTGAATTAGTGTCGCTTTCACGCGACACGGAGTTGTCGCGCGGAGAATTCTCCATCCGCGGCAAGGGCGACAAGGTGCGCGTGGTGTTTGTCTCCCCTTCTGCACGCGCGGCGGTGGAAGCGTATTTGAAAAAACGCACCGATGTGGATGATGCGATGTTTATCCAAGTCGGACGCGCGGCGGGAAAACGTTCCGACCTGCGTCTCACGGCGCGTTCTGTTGAGCGGCTGGTGAAACGCTACGCCATCAAAGCGGGCATTTCAAAAAAAGTAACCCCGCACGTCGTACGCCACTCATTTGCCACCGACTTACTCGAAAACGGCGCCGATTTGCGCTCGGTACAGGCGCTGTTGGGTCACGCCAACATCACCACAACGCAGATTTACACACATGTGACCGACAAACACCTGCGCGACATTCACAAAAATTTTCACGGAAAGCAAAAATAAAACCCCTCAGACGAGGGGTTTTATTTTGTGAAAAAACTACATCTGGCCTCCCATCGGCTGTCCTCCGCCGAGCGAGTTTGCGTGGTCTTTCATTGCGCCCGCACACATGTGACATTTGCAGTGAAACAGCGACATCACACCGGCGGCACCGACGAGGATGTACACCAGTGCCTCAAGCCACATCCAGTTGCCCAACAGCAGATTGACGAGGTTCCAGTTGCCTCCGAAGAAGTAACCGATACCGACGAGGCCCCAGTTAAGGGCACCGATAACAATAAGGACCATTGCAACTTTTGCGGTGGTGCAGCGACCCTTGTAATTACACATACACATAGCTCAAATAAAAATTAACAATACTAATGAGTACTAACGAACCATGATTATTGTAACAACAGAAAGAAGTGCGGAGATAACCGCTGTGTATAACGAAAAAATGATAGTATGACGGTATGCGAATCGTCTCATGGAACGTCAACGGGCTCCGCTCCCTCTTTAATCAGGGATATTGGGGATGGTTTGAGCACGACAAACCCGACATTTTCTGCCTACAGGAAACCAAGGCGGAGATGTTGCAGTTGCCTCCGGAGGTGCAGAACCCGAACGGGTATTTTGCGTACTTCAACTCATCAAAGGAACGCAAGGGATACAGTGGTGTTGCCGTGTATTCAAAAGAGAAGCCGAAAAGTGTGAATTACGACGTGTTGCCTGAGCGCTTCAACACCCAAGGACGGCTTATTGAGGCCGTTTTTGAGGATTTTGTGCTTGTAAACGTCTACTTTCCGAACGGCGGGGGCGGGCCTGAAAAGCTCAAATACAAACTCGGATTTTATGACGCGTTTCTGGAACATATCAAAAAACTCAAAAAACAAGGCAAAAGCGTCATTTTTTGCGGGGACGTGAATGTTGCCCATGAAGAGATTGACCTCGCCCGCCCGAAAGAAAACGAAACACATGTCGGGTTTCTTCCGGAAGAGCGCGCGTGGATGGACGAAGTGGTGGCGGAGGGGTTTGTTGATACGTTTCGAAATCTGCATCCGAATAAGACGGGCGCATACACGTACTGGGATCTCAAGAGCAGTGCGCGCGACCGCAATGTCGGTTGGCGGCTGGATTACTTTTTTGTTTCACCTGACTTGTCGGGGAAAGTAAAAAAATCAGAAATACTTCCGAATGTGTACGGTTCAGACCACTGCCCTGTTGTCTTGGAGATTAAAGAATAAATTGAGAGGTATTGACAAATAAAATTGGTGGTATATAATTCCTCTGGACAGTCGGGTGCGAGTGTTCCCCAGGGTGGATGTCTGGTCCACAGATAAGCCATGTAATACCGTGGTTTATCGCTCTGCGGTAAAGCCCACCTACGGGAACCTTCTCTTTAGGGGTGTACTCGGGGAATTACCCCGCAAGCCTGCCCCGCCCTGCATTACGCGCCCGACTGTCCGCCCTCGTAGAAATACGGGGGTTTTTCTTTCCAAAATATATTAAAGGACATTGTTATCCACTCCATGTCCTTTACATGTGGTGCATGTCCTTTAGAATGATATCAGAGCTGAAGTTGAGGGGGCCTACAAAAAAATACCCCACATGTCTCCTTGCCCTCTCCCGGCGCATTTGTTCTTTATGTGATGAGGGATTGAAGAATCATCGCAGGAATGGTTTCGCCGAATCAAAAGGCGTTACATGGTTTGCGGGATTAGTGTGCCAGGCACACCCCCACCAAAAAGTTTCTCGGCGGTTCTTACCCCGCGTCCTTTGAGGATGTCTGCTGGACACCCTCACACCAAAGCCGCTTTCACAGGGCTAAAACCAATCGCAAACGTGCAATGGTTGCTCCGATGATGGCGGCTTTTTGCGTGGCCAACACTCATGTATGAGTGCTGGCCGTGCCGAAACTATGTTTACTGCACGTGGTGCTTTGACCGGATTTTTTTGACCTCCTTTTCCTCCGCTTCTTCACGCGCTTCTTTCCCCTGCGCTCCTAGTGCGCGGAGCTCTTTTTCAGGCATACCGGCGAGTTCAAATGAGCGTTTTTCCAAATACGAGAGTGTGTTACGGGTCGGATCATCAAGCACGTCTTCCAAAAGCGCATGCAGTATCCAGCCGATGCGCGGCCCGGGTTTCTCCCCGAGCAGCTGCATGAGCCCTTTACCGTCGATGACGAGCATGCCGACGGACACGGGGTCACGCATCACCTCATCAATCATCGCTTTGTACTTGCGCAGGCGGTACGGCTGCTCTTTCGGGCGTCCGGTGCCGATACGGTCGCAGATACGGAGGTTCAGAATGCTTTCCACATTCTCCGTACCGACGTTTCGTATGAGCCGGCGCACCGCCGAGTGTGTAATTTGCTCGGTGTCGGAGAAAAACATGTGCCAGCGCACCAGTTTTGTCACTGTGTCGACGATTTCGTTGGGGTAGCGGAGCTCGGTGAGCCGTTTTCGCGCAAGGTTGCTGCCGAATACCTCATGACCATGGAATGACCAGTCATTTTTTTTCGTGTCCATTGCTTTTGTGCGCGGTTTTGCGATGTCGTGGAAGAGTGCTGCAAGACGAAGCTCAAGTGAGAAGTTTTTATCGGCTGCAGCTTGAAGTGTTCTGCCGATATGCTCAAAAACCGTGTAAGAATGGGCCTGATTTTGATTCACGCCGATTCCTTCTGCGAGCTCCGGCACGATATATTCCAACAGTTTGTGCTCGGAGAGCAGTTCCAGTCCGCGAAACGGCGCGTCAGACAGAAGGATTTTTGAAAATTCATCGCGGATACGCTCGTTGGAAACCTCTTTCAGGTTTTTTGAAAGCAATACGATAGCGGCGGATGTTTTTTGTTCGATATCAAAATGTAATTCCGTTGCAAGACGCACCGCGCGAAGCATGCGGAGCGCATCCTCACCGAACCGTTCCTCCGGAGCGCCGACGGCGCGGATGATTTTCTGAGCAAGATCACGTTCTCCGTCGTATAGATCAACCAACACTTCGTCCGTCGGGTCGTATGCGAATGCGTTAACGGTAAAATCACGCCGCGCGAGGTCTTCTGCAAGCGTTGCACCGAATATAACCTCGTCGGGACGGCGCTTGTCGCTGTACTTCCCTTCTTTTCGGTACGGCGTGACTTCAATGGTCTTGAGTGTCGGGTCTTCAGCATCGTCTAATACCACACCGACGGTGCCGAACGTGTTTTCGTAAAAGGTGTGCGGAAAAATTTCCTGGATGCGCTCCGGTGTTGCGTTGGTGGTGATGTCCCAGTCTTTCGGCGTACGGTTGAGATAGAGGTCTCGGACGCATCCGCCGACAAGGTGGGCTTCAAACCCGTTGTGCTGCAGTAAGGCGACGACACCGCGGATTTCTTTTGGGATTTGTTTCATGAGAAGAATTGTACACGTACAAATGGATTCGGTCACAAATACTTTTCTGCTGAAAAGTTTTGCGACCCCGCCTCGGCGCTCCTCCCTGCCGGTGCAGGCACGCCTCCGGCCTTCGAATCCCTCCGGGAGCACAATATCACTGCGTTCTTTGTGCTCCCGGAGGGATTCGAACCCCCAACAACAGGTTCGAAGCCTGTCGTGATATCCATTTCACCACGGGAGCGATGTTATTTGATAACAAGTGCGGGCAGGGAGAATCGGCCACGAATCACTAAGTATTTTACTTCGCTTCGCTCGTAAAATTCTAAGTGTTCTCGGCCCCGCCTCGGCGCTCCTCCCTGCCTCCGGCAGGCGCGCCTGCGGCCTCCGATCCTCCCTGCCCATAAAATCAAACAAGGAGAAATCTTTGGTGCGGGCAGGGAGAATCGGACTCCCGTCTCGTCCTTGGCAAGGACGTGTTCTACCACTAAACCATGCCCGCAAGCGAGGAATAAAGTGAAATAATATCTCGTATTATTTCATTTTTTCCGAGCGCAGCGGCATATGCTACTGCATATAACCGCGCAAAACAAAGTATATCTATTTTCCGCCGATTAGCCAGAGCAAAAGCATATATTTTCCACCGTGTTTATTTCAGTTGGTGTGTCTTGGTATCGTTTGTAATTTGACGGTGTATTACAGACACGAATGTCTACACATATCGTTTCTATACGAAAAATAAAAGGACAAAACCCAGTCGTCTTTAATAAAACTTCATTTTTTAAGGCTAAAATGGGGATAACAACGGGGATATGTGTAAAAGACACGTGTCTTTTAAGTCCTTTAAAACCAAAAAACGTTGAAAAATAAGGATTTTTATAAAAAAACGTTTCACGTGAAACAATTTAATCACAAAACCTCAGAAATAGGTAAAATCGGTGAAGATTTGGCGTGTCGGTTTCTCATGAAACAGGGTTTCCGGATTATTGAAAGAAACTATTTGAAGAAGTGGGGAGAGTTAGACATTGTCGCTCAGTCCGGTTCGAAGATCCACTTTGTTGAAGTGAAGTGTGTTTCATGGGAAACAAAAACAGATAGTGTTTCACGTGAAACAAATCAAATAAGACCAGAAGAGCATGTTACACGTGAAAAGCTCAAACGACTTTCTCGTGCAATCCAGACGTATCTAGCAGACAGGAAAGTTCCACGTGAAACATCATTCCAGTTGGACGTGGTGACGGTAAAACTGAACCTAAAGGACAAAACTGCCCGGATAGGGAAGATCGAGAATGTCCTCTAAAGTGTCGGGGCGCCGAGAATCGAACTCGGTCTACCTGCTCCCAAAGCAGGCGTACTACCGGTATACTACGCCCCGAAAAAAACTACCTGTCGGGCTGCCGGGAATTGAACCCGGTCTACATCCACCCCATGGATGCGTACTACCGGTATACTACAGCCCGAAATGAGGAACAGAGAGGAAGCCCGCTTACTCTCTCGTTCCGGGTGAGGGCGTGTATCGAGTAAGCGAGATACAGCCCGAGTGAGGGTAAGAATACCATGAAACCCGTGAATTACGCTTTCTATCAACAGTTTTTGTGGAAAATTGCGGGATACCACGTACGATGAATGTACGTTATTAAGTTATTTATTTCTATGCATCTTAAAGCAATGGAGTGGGTGTTGCGTATCGCGGTGGCCGGAGAATTTTTCGGACACGGCATGTTCGCATTTAACGGGAAAGAGCAGTGGGTCGGATGGATTCAGCAGATACTCTCGGTTGATTCGGGTGTGGCGCTCACGATTCTCACCTGTATCGGATGGATGGATATTATGGTTGCGTTGTTCGTGTTGGTAAAACCGGTTCGCATTGTGCTGTTGTGGGCGGTGTTTTGGGGATTCTGGACTGCGCTGTTGCGTCCGATTGTCGGTGAACCCATCTGGGACTTTGTGGAGCGATGGGCAAACTGGGGTGCGCCGCTTGCATTGCTGTTGCTGCTTCCGTGGCCGCGCGGGTTTCGCCAGTGGTTCTCATAAAACATGCAGTAAAAAACTCCCGAAACATTCGGGAGTTTTTTAATAACGGAGTTTCTGCTACTATGCTCTTTGTCAAAGTAATTTGCGGGCATAGT
>CAYUSN010000001.1:116992-276125 GCA_964447415.1 uncultured Candidatus Saccharibacteria bacterium
TAATAACGGAGTTTCTGCTACTATGCTCTTTGTCAAAGTAATTTGCGGGCATAGTTTAGTGGTAAAACACCTGCCTTCCAAGCAGGATACGGGAGTTCGATTCTCCCTGCCCGCACCCTGCCTTCCGAGCAGATGAAGATGTGTGTAAACACGTCTTCATGGAATTTGATTCTCCCTGCCCGTACGGTTTTTCAGAAGCAAGGAATTTTCTTTTTGTTTTTATGCTCGCTGTGCCGTATCACGTACAAGAACGACCTGAATGGTGCGGTCCCGCGTCGTTGCAAATGGCCCTCGGTTTTTTTGGAGTTGCTGCGTCACAAGAACAGCTTGCACGGAGTCTTGGTACAAATACGGAGTCAGGAACTGACGAGGATGCAATGGAAAAAACCGCGAGGATGCTTGGTTTTTCTGTTTTTGCCGGGTCAAAAAAAATTGATGATATCGATGAGTTTATCCGGAAAGGTATACCGGTCATTGTTGCGTATACGGAATCTGATGCCGATGAGGGACACTTCTCCGTCGTGGTTGGTGCGGATGATAAAGAAATTTTTTTGTATGATCCTGAGAAAACCGCTAAACCGGTTCGTATGAAAAAAGAGTTTTTTGTTTCCCGGTGGAAGAGTAAATACACGAATAAAAAACAGTGGATGCTCGCGCTTCTCCCGCGCACATAAGTATCACAAAACCCGCCGAAGGCGGGTTTTGTGAATGTGAGACAAAGAAGAAATTATTTTACCGCTTCTTTGAGTGCTTTTGCTGCGGTGAATTTCGGAACTTTCGTTGCCGGAACTTGCACCATAGCACCTGTGCGCGGGTTGCGTGCCGTTCGTGCTGCGCGTGCGCGAACTTTAAACGCTCCCAAGCCTGCGATCGCGACTTCACCACCGCCTTTGAGCGTTGATGCAATCGAATCGATTATCGTCTCCATGATACGCTCTGCGTCCGCCTTCGTGATGTTGTGGCGGTCTGCAATGCGCTCGACGAGTGCTGCTTTGTTCATACTATTTTTGTAACCACTAGTGGTTGATAATGGTTTTGATTCGACCGTACCCAAAAGTATAGCAACGAAGCCGTTTTTTAAGCAATAGCTGTGCGGCTTCGTGTGGATACGTGAAAAAATTGACAAAACAATAAAAAGAGTTTACAAAATACATAGGTTGTACAAAAAACGCAGCATAACCACGGAGGGAAATGCACCAATGACGTATCATCAGGCGCTGGCAATCGGAACGCGTGTGGTCTTCCAGGTGTGCGGCGGGGCTCTGCCGGGGCGTGTCGTGGCCCACAAGGACACCGACGGCCACTGGGCGTACGGCATCCTGTTGGACAAGGGTGTCTATGTCGAGACGGGCGAAGAGTGGGTCACCGCCGTCGCCGTTTGACGGCACAATCTCGGAGGGAGAACATGAGCGAGACCAAGGAATTCGCAGGACGCGAGTTCCAGCTGACCGAGTTCGACGGGATGATTTTTCCCTGCTGGAGTTACCAGACGGAACATCCCGGACACCCGATCGTCATCTGCGAGAAGGGAGACGAGTTGTGGTTGCTCTATGATGCCCGAACGGGGCAGCAGGCGGCCGCCATCGATCTGCTCGGCGTGGAGGTCGTTCTGAGGGACTGGTTCTCTCTGGAACGGCGCGCCAAGGTTCGTGCGATGGTCGCCCAAGCGATGGGGCAACCTGCGACGTAACGTCGCGGCGCAGTCACATGACAACAAAGGCCGGGTCCCTTTCGGGGGACGCCGGCCTTCTTCTTTTCCTTTTAATTTTTACCGTGCGTATTCGATTACTCTATTTTCTCGAATCACATTCACTTTAATTTCACCCGGGTATTTGAGCTCCGCCTCAATCTTGTTGGCGATATCGCGTGCGAGTGTCTTTGCTTCAATATCGGAGATTTTTTCGGGATTGATGAAGATGCGGATTTCACGTCCTGCCTGAATGGCGTACGCTTTGTCGACACCTTCAAAACCGGTTGCGATGTTTTCCAAATCACTCAGGCGTTTGAGGTAATTTTCAACCGTGTCGCGCCGTGCGCCGGGACGTGAACCTGAAACCGCGTCGGCAACCTGCACGATGATTGACTCCAGTGTTTCGTACGGATACTCCTCGTGATGCGCCTGCATCGCTTTGATGATTGCCTCGTCTGCGCCGAATTTTTGCAAAATACGGCGTCCGATTTCCACATGCGTTCCCTGAATTTCGTGGTCAACCGCTTTGCCGATGTCGTGCACCAAAGCGCCCGCTTTTGCAATCGCGACGTCGGCGCCCAACTCCTCGGCGAGCATGCCGGCGAGGTGCGCCATTTCAACGGAGTGCTGCAGAACGTTTTGTCCGTAACTCGTACGGAAGTGCAGACGTCCGAGAATTGAGATGACGCGCGGATCGAGGTTGAACACGCCCGCATCGTATGCCGCCTGTTCCCCTTTTTCTTTGATGATGTTGTTGACGTCCTGTCGCGCTTTCTCCACCTCCTCTTCAATGCGCGCCGGTTGGATGCGGCCGTCTTTAATGAGGCGCTCCAACGCCAGTTTGGCGACTGCGCGGCGGACGGGATCGAATGACGAGAGAATAATCAGTCCCGGTGTGTCGTCCACGACGACCTCAACGCCGGATGCGCGCTCGAATGCTTTGATATTGCGTCCTTCTTTTCCGATGATTTTTCCTTTCATGTCATCGGACGGTAAATCAATTGACGAGGACATGATGTCGGACGTCACGTTGTTGCCGAGCCGATGAATGGACGTAACCAAAATATCCTGCGCCTTCTTCTCGAGCTGCTCTTTGCCGGTGATTTCGAGTTTGTGGATGCGCGCCATCAAATCTCCCTCATATTTTTTCTCAATCTCTTTGATGAAGAGGTCTTTTGCTTCCTCCTCGCTTAAATGTGAAAGCGTTTGCAGCTCCTGCTCGCGTTTTTCGCGCAATCCCTCTGCTTCCGCGCGCAGCGTGTTTACTTCCTCAAGTTTTTCCTTGAGTTCTTCGCCTGTGTGGTCAATGTCAGCCTGGCGTTTGTCGAGAAACTCTTCTTTTTTAATGAGCCGTTCCTCCGTCTTTTTGTGTTTTTCCTGAAGTTCCTCCACTTCTTTCTGTGCTTCTTCCAATTGTTCATCCGCTTTTTTCCCCGCGTTTTCAATCACGCGGTTTGCCTCCTCCTGCGCTTCAAGGAGTTTGCGTTTAATTTCAAGCTCTACGGAACCGCGCTGACCGAGGGAAACAAGGTAGCGCAGGAAGTAACCGAGAGCGATGCCCACTAAACCGGCTGCGGCCAGCAGGAAGGCGACGAGTTTTAGATCCATAACGGTTTCTTTTGAAACCGCGTTGAAATTTCGGAGAAATTAATCACCTACATCAGAAAGAGGCAGGGAGGAACGTCGTTTCAGGTCAGTGGGTGCATGAGCGTTCATATATTTTCCAAAAGTTTCAAGCAAGTTTCAGAATTTATCAAATTGTAATGGACACAGCATACCCTCTTTTTTGCTTTCCGACAATATGCAGACATAAAGAAGCCCGCCAGGAAGCGCGGGCTTCTTGGCGGGCGGGCGGGCGTCGGTTCAGCAGGAGAGCAGGCGCTCCAGCTCGAGTGCTCTGCGCTCGAACCGGTCTCGCTCCTTGAGCAGGTCGAGGAGGAAGTGCGCGATGTACGCGTCCCACTCGATCTTGGCCTCGCGGATGGTGTCCACAAGGCTTCGGTACTGCTCGTGCGTCATCCGCGCCTGCCTCTGGGCCTCACGGAGACGTTTCTTTATCAGAGAACGCCTCCAGAGAAGACGGAAGGATGAGGGAATAAACATGATGCCTCCTTGTTGGCTCGGTGGGGTGTTTCTGGTTTGTTTTATACATAATTATTCAATAAAAGTCAACCACCACATCGTGTGACACGATGTGGTGGTTGAGGAAAAGACAGAAAATCCCTATTTTTTCTTCGCGCCTTTTTTAATCAGAATTTCGTCGATGACGCCGTACTTTTTTGCTTCTTCGGCTGACATGAAGAAGTCGCGCTCAATGTCTTTTGCAACTTTTTCTTTTGTTTGGCCGGTGTTTTTTGCCATCATGTCGGTAAGTTTGTCGCGAAGTTTGAGGATGTGCTCGGCGGTAATGGCAATGTCGCTTGCCTGACCCTCCGCGCCGCCCAACGGTTGGTGAATCATGACTTCGGCATTCGGAAGTGCGTACCGTTTTCCTTTTGCACCGGAGGAGAGAATCCATGCCGCGCCTGATGCCGCGCCGCCGACGCACACAGTCGAAACGTTCGGCTTGATGTGGTTCATCGTATCGATGATGGCAAGTGTTGCGGTCACCGATCCGCCAGGGGAGTTGATGTAAAACGAAACATCCTTCTCAGTTTCCTGTGATTCGAGGTGCAGGAGCTGGGCAATGATGATGTTTGCGGTGTGATCGTCAATCGGGCCGCCCAAGAAAATGATACGCTCCTTAAGCAGGCGCGAGTAGATGTCGTATGCGCGCTCGCCGAACTGACTTTTTTCGATGACGGTTGGAATAAGCATGCAGGCAGTATATCGGAAGACGATTTTGTTTTCAATTGCACGATTCATCCGGCGGTGATATGGTGCCTGCCAGAGAATCGTCACACAGCGCCCAACGGGCGGGGAGGTCTTGTGGCCAAGATCTGCATTGCGGTTGCCGGAGGACCGTGCACCGGCAAGTCGACGTTGGCCGCGGCGCTCTTCGCGCGGCTGAAGTACGACGGGTTCGACTACGACCTCGTCACGGAGGAAAGCAGAAAACTCCGCCGAGAGTTCGGCGGATTCAAGACGACGTTCGACCGCTTCTACATCTGGCGACAACAGGAACGCGAGGAGCTCCGTTCACTGGCGCACGACGGCTTCATCACGGACTCGCCGCTGTTCCACAACTACATCGCCGCGAAGCTGTACTCCAGCGAACCGCGCGACTATCTGGCGGTACGCGAGCTGCTGCGGATGTGCCATGAAATCGAGGGGCGCTATCAGCTCATCGTCATGGCGGAGGATCCGCGCGAGATTCCGTACAGGAAGGACCAGTCGCGCAGCGGCAACGAGGAGAACGCGCGCAAGCGCCACGCGCTCACGCGTAGCTACGTGGAACACTTCCTGCCGGAGCAGTTGTTCCTAGTCCGCGGTTCGGTTCAGGAACGTCTCGAGCAGGTCGTGGCGCATCTCACGCTCATGCGCGCGTCGGGGAGAAGGCATCTGCGATGACGATCAGCATTCACGCCCCGTCGCAGTCTCGTTTTTTGAGACCGCGACGGGGCATTCGTATATAGGGGAAAACGGGTATAATTTGACAGTAACTTTTTTTAAGTTATAATTCTCATCAGAAATACGGCATGGAGCCGTTTTTTCTTCAGAAAAGGAGGGTTTGTGAGCAAAGCACGCGCTTGGCTCATCGCGCTCATCGACTCCATTCACGGGGTCACGAGCGAAGAGTTCGGCACCTCCGTCACCAAGGTGACGGAGAAGAAGGACGGGGAAACCGAGATCGCCAAGATCGAGGGCTTCCTCGGGCAGTTCTGGACGCTCGCCTGGAACCGTCAGCAGGCCGTTCGCGCGCAGGTGATGCGTGCGATGGCCGAGAGCATCGAGACCGGCAAGGATCCATCCGACGAGGAGAGGAAGCGGCTGGAGTCCGAGACCCGCGAGGCCGACGCGATGATGAGCCTGTTCTGGTTCCTCGTCAGGCGGCAGTTCCAGCTCGACGGCGGGACCATCGGGGTCCGCCGCGGAGGCGTTCTCGTCTCGGTGCCCGAAGAGCCCGAGGACGACGGTCCCAACGTCATCATCCACGCCGTTCAGATCCCGCTTCCGCCTTCCGGCGGCATCCTCTCCAAGATCTTCGGCGGCGGGAAACAGCAGCAGTAACAGCAGTTCTTCGTCTGCCATTCCAGAGGCCCGGCGCGCAGTCAGCGCCGGGCCGTTTCGTATCCTGTTATTTTTGATTCTCCAGGAATTCCAAGACCTTTTGATTGGCGAGCGCGTTTGCGACGTACGCCTCAACATGTGCGCGCTTTGCATCTTTGTGGTGCGAGAGAATATGCTCGGTTTCCTTCTTGATTTCCTCGGCCGACGGTTCCAGTTTTTCCGAAAGACCGATGTCGTGCAAAATGAGCTGTTGCTTTGCGCTTTTCTCCGCGTCGGAGCGCCACTCTTTCCGCAAATCTTCAGGCGTTTTTTTGATGTGCGCCATGTATTCATCCGGTTTCAATCCGAATTTTTCAATGTCGTGCACGAACTGCGAAAACATTTTGTCCAGCTCCGCTTCCACCAGAATGTCGGGAATGACAACTTTTGTTTTATTCGTGATGTCTTCAAGAATCGCAATACGCAGCGCCTCGCGCGCCTTGTGTTTCTTGTCATGGAGGAGCCCGTCTTTAATTTTTGCCTTAAAATCAGCGACGTCTGTGAACGCACCGAACTCCTTCACCACGTCATCGGTGAGCTCAGGGATCGGGTCATCTTTTTTACCTGCACGCTCGTTTTTCTCGCGGAGCGCCATTTCTATAAACTTCGTGATCTCGTCGTCTTCTATGGTGATTTTTTCATCGGCGCTTTTTGCGACGTGTTTTTTTGCAAGCGCTTTGTAGTCGGGAAGCTCCACTTTCGGCATGACCGCAGTTTCGATTTTAAATCCGAGCGGATTGCCGGGCGCGAGTTTAGTCACTGACACGGCGGGACGTCCGATGGCGTCAATCTCATGATGCGCGAGCATTTTCGGGTAGTGTTCCGAAAGCGCGTGTTCCGCCATTTCCTGTAAAACGGCGTCTTCACCGATTTTTGAAAGCAGGATGTGTTCCGGTACGTGCCCTTTGCGGAAGCCGTCCATCTCGACGTGTTGTCCGAGCTTTTGTATGACGTGCCCGCGGTGTTTTGTGAGCTCCTCGTGCGGCAACTCGCCTTCGATGGTAACGGTCGCGTTGCTGTTCTTGGTGATTTTGAAGTTGGTATACATGATTGATTTTCTTAACGAGCGCCGCGAGTTTTGAAAATCATCATCCAGCACTCAGTTTTCCCAACTGAGTGCTGGATTCCCGAAAATCATAGTCGTTACCACTCCTTGATTTTCGGAAGTGTACCAGTTTCCGTACCAAAATAAAAGACCGCCCCGGTTTTCCGGGACGGTCTTTTTCGTTTCCTGAATTACTGTGTCTGCTCGAGCTCCTGAAGGTCTGCGTCAAGCTCGGCTTCAAGACCTGAAAGGTCTTCTGCCTGAAGCTCGCTTTCGATATTGGCGACCTCCTGTTCGTCGGTTGTTTGCGCCGCCTTCTGTGACTGCAGTTCGGAGTAAAAGAAGTACCCGCCGATTGCAAGCACGATGACGACGATGATAATACCGACGACCGGACCGTTACTTTTTGCGGTCGGTGTTTGCATGGTTTCCATTTGTTCCATGAGTGATGTACTTAAAATGAATAAATAAATGCGTTGTTAGTTGTCGTCATCCTCGTCATCGTCATCGCTGTCGTCTGCGTTTGCAAGTCCCGCTTTGATTGCAACGATGGCGTCCACCAGCTGTCCGTGCGCCTTTCTGATGAGATCTTTGACGGCGCCGAGCTGTACGCGCAATTCCGCGATTGCACCGGACGGCGTGGTTGTGCCGAAGTCTTCAAGGATGTCGGCTAACTCAATGGTATTGAGCGCTTCCTGTGCGTCGCTGAGTGTGTCGCGTGCGGAATCAACGTGACCTTGTGAAACGTCAACAGCAACTCCTTTGTCCGCGAGAAGATCGAGGCGCGCATCAATGCGGTCTGCAAATGAGATGAGCCGGTCAATTGCACTCTGAAAACGTTCGGAGACGCGCTCAAGAATGTCACCGACTTTTTGCTGGCGAGTCTCCTGCATTTCGGCGCGCCGTTCTTCGAAGCGAGTTTTAATTTCCTCTTTTTTCTGCTGGAGCTCTTCACGTTTTTCCTGCCAACGTGCTCCCCATTGTCCTTTCGTTGAGGTTGAGGTCGTTGCATCTGCACTCGCAAACGCAAGCGGCATCACCAGAAGCGCCGTTGCGGCTACTCCGATAAATGTTTTTTTCATACGAATAAAAAATTATTACTGACAATAGTTCGACTGTAAGGGGTATTGTACACCACTGCCGATAGTATGGAAAAGAACGGAAAAGCGGTTACAAAAACAGCCCGATTCGGACTGTTTTTTAGAGGTCCATTTTTTGCTGATACATGCGTGCGGCGCGCTCGATTGCCTTGAGCGCATCGGCTTTTCCGGAAAAACCGTTGATGGTAACTTTGTTTTTTTCGGGCAGGTCGTCTTTGAGTGCTTTGTACGTTTCAAAAAAGTGCTGGATTTCACGCAGTGTGTGTTTGTTCAAATCTTCGAGGTCCTGCACATCTTCCCATCGTTTGTCGTGCACGGGCACGGCGAGCACTTTGTGGTCGGGAAGTCCGCCGTCAACCATGTCCATGAAACCGACGGCACGAACCGTTGCAAGGATACCCGACGGAATCGGATAGGTGGCGAGCACAACAACATCGAGTGCGTCGCCGTCGTCCCACAGTGTTTGTGGTACGAATCCGTAATCAAACGGGTAGCCGGATGCGTTGAAGTTCGCGCGGTCAAGCGCGATGAGTCCCGTCTCCTTATCAATCTCGTACTTGTTGTTGGAGCCCTTCGGGATTTCAATAATGGTGTTGAATTCCTCAGGTGCATTTTCTCCGATAGGAACGTCGTGCCAGTAGTTCATGGTGGGATGTCTGTTTTTGGGGACCTCTACTCAACCGTTGGCGCGATGTTTCACGCAACAGATGAATTTCTTATAAAGTGGGTAAAAGACTTTAGAAAAACTTTATCTTTTCTTTATCTAGATTTTATCTTTACCAAAAAACGGCTCTATTCCCCGTCTTTTTTGGTGTCGTCGTTTTCCTCAGGTGCTTTCGTTTCATCCTCGTTTTTTCCGTCGGTTTTCGGTTGCTCTGTTTCACCGCTTTGTGTTTCGGCGTCGTCGGCAAGCTCAGTGGCGACGTGCTCTACGGATTCTTCCAACACACCGTCTTCAAGAGATTCACCGCCTGCGGACTGAATATCAATACGCCAACCGGTAAGTTTTGCGGCCAAACGAACATTTTGTCCTCCGCGGCCGATTGCAAGTGACTGCTGATCTTCGGTGACGCGCACCACCGCGCTGTGGGTGTCTTCGTCGATAATTTCAACGGAAAGTACTTTCGCAGGTGAGAGCGCGTCTTCAATGAAATGTTCCGGAGTTTCTGACCATTCAATAACGTCAATTTTTTCTCCCGCCAATTCACTCATCACCGTGGAGACGCGCACGCCGCGCTGACCGACGAGTGCGCCAACGGGATCAATGTGATCGTCGTTTGACCACACGGCAACTTTTGAACGCGAACCCGGTTCGCGCGCGATCGCTTTGATTTCAACGACACCGGACGCTACTTCCGGACACTCATTTGCAAACAGCTCCGCCAAAAATTGCGGGTGTGAGCGCGACAGTCGCAGAAAGACTCCGCGTGGCGTCTCTTCCACTTTGAAGAGGTATGCGCGGATGCGTTCTCCTGCGCGATACCGCTCACCCGGAATCTGTTCGTCGTACGGTAAGATGCCCACGGCGCGTCCGAGATCAACAAAAATATTTCCGCGCTCGATGCGCTGTACGGAACCGGAAAGAATTTCTCCTTCGCGCTGGCCGTACTCTTCCGAGAGATGCTCTTTCTCGGCCTCGCGGATTTTTTGAATGATGACTTGCTTTGCGGTCTGTGCGGCGATGCGGCCGAAGTCGTCGTGCGCATCAAGCGGAAAAATAATTTCGTCGCCCAACTGTGCACCCTTCTTCATTTTTTTCGCATCTTCAAGCAGCATGTGCTTCTCGGGGTTAAACACGGGAAGTTTGACGACAAGCTCGCCGGTTTCCGAAACCTCCGGCGCTGCGGTCTCTTCTTCATCCTCGGCGTCTTCTTTGAAGCGGACCGTTGTGTCATCAACGACCGTCTTTACCTGTTCAAATTCAGTTGCGCCGGTGTTGAGGTCAAAGTGTGCGCGAATAACCTGATCACGTTTCCCGTACTCTTTTTTGTACGCGGTTGCAAGCGCAACGGCGATTGCGTCGAGTACTTTTTCTTTGGTGATGCCGCGCTCTTCTTCAAGTTCTCCGAGCACTGCGGTCAATGTTTTAAGGTCGAATGTCATACGAATAGTGGTTACCGATATCTGTGAAACAAAAGTGCCGCGTCCGTTTCTGGCGCAGCAACCATACACACAATATTAATACGGACAGTATACGCCGACCCGCACGCGTGTCAACCCCGGTAGAGATTTTTCTGCTCAAAAGAGTGTAGGAGTTGTTATAGAAAGCACCTGAAGAGAAAATACGATACCAAGTGAAGGGTGTCTCTAACGGGGTCAACTGTCTGCTGTTATCAACATATATTATATGAGCCAGACGGCTTTGTACGATACAATGAAAGCACCATTGGACCCGCATTCTCGGCGTTCCAACGTTTCTCTATCAACATTTTTAATCGTCGTTTCGTAACCGCACTATATATATGGAAAACATGAACATAAACCCGATGTCAGGCATTAATGCTCCGGGACCAGTACCGTCACGCGGAGGCCGCGGAGGCGTCCTTAAGACGCTTATTATCGTCATCGTCGCACTTATCGTTATTTGGGGCGCCGTGAAGCTCTTTTCTCGCGTCGGTGTCTCGGACGAAGACGCTGCACGAGGGTACTCTGTGGAGAGCGCCGATGAAGGCGAGGTCGTGTCAAGTTTTCCTTCTGAGTTTCTCGTTGAACCGAACGCGGCAGTTAGTGGTAGCTATGAACTGAAGTACACAAATGGCAGGGGAACGCTTCCGACTGTTGAATACACTTCGGAAAGGTCACTGGACGAAAATATCGCCCTGTTTAAGGGTATTTTGACCGATGGCGGATGGAGCATCACGAAGGAAGCGACATCAGAAGAGGCGCCTACAACCAACTTCTACGCACTGAGGGGCGGAAACGACGTCAATATCACACTGACTGACATAGAAGGTGTAGTCACGGTCCACATCGCATACATTGAACGCGTGCCCATGGCGGAGTAACCCGGCTGTACTTCAAACCAACTATGAAAAAATATTTTAAACTGCCGATACTCACCGCAACCCTTGTACTTCTGGGTTTTTCTCTGTTTCCGAACGCCGCACAGGCAATGTGTGATCCGCTGTATGGAGACGGTGAACGAAATCCGCGTATTGATAACCCAGGCTCTGTTTCTCTGAGTGCCGACCAAAACACGCTGAACGTCTCAGGTGCCATGTGGTACCCAGGAGCTCTTTGCCCCGATCCATCGGCGGAAAAAGAGGGGCAGATGGACAGTTTTGTTCAAGGGGCGTCTCCCTCAATAGTGGGACCGTCTCAAAATAGGACAACAGCGGGACCACACACATACTCAGGTTCTCTCAATGTTTCTGCATTGCCCAACGGTACGTATACACTCACGCTCGTTGTCGACAGTATTTTCGGTGTTCCCGGCGAGGATTTTGCGTATCACCAATTTACTATTACAAACCGCAATCCGCTGACAGTTGGTTCCTGTTCAGGAAGTCCGAACCCGGCGACAACAGGCTCCTCAATGACGTGGTCAGTTCCTGTTCCGACAGGAGGAACGGGGAGCTACACGTATTCGTGGAGCGGGACGGACAGCCTGGGCGGTACTACGCGCACGGTCAACAAAACATATACAACGACCGGAACAAAAAACGCATCGGTTGTCGTGACGTCAGGCGCGGAGCAGGTTACGAAAAACTGCAGTATTACCGTGAATGCACCAGCAAGCAATCCGACATGTTTGCCTAGTCCATCCACGGTAACAACAGGACAAACAACAAGTATCTCCGCTTCAGGTGGCAGTGGCGGTACATCACCGTATTACACTTGGAATACAGATGGCGGTTCATCGTGTGCGGCGGGAACACCGTGTAGCACATCGTGGACGACGACGGGCACAAAGAACGTGACCGTAACACGCAACGGTGTAACATCGCCGTCTTGTCCGGTGACGGTGGGTCCGCCTACCAACTACACACTGACCATCAATAAAGTCGCTGATCCGATTACAGGTGACGGAACAGACTACGCCAATGTCACCAGTGTTAGTCCCGACGGTCAGATTTCGTGCTCGGGAACATGTAATACAGATACGGGCTCGTATGCTGCAAGTACTGTGATAAATACTAATACGTCAATCACTTCACCGGGAACATGGGTGGGTCTCGGTGCGGGTTCTGATGCAGCATGTGGTGATCCGATGACGATGCCGGCGCGTAACGTGACGTGCAATATGGTATTCGGACTTGAAACTCCTCCTGATGACGATGACGACCCGCCGACGGGTATCGCATGTAGCGGTCCGGCAAACGTTGCGCAGGGCGATGAGGCGACATTTACCGTGTCGGGCGGCTCATCTCCGTACTCATGGTCATCAACGGGAAATCCGGGCAGCGGTTCGGGAACAAGCTACACTACCAGTTGGGGATCGCTTGGCACAAAAACCGTGACGGTCTCCGGTGGCGGAAGTGATACCTGTTCTATCTGTGTCGGCGCGTTTGGTTCGTGCGATGAACCTAATCCACCACCGACCGCAACGGTTCATATCAACGGATTTTTAACACCGCAAAACATTACTGCAGGACAATCGGCGACGGTGGGTTGGTCATCCACAAATGCGGCAGGGTGCAGGCTAACATCTTCTCCGGTTGATTCCGGTTGGAATGAGCTAGTCGCTGGAACAAGTGGTTCGAAAGTACGGTCTCCTTCGGCAACAACTATATACACCGCACGCTGTACGGGGCTTGGCGGCTCTGCGTCAGATTCAAACACACTCAACGTCACTTCGTCTCCGCTTTCCTGCGACCCTCCGGTACAGGGGACGTATCTCAACACAAATGCAACAGTCAATGCGTCGGGTGGTACCGGGAGCTACACGTGGAATACGGGCGGCGGCACAACATGTCTTCCCGGTTCATCGTGTACAACACAGTATTCAACAACGGGTGCCAAGACGGTAACACTCTCTGACGGGTCGGGAGTCGCATACTGCACCATTAACGTTACCGTGCCCCCTGCTGCTCTGACGTGTGCTCCAACGACGCAGGAAATTGCGCCTGGCGCAACGGCAAACTTCACCGGCTCCGGAGGATCCGGAGGTCCGTACTCGTGGTCCGCTCCGGGCGGCACTCCGTCAACCGGAATAGGCACAATTTTTGCATCTCTCTTTAGTACAGCCGGAACGTACTACGTGACGGTAAGCGAAAGTGCATCCGATTAATTCCACCATTATGAATACACACAAAAAAATCTTTCTCGGACTTCTGGTGGCGGCTGTGCTCATTCTTCCATCGTCTGCGTTTGCACTCATGCCGTATGGCGAGGGTGATGAACCGCCGAACAATGAACCGCCGGGAAATCCGTGTTCCCTGAACTCACCCAGTATTACAACAGGCGGTATTACAATTACCGGCTCAACAGCGAGAGGAACATTCACAAACACCTCTGCGGACTGTACCTACAAAATCGGCATTGCGTCGTACAAAATCAACGACCAACTCTCTGATTACACTGAGTTTATCAACGCACAGGTGCTGAATGATTCCGATTACACGACAGTCGGTCCCGGTGCATCGGTTGAAGTTTCAGCATCTATTCCGTCGTGTGACTATCAGGTTGACCTGTATGCGTACAAGGGGACAAACAACGTGCCGATACCGCCGGATTTCTGGTATGCGTTGAGCACAACACATCGATTGTTTGATTACCAAATGACGGGGGCGCTCGTATCCTGTTTTCGCCCGACGTGTTCGGCAAGTCCGTCGACGGTTGCGCCGAACACGAACACTACACTTACCGGATCAGGGGGTTCTGCAGGGTATCCCTACACATGGTCTGGAGGAGGAACTCCGGCGACAGGGTCCGGCACCACATGGGCGACACAGTGGGCAAATCCGGGCACGAAGACAGTAACGGTGACGCGCGCAGGACAGTCAAATACCTGTCAGGTAACTGTTGGCGGTGATTGTGACTACCAATGTACGCTCGGTATTACGCCGTCTTCTGGTGCCCCCGGAGCGAGCTTTACCTTCAACGTACAGGCGACGGGCGATAACGGATATTGTTCCGGTGCAGGCACGAACAGAAAGTTTTACATTGATTACACCAATGATGGCACCTATGACGCGACAACGCCGTGGACGGGGTGTTACGAAAGTACATGTAAAGACGGTGCATGGACAAGCGCACCGTACTCCTCGCCAGGTTCATACACCGCAAAGGGAAAGATGGATTGGCAGAACAATCCGAACGGAACGGTGACACGCACGTGTACCGCACCGGTGACAATCTCATCAACATCGTACACGCTGACCATAAACAAGGTTGCCGATCCTGTTACGGGTGACGGTACCAATTACGCTGACGTGACGAGTGTGGACGGGCAGATTTCCTGTTTAGGGGCGTGCAATACCGATACCGGTTCGTACGCTGCCGGTGCCACAATAGATACGATTACGACGATTACGCCGCCCGGAACGTGGGTGGGACTTGGAGCCGGTTCGGATCCCGCATGCGCCGATCCGATGACAATGCCGGCACGCAACGTGACGTGCAACATGGTGTTCGGACTCTCTCAGGCGCCTGTTTGCTCTCCTGCAACGCAGACGGTGACGACGGGACAGCAGGCGAGCTTCACGGCGTCAGCGGGGACCGGCACATACTCGTGGTCAGGCGGAGGGACACCTTCAACAGGCTCCGGAGCTTCATGGTCAACAACGTACAGTACGACAGGAACGAAAACAGTGACAGTAAACAGCGGAGGACTGATTGACACCTGTTCGGTGACGGTGACCACGGTCCCGCCGACCAACTACACACTCACTGTTACGAAAGCGGGTACCGGTTCAGGTACGGTGACCAGCAGTCCGGCAGGAATTTCTTGCGGTGCTGACTGTACTGAAAGTTATTCCAGCGGAACATCGGTAACCATGACGCCGACGCCTGCTGCGGGGTCAACGTTTGCGGGATGGAGCGGCACCGGTTGTACGACAGGGACCGTGTCGATGACTACAAACAGAAACTGTACGGCAACGTTCAATGCTTCGGTAACCAACTACACACTCACTGTTACAAAAGCAGGCACAGGCTCAGGTACGGTGACGGCACCTGCAGGCACAGGCGACGGAATTTCCTGCGGTACCAACTGCACGGAGGCCTACGGAAGCGGCACACCGGTCACGATGACGCCGACAGCGACACTGGGGTCAACCTTTGCGGGATGGAGCGGGCTCGGTTGTACAACCGGAACGGTCACCATGAGCGCAAACAGAACCTGTACGGCAACATTCAACCTATCTCAACTCTCGTGTGCGGCGGTATCACCCGACGTTGTGGTGGGTGATTATGCGAGATTCAACGCATCCGGCGGAACCGGCTCTTACTCATGGTCGGGAGGGGGAATACCTGCGACAGGAAACAGTAATCCGTTTGTTACACAGTACACCAGCACAGGATTGAAAACAGTGACGGTGACAAGCGGAACACAAAATGCGCAGTGCTCAGTCAATATCATTCCCGTACCCGCATCGGTGTGTCAGGTAAACGTGGCAGATGTCTGCGGACAAATCCGCGTGACCTCAAACATCGGTACGACGTGGAGAATCACGGGTGCAGACGGAAAAATAATTGATCAAACAGAAGACGCAGGTACCACGCCTGTCGTCTACGACAAAACGGTCTGCGGTATGTACTCCATCACTAACATTCCTGAACGCGCCGGCACTGCTCCGGTGGTGTCTCCCGCCGACTCAGGCGATCTGGTGCAGGGAGGTGTGCTTGAATTCAACATCAACTACGCGGCACCGGTTGACCTCAAGGCCAACGGAAAAGACAGCGGTGTGGAAGTGGTTCAAGGGACTCCGGCATATCTGACCTGGACAACAACGGAAACAATTGAACCGGGCTCATGTGTTGCCTCAAACGACCGGAATCAGCCATCGTGGGATGGATCAAAGGCCGACAAAGGAGAACAGAACTCCGATCCGATAGATGCAAAAACAATCTTCACGCTTACGTGTTACAACGCAAAAGGCGCAGAGTTCTCCGATTCTGTTGACGTCAGTCCACGCCCGCCGGTGTGTAACAACGACAAAGATGATGACTTTGACGGGTTCTTTGACTGGGACGGTGCAGGAATAACGGAACCGGACCCAGGGTGTGACGGTAATCCTACTAAAGACAGCGAAGACAATGCACCGGAATGCAGTGACGGCATAAACAACGATACGGAGGATGAAGATATCGATTATCCGGCAGATATCGGCTGTGAAGATCGTGATGACAACGACGAGTCAAACGCGTCCACTATCGTCACGGACTGTAACGACGGTCTCAACAACGACGGAGACACAAACGAGAAGGGGGTTGAGATGGTTGACCACGAGTCAGTGACGCCGACGGGGTACGTTCCTGATCCGGGATGCACAAGCGTGCTTGACCCGAGTGAGGTCGAAGATCCCGACATCCGCGAAATCTAGAGAAAAAAGTAAGAAATGAAGACAGCGCGCCCGTTGTCGGGCGCGCTGTTGCGTTTATGCGCCCCGTCGTGTATATTTTTCCGTGCACGGCCAAAGAATACAGGCAGTCTCACATATACAAGAGGCAGAGGTCCTGTAGAGGTCGACAACTCTTTTAGAGTGGCCCGTGCGGTCATTTTTTTTATCCAGCACTTAACTTTGTCTTGCTAGTGTGAGCGCGTGATCTACGTATACGTGCTACAAAACAAGTCTGGCGAGCTGTACATCGGGTCAACAAACAATCTAAAGCGAAGAATGTTTGAGCACGAGAAAGGTCTATCGGCTTCAACAAAACACACTTCGTGGAAGTTGGTGTATTACGAGACGTATATTTCCAGTGTTGATGGGCGAGAGCGCGAGCATCAACTGAAATATCACGGACAGGCGAAACGTCATTTAAAGAATCGGCTCAAACATTCTTTAAGACAAAGTTAAGTGCCGGATGAATTTAAGAAAAACACTATGGCAGTTACACGGCAGAAAAAAGAGGCGACGCTTGAAAAGCTTCAGAGCATTTTCAAGAACGCCGCAACCGCGGTCTTCGTGAATTTTCACGGACTGACGGTTTCCGATGTCTCCGACGTGCGTCGCACACTCAAAGGTGAGGGTATCGGCTACATGGTTGCAAAAAAAACGCTCATCAAAAAAGCGTTGCCGACGTCCGGTGCAGAAGGCGAGATGCCCTCACTTGACGGTGAAGTCGCCGTTGCGCACATTCCCGGAGGCGACGGAGCGGATATCACGGCTCCTGCGCGCGGCATTCACGCATTTGCGAAGAAATTCGAAAACCGCATCGCGATTCTCGGAGGCATCTTCGGAGGCAAACTTCTCAACCGAGAAGAAATGCTTGAGATTGCGACCATTCCGTCTATGCACACGCTGCAGGGGATGTTCGTCAACGTCATCAGCGCGCCCATTCAGGGTTTTGTGGTGGCGCTTCAGGCAATTGCGGACAAGAAAAGCAATTAATAAAAAAGCACGAAGCACGAAATACGAATCTCGAAACAAACTCGAAATCAGAAATTCTAATGTTTAAAACATTCAGGTTTCGAAATTAGATATTGTTTCGGATTTCGACATTCGGATTTCGAAATTAACTCAAAAACTATGTCAGATGAAGCAACAGTACAGGCGGGAGCGGACGAGAAGGTAGAAGTTCCCGCGCAATTCAAGGATTTGGTTTCAAAAATCGAAACCATGTCAGTGATTGAACTCAACGAGCTCGTCAAAGTGCTCGAGAAAAAATTCGGCGTCTCGGCGGTTGCAGCAGCGGCAGCACCTGCCGCAGCAGCGGCAGGCGAGGAAGAGAAGTCGGAGTACACCGTTGAGCTTACGTCAGTTGGCGACAACAAAATCGCCGTCATCAAGGCGGTGAAGGAAGTCTCGGGTCTCGGCCTCAAGGAGGCAAAAGATCTCGTTGACGGCGCACCGGGCGTCATCAAAGAGGCGGTCAAGAAAGAAGACGCCGAGGTGATGAAGAAAAAAATCGAGGAAGCAGGTGGCAAAGTGACTCTTAAATAGAGTCACTTTGATCCGGAACCTCCCTATCCCCAACATGGAGAAAACACCCCCCCCCTGCACAGGGGGGGGGGTGTTTTCTGTTATCATGTATTCACATCTATTCATAAACTCTGCATATGATATATAAGAAACATCTCTTCCTCGTACTTGCGTCACTCATGTTGGCAACCCCCGTGTCTGCAGCAACCGTGCCGGTGTTTGATTGGGTTGCTGCACGAACCGACTCACTTATTGGTCTTCAGGGAGGATTCAGTGTGGCCTACACACCAGCAGTTGATTCGGCTGATGGCAGTATCTACATCTCGAATTTTTTTACAGGGACACCTGATTTTGACCCTGGAGCAGGAACGGATTCCATTGCTTCAAATGGAGAGGAGGATAACTTCCTCTCCAAGTTTGATTCGAATGGCGCATACCTATGGACAAAAACATGGGGGGGCACGGGAAGAGAGCGCACGCTAGGAGCCACAGTTGATGGCAACGGAAACGTCTATAGTGTGGGCACATTTTCAAGCACGGTTGATTTTGATCCAGGAGCTGGGACATTCTTTGCTACATCAACAGGCGGTACTGATAACTTTGTTTCAAAATTTGATTCCGATGGAAACTTTATTTGGGCAAAGACGTGGGGGAATGCAAGCAACCAAAACACCCTCCGAATGGTTACAACAAACGATACAGGAGATGTTTTTGTGCACGGACACTTTACAGGTACGGTTGATTTTGATCCGAGCGCTGGAACGGCATTTGCAACATCAACGGCAGGGAATGATATTTTTCTTTCAAAATTTGACTCGGATGGAAACTTTGAGTGGGTGAAAGCGTGGGGAGGGACAGGGGACGACGGTTCATCGGGAGTTAAAATTGCGAATGACGGAGCGCTCTTCTTTACAGGTATTTTTACGAACACAATTGATCTTGATCCAAGCGTGGCTACTGCCTCATCAACATCAGCAGGAAGTTATGATAGATATTTTTTGAAACTTTCTACAACAGGTGATCTTGTGTATGCAAAAACATGGGGAGGAACCGGATTTGATTCTGCCGGGGAACTTCAGTTTGGGAATGGTGATGCGGTGTATGTTTTTGGAGGATTTTCAAGCACGGTTGATTTTGATCCAGGTCCTGGCGAGGCGTTTGCGACATCAACAGGAGGTTTGGACGCATACTTTTCAAAATTTGATGCTGATGGAAATTTCGAATGGGTAAAAACATGGGGAGGCTCGGGGACCGACGTTGCTGTTAACGCGGTTGTGAATGAAAACACCCTTACTGTTGTTGGATATTTTTCAAGCACGGTTGATTTTGATCCAAGCGCCGGAACTGACTCAAAAGTATCTGTAGGAGGACTTGATGTGGCCATCTCTACATACTCACCAGATGGAACATATATCCGTACGGACACATTCGGTGGTTCGCTCGACGATTTTCTTGATTCGTTACCACAGGGCGTGGCCTTTGGTTCGGACACGCTCGTTCTCGCAGCCTATTACAAAAGCGCACCCGCCGATTTCGATCCAGGTCCTGGAGTTTCGTCTGCATCATCAAATGGAACATCGCTCTACATTTCTTCCCTCAACCTCGTTGAAGCTTCAGTCGGAGTCTCCCCGACATCAGGTACTGCCGAAGAGGGGGGTGATACGCTCACCTACGATATTGTGCTCAATGCTCCGCCGACTGATGACGTCGTCATCACTGTTACCCCCGACAGCCAACTCTCAGTTTCCACAACAACACTCACGTTCGCCTCAACCACATGGGACACACCGCAGACAGTGACGGTCACCGCGGTTGACGATGAGGAAAACGAAGATGACCCGCACACCGGCGTTGTGACGCACACTGCGGCCTCAGACGATGCATTGTATGACGGCATTACCGTCGGAAGCGTGACCGTGTCAATTGATGAAAACGATTCATCCGGTGGCGGTGGCTCCTCGCGTAGTACCCGCGCCATTCAGGCACTCACCGACACCGAGCCCGAAACACTTCCGCCTGCAGTACCGTTGACACCCGAGCAGGTGCAGGAGGCAATAGTCAAGGTGAAACAACAACTCATCATCGTTATCCAACAGCTTATCGTGCTGCTACAGGAAGAGATTGCAAAACTCTCCAGATAGACCGGAACTTAAAAATCAACTACCCCATATGACATATAAAAAACATCCCTTTCTCGTACTTGCGTCACTCATGTTGGCAACCCCCGTGTCTGCAGCAACCGTGCCGGTGTTTGATTGGGTGAATACGTGGGGAGGAACAGGGAGTGATTCCGGTTCGAACGTTGTTTTTGACGGAGATGAAAATATCTATACCGTTGGTCGTTTTAATGTAACTACCGACTTTGATTCCAGTGCAGGTACCGCATATGCGACATCAAGTGGTGAGGGAGACGCTTACTTATTAAAATCAGATCCAAATGGAATCTTTGAGCTGGTAAAAACATGGGGTGGTAGTGGTGATGACACTGCTAGTTTGGTTAGTTCTGACGGACTAGGTGGGCTTGTTGCATCCGGACGATTCTCAAACACCGTTGACCTAGACCCTGACGTAGGCACTGTGTTTGCAACATCAAGTGGCGGATATGATATGTATCTTTCCAGATTTGATACGGACGGTGTGCTTGAATGGTCGGGTGTCTGGGGTAGTACAGGCAGTGATGTCGGTGCGTTTGTTGTCCCCACTTTCAGTGACGCTGTTTATGTTATGTCTAACTTTGCCGGCGTCATTGATTTTGACCCTGGTGTAGATACTGCCTTTGCGACATCAAGTGGTGGATTTGACATGGCCCTTTCCAGGTTTAACTCAGACGGCATTTTTGAATGGGTGAAGACATGGGGAGGAACAGGCAACGAAATTCTGGGGGGCAGTTCATCGGTGGGACTTGACGGGGTGGGAGGAGTGTACGTTCTCGGTAATTTTAGTGGTACGGTTGATTTTGATCCCAGTGTCAGCACCACTTATGCAACCTCAAGCGGATCAGCGGATGCTTTTGTGTCTAAGTTTGACTCGGACGGTACGTTTGAATGGGTGAAAACGTGGGGAGGAACAGGGAGTGATGGGGCGCGCGGGGTGTTTTTCGATGACGAAGATAATATCTATATGATTGGTTCTTTTGCGAACACCGTCGACTTTGACCCTAGTGCAGGTACCGCGTATGCAACCTCAAGCGGAAACGCTGATGCTTCACTCTCCAAATTTGACTCAGAAGGTACATTTGAGTGGGTGAAGGCGTGGGGCGGAACAGGTAATGAGTTTGTAGAAAACGGTGCGGTTAATGAGGGTGATGTCTATGTATTTGGTTCTTTTGCGAACACGGTTGACTTTGATCCGAGCGCCAGCACCGCCTTTGCAACTTCAAACGGATCAGACGACGCCTTCGTGTCTAGGTTTAACTCGGAGGGTACGTTTGAATGGGTGAAGACATGGGGAGGAACCTCATCAGACACCTCCAAACATATGAATTTTCTCGATGGAAAAGCATTTATAAGCGGTACTTTTCAAAACACCGCCGACTTTGATTTCTCTCTCGGAACAGAAAACCGAACATCGGCCGGTTCCGGTGATGTGTATCTCCTTGTCCTCAACCTCCTCGAACCCGCCGTCACCGTTTCTCCAACCTCGGACAGTTTAGACGAAGCAGGTGCCGGCACTTTTGACTACGACCTCGTGCTTGCAACGCCGCCCGAGAACGACGTCGTTATCACCATCACTCCTGATGTACAGGTGTCTGTGTCCACCACGTCACTCACCTTCGCTTCAACCACATGGGACATTGCACAGACAGTGACGGTGAGTGTTGTTGACGATGAGGAGAACGAAGACGATCCGCACACCGGCGTCATAACGCACACCGCAGTATCAGATGATGCGGCATATGACGGTATTACTATCAGCAGTGTGACGGTGTCAATTAACGAGAACGACTCGTCCGGCGGCGGTTCTTCACGAAGCAGTGTGCGCGCTGTTCAGGCAATCACCGATGTTGAACCCGAGACACCCCCGCCCGCAGTACCGCTGACGCCTGAGCAAGTACAGGAGGCGATAGACAAGGTGAAACAACAGCTTGTGGCCGTTCTTCAACAGCTTATCGTGCTGCTACAGGAAGAGATTGCAAAACTCTCCAGATAGACCGGAACTTAAAAATCAACTACCCCATATGACATATAAAAAACATCCCTTTCTCGTACTTGCGTCACTCATGTTGGCAACCCCCGTGTCTGCAGCAACCGTGCCGGTGTTTGATTGGGTAAACGGAGGGGACAGTTCTCTGATAAATACTACCATCGGTGGTTCCGCCCAAGTGTATAAAGTTGAAGTTGATACAAACGACGGGAGTATCTATGTTTCCGGACAGTTCACCGGCACACCCGATTTTGATCCGTCGGGCGATACGGACGAAATTGCTTCGGCGGGCGACAGAGACGCCTTTCTTTCTAAATTTGATGCGGACGGCGGATATCTTTGGACGAAAACGTGGGGTTCAACCGCAGCTGACATTATTCGTGATGCGCTTGCCGTAGACACGAACAGCGACGTCTACGTTGCAGGTTCGTTCAGAGGAACGGTTGATTTTGATCCAGGTCCTGGCGAGGCGTTTGCGACATCAACAGGACAGAACGATGTGTTTTTCCTTAAACTTAATTCCGACGGAGAATTTGTGTGGCTCAAAACATGGGGCAAAACAGGATCAGAAACAGGATTCCCGTTTGATATAGAGGAAGCAACGGACGGGGGGGTTTTTGTATACGGCGGATTTGACGGAACGGTTGATTTTGATCCAGGTCCTGGCGAGGTGTTTGCCACATCAACAGGAAGTGTTGATTTTGTGCTTTCAAAATTTGATGCAGACGGTACGTTTCAGTGGGTGAAAACATGGGGAAGCACCGGTTTTGATAGCGCGACATCCCTACATGAGGGTGAAGACGGATCGGTGTATCTTATGGGCCTATACGCTGGTACGACGGACTTTGATCCCGGCGCGGGCGTTGTATCGGTCGGGACAAACGGCGGTTCCGATGCGTTTGTTCTCAAACTTGATACGGACGGATTGTTCCAATGGGTTCGTGTATGGGGGGGAGCTTCTACCGACGTCGCATACAGCGCAAACACCGACTCTACAGGCGGTTTGTATGTAGCGGGTTATTTTCAGGGCACTGCAGACTTAAATCCAACTGACGGTACAGCGACCACAACATCTGCAGGAGGCACAGACGCACTTCTCATGAAACTCGATTCAGACGGCAATTTTGAGTGGGTGAAGACGTGGGGGAGCACGGGGTCGGACGATGTTCGTAAAACGGTTTTCTTTGACGACGGGTATCTTGTTCTTGGTAGGTTTTCGGAAACCGTCGATTTTGATCCTGATGCCGGAGTAGATGAGAAGGTGGCGGCTGGTTCGGACGTGTCAATGTCTCTTTTCAATTTGAATGACGAGTATATACGCACCGACACGTTCGGCGGGGCGCTTGATGAGTGGGTAGACAACGCTCCTGACAATAATTTGTCTTCGGGTAAGGCTCTTTTCGGCGGTTTTCACAAATCAGATCCTGCCGATTTTGACCCGTCGGGGAAGGTGGCAGAACACTCAGGCGGTGGGGTGGATACAATGTATGTTGTCTCCTTCACCATGACGGAGCCGGCTGTCACCATCACCGCATCCGACACAACGGCGTCCGAGGCGGGCGACACGGCGGCGTATTCCGTAGTCCTCACCGCGCCTCCGCATGAGGACGTCGTTGTTACTCTTACACCTGACAACCAGCTTTCTGTTTCTACCACTTCACTTACGTTCACGTCTGCAACGTGGGACATGCCGCAGACAGTGACGGTTACCGCAGTTGACGATGAGGAAAACGAAAATGACCCGCACACCGGCGTCGTGACGCACACTGCGGCCTCAGACGATGTGTTGTATGACGGCATCACCGTCGGAAGCGTGACCGTGTCAATTGATGAAAACGATTCATCCAGCAGCAGCTCCTCGCGTAGTGCCCGTGCTATTCAGGCGATTACCGGCGCTGGGCCCGAAACACCTCTACAAACGGCACCGCTGACGCCCGAGCAAGTGCAGGAGGCAATAGTCAAGGTGAAACAACAACTCATCATCGTTATCCAACAGCTTATCGTGCTGCTACAGGAAGAGATTGCAAGGCTTTCTGTCCAATAGAACTTCTTACACAAACCCGCAAAAAACACCCCACAAAGGGGTGTTTTTGTTTTAATGAAGAATGCGTCTATAATCGGGGTGTATGGATTTGCTTGCAAAACTGTTCGGGGATGTAACGCTCGTACGCCTGATGCGCTTTTTCCTGTTTCACCCCGACGGCGTCTTTACCTCACAAGCGCTCTCGGAACACCTGCATACTCCGATACGCGCGCTTACCGGACCGCTCTCATGGCTGAAATCAGCCGGGTTTGCAAAAAAACGCGCGAAGGGATGGACACTCGACCCCGCGTTCCCGCACATGGTATCTCTGCGCGAGTTATTACTCGGCAACATGCTTGCGGACGTCTCCATCGAGGACCGTATTGCCCGCGCCGGCGCCGTGAAGCTCATCGTTGCCTCGGGTATTTTCGTGGAAGGGGACACTGATACACGAACGGACGTGCTCATCGTCGCCGACCGGCTCAATGAACGGGCGCTCAAGCGCGCAGTGGCGGGTATTGAGGCCGACTGCGGGACGGACATCCGCTATGTGGCACTTTCAACGAAAGATTTCCGGTATCGCATGGATATGAACGATCGTTTGCTCCGTGATGTCTTCGACTATCCGCACCGGAAACTGGTCAATAAACTCGGTGTATAGCCGTTCACCTTTTTTTCACACCCCACCCGAAAGCATGCTTTCGGGTGGGGTGGAGCGCAATGAGCCTGTCGCCCAAAAAGACTCTCGCAGGGCGAGGAGCCCGAGAGGGAGCGTTCCGCCAGGAGGCGGAAACGCGTGTTTTTTGGGCGATTCAGGCGAATGAAGGGTTATCCACAAAGACGGTAAAGGACACGGCATGCGGTGCTATCATAAAAGACATTAAAAGTCGAAATAGCGCCCTCGGGCACGTTTTTAAGGAAAAATAAGAACTATCCTTGGAAACACATTAAAAATTTCCACTAGTAAACATCTCATTAACGTATGGATATTCTCGGTTCAACAGGCGTCACGGTGGCAGGATCACTCTCATCGGTCTGGGCAGGAGTCATCGCATTTCTGCCGAAGCTGATCGTCGCCCTCATCGTCTTTATCGTCGGCTGGATTATCGCGTCACTGCTTGCAAAAGCGGTTGATCAGGTGCTCAAGTCGGTGAAACTCGACATGGCGCTTCGCAGCGCGGGTATGGAACAGACGCTCGCACGTGCAGGGTTCTCGCTCAATTCAGGCAAGTTCATCGGCGAGCTCGTCCGTTGGTTCATCATCGTGGTCTTCTTGATTGCCGCGCTTGAAATCGTCAACCTCACACAGGTGACCGATTTCTTGAGCAACGTGGTCTTGGGCTACCTCCCGCAGGTGATTGTTGCGGTCCTCATCATGCTGGTCTCGGTGGTGATTGCGGAGGCGGTTCGCAAGCTCGTGATTGCGTCGGCAAAAGCAACACACATCAAGATGGCGGGATTCCTCGGTGCACTCTCGCGCTGGGCGATTCTTATCTTCGCGCTCCTGGTCGCGCTCTCACACCTCGGTATCGGCGTCATGTTTTTGCAGACGCTCTTCACCGGCGTGGTGATTGCACTTGCGCTCGCGTTCGGTCTCTCATTCGGTCTTGGTGGTCAGCAGGCAGCTGCGCGCTACCTTGAGCACTTGGGCAACGAGATGAAACACGATTAAGAAAAGCACGAAAGTCGAATATCGAAATTCGAAAATCCGCCCGCGCTGTACAGCGCAGGCGGATTCGTGTATCGTCGCAGATAGAAAAAACTGTTACACAAAACGCTGAATCGGCGAAAGGGGTTTCAAATGACATATCAGACGGCGAAGTCGAGGGTGAATCGCGCGATCATGCTTCTGGTCGCCACGTTCTTCTGTTTTCTCGGCGTGCTCGCGCTGACCCTCAAGCGCGTTCTGCGTGCGGATGAAAGCGTCGTGACGTGGCGCCTGTTGGTTGCTCTGGTGCTTTTCGCTGCGGTGTGGATGCTGTGGCGCACTGTGCTCAAGAGAATCGACGAGTGTCATTCCATCGAGCGCGCGTGGAAGGAGAACATTGAAGGGTTTTCTCTTTTCATGTTCATCGTTGCGCACGAACTTCGCAAGGGTGAGGTATCCGCACTCTTGCATCTCTGGAGATTTCATTCGGAGAAACGTGCGACGCGCGAGTGGAGCGTGTATCAAATTGAGGATGCCGCGAAGACGTACCGCGACGGGTCGGAGGCGTTTCTGTTCGCAATCATTCGTATGTGCGGGTCGGGGCATCTGGACTTCTCCCCGAAGCACTACCACCACCTCGTCATCGGTGAGGAGTTGTGGGGTGTTGCAAAGAGGAGATATCCGATCTCGGGCTTCTCGGTCAAGCAGAGAAGCGAGCTCGAAGCAGCAGAACGGTCCGTCGAGACCGCTTCCGCCTGACGGTTGCAGCAGTTCTTTCACGGCAGTACACCGCTCTCTCCTTGGGGGCGGTGCTCCATTTTCCACAGGTAATGCACAAAACAGTCCGAAAAAGTTGACGAATTTAAAAAGTCCGTATAGTATAAGCGAGCTTACACAATGCGCGCTTAGCGTATTTTTTGTCGGAAGCGTGCGCTTCTCGAGGGGTTAAAGTAGAGGGCCACTATTTTTAGCAACTTTTAGCATTCTACGTATATGGCAGCAGAATTTGATCGTTCGAAACCGCACGTCAACGTCGGAACCATCGGTCACGTTGACCACGGTAAGACGACTCTCACCGCAGCTATTCTCCACGTCCTGGACATGAACAAGGACAAGGGATACGGCGCACGCGTCGAAGGTATTGATAACATCGACAAGGCACCGGAAGAGAAGGCGCGCGGTATTACTATCTCACTCCACCACTCGGAGTACTGGACGCCGAACCGTCACTACGCGCACATCGATGCGCCGGGACACGCGGACTACATCAAGAACATGATCACCGGTGCCGCTCAAATGGACGGCGCAGTCTTGGTGGTCGCAGCTCCGGACGGAGCGATGCCGCAGACCCGAGAGCACATCCTCTTGGCAAAGCAGGTTGGCGTTCCGAAAATGATCGTCTTCCTCAACAAGTGCGACATGGTTGCCGATGCGGAACTTATTGACCTCGTTGAAGAGGAAGTCCGCGAAATGCTTACGAAATACGGTTTTGACGGCAAGGAGACGCCGTTTGTTCGCGGTTCAGGCCTCAAAGCGCTTGAATCAAAGTCGGTTGACGACCCGGAGGCCATGAAGGTCCTCGAGCTCGTGCAGACGCTGGACACCTACATCACTGAGCCGGTTCGCGAGACGGACAAGCCGTTTCTCATGCCGGTTGAAGACATCTTCTCAATCGAAGGACGCGGCACCGTGGTGACCGGCCGTATCGAGCGTGGAGAAATCAAAGTGGGTCAGGACATCGAAGTCGTCGGACTTGCGCCGACACAGAAGACGACGGTGACCGGTATCGAAATGTTCAACAAGTCGCTCAATGAGGGAAAGGCGGGCGACAACGCGGGAATTCTTCTCCGCGGTCTCAAGAAAGAGGATGTGACGCGAGGACAGGTCATTGCGGCTCCGGGTTCGGTAACACCGCACACGGACTTCGAGGCAGAAGTGCTCATTCTCACGAAAGATGAAGGCGGACGACACACACCGTTCGTCTCCGGCTACAAGCCGCAGTTCTACATCCGCACAACCGACGTTACCGGAGAGGTGACGCTCAATGAGGGTGTGCAGATGGTGATGCCTGGCGACACCGTTACATTCAAGGTGAAGCTCACGGCGCCGATTGCACTTGAAGCACAACAGCGTTTCGCTATCCGCGAGGGTGGCAAGACGGTGGGCGCAGGAGTCGTCACAAAGATTGTTGCGTAATTAATCCAGCACACAACTTCCCGTCGTTGCTGATATCGCAAGATGTCTGCGAAGCGGGAAGTTGTCGTATCTGGAAAAAATTGTTACAATCGCTTCGTTCACCGCAACAAAGATAACGGGAAGTTGTGTGCTGGACATGCCTCAGTAATTGATATACAGTGTCCCGCGTAGTATGAGTACTTTGAAACCAAAAACACCACGAAAGACGAAGAAAGAAAAAGCGCACGACGAGGCGCCGCACAAGCTGCGCATCCGCGTTCGTGCCTACGAACACAAACTGCTCGACGAATCGGTGAAGCAGATTATGGATACCGCGACGAAGTACGAAGCGGAAGTCATCGGCCCAATACCGCTTCCCACCGAGCGTTCAATGTATACGGTCAACCGCGGCGCATTCATCGATAAAAATGCGCGCGAACAGTTTGAAATACGCGTGCACAAACGGGTGCTTGATATCACGAACCCGTCGCCGAAAGTGATTGAAGCGCTCACCTCGCTGTCGCTTCCCTCAGGAGTCAATATTGAAGTCAAAATGATGTAAACAAAAAACCACCCTACGAGGGGTGGCTTTTTGTTATGCACACGGAAGAAAAAATCGTTGCCAGGTGATTTTGAGGAAGTGCTATACTTACGGGATATGAAGTCATCACTATTTTTTATGCGGTTGGGAGTTATTTCAACCTCCGTAGTATTTTCACTTTTTTGTGTTGGTGTTTCTCATGCACAGGCAGCAACACTGTATTTTAATGGTGTAGTGAATTCAAATTGGAATACGTTGGGTAACTGGTGGACAGATGTAGGGTTCTCTGCGCCAGCAGGGAGTCTTCCAGGCGTGGGTGATGATGTGATTATTTCTGCTGACGTACTTTCAAATAGCGGTCCTGCGGCATCTGTAAACAGCATGCTGGTGAGTGGCCCCGCTGTTATAGGAATACCGGTAACCGTTGCAGTAGATGCATCGTTTCATGACTCAAGCTCGCTCCGTAACCTTGTTATTGGTGACGCATGTTTTGCAACAACTGCAACAAACGGGCCGCGGTTTTTCGCAGGCCTGGGCCAGAGCAACAGGTCTTGGAGTAACTTTGCGGCGGCACCAAACGGTGATGTATATGGTGTTACGACTACTAATAATGAAATTTACAAACAAACAGGTGGTACGGGAGACTTTGTTGATTTGGGTATATTTATCTCCGGTGCATTTAGTATCGGCGTTGCACCAAATGGTAATGTGTATGCGGGCTCATACGGTGGTGATATGTATATGCAGACAGGGGGTGTGGGTAGCTTTGACGCTCTCAATCAAACTTTCAGAAATTGGTTAGGTATCACGGTGGCTCCAAACGGGGATGTATACGCCACGGGCTTTAACGAGGACATCTACAAACAAACATCTGGCGTGGGTGATTTTGTAGCTCTCGGACAGACTGTTCGTTCTTGGCAAACAATGGCGGCTGCACCAAATGGTAATATTTATGCAATTGCAAATGATAATAAAATATACAAACAAACCTCCGGCATGGGAGATTTTGTTGATATAGGCGCACCAGTCAAATCGTGGTCTGGTATCACTATTGCTGCAAATGGGGACGTATATGCAAGTGTGTTTAACGGTGATATTTACGTACAATCAGGTGGTACTGGTGACTTCAATGCTCTCGGAGAAACATCGAGGAATTGGAGAGGTATGACAGTTGTCCCGAACGGTAACATTTATACTGGTGTTGTGGGTGGAGATGTATACATGCAGGATAATAGTGGTACAGTCACGGGGGCTACTACTGTTTGTTCCGCAGCGCTTCCTGTGGTCACGACATCAGCAACAACGTTGGGGATAAGTGGATCCACCTCACTGCTTTTAGGATCGATTGATGATACTGGTGGGGAAAGTATAAGTACACGGGGTTTTGAATACGGCCTGACAGAAAGTTATGGAGCCGCAACGTCTGAATCAGGGGTTTTTAACTCTGGCTCCTATAGTTTTTTTGCGGAGAACTTAACATGTGGCAGCGCCTATCATTTTCGAGCATTTGCTACGAATGGGGTAGGAACTGCTTACGGTGCGGATGAAACATTTACCACACCAGCCTGTTCATCGGACAGCACTCTTTATGGCATTGATGGTTCGGGTAGTAATTCTGATGACCCACAACTGTATGTGCTTGACCCTCTTACGGGTCTGAAGATAGAAACAATTGGACCGGTTGGTTTCTATGTCACCGGAATGGCATTTGACCCTACAACGGGTATTTTGTATGGAAGTACGGGAGGAAGTGGAATTAATTCAAAAAGTTTGATTACCATAAATACAGAGACAGGAAACGGAACATATCTTGGTGCTATTAAGAATGCGGGAAATACATCACTGAATATGCCAGATATCACCTTCCGTTCAGATGGTAGATTATACGGATGGTATGGAAATGATAGTAGTCTCTACACAATCGATTTGACTTCTTGTGATGGAGTTGATGTCTCCTGTCTCGCAACAAAAGTTGGAGATTCGGGCTTAAGTAGCAACGGTGGCAACGGGCTCGCATTTGATAGTAATGATACCTTATTTCAATTTGGGAATTATGACGATAGTTATTATCAGATAAATCCAGACACTGGGGAGTCCGTTGCCGAATTCTCATTTACAAATCCTACTGGGGATAGTCATCCTATAGCGGCAGCCTCTTTCAATCAAAGTGACACTCTCTATCTTTCTCGGTTGTATTACGGAAGCCCAGGAGATTTAGTGATAGTTAACACCGATACGTATGAAATATTTTCTACAGGTGAGAATAATGATGAGATGGCTTACATGGACGCAATTGCGTTTTATATTCCTCCCGACACCACCGCCCCTGTCATCACTATTCTCGGCGACAATCCAACCACTATCACCGTTGGTGATACATACACCGACGCAGGAGCAACAGCAGAAGATGATACCGACGGTGATATTACTGGAGACATTGTGACAACCAACAACGTCAACGCTGCAGTTGCCGGTACGTACACGGTTGTCTATGATGTATCTGACACGGCACTCAATACTGCATCTGCAGAACGAACGGTTATTGTGAATGAAGAAGAATCGAGTGGTGGAGGAAGTAGCAGACGCCGTGACGTTGCCGACGAACCCGTTAATTCTTCACCTACAACTCAAACACCACTCGAGCAGCTTCTACTGGAACTCATTGAAGCACTCAAACTGCTCATTGCTGAGTTGATGAAAACACGGTAACGCAAGACCCGCCCGAAAGGGCGGGTTTTCATATTTTTGACTCTGTCAAAAGACTAGCGTATAGTCCCCACAGGAACACCGAATACAAAGGGAGGTTAACATGAGCGAAGAGTTCAACCCGTACGGGGGAGACGAGTACATGGACGATGTCGCGCTACTCCTGAACAGGCTTGCTGCTCGTTGCACGGGGTGCAAACGTGTCACCAAGAACAAGTTCTTGAAGGAGGGCAGATGCCCTGTCTGTCGTGGTGCGACGCACGAAGAAGTAGGACGACGTGACCACGGTTCCAATGGCGGTCGGCGTTGCGACACCAACTTCGGTCCCTGCTCCTGCGGCGCCTGGCACTGAGAAGATGTTCACCGCTTTCCCCCCATGCCCGCGGCTTCTGCCGCGGGCGTCTTGCATCTAAAACAACGCTCATGTATAGTGTCTCCCGTTACGCTCCACGTCCCCATAGGGACCACTGGACACTACCGGCCCTGCCGGACCACAGTGTCCGAGCAGGGCGAATCAGTTTCTATGCAGAAATTTCTCATCGGTACAAAACAGGAAATGACGCAAATCTTCGACGAGAAGGGTGTCGTGCACCCGGGCACCGTCATTTCGCTTTTTCCCGCAGCCGTGACACAAATGAAAGCAACCGACACCGACGGGTACACCGCGGTGCAAATCGGTTACGGCGCAAAGAAAGAATCAAAAGTGAACCGCGCGCAGAAAGCGAAAGGTGCATTTACGGCATTCAAAGAATTTCGCGTTGATGACCCGTCTGCGTTTGCAGTCGGTACGGCAATTGATCCGAATGTGTTTGCAGTCGGTGACACGGTCACTGTTGCGGGCGTATCAAAAGCAAAAGGATTTCAGGGTGTGGTGAAGCGTCACGGGTTCCACGGCGGCCGCCGCACGCACGGCCAGAAGCACTCAGAGCGCGAGCCGGGTTCCATCGGCGCCGGCGGTGTGCAGCGCGTACCCAAAGGACGCCGCATGGCAGGACGCATGGGCGGCGAGCGCATCTCAGTTAAGAATCTCCGCGTGCTCCAGATTGATCCGTCAGCCAATGTGCTGGTGGTCTCAGGTGCAATCCCGGGACGCCGCGGTACGGTGGTTGAAATCATCGCGCAGTAATTGTTCTATGGAAAAGAAAATCGTAAAAAAGAAAATCGTGAAGAAGACAGCGGCAAAAACGCGCGCCGTTAAAGCGGAGAAAAAAGCAAAAGCATCCACAGGCGAGCTTTCAGCGCCGATGTTTACAGTTGCAGGAAAAGAAGCGGGGAAAGTAACGCTTCCCGCAAGTGTCTTCGGTGTCACATGGAACGCGGACTTGGTGCACCAGGTTACCTTGGGCATGCAGGCAAACGCACGCGCAGGACTCGGACGCGCACACACGAAAGGACGCGGTGAAGTACGCGGTGGAGGACGCAAGCCGTGGCGACAGAAGGGAACCGGACGCGCACGACACGGTTCTTCACGCTCACCGATATGGCGCGGCGGAGGAGTGACGCACGGACCGCGCGCGGACAAAGAATACGCGGTGCGGATTCCCCGAAAGATGCGCGCGAAGGCGCTCTTCTCGGTGCTCTCACGAAAATTCCGCGACGGTCAGCTTCTCTTTGTGGATGCGATGCCGTTTGCAACGCCAAAAACAGGCGATGCCAAGAAAGCACTCGACACGCTTGCAAAAGTCGCGGGCTTTGAAAAACTTTCACGAAAGAGCGGGAATGCGGTGCTGTTTGTGATGCCGAAAAACGACGAGGCGGTGAAGAAGAGCTTCCGCAACATCGGCACGACCGGCGTGGAGGAGGCGCGCAACTTAAACGCGGTAGACGCACTCTCATTTACGTATCTCGTTATTGTCGACCCCGATACGTCGGTGAAAGGGTTTGAATCAAAAATGAACTAATATGCTGTTTCGTAAAAAAGACAACTCAAGCGGTGCAAAAGCGAAGACCTCGCTGTTTGCAAAGCGCGCCACAAAGGAAGTCGCCGACGTCAAAGAAGAGGAGGCAAAAGAACTTCCGGCGGTCAAAGGCGGCAAGCACGTGACGGAGAAGAAAAATCTCAAGCAGACCATTGCCGGCGGGAAGGTGAACCCGAACTTTTTGCGCAGCCCGCGTGTGACCGAAAAAGGAACGATGCTTGCCGCACACAACGTGTACGTATTTGATGTGGCGCGTGAGTCGAACAAAAAACTTATCGCCGCGGCCGTGAAAGACGTCTACAATGTGACGCCGGTATCGGTGCGCATCGTAAACGTGCCGGCAAAAATGAAAGTATCGCGCCGCGGACTGAAGACAAAAATAGGCGGAGGCAAAAAAGCGTATGTGCAACTGAAGAAGGGCGACACCATCGAGCTCGTGTAATACACCGACTATGAAATCATACAAACCAACAAGCAAAGGACGCCGCGGCATGACCGGTATCGAATACCGGAAACACCTGACGCGCAGCACGCCGCACAAGCCGCTTACCGGCGGATTTAAGCGTTCCTCGGGACGAAACGCGTTCGGTCGGCTCACCACACGCTCCATCGGCGGCGGTCACAAACGACGCTTCCGCGACATTGATTTCTCATACGACAAAAAAGATATTCCGGCGCGCGTTGAATCAATTGAATACGATCCGAACCGCACCGGTTTTATCGCGCTGTTGGTGTTTTCAGATGGTGCGCGCCGCTACATTCTTGCGCCGCAGTCGATGAAAGTCGGCGCAACATTCCTCGCGTCTGAAAAAGCACCGCTTATTCCCGGCAACCGTCTTCCGCTTGCAAAAATTCCCGTCGGTACGTTTGTGTACAACATCGAAGCAAAGCAAAACGGCGGTGCAAAGATCGCGCGTTCGGCGGGGAACTACGCGGAAGTGGTTGCACACGACGGCGGATACACGCTTATCAAAATGCCGTCAACGGAAATTCGGCGCGCATCAGAAAAATCATGGGCATCAATCGGAGAAGTCTCGAATCCTGAAAACAAACTCGTGAATCTCGGTAAGGCCGGTCGCAAGCGCTGGCTCGGCAAGAAGCCGAAAGTCCGCGGTACGGCGATGAACCCGGTTGACCACCCGCACGGAGGAGGTGAGGGACGTCAGGGACGCGGTCACCGACGCGCACGCACACGTCACGGTAAAAACACAGGCAAAGGACACAAGACGCGCCGTCCGAAAAAATACTCAAACTTCCTCATCGTCTCGCGCCGCAAAGTCGGCAAGAAACGAAAGGCAAACTAATACACAACACACGCCCCGGCAAAAGCCGGGGCGTGTTTCTTTTTTATATAAAGCAGAAAGGGCGCCGTACGTTCACGACGCCCTCAATGGGATTTCCGAGACCGGGGTGGTGTTAGATGGCCGCGATCGTGATCGAAGCGATCGCCAGCGTCAGCCAGACGCCGCGGTACCGGCCTTCCTTCGGCCGGACGTTGAGCGTGGGGAAGACCCCCTGCTTCACCTCCGCGACGACGAACTCTCCGTTCGGGTCCCACTTGACCCGATAGACCCCCGGACGTACTGCATTGTACTCGGAGCGCATCCCGTTACCCTCCAGGCTCTCTTTTCCACGGAATGTGGAGAAGAGTACTTCTACAGCTGACTTTACATACAATTTTCATAAAGCGCAAGACCACTGTGTATTACCTGTGGAAAGACGGCTTCTTTGAGGGCGTTTTTGGCACCGCAACATTTGACCGTGGGGTATGCTTCTGGTACTATGCCTCGAAGGCCGGTGGGCCATTTTTTTGGCGCTTAGCGCCGTCGAAAAACTTGTTTTTCGACCATTCAAAAGAATCAATGACACGATCACTCAAAAAAGGACCATATCTCAACGTAAAGCTCATGCAGAAGGTGGGCAAGCAGAAACCGGGAGGACCGGCTATTAAAACGTGGGCGCGCGCATCCGTTATTGCCCCGGAAATGGTCGGCTATACATTTGCAGTTCACAACGGCAAAGTTTTTAACGATGTATTTGTAACCGAGGAAATGGTCGGACACCGCCTCGGTGAATTTTCGCCCACGAAGACATTCCGCAAGCACGGAGGTCAGATGCAGAAGGCGCTTGATACCGCAAAGAAGGAAGCGGAAATTTCCGCAGCACACGCGGCGAAGGCAGCAGCAGAAGGTGCCGTAAAGAAATAATATGCGCGTGTATCTCAAAAATTACCGTCAGTCGCCCCGCAAAGTTCGCCTCGTCGCGAACCTTATCCGCGGCAAAAGCGTTCCCGCAGCGCTTACACTGCTTCGTGTGACACCGAAGCGGGCAACGGTTCAGCTTGAAAAATCACTCCGTTCCGCGCTTGCGAACGCAAAGCAGAAGGGGATGACCGACGCAGACACGCTTACCGTTAAAGAAATCCGCGTGGATAAGGGTGTGACCCTGCATCGATTTTTGCCCCGCGCACAGGGACGCGCGACCCGTTTTGACAAGCACTCAAGCAACATCATTATGGTGCTCGGAGAATCAAAGAAAGCGGACGTGAAGGCGGAAAAGACCGAAACCGAGAAGGCGGCAAAAAAAACAGCACCGAAAACAAAAGCTAAAAAAGCGACAACGTAATTTATATGACACACCGAGTTCATCCATTTGCACATCGTCTGGGAATTCTTCGTGACTGGCAGTCACGGTGGTTTGCGCGTGGTGCTGATTATCGCGCAAACCTTAAGACGGACGTGCTCATCCGAAGAAAAATCGCCAAGCTCACCGAAAAAATGTACGTCGGCGGCATTGAAATGGAACGCCGCGGCGCACAGCTTCGCATCATCATCAAGACGTCCCGTCCCGGTCTTATCATCGGACGCTCGGGTGAGGGTATTGCAAAGCTCAAAAAAGAAATAGACTCCTTTGCCGCAAAGCAGGGACTGGAGGGTGTCGGCGCCATCAAACTTGAAATTGAGGAGATAAAGTCGCCGGAATCAAACGCCGCAATCGTAGCAAGTATGGCAAAAGAGGGTATCGAGAAGCGCACACCGTTTCGCCGCGTGCTCAAACAGACTGTCGACAAGGTGATGGCGAACAAAGATGTGCAGGGCGTCCGTATTCACCTCTCAGGTCGCCTCGGCGGGGCCGACATGGCGCGCCGTGAGCAGATTAAGAAAGGACGCATTCCGTTGCAGACGTTCCGCGCCGACATTGATTACGCACACGACGAAGCGCACATCCCGCAGGGACAAATCGGCATCCGCGTCTGGATTTACCGCGGTGATATCTTTAAAAAATAAGCACGAATATCGAAGCGCGAAATTCGAAACAAGCACGAAACATGAAGGCTCAAATGTTCAAAACTTCAAAAAGTAAGATTTCAGATTTGTTTCGGATTTCGATATTCGGATTTCGAATTTAAAAAAATATGTTGTTTCCGAAGAAAGTAAAATACCGAAAGTGGCAGACGAAGCGCGTGAACCCGAAGAAAGTCGGGGTTGCTTCGCGCGGCACGACGATTGCGTTCGGTTCCTTCGGACTGAAAGCAGTGTCTGCACATCGCGTGACGTCAAATCAGATTGAAGCGGGACGACGTGTCATTCGCCGCGCGCTCGGCAAGAGCGGCAACCTCTGGACCCGTATTTTCCCCGACCGACCGTACACGGCAAAGCCGGCGGAAGTGGGCATGGGTAAGGGGAAAGGAGACCCGAAAGGGTTTGTGGTTGAAGTACTTCCCGGACAGATGCTGTTTGAAGTAGACGGCGTTCCTGAGGCGCTTGCGCGTGAGGTGCTTCGTAAAGGAGGCGCGAAAATGCCGTTGAAGACGAAAATTATTGCGCGATAAGGTATTCTTCTGTAGTATCACCAGACTCTATGGCGAAAAAAACCGACATCACGAATATGACCGACAAAGATCTGCTGGCGCTCGTTTCCGAAAAGCGGGAGGCGCTCCGACAGGTTCGGTTTGCAACATCGTCATCACGCGGACGTGACGTAAAAAAAATGCGGGAGAGCAAGAAGGGAATCGCACGCGCACTGACTGAATTGTCACGCCGCAGTGCACAGTAATCATATGGATACACAAGCAAAAAAACCGAAAACGCTGAAGGGTACCGTCGTGTCAGACAAGATGAAAGACACGGTGGTTGTCCGTGTGGAGCGCTATATTAAGCACCCGAAGTACGGCAAATTCATGAAACGGCAGAAACGATACAAAGCGCATGATGCAGGCAACACGAAGCGCATCGGAGAGGTGGTTACGATTATTGAAACCGCGCCGTATTCAAAGGACAAGCATTTTAAAGTGATGTAAGTATATGATTCAGCCTCGTTCCATCGTGCAAATTGCAGACAACTCCGGAGCAAAAGTCGGACGTGTTTTCAAAGTGCTCGGCGGCAGCAAGCGCCGATATGCGGAAATCGGCGACAAGGTGGTTATTTCCATTCAGATTGCAGAACCGCGCAAGGCGACGAAGAAAAAAGACGTCGTGCACGCGGTTGTTGTACGCCAGACGAAAGCGTTTCGCCGAAAAGACGGTTCGTATGTTCGTTTTGATGAAAACGCGGTCGTGCTCGTGGACAAGGTGAAACCGGAACCGAAAGCAAACCGCATCTTCGGACCCGTTCCGCGCGAACTTTCAGATAAAGGTTTTCAGAAAATTGTATCGCTTGCACCCGAGGTTGTATAACGTTATGCACGTCAAAAAAGGAGACAAAATCAAAGTGATCGCAGGAAAAGACAAAGGTACCTCAGGTACGGTGGTGCGCGCGTTTCCGAAAAAGAACATGGTGCTTATTGAGGGCGTCAACAGGGTCAAACGGCACCAGCGTGCCAAAAAGGGCAGCGCAAAAGGACAGATTCTTGAAAAGGCGATGCCGATTCACGTATCTAACGTACAGAAAGCATAATTTGTATGATTCCTGTTAAAGAAAAACAGAAAAAAGCGTTTGCAGACCTCAAGGACGTGTTGCACATCAAAAACACGATGGCGCTTCCGCATGTCGAAAAAATCGTCATCTCCGTCGGTATCGGTTCGGTGAAGGACAAAAACAAAATCGAAGTGATTCAGGACCGTTTGGGTAAAATTACCGGTCAGAAATCAGTCGGACGTGTCGCGAAAAAATCCATCGCGTCATTTAAGCTCCGCGAAGGACAGACCATCGGCTACCAGATTACGCTCCGCGGTCAGCGCATGTACGATTTTCTTGATCGTCTGCTCAACATCGCGCTTCCCCGCACGCGTGACTTCCGCGGTATCGACCGAAAATCAGTTGACCCGATGGGCAATCTTACCATCGGTATCCGCGAACACCTTATTTTCCCTGAAACGGCGGATGAAGAAGCACGCGACGTGTTCGGTCTTGCCATCACCATCGTTACCTCGGCCCGCAACAAAAAAGACGCCGAAACCTACCTTGAATATATCGGTGTGCCGTTCAAAAAAGAGACGGAAAAGGCCAAAAAATAAAGAAAAGCCCCGCCAAAAAGAAGGCGGGTTTTTTCTTGCCCTTTTTTGGCGGTTCTGGTAGTATACGAGGGCTTTACTTTTGTGGAGCTAGTCCTTCCAGAGCCAATAGGCGCAGGGGGGAGACCATCGCCTCGTTATCTGCCAGCCGGTCACACGACCCATGGGCACATCCAAGAGGCAGCATTTTTTTTGGAAATAAAGCATATGGCACGAAAAAGCAATCTTGCACGGGACAAAAAACGAGCGGTTATGCGTACCCGCACGGCGGCAAAACGCGCCGCGCTCAAGGAGACGCACGACTACGAAGCGCTCCAGGGCCTGAAGAAAAACGCGTCGCCGGTTCGTACAAAGAACCGCTGTTTTAAGTGTGGTCGTCCGCGCGGCTACATGCGCGAATTCGGTCTGTGCCGCATCTGTTTCCGCGAACTCGCCAACAAAGGAATGATTCCGGGCGTTAAAAAAGCATCATGGTAACCGACCCTATCGCAAATTTCATAATTGCTCTCCAGAATGCCGCGCGCGCAGGCAAAGAAACCGTGCTGGTACACCGTTCAGCGCTTAAAGAGGCGGTTGCTGCGACACTTAAAGGTGCAGGGTACATTTCAGGTTTTTCAATCAAGGGAAAAAACGACAACAAAATTGAAGCAACACTCGCGTTTGCCGACGGTGTTGCAAAGATTCACGGTGTAAAGCGCGTGTCACGTCCGGGTAAGCGCGTGTACTGCGGCGCATCTGATATTTATCCGGTACGCAACGGCTACGGACACCTGGTGCTGTCAACGCCTGCAGGTGTGATTACCGGACAGGATGCACGCAAACGAAAAGTCGGCGGAGAGGTACTGTTTGAAATCTGGTAACAAATGCAAGCACGAATGTCGAAGTACGAAATTCGAAACAAGCACGAAATATGAAAATCCAAATATCAAAAAAAGAAAAATACGAAAATCCAAATTTGTTTCGGATTTCGATATTCGAATTTCGAATTTAATTCAGATATGTCACGTATCGGCCGACAAAAAATCACCGTTCCCGAGAAGACAACCGTTACCGTAAACGACGGCATGGTAACTGTTGTCGGACCGAAAGGGACACTCTCACGCGCATTTAAGAACGACATCACCATCAGTATCGCAGACGGTGTGGTGACGCTTGTCCCGAAAAAAGAATCAAAGGAGGTCTCCGCACTCTGGGGGACGTACAGCTCGCACATCCAAAACATGATTAACGGCGTCAATACAGGATACGAAAAGAAGCTCGTGCTCGACGGAGTTGGTTTCCGTGCGGAAGTAAAAGGAAAAGAGCTCGCCATGCAGCTCGGTTTCTCGCATCCGGTGGTAGTACCGATTCCGGAGGGCGTCTCAGTAACGGCGGAAAAAAACCTTTTGACGTTTCAGGGAATCGACAAGGAGCTGGTGACGCAGTTTGCAGCGAAAATCAGAAGCTTGAAAAAACCGGAACCGTACAAAGGCAAAGGGTTTCATTACGACGACGAGGTTATCCGCCGCAAGGAAGGTAAACGTGCCGCATAACGTATGGCAATCAAAAGCACAAAAGAAAAACGAGTTCGCCGGCAGGTGCGCATCCGCGCCAAGATTTCGGGCACAAGCGAGCGCCCGCGGCTTGCGGTGTTTCGCTCAAACCGTGCTATTTCCGTACAGCTTATCGACGATGTGAAGGGACGGACACTGTTGTCGGGAACGACGCGCGGCATGAAGGGCGCACAGAAAGAAAACGCGAAAAAGCTCGGACAACAGATTGCCGCCGATGCGAAGGAGAAAAAAATTACGAAAGTGGTGTTTGACCGCGGCGGGTTTTCATATACAGGCAACATCGCGGTGTTGGCGGAGGGTGCGCGGGAAGGAGGCCTGCAATTTTAATGTATACCTATGTCAGATGACGCAACGATAAAGGAAAACGATGTGGAGATAAAAGAGGCTGAGGTTGAAGCTGTGGTTGAAACCGCAGATGAGGCCGCTGCTCCTGAGACAAAGGCGCCGGCCGCTCCCGAAGAGCGTGGAAGAGGCGGACGGTTCGAAAAGAATCCCCGTCGCCGTCCTCGCGCCCGCACGGAGCGTGTGAAGCCCGAGTTTGACCAGCGTATTATCGGTATCCGCCGTGTGACGCGTGTTGTCGCGGGAGGACGCCGATTCTCGTTCTCTGTCTGTGTCGTTGCGGGAAACCGTCGCGGACAAGTTGGTGTGGGCACCGGCAAAGCAGGTGACACAGCGCTTGCCGTTGAAAAGGCGTATCGAAGCGCGCTCAAAAATAAAATTGATATTTCAAAGACGGACACGAACTCCATTCCGCACGAGGTACAGGCAAAATACTCAAGCGGCGTGGTCAAGCTCTACCCGGCTCCGGGACGCGGTTTGATTGCCGGAGGCGCGGTGCGTGACGTACTTGAACTTGCAGGTATGCAGGGTGTGGGCGCAAAAATTCTTTCACGCAGCCACAACAAGCTCAACAACGCATTTGCCGCAATTATGGCGCTCAAACAGCTCACACGGGAGATTAAGAAGCATGCGCCGCGTAAGGAATAAATTCTATGCAGCTCCACGAACTCAAAAGAAAAACACCGAATAAGAAATCGCGACGTGTCGGACGCGGCAGTAAGCGCGGTAAAACGTCGGGACGCGGTACAAAGGGTCAGAAAGCACGCGCAGGACACCGAATTCGTCCGGAGTTCCGCGACATGATCAAAAAGATTCCGAAACGGCGCGGCTACGGCAAACATCGCGCATCAGGCGTCATCGGCTCGCGTGTGAGTGCAATCGTCGTTGACCTCAAAACAATCGATAAGACGTTCGAGTCAGGAGACTCGGTAACACTTGCGGCACTCGCCGAAAAAAAAGTCATTCGCATGCGCGGCGGCAAAATGCCGGCTGTAAAAATACTCGGTACAGGACCAGTTTCAAAGAAACTCACCGTAACCGGTGTTCCGATCTCAGCGTCCGCGAAGGCGGCAATCGAGAAGGCGGGTGGGTCAGTTGCATAATTATATGTCCGAATTTGTTCATAAACTGAAAATTATCGTCGGTGACCGGCAGTTGCGTTCACGCATTCTCTTTGTGCTCGGCATTCTCGCGCTCTCGCGCGTGTTTGCGGCTATCCCGATTCCGGGCATTGATATCGTCGCGCTTGCGCAGTTCTTTTCAAACAATCAGTTCTTCGGACTGCTCAATCTGTTTTCAGGAGGCGGACTGTCGGGGCTTTCCATCGCCATGCTCGGTGTGGGTCCGTTCATTACGGCATCCATCATCATGCAGCTTCTGACGATTCTGTCTCCACAACTCAAGGCGATGTACCACGAGGAAGGGCAGGCGGGACGCCGGCGCATTTCACAGTACTCGCGTCTGCTCACGGTGCCGCTTGCGGCGCTCTCGGCATTCGGTTTCATCCTGCTTTTGCAGCGTAACGGCGTTATCGCCGAGCTCAGCTCGCTTGCGCTTATCTCAAACATCGTGGTGATTGTCGCCGGTTCAGTGCTCATGATGTGGCTCGGAGAACTCATCACGGAATTCGGTATCGGCAACGGCATGTCACTGCTTATCTTCGCCGGAATCGTCGCGGGGTTGCCCGGGGCCATTCAACAGCTCTCGTTTTCATTCACACCGGAACAGATTCCCGCGTATGTCGGTTTCCTCATCGTAGCGCTTGTCATTATCTTCGGTGTCGTAATCATCACGGAGGCGGAGCGGCCGATTCCGATTACGTATGCAAAGCAGGTCCGCGGCAACAAAGTCTACGGCGGCGTGTCCACGTACCTTCCGCTGCGCGTCAACCAAGCCGGCGTGATGCCGATCATCTTCGCACTCTCCATCCTGCTGTTTCCGGGCATGATTGCGAACTTCCTTTCAGGTATTCAAAACGGATTTGTGCAGGCGGCAGTCTCCTTCATCAACGGGTTCCTCAATAATCTGCTTCTCTATGGCGCCGCGTACTTCATCCTGGTGTTTCTCTTCACGTACTTCTACACCGCCGTTACATTTGACCCCGATGCGATTTCAAAGAACCTGCAGAGAAGTGGCGCATTTATTCCGGGCGTTCGTCCGGGCGTTTCCACCGCAACACATATCGGCAACATTCTCACCCGCCTCACGCTTTTAGGAGCCCTGTTCCTCGGTCTTATCGCGGTCTTGCCGCTTATCATGCAGACGGCGACCGGTATCACTTCAGTGGCGGTCGGCGGTACGGGACTTCTGATTGCTGTGTCCGTCATCATCGACTTGGTGAAGAAGATAGAAGCCCAAGTGTCGCTTCGAGAATACTAAAAAACACGAAACCGCCCCGTACCGGGGCGGTTTTAATATTCTGGTATACTGGAATCCATGAAATACAACACCATCATCGTTTTAGGAAAGCCGGGGTCGGGGAAGGGCACACAGGCAAAACTGCTCTCTGAAAAGGCAGGTTTTCCGGTGTTCTCTGCGTCGGGTAACCTCAAATCTCTGGCACAGTCACACCCCGATATCGGCAAAGAAATTCTTGATGATATGAATCACGGCGTTTTGGTGCCGCACTGGATTGTGTCGTACCTATGGATCGCCGAGCTGGTAAATCTCGGACACGACAAAGGTATTATTTTTGACGGCGCGGTGCGCAAGCTTGAAGAGGCAAAACTGTTTGATGAAGTGATGCGTTACATGCACCGCACATATGTGGTGGTGTATCTGACCATTTCTGATGAAGAGCTGTACGACCGGCTTTCCAAGCGCGCTGAAATCGAGAGCCGTGCTGACGACGACGGAGAGGTGATTAAAAAACGTCTTGCGCAGTACGATGAAAACACGAAGGACTCACTCGCGTTTTTCAAAGAACAAGGAACGCTTAAAGAGGTAAACGGTGAGGGAAGTATTGAAGAAATCCACGAGCGTATTCTTGCCGCGCTTGCATAATCATGCTGCTGATTAAAACCGAGGAAGACATACGGCTCATTCGTGAAGCGGGTAGGCGTCTTGCGCGCGTGATGCGCGACGTTGCCGTCGCGGCCGTGCCCGGTGTTTCCACACAGGAACTCAATGATCTCGCTGAACGTCTCATCCGCGAGGGAGGAGACGCGCCGGCATTTTTAAACTTTAAACCCGCAGGTGCTTCACGTCCCTTTCCTGCAACGCTGTGTGTGTCCGTTAACGACGAAGCGGTGCACGGCATTCCATCAAAAGAACGCTTTTTGAAAGAGGGAGATATCGTGAGTTTAGACGCGGGTTTGACGCACCATGGTCGTGTTGCCGACATGTGTGTGACGGTTCCCGTCGGAGAGGTTGATGAAAAAGCGAAACGGCTCATTGAAGTCACCAAAAAAGCGATGGAGCTAGGTATTGCCGCCTCGCACGGCGGTGCGTTTGTCGGCGATATCGGACGCGCCATTGAACCGTATGTAAAAAAGGAGGGCTTTGAGGTGGTCGCTGACCTCGGTGGACACGGTGTGGGGTATGCGGTGCACGAAGAACCGCACGTTTTTCATATTGTGCGGAAAGGAAAGGGAATGAAGCTGAGCCCTGGAATGGTCATTACCGTTGAACCGACGGTGTCGGAAGGGAGCGGAGAGGTGGATTTGGCAGGGGATGAGTGGACATATAAAACCACAGATGGTTCCCGCTGTGCACAGTGGGAACACACCATACTTATTACCGAGGGTGTTCCTGAAATTTTGACGGTATAATGAAGTTATTAAAAATCTAGCCGCACTTTTATGAAAATGGAAGGATTTCAGTCACCACAGGAGGAACAACCGAAAGATCTTGACCATGTGACGGCAGGTGATTTGCGGGATGTGTATAAGTCTGTGTTAAAGAGGAAGGAAGGTGAGGCTGCCGAAGAAGAAAGGGCACAGAAAACCGAGAGTTCGTCTCCGGAGGTAAAAAAATCTTCCGGACGCAAGACATCAAAAGGCCGGTTGCCCGCGAAATCTGATGAGAATAAGAAACCTGAGACATTTGTTCGCCCTGAAGAGGCGCTGTCCCGGAAAGAACTTGAACAGCTCGAGCAGAAATTGCGGGAGATTCCTTCTGAAGCTGAGCTCACACAACGAATCAGCGACGCCGCGTCGTTTGATGAGCTTTTTGCCGCATTTGAGGGTGTGGAGATTGTTGAAGGTACACACACATACACTTTAGAGCAGGTGAAAAAAGGTATTGAGAAGCTTCGTGCGGACGTTGTGCGCACCGCACAGGAAAAAAACGGAACCGAGGAGCGGACGTATGAGGTGTTCCAGGCGCTGTTGCGCTGGGGTCTTCCGGAATTCACAAGACGGTTCGGTTTGCGTGGTAAAGTCGAAGAGTTGTTAATTGAGGAGTATCATCTCGGACCTGAAGGGGCAGAGGAACAGTCTTCACAACCAGAGACAGAAGCGCAGGAGCCCGAAAAAGATGCCGAAAAACTTCTCGAAGCCGTTCCTGAAAAAGAAAAACCGACATGGCTGCGAAAAATCGCCGGTGCAGGGTTTGGTATTCAACAAGCGAAGAACTGGGCGGGCGAACAGGCGTTCGGATTTGCGTACAAGAAATTTTTTGAAGGCGCAGTAGACGCAAAAAAGCAGGGAAAAGAGCTGAAAGGGTTTCAAAAAGCGCGGTTTGAAGCGGGGCTTCTGGTAGGCTCATTGGCGAGACATTACTCCGAAGCAAAAGATGTTTCGGAAAAAAACAAAGAGGACTTCTACGCCGGAAAAAGCAAGAAGATGGAGTGGGCGAAACTCGCAGGGGAGGGTATCCGTGCGGTGCGTGCGGTGTTTGCGCCGATGGGAATGCTGCGTTCTCCGGTGTGGACGCTGATTGCGCTTTCAAGAATCTCCGAGACCGCAAAAGAACACCGTTTTGAGAAGAAAAAATACGACGAATCATCGGATGAGGTCGCGGAAGACGCCATTGCAATGTACGAAGAGGCGCAGAAAGAAGCACGGGCAGCCGGAAGGGATCTTCCGACGTCAGATGATATCTCCCGCGTGTACGCAAAAGGTGTGATTCGCGGAACGCTTGAGTCGGGGACGGGTGTGCTTGCCAAAACTGCGGCGGGTTTGGGCGTGAAGAAGCTTATTGAGCCCGTGTTTAAGGAAATGCAGGCGGTTGAAGAAGATGCAACGCTTTCCGCTTCAGAAAAACAGGCGCGGCTGACCGTGTTGGCGCGTAAAAATGAAAAACTCATCAAGGAAGTGGACATGCTCGTTGACCGGGCGGGTAGCGTGGATGCGGTTGCCTACTATCTGCGTCAGACTGGCGTCTGGACGAAACGTGTTTCAGCCGCGGTGGCGATAGAAACTATTCTTGAGGCGGGGTACCACATCTTTGACAGTCTTGCAGAGGGAGCGGATGCGTCGCATTCGGCGGGTGCCGAAGTCTCATCACTGAAACGCCCGCACGTTGCATCTATGGCGTATACGCTCGGGCACATGAAAGACACGGAGGGATTAGATTTGTCGGGTGTTGAGGCGCCGGTCCCGCCGGTTACCATCGAGCACGGCGGAAACATCTGGAGTTCCGCAAAAGACATTGCGGAGAAGGCGGGACTTTCAAAGGAGCAGTTCGCAGCCGCGTGGGGAGAGTCCACTGTGAAGCTTCCTGACGGACGCGTTATTCCGATTGCGGAGCTTAATTTGGTGCATGAGGGCGATACGCTCTCCTACGTGCCGGGAGAAGGGGATGCCGCGGGACATTTTGAATTCAACAACGAATCACATATTGCGTACGGCGATACGTTGAATCTTCCGGGCGCACAGGAGGGCGAGGTGATTTCAAAGATGGATTTTGAACCGCAAGAATACTCTGAAGTCGTTGATTCGGGATCAGAAAATGTTGAGAAATTGATGCAAGATTACCCCGAGCTTACCCGTGAACAGGCGGAAAGAATAGAGGATATTATGTCATCCGAACACAGCACGCTACCTGAAGCGGAGGGAATTACCGGAGAGGTCGGGACGGACTCGCCGCAGGAAGTTTCGGAAAAAATCTCCGGAACACCGGTTGACCGTCTTGCCGAGATGGGTATTGAAAAATACTCTGCTGATGTGGTTGATAAGGAGTTGCGTTGGTATTTCGGACAAAAATATCAGACATCTGAGGCGTGGAATCAGATTCAGGGTATGAGCGCGCGAAAATTTGAAAGAATGTCGCCCGGTGCCGAAGATGCGGAAATAATTACAAAATTTCAGTCGTATATTGAAGATCTCGGGAAAAAAACAGGAATCAAGCCGGTCGGAGGGTTGTTCCGGCGCGATGAAACCGTGCTTGAATACTTCGCACGTGTTAGAAGGGCTTTGATCGAACAAAAAAGCTCGGGTAGGTAGGAATAGCACATATACTCCTACATTCTGTGTGTTTCAGTTGCTATACTATTCGTATGGAACGTTTTTCCGTTACCCCTGAAACAAAATTTTCCTCAGCAGAGCAGGAGGCGGCATTTTTGCGGGAACGGCTTAAACAACTAGAGCAAAACGTTGATGCGGGTACGCACGAGCTCGTGCACACAGGTACTGAAGAGGAAATTACGCGTACCTACGCAAAAACCGCCCCCGATAAAGTGCTTGCCAAGGGCCATGAAATGCTCCAGCCGGAAGTTGATGCTGTGGTGCTTGATTTGGCGCCTGAGGAGCACGACACCATCATGGGTGAGCTTTTGACGTTGGTTCGTGAGAAAGGTGTCCGTAACGCGCTTTCTGTTGTTGAGAAACTTCACGATGCCCATGTTGAGGACGACTTTCATCGCTTTTTGGCCGAGTATCTGAAGGAAGGGTATGCAACGAAAGGTGTTAAAGAGGGCGAGCCTTTGTGGAAAGCGCTCCACATGACGCTTCTGGAGGTGACACTGCCGTTTGCCGCCTCCGACGCACAGGAACATCAAAAACCTCTGAAGGAACTGCTATCGTCCATGGAGCAGTTTTATGCCGGCGCCTTGTCGGTTGCGGAGGAAAAAGGTTCCAAGAAAAACTATTTTGCCCTTGAACTTGCGGTTGAGTCGCATCAGGAGCATGTGGTGCTGTATCTCTCCGTTCCGGTGGAGAAAGTGCCGCTGTTTGAAAAGCAATTGCTCTCCATTTTTCCGCAGGCGCGCATCGAAGTCTCGAAAAACGACTACAACATCTTTGTTCCGGAAGGACAGACGGCGGGTTCCGTTGCCTCATATGCACAGCCGTCCGCGTATTCAATAAAAACACACGAATCGTTCGACTACGACCCGCTCAATATTCTGCTCTCGGCTTTCGGAAAACTCCTGCGCGTCGGTGAAGGAGCGGCGGTACAAGTGCTTGTTCGGGCCGCACAAACCGACTATGCGGCGACATACCGGAAGGCGCTTGAAAAAATACTGAAAGGGACGCCTGTGAAAGAGGCGCTTAAGGAAAAATCGGTGGTGTCCTCAATCGGCAAGGAAATTAACGAGCTCTTTTTCATGACGAAAGAGAAAAAAGACAAGAAAAAAGAAAAAGAGCGGGAACACCCCGTGGACGATATCGCGGTTGAGCAGATTAAACAGAAAATTTCGCACCCGATTGCCGAAGTGAACGTGCGCTTGCTTGCATCCGCAACCTCACAAACGCGCGCTGATGCAATTCTTTCGGATATTGAAGCAACCTTCAGCCAGTTTAATGAACCGCGCGGGAACGCGTTTGCATTTACTCGCGTCAAACCCGGCAACATCAAGGTTCTTATAAAGAACTTTGCGTTCCGCCTGTTTGCAGACGGCGACGTGATGCCGATGAATCTCCGCGAGATCGCATCTTTTATCCATGTTCCGTCAACGAGCGGCGATGCATCGCGCGAACTGAAGCGTTCGAAATCTACTGTGACGCCCGCACCGATAGACCTTCCGCAAGAGGGCGTACTTCTCGGTTACAACACATACGGTAACCAGCAGACGCCCGTGCGCATGCTTCCGGAAGACCGTCTGCGCCATCTCTACTGCGTCGGACAGACCGGTGTAGGAAAGACAACGCTTTTGAAAAATATGATTATCCAAGACATCAAAAACGGTGAGGGTGTGTGTATGATTGACCCGCACGGCACAGACCTCATTGATGTGCTTTCACAAATTCCTGCGGAGCGCTGGGATGATGTGATTTATTTTGATCCTGCGTATACACCGCGCCCGATGGGACTCAACATGCTTGAGTACGATACACGCTATCCCGAGCAAAAAACATTCGTGGTTAACGAGGTGTTCTCCATCTTCCAGAAGCTGTACGGCAGTGTGCCCGAGTCAATGGGACCGATGTTTGAACAGTATTTCCGTAACTCGGCCATGCTCGTGATTGAAGATCCGGAGACGGGTAACACGCTGTTTGATGTCTCTCGGGTGATGACCGATAAGGCATTTCGTGACCTGAAGCTTTCCCGCTGTAAAAACCCTGTGGTGGTGCAGTTTTGGCGTGAAATCGCCGAAAAAGCGGGCGGTGAAGCCTCGCTTGCCAATATCGTGCCCTACATCTCGAGTAAATTTGACGTGTTTTTGGCAAACGACATCATGCGTCCGATTATTACGCAAAAGAAATCGGTCTTTAATTTCCGCGAAATCATGGATGAGCGCAAGATTCTTTTGGTGAACCTTTCAAAGGGTCGTTTGGGCGACATCAACGCAAACCTCATCGGACTCATCATTGTCGGCAAGATTTTGATGGCGGCGCTCTCACGAGTTGATATGCTCGGCACAAAAGACATTCCGCCTTTCTATCTGTATATCGACGAATTTCAAAATGTGACGACAGACTCTATTGCAACAATTCTCTCGGAGGCACGCAAATACAAACTGGGGCTCAATGTGTACCACCAGTACATCAAACAGCTTGATGAGAAAATCCGCGATGCGGTGTTCGGCAACGTCGGCACCATCTGCTCCTACCGTGTGGGTTCCGAAGATGCGGAGTTTTTGGAAAAACAATTTACACCGGTATTTACCGCAAACGATCTCATGAATGTCGACAACTTTAACGCGTTTCTCAAACCGCTCATCAGAAATAAAACAGAGCGCCCATTTTCAATCTACATACCCAACACAGAAAAAGGAAACCCGGAGGTGATTGAAACACTCAAACAGCTTTCGTACAACCGATTCGGACGTCCGCGCGAAGAAGTCGAAGCGGAAATCGGCTCGATGTACAAGGTGTAAGGTGTTTCTTGCCCGTACTGCGGGCGTCTGATACGATGGTGCCGTTACACATAGCATTTTTAGCATGAAAAATCCAAAAGAGGAGAAGACATTCGTGATGATTAAACCCGACGGCGTGCGGAAAGGACTTGTCGGCGAGATTATCAAACGCTTTGAACAGCGTGACATGAAGATTGTGGCGCTTGAAATGTACCAACCGACCCTTAAACAGGTTGATAGTCATTACCCGAAGGATAAAGCATGGGTTACCCGTCTTGGGGAAAAGACTTCGGCGACATACGAGAAGTACGGATACTCTCTAAAAAGTCATTTTGGTACTGATGACAAGTTTAAAATAGGAAAAGAAGTCCGTAGTTGGTTATTGAAATACATGACATCCGGGCCGATTGTGAAAATGGTCGTGCAAGGTGTTCATGCGGTTGATATGATTCGGAAAATTGTCGGTCCGACTCTGCCATATTCTGCTGAAATGGGCACGATTCGCGGAGATTTCTCCGCGGACTCACCGGCGCTGGCAAATGCCGAGAAACGCGCCGTTATGAACCTTGTTCATGCGTCAGAAACACCCGCAGAAGCGGCGCACGAGATCAAACATTGGTTTGGGAAGGAGCCGATTTATGCCTATAAACGCTTCGGCATTGATGAATGAACCCAGCACTTAATTTACCCTGTGTTTTTTGGTTTGGTGAGGATTGGTTAGTAAGGAACGAGGGAAAAATGATACGATGTGCATGAATTAAGTGCTGGATGAAGCTGACATCAATCAAAATCAGAATCTTTGTCAAATCTTCATAAAACGAAATCCAAAAACACGCCAAAAACTGGCGTGTTTTGTGTCGGGCGTATTCACTTTTTGTGCGCGTGTGGTGAACGGTGTTATCCCCCTTGCACGTTTTTGTCAAAAGGGAGTATCGTACTAGTAGGGGTTATTTTGGATATTATCTAGATCAAATAAAAACTTATAGGGACTCCGAATTGTTTCAAACCGCGCACCTTGGTGCTCGTACTGAGGAGACCCACCTAGCATACGCTAGGTAACACATCCGAGATGACCCCACAGATGAGCTCCGACCGCAAGGTCGGGGCTCATCTGTTTTTCGTGTGATATACTAAGGGTATTACACGCAGACTAGTCTTGATATTTTGTGATAGAAAAGCGAAAAAACATCCTCCTACTCGCGCTTTTGGTGATTGCATTTGCTGTGTTAACGCTTGATCGGATTGCGCAGGACAACTATCTGTACTGGACGTATTGGTGGTACGACATCATGATGCACTTTCTCGGCGGGTTTCTTGTCGCCGGCATCGCGCTGTGGTTTCTTGCGCGCTTTTCACACGAGTCAGTGCGCGGCGCACGCCGTGCGCTGTATGTTGCAGTCAGTACCGCTATTATCGTCGGTATCGGATGGGAATTTTTTGAATATTTTTCCGGAGCACTTCTGCAGCAGGAGGGAAGCGTTGTCGGTGACACTGCGCTTGATTTGGTGATGGACACGGTCGGTGCGCTCGTGATGTGGGGAATTCTTGCAAAAATTTTTTTCGTACAGATTATTGACGACATGCGTCCGCTATGAGCACCGAGCAATCTTCAAAAGACGTACGAATTGTGTTTCATGGCGGCGTCGGTACAGTGACGGGTGCAAATTTTCTGCTTGCATCGTCGCAGATACAAATTCTCGTTGACTGCGGTCTGCTGCAGGGTCAGCGCATGTGCAGTGCCGAAAACAGCGACCCGTTTCCGTACAATCCCGCAGAGATGCAGGCGCTTCTTGTGACGCACTCACACATTGATCATATCGGGCGCATTCCGAAATTGGTGAAGGATGGTTTTAGGGGGACGATTTATTCCACGCTCGAAACAAAAAAACTTGCCGAAGTGATGCTGCCGGACGCAGCGCAACTCTTGATGCAGGAGTCGCTCACCTGCGGAACACCGCCGCCATATACGGCTGACGATGTCGCGCCTATTTTTGAGAAGTGGGAAACGATGCCGTACTACGCGTCATTTCCGCTCGGTGACTTTACCGTAAAATTCCAAAACGCGGGCCATATTCTCGGTTCCGCGATGGTTGAGATCGTTCATCCGAAGGTGGGAAAGATTCTCTTTACCGGCGATCTCGGCAATTCACCCTCACTGCTTCTCAAGGATACCGATGCGGTTGAAGAGGTGAACTACCTTGTTGTGGAATCAGTCTACGGCGACCGTGTGCATGAGGTTGTTGAGAACCGTCTCGGGCAGCTCGAAGACATCGTTGAACGGACAATTTTACACGGAGGCACACTGCTGATTCCGACATTCTCCGTCGAGCGTACTCAAAACATTCTATACGAGATTAATCTGCTTGTTGAAAAAGACCGTATACCGCATATTCCCGTCTTTCTTGACTCACCGCTTGCAACAAAGGTGACGGAGATTTACCGCAACGCAAAAACCGAATACAACGAATCGGTACAGCGCACGATGGCGAAGGGGGATGACATTTTTGCGTTTGAAGGACTGCGTGTCGTTGAGTCGCCGGAGGAATCGCAGGAGATTCACAACATGTCGGGACCGAAAATCATCATCGCGGGTTCGGGAATGTCCACCGGCGGACGTGTGTTGAGCCACGAGAAGCACTATCTCTCCGATCCGTCCTGCACGCTGCTTATCGTCGGCTATCAGGCACCAGGAAGTTTGGGTCGCCAGCTTGTAGACGGGGCAAAAGACGTACAGATTGAGAAAGAAGAGGTGGCCGTGCGCGCGAAAGTGGTTTCGGTGTCGGGATACTCGGGGCATCGCGACGTCAACGGCCTGCTCGAGTTCGTCAACAGCACCAACACGTCGCTAAAACGCGCGTTTGTAGTGATGGGCGAGCCGAAAAGTTCCCAGTTTTTTGCACAACGGCTGCGTGATTACTATGGCGTTGACGCGTATGTGCCTACCGCAGGAGAAACTGTTGAACTTCCGTAGACGCCGTTTGCGTGTGCGGTATACTACAATAACGTTATGACCTACCGAAAAGAGGTGAATCAAGACATCAAGTTGTGTGTGTCAGGAGCGGCGGAAACGTCGAACTGCGGACCGCACGCATACGAACTTGCCAAGGAACTCGGCCGTGAGATTGCGCGCCATGATGCGGTGGTCGTCACCGGCGCCACGACGGGATTTCCGCTGTGGGCGGCAATCGGGGCAAAAGAAGCGGAAGGAACTTCCATCGGCTTTTCTCCGGCGGCATCAGAGCGCGAACACATTGAGGCATTCCGGCTCCCCGTTGATTACATGGACCTTATCATTTACACGGGATTCGGTTATTCGGGACGCGACCTTATTTTGACCCGTTCATCGGATGCCGTGCTGTTCGGGTGCGGACGCATCGGAACAATTCACGAATTTACCATCGCGTTTGAAGACAACAAACCCATCGGTATTTTGGAAGGGGACTGGATGACGGATGAAACAATCAAAACAATTCTCGAGCGCAGCAACCGCGCATACGACAAGGTGATATTTGATACGAATCCGAAAAGTCTTGTTGAGAAAATTATCGAGCTGGTGAAACGCGACAAGGCCGCCGACAAGATGACGTACAGTTACCGTCCCGTGGAAGAAGACGACGGCGCACTACATGGATAAGCCTCGGCCCACTTTATTTTAGAAAACACGAAAACCGGTCACGCGGTTTTTTTTGATATCTTTATGTTCTTTCATCGGATTTTCCATAATGTAAGAAGATAAAATTTTTCTAAAGTTGTTTTGTCTCGACCGTTGACAACAGTTGGCAATCGTTTAAGATTAGTTCCCAGATAGGACAGAATAGTTCTGTCCCACGAAGTACCTTGAAAAGGAGATGGTCATGATTCAGGCAATCGAAAGAAGGTCTCATCCGGAAGAATCCCCACGCTTCCACGGTGGATTCGCGGTTCAGGGGATTCTCAGCGATCTGGTGATTCCCGCAGTTCCAGGCGAGTGCTACATGTACTCATCTGAGTTCACGGTGGGTCGGCCGCTGTACGTGTTCATGAAGTGCAAGGCAAACAAGAGCCGCCCCATCGGCGCCGCGGAAGACCTCGGCCACGAGGCCAACCTGCTCTTCTTGTTCGGCAATCCGAACGAGGTTCAGGTCTGCGCGATCAAGGAGGCACACCACTCCGGCCTACTCGGCGACTCCGTCAACGGTGAGGTGTTCGGCGAGACATGGATTGCGCCCGCCGGGATTACCGCCGAAGACTTCTACAAGCTTTGCTCACAGCAGGATGTGGCGAAGCTGGTGGAGGTTTGCCGGGCGGCGTGCTCGGAGCGCCGTGGGTTCATCGCACTGGATCCGGGAGCGGTCATTGCCATGATGACCGATTGCGGCAAGTACGGTCTGTTCTTCGTGAAGGGACTCACCCAGGCATCGATTCAGATCGACGCCTGCCACATCTTGCTGTAGCTCTACGGAGCACAGTGGAAGCATCTGCCGCCAAGAAACCTTTGGCGGCAGATTTAATTTTATATCTATAAAATTTTTCGCCACACGTACCCGATGTCATCATCCGGCGGGGTTACCTCTCCAACTCTCTTAAAACCCAACGTGTCATGGAAACTCCAAGACTCATCATGAGAACCGGGGCTGTATAAAAGAATTTCAGAAAACCCGAGCCTCTGCACTTCTTCCACCAGTTTTGATTTGAGCACCTCCCCAATACCTCTTCTCTTGAACTTTACTGCAATGACGTAAAACTCAACGGGGTTATCTGTTTGCACAAACGGTTTCAAGTAGTCAGCCACTTTTTTAAAGCCGACAATTCCTACAATTTCACTACCTTCTGTTGCTACAAAAAAACCGGAATCTTTCTTTGGAGCATTTTGAGTGTACAGTTCTAATTCACCTGAAAGCTCCCTCAGAAATTCCAAGTCTGTCCAATACAAAGCAAAAATTTCTTCAACCGCTTTTTGGTCACTTTTCTGAAATTCTCGGATAATCATCTGCATATTTTAACAAAACTGTGCGATATGTGAATTAGTATTTAGAATGAACCTTCAATCTTTGTGAGGTGTATTCAAAGATTTTCTGAAAAGATTGGGTACATAATAAAAACCCCCGCCAAACGGCGGGGGTTTTTATTATGCGATGACTTGGGTGACGATGCGATCGAATGTTTTCGGGTGGTCTTTGGCAATCTCGGCGAGCATCTTGCGGTTCAGCACAATACCTTTCTTGTGCACGAGCCCCATAAACTTACTGTATGAAATGCTGTGCGGTGCGAGTCCTGCGGAAATGCGTGTCTGCCAGAGCATGCGGAAATCGTTTTTCTTGTCGCGGCGGTGTGCGAATGCGTAGACACCGGCGTGCACCAGCGCTTCGTGCGCCTGGCGCTCCTTGCTCTTGCGCGCGTTGCGGAAACCTTTCGTGCGTGAAAGCACGTTGCGGCGGCGCTTCGTTGATATTTTGCCTCGTTTGACTCGTGTCATGGTGGTATTTTATTTGCCTGCCAAAAAGCGCGTGCGGAGCTTCACCGTCAGATTGACGCGCTGGTTTCGTTTTCGCTTGAGCTGGACGCCCCGCGACTCTTTCGCGTTGTAGTGGTTGCCGCCGGCTTTTCGGCCCAGGATTTTCCCGTTTTTGGTGACGCGCAACCGCTTGGTATATGCCTTGTTTGTCTTCATAAAAAGAAGCCCCGATGGGCTCGCTTATAATACCTTTTTCCGCCTGTTTTGCAAGGGTTCCTGTATTGGTGTAGTGGGGCCGTTTTTGCGGCCCCACGTGTGCGCAATGAGCCCCTATTTTTAGAAAGCCTCTGCAGGGGACGGCGGTCCCGAAAGGAGAAAACCGCCAGTAGGCGGTTTTTGTGCTTTCAAAAATACGGGGCGAGTGAAGGGCTATTTGCGCTCCAACACCATGGACATGCCTTTGGGGTTCTTGGCAGGTGCCTCCGCGATCTTAAATTCAACCGCCAAAAGCTTCAAAAACCGCTCCATACGCTCCTTGAGGAAGGCGTCTCCGAGGAATTTGGCCCGTCCGCGCAGATACAGTTCAAACCGCACGCGGTGTCCGTCGGCAAGCCAGGCAGAGGCCTGTTTTGCCTTGATACCCATAGAGTCCTCCGACGTGCCGATTTTTATCTGCACGCTTTTTGTTTCTGTCTGATGCGATTTTGCTTTTACGTCGCGCGCTTTCTTTTTCTGCTCATAGAGATATTTGCCGAACTCGATGATTTTTGCGACCGGCGGCACCGCGTTGGGGGAGATTTCAACTAAGTCCAATTCTGCCTCGCGCGCCTTTGCCATCGCTTCCTCACGTGAAATAACGCCGATGTTTTCGCCATCTGCGCCGATAACGCGAAGCTCCGGGGCACGAATGCCTTCGTTAACGCGTGTACCTCCTTTGTCTCGTGGATTACTCACTTGTGGGCTGATACTACTACAACTTCACGTATTTTTCAATCTGCTTTACGTATAGATAAAATTTTCATAAAGCCACTTCTAAAAATACTTGACAATTCCATATAAAAATGTATTTTATAATAAGAATTCAAAGAATGGGTGCCAATACCCATGAAAAGGAGGAGGCACGCCATGTGCTCTTTGAAAACTCAAACAGCAACAAGTTCACGACCAGGCTGTGCGTGGATTACAGTGAATCGCGTGTGTAACTTCAGGTGCTCCTGGTGTTACGCGCAGGGTACCGAGTACAACCCAAACCAAAGTATGACGCTCGAGCTTGCAGAAGCACTCGTGTCTCTTCTCGAATCATTGGGTATCCGAGACGTTACAGTGATTGGAGGAGAGCCGACTCTCTGGAAACACCTGATTGAATTCAACGCGCTCTGTGCTGGCAGGGGAATCAAGACGGGGCTCGTAACAAACGCCATGCGTTTCGGAATCGATGGTTTTTGGGAGCGCTACATGAAGGCTCCCAACAATCACGCGGGCGTCTCGGTGAAGGCGTTTGATGAAAAAAGCCTTCAAGCGGTTGCCGGTGTTGCGCGCTTCGATCTCTCAAAAAAGGGCATCGAGCGTGCGGTCAAGTTCTTCAACTGTGGCGTAAGCACTGTCTACAACACCGCTTGTGCGGACTCTCTCGTAGAGATTGCCCGATTTGCGATGGAGTGTGGGGCCAGGTCCTTGAGAATAAGCCCCTGTACCCCGGCACTTTCCGGAAAGAAGGTCGACGGATCCTACGTGGTGGAGCCTCATACGCTCGTGAAGAACGTGGTAGGTATCTATCCGCAACTTCATGAGATCACGCACGGACAGGTCAGTTTCTCGATGAAGCTCCCGCTATGTCTGTGGCCGCGGGAATTCATCGACACCCTGATTCGGCGAAACCAAATCAGCACGGTTTGCCAGCTCCAACACCGATCAGGTATTATCTTCGATACGGACGGGCATCTTGCAATCTGCAACAGTTTGTTCGACTATCCGGTCGGTAAGTACGGCGAGGACTTTAATGATGCTGACTCGCTTCTTGCCGTCGTGAACAGACCTGACGTTGTGGCTCTCTACGACAGACTTACTTCCTATCCGTCGAAGAAGTGTGTCGAGTGTGAGAAGTTCAACATCTGTGCGGGCGGATGTCCTCTGTACTGGACACTCTACCATCCTGAGGAGCTCATCCCCGGCTGGTGAGAGAACCCCGCCAATCGAAGCACCGAAAGGAGGTGATACAAATGGAGTTGCTGCTCGAGATTCCGGTCACGGGCATTCAGCCGACCTGTCGTCCCATCGGGCTCAGCACCGCCTCTCGAGAGGGGCAGTGTGATCCGCCGCCGGACGACTGCGCGAATCCGGACGACTGCGACTGTGACTGCGCCCCGCCGCACTGACGGCACCCTCTCTGGGGGCACCAGAGACATCCCTCGGCAAGAAGATTGCCGAGGGATTTATTTTTTGTCACAATGGGGCAATGAACGAGGTAATTAGTCTATCTTTTAAATACTCAAAAATTCTTGAAAAAGAAAGAATTACTAACACGATCAAACGTCTTAGTTGGTACAAAGAGAATAAGTATAACGTTGATTTAATCGGTTTCCCAAAAGAACTCAATAGAGAAAGGATTTTTTCTGTTTCTGATACTGATATTTCGAACGCTATTGATGCTGAATACGATGAGACAAAATTTGTTGAATCAGAAAGGTCATTAAGAGAACTTTTTCCCCTATATCACGACCGGCTCACATGTTTTTTGGATGAGATAAAACTGTCCATTATTCCGTCCATTGTTGTTCAGCTGACCATGTATGGTATGGGCGGGAGCTATTCTTTACCAAACAAAGCGATAGTGAATATCGCAAAATATTACGGCGTCGGATTACTGAGAAACATGCTCCATGAAATTATTCACCTGCATATTCAACATCTTATCGACAGGTACAAACTCAGCCAGTGGCAGAAAGAAAGGGTTGTTGACTTGCTTATAGAGAAACTTGTTCCAGAACTCGCAAAGCAACAAAAAATACCAATTGATATTTCTGTTGTTGATGAAGCGTTCAACAAATATTATCCGGATGTACCACGAGTAATACAAAATATTGCCGTCTCCCACGGATAAAATCACCTGTTGCAAGTAAGTTTAAGAGAGGGCGGGGAGGTCGACGAAGAAGGTGGAGCCTTTTCCTCGACCTTCTGATTCTGCCCAGATGCGGCCGCCGTGCGCTTCCACAATTTTCTTTGCGATAAATAGTCCGTAGCCGGTTGAGTGCGGATTGATGTTGCGTGACTCTTCTCCGCGACCGCCTTCGGTAAACAACACTTGCATATCCTCAGGGGTGAGTCCGATACCGGTGTCCTTCACCGAAAAGATAATCCGTTTTCCTGAGCGCGACAGCGAGACGGTGATGGAGCCCGACGGCGTGTAGTTGGTCGCGTTGTTGATGAGGTTGCCGATGAGGTGATTGGTGAGTTGGTCGGCGTCGCCGCTGATCTGATAGTCGCCCGGCGCGATATGTGAAGAAAGCGTCAGTCCTTTTTTCTTTGCATTTTCCTCAAGCATCGGAAGCGCGTCCTCAAGTGTTTTTTTGAAGTCAAACGGCTGTATCTGATAGGCGACCTTTCCGGTCTTGAAGTCCGAGATTCGCAAGAACTCTTTAATTTCGTTGATTGCTTTTTGGTCTTTTGCGAGCGCTTCTTTGACCATCGCGCGGGTCTCATCGTTGATGGGACCAAACGTGTCGGTCAACAGCGCGTCAAAGGCGCCTGAGGAGTCGGTGAGATAGCCCTTCACTTCGTGGGTGATGAACCGCATGGTATCAACCTGTTGTTTGTTCATGACCTGCAGTTGTTCACGCAGGGCCACCTCGCGTTTGACACTTTTCACGAGCGCGGCGCCAATTGCCATCACAAAAAGAAATGTTACCGCAATGACGTAGCGCAGGTTTTCAATGTGACGCACAAAAAGCATTGCAAATACCAAACCGGCGAGTGCGATGACAAGCATTTGTGCGCCGATGATTTTCACACTGAATGCATGATAGCGGACAATCATAAAGGCAAGGAATGCCAAAAAGAGCACCATACCGATCGGTCCGATGAGGTTCACTTCATATACCAAGAAATAGTCGCCGGCGAGATTAGTGAGCGTGAATACTAAAAGAAAGAGTGCAGAGGCAACAGAGAGCATCAGTATCTGCTTGCGGGCCACTCCTTCCGACGTTTTTCGCAGATAGTGAAACGAAAGATACACCACAAAAAGTATTGAGGCGAATTCAAGCGCATAAATGTAGTACCAGAGTGAGCCGTAAATTGCTTCACAATTTATCAAATCAAAAGCAATCATATTAAACTGCGTCGGAAGGAGCACGATGACCGGCGTATACAAAAGAACCATTATTAGATTTTGTCTGAAACTCAACTCGGAACCTTTAAAGTATATCCATGTGAAGTACACAATGAGGTACACCAGCATGGAGTGAAAGAGAGCGGAGAGCTCCCACCCGAAATACACAAAATCGGCGCGAACCGCAATCCATTGAATAATCTCATTGAGTAGTAAGAGTGCAAAAAGAACGGAAAGCGCAAGCAGCAATCTCGATTGCAACTGTTGGGTGTTCTTTAAAAAAATGAACAGACCGAAAAAAACGGAAAAAATTGCGATGGGGAGATACGCATAATACATCAACGTCGGCGCAATTGTCGTGTCAAAAAGACCCCAGAGATTTGCGATTGAATCAGGACAAAGCAGGACATCCATATGGAGGAATTGTAGTATAATATTTACATAAAGACAAAACGGTTTATGAAGAAATCATATTCTTGGGTAAATTCAAAATTGATTGTTAAAGAAACCCCACACATGGGGTTGGGGGTCTTTACCGACCGAAATATACAAAAAAACGAAATTCTGGTTGTCTTGGGTGGTTATATTTATGATATAAACGATGAAAACAAACTCAAGGGTTTTAATGAAGACAAGCCAATTGAAATATCAGAGCATTTTTCCTTTTGTCCGCACCGTGAGGATGATATGGATAGGATGTTTCAACATTATCTGAACCATAGTTGCGAGCCAAATGTTGGATTTCGGGGACAACTCTTTATGGTTGCGTTACGAGATATCATGGTGGGTGAAGAGCTCTGTTATGACTACGCAATGATCATGCACTCTAATGAGAAGAGCACAAACACCTTCTCTATGAAGTGTTTATGTGGGGCCGCATCGTGTCGGGGTGAAATTAAGGAAGATGATTGGAAAATACCGGCACTGCAAAGTAAATATGATGGTTACTTTCAATATTACCTGCAGGAGAAAATAAAAAATCCGGGAAGAGAACTATATATCCTTCCCGACGATTTCTATAAAAAAGAATAATTTGGCTATTCTTCACCAACCTCCTCAACAACTTCAAAATCTTGTAGGAAGAAAGTTCTATACGTTGTGTAGCCGATAGAAATTAAAATTACCAACAGAAAAACAAAAAACAGAAGTTTTGAATTCTTGTCCATATGGGGTTACTATACTACGTATACACCACCCATGAAAGTGCTGTTTGTCTCAAAAGATCTGTTGGCCGGAAATCTCGCAGTTTTGCTGCGGAAGGAAGGGCATGAAGTGAAATTGTATATAGAGGACGGCTCGCGTCGGAAAAACTTACAGGGTCTCGTGACCCAGACGGAGGACTGGGAAAAGGACCTTGAGTGGGTCGGTAAAGACGGCCTGATTGTTTTTGATGACGTCGGGTTCGGAAAAACACAGGACGCACTTCGAAAGAAGGGGTATCGGGTGTTCGGTGGCTCGTATACAGGTGAGCGCATGGAGACGAACCGATACTTCGGTCACGAGATTTTCCGACACAACGGCATTCAGACGTTTCCACTGCTCGATTTCGACGGCATTGATACCGCCATTAAATTTCTTGGGGAACACAAGGGTAAATGGGTGCTGAAGCAAAACAATTCCGACAAGGAGTTTACCTATGTCGGGTATCTTGAGGATGCGAGCGATACGATAGCTGTGCTGAAGAATTATGACAATCGAACGAAGTATAAGCACCACATTGTCACGCTCCATAAACGAATAGAGGGAGTTGAAGTCGGGGTCGCGCGATACTTTAACGGCCATGACTGGGTGGGACCCATTGAAATGAATCTGGAACATAAACACCTGTTCCCCGGAGATATCGGGCCGATGACATTTGAGATGGGAACGCTGGCCTGGTATGACGACGATGAGAACAATAAACTCTTTCAAGAAACGCTTGCCAAACTGAAAGATTTTCTCATCAAGGCGGATTTCAGGGGCGATTTCAGTATCAATTGCATCGTCAATGAACACGGAGCTTTCCCAACTGAGGCAACAGCGCGCTTGGGATGCCCGATAATACATTTACAGACGGAGCTTCACGATTCTTCGTGGGGCGATTTTTTATATGCAGTTGCAAGCGGGGAGCCGTTTGATTTGCAGTGGAAGAGAGGATTCGGTCTTGTTGCGACTGTCGCGCTTCCGCCGTTCCCGTTTCACTTCGAAGGTCATCCGGTGTCTAGCAGCGGCATTCCGATTCATTTGGGCGGATATGCACAAGAGCAAAGTGAACATATTCACTTTGATGAAGTGTCGGTTTCCGGCAGTGGCAACAACAACTACTTTGTCTCCGGTGATGCGGGATACGGTTTGTACGTGACGTCTGTCGGAAAGACGGTGAGGGAAGCGCAGAAAAAGCTGTACAAAATTATTGAAGACATTCACATACCGCGCATGTTCTACCGCAACGACATCGGCAACCGGTATTTGAAATCAGATGCAAAAAAACTGAAGCAGTGGGGGTACCTGAAAGAAACATTTGCAGAACACTACCTGTCATTTCTTGTAGACTGGAACTTTTCGGAGAAAAACGAGGAAAAAGAAAGCAGCGCCTCGTAAGAGACGCTGCTCGGGTGGTTCCGCGTTGGTTGTTGGCTTAGAAAATCGACGAGACGGATTTCCAGACCCACTCGCCGACCTCCAGGCCGGTGAATACGGCGAAGGTCCACCAGGCATTGGCAATGACGAACGAGACGAGGAAAATCACCCAGTCCCGCTTGCTCATGCCGTTGTACTGATGTGCACCGTGTCGCATATACACGGTGCAAATGAATGGGTCGAATTTCACCGACAGAATGAGCATCACTGCCCAGTCTCCGCGGCGCATCGCCCACTGCATGATTCTTTGAAAGAGCTTTTTCGCTTCGGCATCGCGAACCTCTTTCAAGGTTTCGATGCCGAGCCAGTCCGTACGCGACCAGTCGTAGAACTTCATGGTCGCGTAGCAGTTGATGAAGGAAAGTACCCACATGATGGCGGCACCCTTCACCAACCCGGCCTTCCACATCACCCACGGATAGAGGGCGTAATCGAAGACCCAGACGAGGAGGAAGTTGGCGATGTATCCAACTCCCCAGATCCCAACTCGCTCTTTGAGCGACTTTCTGGTGTTGGTCACCGTTGACTTCCTTTCTGTGTGGGGAAGGGTGTTTGGGCGAGATTGCCCGAAACCCTCATTCCACTCTACCTATCATTTTAGCACATAAAATGGCTATTTGTCAATGTACGAAAAAACAAGGTATAGGGGTATATAATCTCGGTATATGGAACAAGAACCTACTAATAATTCACAACAAAAAGCTGCCGAAAAGCTGTCACTGGAAGGGAAAAAGTTGTTTTTTGAGCGTGTAGAAAAAGAGGGAATGGATAATCACCTCTCGTTTCTTGTGGAAATCCTTGAGCAAGATGATCCGTCGCTCAAGGCGTTATTTGACTACGGAATAGCGCATTTGCCCGCAGACGATAAAAGACCCAACACAGCGCTCGCTTCGTTCTTTTTCTTTATTTCTGAAATTGCTTTAATGCCGGAAGAAGCACAGAGTTTTGCAGCGGATTTAATGGTTTTTTGTGAAGAAGACCAGTACTCGCCGCCTGTGATTCGGCGGGAAAATATTTTACAGGAGTTTGAAAAGGTTAAACCCCTGCTTGCGTAACCAAACGCAAGCAGGGGTGGTTGGCGGCGGGTGATACTACTTGCGCCTGCCGCCGAAGATGCCGTGGCCGTGCGCGGTGGTGCGCCCGCTCTCGTGCTCGGTGACGATCACGTGCGAGTGGTCGTTCCGCGAGCCTTCCTTGGCGTTGTCCTCCGTGCGGAGGGTGTGGCTCTCCGTACGGCCGCCGGACGACTCCGTCTTCTCACGTGTCTCGCCGCCACCGGATGAATCCGAAGACCAAGGTCCCCATCCCATCTGTATCACCTCCTTTCAGGGGGCTTCTTTCCTGAGATCAGTGTGCGCCCGTGAGTAATTTTGTCAACAGTTTTTATTTGAAGTTTTATAAAAAATTTATCTGACGAAAACCCCGCCCAACGAAGCCGTTGGGCGGGGGATAGGAAAGCAGAAAGGGTCAGAGACCGGACCAGAGGAAGCGGTGCGTCCAGTTGGAGGAAGTATCGTTGCGGTACGAACCGCAATTTACGCCGGGCGTGCAGTAGTCACCGTCGGGATACATGGATGTGTTCTTGTACCGTGTGGCATTGCCGGTTGCCATGTATCCGGCATGCACGTGCGTGCCGGTCCAGGCACAGTCACGACCGGAATCATTGACCATGGTGCCGAGCGACTTGATGTTGTATGTCCCGGTACTTGAAGTGGCGATTGGAAATTCTGCAGTTGAGTTCATCGACGCGTGCGTATACTGCATGACACCGCGAATTTTCAACTCACCGTAGTCGATGAGATACACTTTTTGTACTTCGCACACTTCAGAACCTGAGGACACGAGGGCACGTCGCCCATAGAGACGATTGGTCTCTTGTGGAGAGTTGCTTCTCGTGAAGATACCGCGGAACGAGACCAAAAGCGTACTGGTGTTGTCCCAGTCGAGGAAATTGCCGGTGGCACCGTTGTAGCACGCACCGCTATGGAAACCGCAGGTGAGCGCGGGTGACTGTCCCGTGTTTCCCGAGGGGGGCAACAGATTTGCGCGGTATTGGAACGTGGAAGCACTCGACAATGGAACAGAAGTTCCAAGGAGTGCACCGATGAGAAGCGGAATGAGCCGGTGCAGACGCATCACTCTCTCCTTTCTTTGTGTGGTGTTGAGGGACTACTGCGTACGGGTAGTTGAAGCAACGATCTCGACAAGTTTCATGAATTCGGAGCGGGGAAGTTGAGACACCCGGATGGCGGTCATTCCGAAGGATTCTGGAAAATATGCAGAAGCACGTTCCCAGTAGCCATCTTCGGTAATCGTGTTAACGATCACCACTTCTCGTCCGGAAACCTTTTGTACTTTGACGCGTTCAACCGCCACGTCAGTTGTGTCGTAATCAGAAAACGATCGGCCGATGAAGATGTTTGCAGTGTCACCATTGGAAAGGCGATAGATGTAACTTTTGTTTGAACTCATTACACCGCCGTCACAGGCGATTGTGCCGTTGCTTGGGCTCTCAATATCGAGTACGTACTCTTCCGGCAACTCAATGTCGAGAGTCAAAACACCCGCCTCACTGTCCGGCACAATCCACGACTTGCGCTCCGCACACAGATCGTCAAACGTCGTGTACTTCTCGGGGATGGGTGTGCCCTCAGGGGCGAGGAAGATGCCGCCGATTTCGCCGACGAAGCGCGGCTTCCCGCGCTCGGCGATCACAGCCGGGTCGGTGGGAGGAACCTTCCAGAGTTGATCGTTGCGGCTCTCGCGGTCCGCGAAGAGTTTCGGGTTGAGGTACTGCACGCCGATGTAACCGGCGAGCACGAGGCCGAGGAACAAGACCGCGGCCGAGATTTTGCTGCTGACGTTCATGGTGTTTCCTTTCTGGCCGTATGGCCGGTTAGGTGCTGCGTGAGAGTGACCCTTTCTGCTGTCAATGAACCTCTGAGGCGCACTGTACAGAAGTGAGGATGAAATAAATTTCAAACGCGTTTGTGTTGATAAGGTGACTCCTCCCAGCGTAGCAAACTAAGATAAAGAAAAGGTAAATTCATTGCATTCACAGCATTGACTTTCTGTGTATCAGTGGTAACTTACTTTTAAGTAACCAATCCTGGTTACTCTGATGTTCTTTGAAAGGAGCTGCGTCGTGAGCAAAAGCAACGTAGTCCCCGCCGCGGTACCGGACCAGCCGGACACCGCACCCAACACCACCGAAGGTCACCGGCCCACCAGGATCAAGCAGGTGCCCGACAACGACCCGCACGGAGCCGAAGTGCTCAAGCCGGGTTCGCCCGGCCGCCGGTTCTCCCCCGAACGGAGGATGGGCAAGGACGGCTGTGGCTACTAGAGCCACACCGAGGCCTCACAGCCCTCCTGATCGCCACGGCGGTCAGGAGGGTTTCTACTTATAAGGAGGTTGTGGTGAAAAACAAACCGAAGTGGAGCAATTTTCAGACAAGAGCGGTGCTTCCAAACGGGAGCATACTCCTGAAGAGTACGCTTACCGGTGCCGTGGTTTCGATAGGCTGCCATGCCGAGACCGCGGTGACCAGTTGGATTGACGGGAAGGAAGAAACCATCCCGTCGGTCGTCAAGACACTCCTGGATCCCAATGTTGGTCTACTCGTTCCTGCTGAGTACGATGAGTACTCCGCATGGCGGGACAAGCTTTTGGATCGACGGAACAACGCCGCACACACCTTTACCCTCCACTTTCTCCCAACGACACTGTGCCAGCTTGAATGCTCGTACTGTTTCGAGAACGGGAGTCAGCGGATGAAGGGTATGCGGCCGGAGCTTGTGGGGACGTCGCGCGAGTGGCTTGCAACTTACCTTGCGAACCACCCGGAGATTGACACGGTGCGCCTCGCGCTTTTCGGGGGAGAACCTCTCCTGCAAAAAGACATCGTCAAGCTCGGGCTGGAAGCATTTCATTCACTCGCTCGCGAGAGAGGGCTCGACTTCTGGACCGAACTGACCAGCAACGCCGAGCTGCTCAACGAAGCGACTGCCAAGATGCTGTCCCAACACGAGTGGCGTCGGGTTCAGGTTACGCTCGACGGTCCGGAGGAGGTGCATGATGCTCGGAGACATGGTCGGAACATGCGACCGACGTTTGAGAGAATCATGCGCAATGTGCAGATGCTTCTCTCGACCGACTACATTCCAAAGGTCGACATCAGAATTTCCTTCGACCTTTCGAATGCCGATCGGGTTCCGGAACTGATTCGGTACCTTGCCGGACTCGACAGGCAGCACCGCATCAACCTGAGTCTTGGGCTCATTACACCAACACTCCAGAACCGTGACAATGCGAAAAACGAAGCGCTTCTTGCCGAGAAGGCGCTCGCGGTGTGGAAACTGGCGAAACAGCACGGCTTTGAAATCCCGGGGGAGTTCATCACGGGTCCGTGGTGTGTGGCCATAGCCAAGCACTCGGCGGTTCTACAACCGGACGGCACCTTGCAGAAGTGCTTCTGTACCGTCGGTCGAGAAGGGTACAACTTCGGAACGATTTACGAACAACCGAAGGGCGGGTATCTGTACGACTCGCGATTCGAACACTTCCGCCGAACGGATCAGTGCATCGAGGAGAAGTGCCAGTATCTGCCCATGTGTGGCGGCGGGTGCATCCACGATGCCATAGTTGCGGCCGGCGGCGCAGAAGGGGCTCGCAACCGTTTTTGCCAGAAGACCCTTCTTACCAAAATGAACAAAGGTCTCCTGGTACTCAATCATGTTTCCTGATGCTCTTTTGCAACACACGTTGTTGCGAGGTCACCACCCGGGCGGGAGGTGACCTTTTTTGTTACCATGGGTTTATGTTCGAACAACATTTACCACACTATATTCATACGTTTGAAAATGATTCCCGGTGGCGGACACGTACGTCAGACCACTACATTTTTCACTATTTTGAAAACTCAGCCGCCGAAAAGGACATAGACCACATTATAGAGAGGCAAGAAAAGGCATACGCAAAAATTATGTCGTTTCTAAGTGTTCCGGAACCGAGGCGTCCCATTGAGTATTTTTTCTATCCCGACGAGGACACAAAAAAGGAACTCATGGGTGATGATTGGTACGCGCAGTCTATTTACAACGAGTTTCGGGTCCACGTGTTGTATACCGAAAAAAATAAACCGCTCGGGGAACACGAAGACACACACCTCCTCTCGCTTCCGTGGGGTCAATCAATCGCATTTTTTGCCGAAGGGTTAGCTGAATATATGGTCGGACATGCGTGGGACGGGACACCGCATCTACAGTACGTACGAGAAGGGTACGAGAAAAAACTCTACCCGACACTTGAGAGTTTTATGCGTCACGACGCGTGGCTTGAAACGGATGACACATACGCTATTTATTTTTATTCTCTTGCGGGGGTGTTTACGTCATTTCTCATTTCCCGGTTTGGAAAAGAAAAATTTGAAATGGTGTACACACAGCTGAACAGAAAAAATACCAAAGAAGAAAACAGTACGGTGTGTGAGTCAGTACTGGGAACAAGTATTTTATCCCTGGAGACAGTATTCAAGGATTCTTTAAAAAATGTTTAAGAAAAGAACCAGGTAACATACTTTCTATTGACGTAAGTAAACTGATTTTCCATTAGATTTCTCGTCGCAGAGGGACGTTGTAGTATGAGAAGATGAAAGTCCAGGTATTAAAAACAGAACGCCTTATACTCCGCCCTTACGAAGAGGGAGATATTGTCGCGTGGCAACGGTGGGATACTGACGTGCAGGTCCAAGAGTATCTTCCGGAACCACTGAACAAACCTGTGAGCGATGCGGAGCAACTCGCGTATCTCAAAGAATGTCTTGCTGAAGAAGACGGTGCCTACTGGACGATTGTTTTTTCCGAGACACATGAGGTCGTCGGAACAATTTCTCTAAGTGACATTAACACATATCACGGCACAGCTGAGATAAATACCGTCATCGGCGAGAAACAATACTGGGGAAAAGGAATCGCTACCGAAGCCACGCGTGCGGTTGTTGACTACGCGCGTGACGTTCTCAAGTTACGGCGAATTACGGGCGAGTTTGAAGCCGACAACAAAGGGGTTGCTAAAGTACTTGCCACGAACGGTTTTGTCGAAGAATGCCGTTGCAAAGCATCACGAATGAAGCGTGGTGCACCGATTGACACCATCCGCTACTACTTACAACTCTAGGTTTCCCGGTGTTTTGAACCCGAGGGGCGGGCGTGGTATCCTACAGGCATGACCGACGCATCGAAAAAGAAAGTACTTCTGGTTGACGACGACGCGTTTTTCTCGAAGCTCTACCAAAAGAAGGCGGAGCAGTATCCGCTTGAGTTCCGCGTTGCCGGCAGCGGTAAGGAGGCGCTTGAACTTCTTAAAAGCGGCGCGTTTGTTCCCGACAAAATTCTTCTTGATATCAACATGCCCGACATGGACGGCGTCGAAGTACTGCGCGAGATACGGGAACAGAACCTCGTGCCGAATGCAAAGATATATATTCTCTCAAACACGCATGAAGCGGAGTACGCCGACGACTACAAAAAACTGAAGATTGACCGCTTTATCCCGAAGACCGCACTCCTGCCCTCACAGCTTCTTGAAGCACTCACCAACGGCAACACACCGTCGCTTGCACTTGCATAACTTTTCTATGGACCAACCATCACAATTAAAAATTCTCATGGTCGACGATGACCAGTTTCTTATCTCGCTGTACAAGAAAAAAGGGGAGACGAGCGGTATTGAATTGCGGACCGCAACGTCGGGACAGGAGGCACTCGATATTCTGAAAAGCGGATTTGCACCTGATGTGGTGGCGCTTGATATCACGATGGCGGGGATGAGCGGTATTGATGTGCTCAAGTACATGCGTTCAAACAAACTCGCGCCGGAGGCAAGCGTGGCCATTCTTTCCAACACCGCCGACGAGACCGTGATGAACGAGGCGAAGTCGCTCGGTGCGGACAAATTTATCTTCAAGGCGTCACTTCTGCCGTCGCAGGTGTTTGACGAACTGCTCTCGATTGTGAAGAAATAACAACTGCTTGGAAAAAAGAAACGCCCCGCACGCAAATGCCGTGCGGGGCGTTTCGCGTGCGGGGCGGGGTCATTGCGCAACACTGCTCTTCGGTCGCCGTTTCTTGGCGCGAAGGGCGAGCTCGTCGAGCCACCCGATGAAGCGGGGCGTCGGCGGCGTAAACGTCGTCGGGATGGCAACGCTTCCGTGCGGGTAGAGCGTCTCGGAGCGTACGTACGTGCCGAAGACCCAGTCGGGAATCGGCAGTCCGAAGAATCCGGAGACGGACTCATTGGACAGCACATTGGCGTGGTGACGGAGATGAAATCCGTACACCTGCTTCCAGAACGCGCCGTACTTCGGGTGTTCCAGCAGCGGCAGCCACTTCTCAAGCGGTTTGTGCTCGAGCATGTGGAAGATCTCGTACATGAGCATGTTGCAGGTGATTCCCACGATGCCCCCGAGGAACACGGGAGCCGACGGCAGGAGCCACTGCACCAGCGCGTACACCGGAGAAAGTACGCCGGTGAGCACCACGAGTGTGTACCACGGGAAGAACGATGCTTCGTGCTGCGGATCCTCGAGGATGGGGTAGATGTTTTCCACCCGTCCTGCCTCCGTGGAGGAGACCACACGCTTCATGCGCACGCGCGTGAGCGCGTGGTGGAGCGTGTGCTGCCGATAGAAGTACGACAGGAAGGGGACGAGCGGCGCGTGGAGCACGTAGCGGTGGAAGAAGAACTCCACGAAGGCGTTTGCGAAGACCGCGACGCATACCGCCGCAAGCTGCGCCCACCACACTGCTTCAAGCTGTGTGCGCCAGAAGTCCGGTGCGGCAAATGCCAGGAGCGTCAGCAGGAAAGCGAGTGAGAGCGTGTTGATGATGACAAAGATCGGCAGGGAAAATTTCCTGCCTGTGTATTCGCGAGGCATGGGAAACCTCCCTTTTTTCGCGAGCGCACTGTATGTGTGCAGGCGGGTCTGTATAGAGTGTACCACCAAGAAATACGAAACCCCGCACGCGAGAAGCCGTGCGGGGCAGCTACCAGACGTTGAGGATAATTCGTCCTTCGATGGTGACCTCTCTGGTTGCAAATGTCGCCGTTTCCTCCCCATTCTCTACCGTCCACGTCCCGTCGGATTCTCCGCGCAGTATTCCGAAGAATCGTGCACCAACGTGACCGGTGTCGTCGCAATTGAGGACCTTGTAGAGAACCCGTTTCCCCACAAGGTCGGCAAGCATCTTCTCAATGTCCATACGGCCTCCGTTCTGTGGGTGCGTGTGTCTGAGTGCATCCTCTCATATGGGGCACATAAAAGCGAATTCACGAATTCGATTGCCCCAAGTGGTATGATGACATCATGGCTCCATTGGTACAGAACAAAAAAGCCCTGCGCGATTACGCCGTTCTCGAAACCTTCGAGGCGGGTGTGGTGCTGTCGGGGCAGGAGGTGAAGTCGCTGCGCGGCGGACGCGGGGAGCTTTCGGGTGCGTACGTGGTGATTCGCGGGGGCGAGGCGTATCTCGTCGGCGCAACCATTCCTCCGTATCAGCCGAACAACACTCCGAAAGACTACGAACCCGACCGGACGCGTAAACTGCTCTTATCAAAGAAAGAAATCCTCACACTGCTCAACGAGGGAGAGAAGGTGGGCTTGACAATTGTGCCTTTATCGGTGTATAATAGGAAACACAAGATAAAGATAGAAATCGCGCTTGTACGCGGAAGGAAAAAACACGACAAACGTGAGGCGCTTAAGAAGCGCGAGGCGCAGAAAGATATCAGACGTACTTTGAAAAGAGAATAGAAGAGGCATTCGCCCAGCACTTATTTTGCTGAATATCGGAAAAAAAATTTTTCGTGCAGGTTTTTCATACTTCTCTGAATTGATACACAGAGAAAAATGCAAAATAAGTGCTGGGGGGATGCCTCGTTTCGACAATGTGATGACTGTGGTACGTGCGTTATGGAAGGGTGTCGCCTTCCTTAAAACGACACACACATAACTGCAAAATCAGCAGTACAAAGTCCGTACTTTACAGCACGTGACTTCGCGTTCGCTCTTGCATAAAGACGCCTCGCGACATCTCGTTCGTCCCTGATTGAGGGGCGGATGACGGTGTAAACCATTCAATCTTACGAACAGCGGACTGACTCCGACGCGGTTCGGACACTAAGCGGATCTGGCGCGCTTTCGTTTCGCACATCTTTTAGTGAGCGCGTGAGACTTCAAGATGACGCTAGATAACGTAGATTCGTACAACATCGCATATTGGACGTGGTTTCAACACCACCATCTCCACCATAAACAGAAAAAACCGCCTTCGGGCGGTTTTTTCGTTGACTTTTGGCGAACCAGGGACTAGAGTCTCACGCAGGTAACTTCCCAGAGGAGGGAGCATGTTCCAAACCATCCTGTTGTGGGTAGGTGGGCTCGGCATCGGCATCTTCGCGTGGCTTCTGATGGAGCTGTACACCCCAGACTGGGTTTCCGACCGTGTGCTCGCAATCATCGCGGTCATCGTCTGGGTCGTGGTGGTGTGGTTCCAGCAGACCTCGGGAGCTCCACTCGGCGGATTCCTCGTGGTCTCCGGCATCTGCTGGTTCCTCGACCTGCTCGCGGGACTTTCGATATTTGTCATCGTCGGGGGCGATGACTAACCAGCGCAGTCCGCGTGCCGCGCCCGCCTTCGTACGAAGGCGGGCGCGTTTCATTTTCTCTTTATTCTTTTCGGTGCTCCCTATATACTGTACGGACTATGACGGATTCTCCCCGCAAAAGAGGGCCCGGACAGGGCATGCCGAAAATACCGCTTACGCCGAAGCGTTCATTTTGGACGAATGTCGGCTTCACTATTCTTCTGTTTTTACTTCTGTCGCTTCTGTACTCGGGCTTTTCAGATATACAAAAGTCGGAAGAAATTCCCGTGTCACGCCTTGCCGCTGATGTGGTTGCGGGTACGGTGACGACAATTACCGTGCGCGGAGACAAGCTTGAAGTTACGTATACCGATGAGACGGTAAAACTTTCACAGAAAGAAACAGACGTATCGCTTGCCGAGACGCTTGCTTCATACGGTGTGACGCAGGAACAACTCGCAAGCACGTCTATTGCGATACAAAGCGAATCAGGGTTCTGGTATTGGATGCTTAATCTCGCGCCGATTATTATTCCGGTGCTGTTTATTGTATTTCTCATCTGGATGCTCTCACGGCAGGTAAAAGGTGCGGGTATGCAGGCGCTGAACTTCGGACAGTCGCGTGCGCGGTTCTTTGACCCGAAGGATAAACAAAAAGTGACGTTCAAAGACGTTGCGGGTGTCAAAGAAGCGAAAGAAGAACTGCTTGAAATCGTGGACTTCCTCAAAAATCCGAAAAAGTTTCTCAAAATCGGCGCGCAGATTCCGAAGGGCGTGCTGTTGATGGGTTCTCCGGGGACGGGGAAGACCCTGTTGGCGCGCGCGGTTGCAGGCGAAGCCAATGTGCCGTTTTTCTCCATCTCAGGTTCTGAGTTTGTGGAGATGTTTGTCGGTGTGGGCGCGTCGCGCGTGCGCGACTTGTTTCAGACGGTCAAAAAGGCCGCGCCCGCCATCATTTTTATAGACGAGATTGACGCGGTCGGTCGCGTGCGCGGTGCGGGACTGGGAGGCGGCAACGACGAGCGCGAACAGACACTCAACCAGATTCTTGTGGAGATGGACGGGTTTGAACCGCATCAGGAAGTCATTGTGATGGCGGCGACAAACCGTCCCGATGTGCTGGACCCGGCGCTGTTGCGCCCCGGACGCTTTGACCGGCGCGTACGCTTGGATTTGCCCGACCGCGCGGACCGCGAGGCGATTCTTGCCGTGCACTCAAAAGAAAAACCGCTCGCCGAAGACGTGAATCTCAAAGTGGTTGCGGAGCGTACGCCCGGATTCTCAGGGGCTGACCTGCAGTCGCTTACCAATGAAGCGGCGATTTTGGCGGCACGCGAAAACCGCAGTAAGGTGTCGCAATTTGATTTGGTGCGCTCCATTGAAAAAGTAATGCTCGGACCGGAACGCAGAAGCCACATTCTCTCTGAACGCGAGAAAAAAATCACTGCATACCACGAAGCGGGACATGCACTCGTTGCATCCGTCCTGCCGAATGCCGACCCGATACATAAAGTATCCATCATCGCGCGCGGCCACGCCGGCGGCTACACGCTCTCGTTGCCGCTTGAAGAGAAGCGTCTGCTTTCCAAAAAAGAATTCGTCGATCGTTTGGCGATGATTCTTGGCGGATACGCTGCTGAGCAGGAAATTTTCGGCGATGTGACAACGGGTCCGTCCAATGATTTACAGGTAGCAAGTGCTCTTGCGCGCGACATGGTTGCTCGCTACGGCATGTCGAAAAAAGTCGGGCCGGTGGCGTTCCATGATGACGAAGTACACGCGGCTGCAGGCGGTATGATTGTAGAGGGCAAGGAGTACTCGGAGAAAGTCGCGGCTCTTATTGACGAAGAGGTCCGTGAGTTTGTGGACACCGCGCTTTCGGAGGCGACGGCAGTTCTCAAAAAACACCGTCCGGCGCTCGAGGCGATTGTGGCGCACTTGCTTGAGAAAGAAACCATCGAGCAAATCGAGTTTGAGGCGCTTTTGCGCGCGCACGGGATTGCCGTGAAAAGCGTGGAGAAGAAGGTATAATAAGTCTCATATTATTTCATAACCTAAATACCCTATGTTTGAAATCTTTAAAAGACGAAGTGATGAAGGAATTACCGCAAAAGATGTAGTACCCGAAATTGCAACACCGCAGGAGCCGGTACGGGCAGAAGGCGAACGTTTCGGACGCATTAAGGCGGGTATAGAAAAAATTATGGAAGACGGGCCCGGTTTTTCAGTGCAAGACATGCTCGGGCGCCAGGACTTTTTTGCGGAGAAGCTTGTTGAAAACAAAATACTTTCTCCGCAAGATATCGGATTCCCCGGAATTATGAATGAAATTGTAGAAGCTGCCCGTGAAGTTTCTAAAGGGGGTGTTGAAAGTGTTGGCCGTGACCCGAACTGGAAAAAGGAAAAATCCGCGTAGTTATTGACTTTTTTGGAACAATCTGGTACATTTGCAACCAGTAGCGGTACCTTACCCTCATGAGGTGAACTATGGCTCTCGGTGCCAAATCGGACCGTCGTGGCCTTCACCTTGTGAAGGCCGGCAGTTTCCTGCTCCAAAACCCGTTGTCGCCGGATGCCCAGAAGGTTCGAAGGGCACTCAACCGGTTCGGCGTTACCACGGAGGACATGCGCCAAGCATATCTCGTTCTTCTCGAACTGGATTGCCTGCCGGACGGATCGGCGGAACGGTTCCTTTTCGGAGGTCTTCGCGAACTCGAAGAGAGAGCCGGTGGCCACATCGTGGAGCTCTGAGGAGCTCCGACACGCAGTAAAGCAGGCGATTCCATCGCCTGCTGCATCATTTCATGACCACCCCTAAAAAATTTCAACGCACAAAGGAGGACTTCACCTGCGGAGAGTGCGGTTTTTTTGTACACGGAAACGGATACACCAACCACTGCCCGAAATGTCTCTGGAGCAAACATGTGGACGTGCGTCCCGGTGATCGGCGTGCAACATGCCACGGACTTATGGAACCCGTCAGTGTGGAACTCCGCGGAGGAGACCATGTGATTGTACACCGATGTGTCCGCTGCGGTTTTGAAAAACGAAACAAGACGGAAAAGGGTGATGATTTCAACGTCATCGTGCAGCTTTCAAGCAACCCGACAAAACACTAATACTAGTGTGCCTCCGCTTGTATGATGCGGTCCAGTGCTACAAGCGCGGAGATGTTGTGCTGTACGTAGTCAATGCGGATGTCGTACTCATCAAGACTTTCGTGAAATCCGCCGAAGCCCGCGCGCGCGGCGTTTAGCTCACGGAGTTTTTGTCCGGTGAACTGCGTCTTTATTTGAAATACAGCGGCACTTTCCATGGCAAAGCGCGCGGCGGCGGCGTAGAGGTCGTCGCCGTTTCTTTTGAAAATATAATATGCGGCGCCGAGTCCTTCCGCGCGCGTGGCGGTCGGTGTGGAGCGCGGAGGATTGTAAAATCCGCCGTTCCAGTCACGTTGATCACCCGTTTTTCCCGAGTGCTGGGTCGAGAGGATAGATTCGGCGGTCCGTTTTGCGTGCGTGAAATAGAGGTCTTCCGGCTGATGCGCGTACAGTTCATTGAGTGCGTAGAGAAGCCAGTGGTCGTGGATGAGATCTTTCGTCGGCACGTCTTTGTCGCGCACTTCAATGAGCCAATGTGCGCCGAGATGCGCCGCGTCAATCCACTGTTCGTCGCCGTCCACCGCATAGAGGCGCGCAAGCGCGAACAGCGCCTCGCCCGGATAGTATTCCGATTCAAAATCGGTGCGCGCGCCGGTGTCCGCGGTGATTTTATGCACCGAAAACTCGCCGTTGTGTGTTTGTACGTTCGTCAGGAATGTCGCAAGTTTTTGTGCAAGCGATACGTACTCCGATGCGGCATCCGGCGCGCCGAGAGCGCGCATCAGCGCGGCGTACTTGGAGAGCGCAAGCACCGCAAGCGCATTACCGCCGAGTTTTATTTCATTGTCTTCTTCAACGCACAGCGCGTCGGACATGCCGGGACACTCAACCACATGGTCGGTGAGAAATACCAACGCGCGCTCCGCCGCCCGCAGATACTTTTGTTTACCGGTCGCTTCGTAGAGTTCAAGAAGCGCGTAGGTCGTGCCCGCGTGACGAAGGATGTTGTATGAAGAGGAAGTTTTTCCGGTGACGGGATTGTACTGATACACAAACGAACCGTCAGTATTCGTGTGGCGTACGAGATAGTCGCCACCGAGTTGTGCTGATCTCAAGTAGGTACTCTCACGCGCGGAAAACCACCACACACCTGCAGAAAGCAGGAGAACGCCGACAACAATCAGTGCTATACCACGCTGTTTTTTCATCATATATGTGGGCATGCTAGGATTCGAACCTAGAACCGGCCGTGTATAAGACGGCTGCTCTACCGTTGAGCTACATGCCCGAAGATACCTACGTCATTGTGATATCGCCGGCACTTAATTGCAACTTGAGAGGCGCAAAAAATCCCCAGGTATCGGGGATTTTTTGTGCTACATTTTCTTGTTCTTCTGAATCCAAACCCAGAGTGCGTAGCCGACAAGCGCGAGGTCGACGAACACAAGTAGCTGCATGAGCCACATGAACCCGTAGCTGCCCCCAAAGTATCCCATCATAGGTAGTGTGTGTTAAAAGGGGTAAACCCAGCACTTTAACAAAGTGCTGGACACGCGACCTTTCTGTTCCCATTCTAGCGTAACCTTTGTACAATAGGAACACATTCTCCATATGAACGTTCCATTACAATGGCAAAAAGGACTCCGGGACGCCCTCGTCCGAGCCGGGCAGGGAGATGAAGGCGCGTATCGTGCGGTGTATGACCACCTCATTGACCGCGTGTTTACCTTTGTCCGAGCCCGAGCCCGTTCACGTGAGGAAGCAATCGACATCGTTCAAGATGTGTTTGTTGACCTCTGGGGGGCACTGCCGAATTTCCGGTATATGTCAGATGCGCATTTTTACAGTTTCGTTTTTACTATTGCGAAACGAAAGCTCATCCGGCACTACAACACGCGTACGCACGATTCACTCGATGATATCGATATACACGTTCATCCGAGTGTTGATGCGGACGTGCGCGACCCGGACGGCGTGCGTGTGCTAGTAGCACAACTGCCTGAAAAATACCGCGACGTGGTGGAATTGCGTTACTGGTCAGGTCTCTCGTTTGCCGAAATCGGGCAACAGTTGGGACTTACCGAGAACAACGCGAAGGTTCGCCATCACCGTGCTATGAAGGAATTGGAACGTCTTATACACAACCATGCGTAACGAACGCACCACAGCAGAAAACAGTCTCGAAAAAATCTCCGTAGAACGTCTCTCCGGAGAAGAGCGGGAGCACCTGTGGAGCTCCGTTACAACGGCGCACGCGCGTACCCCGCGCGTCATCCCATCCCCGTACAGCGGATGGATTATCAGCAGAGTTACTCATTCATATTCTATGATTACAGCAGCAATTGCACTTATGCTCGCGCTTTCAGCGGGAGCAACCGTAGTCGCCGCGGACGATTCCCGTCCCGGTGACGCATTATTCGCTATCGACCGCGCAACGGAAAATATTCGTATTGTGTTTGCGGGCGACGACAAAAAAGATGAACTCCGTGTCCGTTTTGCAGAAGAACGGGCGGCGGAAGTTGAATCCATTATTGATGAAGAAGGGGAGCGCGTGCGGCTCTCCATGGAGGTTCGGGCAAAATCCTCCGGTGATGCTGCGCCCGAAGCGGCGCTGATGGCGGTTTCCTCAGATGACAGCGATGATACATCTGGCGACAATGATGATCGCGACGACTCAGATGACGATGGCGATTCAGATGATGACGGCAACGAGCGCATTGCAAACGGTCTCTCGGTTGCAATCGGCTATCTCACGGAAGTATCAGCGGAGCTTGAAGCAAAAGGAAACATACAGGCAAAAGAGTCGGTTGACGCGGTTATTGCGCGCCTGAACTCAAAAATCGGTGAGATACCGGAAGAACTCCGTGTTCGTCTGCGGCTCGACAACGACGGTGATGACGACAAGATTCGTGTTCGCGTACGCACCGAAGGAGAAGGTGATGATGACGACGACGTCGAGGTTCGCGGAGACGGCGTACGGACGAAGGTGGAGTTCAGGAACGGTGAAATCAGAATTGAAAGCAGGATGGATGACGATTCAGACGATGACTCAGATGATGACGATTCCTCAAGTGCCGAACTTGAAATTGAAGCGGACGTGTTCACCGACAAGACAATCGTCAAAGTTGAACGCAACGGTATTAAAGAACTCTTTACCACGACGGCAAAAACTCGCGCAGAGGTTGTGGCGGCAATTGCCGTGAAGTTCGGTATGACCGAAGCAGAAGTTGATGCGGTGCTTGATTTTGAAATTGAAAATCGCGCAAGTGTCCAAAATGATCTGTTCTTCTCCGGTTCAAGCGAAAGCGGTTCCGACGACAACAATACCGATGATTCTGAGGGAAGCAAGAGCGGCTCGGGGAGCGGACTTGGAGGCGGTCTTCTCGGAGGATTGCTCGGTGATGATTCAGATGACGATTCGGATGACGATGACGACTCAGATGATGATTCCGACGATGATGATGACGATGATGACGATTTGGATGACGACGATGATGATGAAGAAGACGACGACTAATTATTAAAAACTGAAAAAACCCTCTCTAGTTCGCGCGAATTAGAGAGGGTTTTTATGTTAAAAGTAAAAACAAAACCGCGTCTACCCATGCGGGCGGACGCGGCGGTGGAAAAAGCCGGGGGTTCAGCTTAGCAGGGAAGCGGCGCCGTGGATGCGGCCGCTCGCTCCTTCGCGCGGCGAATCTGACGCAGCGCGTCCACGTCTTCCTGTACGACGGAATTGCAGAGCCGTCGCACGAAAGACCGCACGTCGTCCTCCGGGATGTCGCTGCCGGCGACGTCGCCGACGAAGAGGTCCTCGAGCTCCCCGATGGAAAGCTTGTCGCGGGTACGGTGGCGCACGCGCGCACAGAGCACCTGCAGCGAGATCTCCTCCTGCGACTTCTGTGGGATGCGGGACAGCATCCGCGTACGCTGGTCTTCTTCGGGTTCGAGAATTGCCGCGAGGAACTGCTCGACGGGCTCGGTAACGAGCCCCATCCGCGCCATGAGGCGCCAGATGGCTTCCCGAAACGCGGGCGACGTGCGGGTGAGCCCGCAGCGGTCACACTGGTCGACCTTCCCGGCAACGATTGCCGAGAAAATCTGCAACGCCATGGCGCCGTCCTTTTTGGTCATCGTATCCCCTCCTTTGAATGCGGCAGTTACCATAACTGTCGCGGTGCATCTATTCGGTACGGTACGCTGTTGGTTAAAAAAAGTCAAAGTTTTCCCAATCTTTATTCAAAGTGAACTGATGCACGCGAACGCACCGCTTCCGCAAGGAGCGGTGTGTTTGTCAATTCAGGGTCTTTCTCGATGAGTGTTCGTGCTTCAGTGCGCGCCGCTTCAACCATTTTGAGATTTTTGAGCGCTTCCATGCCGACGTCGGTGATGCCCCACTGACGTCCGCCGTACAACTCGCCTGAACCGCGCAGTTCCAAATCTTTTTCTGCGAGTTCAAACCCGTTTGCCGACGCGGCAAGCGCCTTCAGACGGTCAAGTGTTCCTGCACCGTGTGCTTCGGTGAAGAGGTAGCAGTATGCCTGATGACTTGAGCGCAGGACGCGGCCGCGGAGCTGGTGGAGCTGGGCGAGTCCGAACCGGTCGGCGCCTTCAATAATGATTGCGGTTGCGTTCGGGACATTCACGCCGACTTCAATCACCGATGTGGCGACCAAAATATCAATATCTCCGTCAGCAAACACTTTCATCACGTCTTCTTTTTCGGCAGGTTTCATTTTTCCGTGCACCATGCCGATGCGTGCTTTAGGAAACACGTCTTTTTTGAGACGCCGCGCTTCTTCCACCACTGATTTCGCGCGCAAGGCGGTTTCTTTTTTCGGGTCCGGCTCATCAATGCGCGGACATACCACAAATACCTGCCGTCCTTCGTCTATGAGTGTCTGGATGTGTGCGTATGTTTTTGCGCGCCCTGATGGGGTAACAATCTCCGTTTTAATTTCTTTGCGTCCCTTCGGCTGTTCGTCCAACAACGTGAGGTCAAGGTCGCCGTACACGGTGAGCGCGAGCGTTCTCGGGATAGGTGTTGCGGTCATGGAGAGCAAGTGAGGCATACGCCAAGTGCTGGTGTCGGGTACGTCCGTTTTTTTTGCGAGTCCGGCGCGCTGATTGGTGCCGAAGCGATGTTGTTCATCGATAATCACGTATGCGAGGTGTTTGAATTTCACGGTTTTCTGGATGAGCGCGTGTGTGCCGATGAGAATCGGAATCTCTCCGTTTGCAACCCATTTAAGCAACTGTGGGCGGGAAATATCGGTCCATCCGTTGCGGTTTACTTTTGACGGAAACTTTTTGCATCCCGATGAGGTGATGAGACCGATTTGAATCGGTAAATCTTTAAAGAATTCTATGAATGACTCAAAGTGTTGCTGTGCAAGAATCTCGGTGGGTGCCATGTACGCAACCTGCAAATTGCCGAAATCCTGTGTTTTTCCCTCTGCATTTTTCGGACGGCTCGTCACCACACAATATGCAGTTGCTGCGGCGACGAATGTCTTTCCCGAACCGACGTCTCCTTCAAGGAGGCGCGACATCGCATGCGGCGAAGCAAAGTTTTCAAGAATATGTTCTATAGCGCGTGTTTGCGCACCGGTCGGTGTAAACGGAAAGCGTTTAATAAAGGCAGAGAGCTCTTTTTTTGATACCGCGATATCCCATGTCGGCAGGGCATCGGCCTCCGCGCGCTCCTGCTGTTTTTGAAGCTGGATGAAAAATACCTCTTCAAATGCGAACCGTTTGCGTGCGGCGACCGCATCCGTTTCGGTTTTCGGTGTGTGCATCCACACCAGTGCGGTGGCGAGTGCAGGTAAATTGTATTTTTTCAAGATGTCTTTCGGAATCGGATCGGAGAGTGTTTCCAGTAATTCTTTCGTGAGTATTTTTTGTATTGCATAGAAAAACCAGCGTGAGGTCACCCCGCGGCTTTCATGGTATACGGGCAGAAACGGTAAGTCAGGATATTCTTCCGTTTGTGAAGTAAACAGCGGGCTTCCTGCGAGCGCCTTGTTTCTGTCAGCGTGCGTAATCTCAGGGTTAATCATTGAACGCTTGCCGTCTTTTTCTTTTATTTTTCCGGCGACCACAACCAGCGACCCCTCAGGAAACATTTTTGAAATGTAGGGCTGGTGGAGCCACAAGAGATGCAAACTGCCTGACTCGTCTTTGAGTGTCGCTTCCGTCATCGGGATTTTACTTTTCCACGCCTTACGCGCCTTTGTTTTTGAAATAACACCGACGACGGACACCATGTCTCCGGATGCGGCGGTTTGAATCACGCCCTCATTGGAAGATGAGATGTAACGTGCGGGGAAGTGATAGAGTAAATCACGTAACGTGACCACGCCGAGTTTCTTGAGCGCTTTTACTTGAAAGTCGGAAAGGCGAAAGCGTTTTGTAACGGGCTGACTGAGTTCCATACGTCCATTGTACCTCAGGGGTGTGAAGTATTTCTTGTTTGACGAACCGTTTATCAGAGCGTACCCTCGTTTTTGGAGATGTACCTGACAAGGAGGATTCTTATGCAACAACTGCTTCAGGCAAGTGCTGTGTTCGGCATCATTGCGCTCATCATCTGGGGGATGTGGAGGGTCACATTCCTCGGTTTCCGAGAAGGAGGACAACGATGAGGGTTTATGAAGAGAAGGGGGTGCGTCTCACGTACGTGCCGATGGCGGTCGCGGCAGCGACGCTCATCGCCGCCGGATGGGTCGGATTTCTCGTGCTGCGTAAGACGAGATTCCGCCGTGCCGCCCGCGTCGCACGGAAAGTGGAGGTCGCGGGCCAGAGAGTGCTCAACCTCGCGGAGCACCCTGATGTGCGGCCGATGTTCTCCGAGGACGAGACCGCCGCGTGACGCCTCGCTCCGCCGTTTTCCCGCCGGGGGCCTTGTGCCGCCGGCGGTGCTTTATATATTGGCGTTTTTGCTGTCCACCGACTTTCCCCAACGGCGCAGAAACGGCTTGACAGAGGCGTTTTCACGAATATAATGAGTGCTCCTACAGTGATCAGCAACCCCGTTCCGGTTTTGCTGGGACGGGGTAAAAAATTGCGGTAGGGGATGCACGTTGATAATCACATAATTCATCCAGCACTCAATTTGGCACTGTTGTCATGTCGAACGAATGACGCACAACAGTGAATCTACAACGAAGAGATAGTGCCAAATTGAGTGCTGGATAAAAAAGTCGTGCGATGGCCACCGCTGTCGCACGCACAATCAGAGTTAACCGGATAGCAGCCGGAGCACTCTGATTAACCCGTCTATGAGAGACAGACCGTAGTACAGTCTGTCTCATCCAAGACAAAATTAAGAACGGAGAAAAAAGCTAATCACATTTTTTCTTTTGTTCTGCTCAACTAAGTGAAGCATTTATGTTTCACTTTATATGTAGAGTTTGATCCTAGCTCAGGATGAACGCTGGCGGCGTGGATAAGGCATGCAAGTCAAGGGGCTCAGCACCCAGTGCGCACATTACACTTTGTAATTGTTCATTGAGTGCTGAGCACCGGCAAACGGGGTAGTAACGGGTGGGAACGTACCTAGAAGTCAGGAATAACTTGTCGAAAGACAAGCTAATACCTGATAGTCCCTTCGGGGTAAAGATTTATCGCTTCTAGAACGGCCTGCCTCGTATCAGCTAGTTGGTAAGGTAACGGCTTACCAAGGCTATGACGCGTAGGGGAGGTGAGAGCCTGACCCCCACCACTGGAACTGCGATACTGTCCAGACACCTACGGGTGGCTGCAGTCGAGAATCTTCCGCAATGCACGAAAGTGTGACGGAGCGACGCCGCGTGATTGATGAAGTCCTTCGGGACGTAAAGATCTTTTATGAGGGAAGAAGTTATTGACGGTACCTCATGAATAAGGGGCTGCTAATCTCGTGCCAGCAGCAGCGGTAATACGAGAGCCCCGAGCGTTATCCGGAATTATTGGGCGTAAAGGGTGTGTAGGTGGTTGTATTAGTCTTGTGTCAAAGCCTGTTGCCTAACAACAGAATCGCACGGGAAACGGTACAACTGAGAGGGTGCAAGAGGTGTACGGAACTCATGGTGTAGGGGTGAAATCCGTTGATATCATGGGGAACGCCAAAAGCGAAGGCAGTACACTGGTGCATACCTGACACTGAAACACGAAAGCGTGGGTAGCGAATGGGATTAGATACCCCAGTAGTCCACGCCCTAAACGATGACAACTAGCTTTTTGGAGTATCGACCCTCTAAGAGGCGAAGCTAACGCGTTAAGTTGTCCGCCTGGGTAGTACGGCCGCAAGGCTAAAACTCAAAGGAATAGACGGGGGCTCGCACAAGCGGTGGATCGTGTGGTTTAATTCGACGCTAAACGAAGAACCTCACCGAGGCTAGACATCCAGACGAATCATTTAGGAAACTAGATGAGCCTTCGGGCGGCTGGACAGGTGATGCATGGCTGTCGTCAGTTCGTGGCTTGAGCTGTTCCCTTAAGTGGGGTAACGAACGCAACCCCTATTGTCTGTTACAAGTGTCAGACAAGACTGCCCTGCACCAAGTTCGCAAGGAACTTGGAAACTCGAAACTCGAAATACGAATCTCGAAACAAATTCGAAATCAGAAATTCTAATGTTTTAAACATTCGGATTTCGAAATTAGATATTGTTTCGGATTTCGATATTCGGATTTCGGATTTCCAAACAACTTTGTTGGTTTGGTGCAGGGAGGAGGGTGGGGATGACGCCAAGTCAGCATGTCCCTCTGATGCCTCGGGCTACACACGCGATACAATGGACGGTACAACGGGAAGCGACGGAGCAATCCTGAGCCAATCCTAAGAAAGCCGTCCTCAGTTCGGATTGAGGTCTGCAACTCGACCTCATGAAGTTGGAATCGCTAGTAATCGTGGGTCAGAATACCACGGTGAATACGTTCTCGAGCCTTGTACTCACCGCCCGCCAAGTCAAAAGAGTCGGGAATACCCGAAGTTCCCATTTATTGGGACCGAAGGTAAGTTCGATAATTAGGGTTAAGGCGTAACAAGGCACGGCTAGCGGAAGCTGGTCGTGGATTTAGTCAAATGACAATCGGTATTTGTCTCTCAAGGACAATACTCTAGGCGGTCGATATCGTGCACTGCAATTGAGTGCATGATGGATGCGGCACAGCATCCTTAAAACCGTGCCGGGCATCCGGGAAAGACCGGAAAAATGAGCAGAACAAAAGAAAGAACGTGATATAAAAACCGCCCCGCGCCTAACGCGCGGGGCGGTTTTGCGTTCTCTTAGAGTTCGTCGAGCGCGTCTTCGGCAAGTTCCTCCGCCTCTTGTGCCAGGTCAATCGCTTCGTCGTAATCTTCATCGTCGAACGCATCCCACGCGTCGGCAACCAAGTCCTCCGCCTCATCAAGCAGGTCTTCAGCGTCGGATGTGTCGCCGTTTGTGTCATCAACCTCATCCCAGGCATCATCAATTGCGTCTTCCGCGTCGGCAATTGCGTCTTCCGCGTCTCCCTCATCCCCCCTTCGGTGGCTTCTCGGATTTATTTCATCAACGGCCTCGTCCGCGAGATCCTGTGCTTCTTCCGCAAGATCAATCGCATCGTCATAGTTGCCGTCATCAAACTCATCCCATGCTTCATCAAGCAGATCTTGTGCTTCATCAAGTAGATCCTGTGCGTCATCAACATCATCACCGTCATCTTCCGCGTCGTCTATTTCATCTTGCGCATCATCAATCGCATCTTCTGCTTCGTCCAGCGCATCCTCTGCCTCTTCATCGCCACCGCCGAGATCATCGATAATATCCTGTGCGTCATCAAGCGCACGCTCTCCCTTTTTGAGTGCCTCTTCGTAATCCTCTTCGATAAACGCGTACAGAGCGTCGAGCAGACGTTCTTTGGCGTCATCAAGGTCATTCTCAAAGCTTGAGGTGGTTTCACCGTTGTCTTGTGCGTCTTCTATCTCGTCCTCCGCATCATCGATTGCATTAATTGCATCTTGCAGAATATTCCGTGCGTCCTCTTCATCGGATGAGTTATTGTCATCATCGTCATCATCACTGTCATCATCATCAGAATCCGTCTGCGGCGGAGCAATTACCGGTGTAGGCGCCGCGCCGCTCATGAGTTCAAGATATTTTCTCTGTGATACGGGTCCGAAATATCCTGTCGCCGGCATAATGCCGTTCACGGTCTGCCATGCCGCAACCGCAATTTGTGTTTTTTCACGGAAGAGCGATGTTTCTTGCCCCGGCGCGCCGGGACCATCCTGTGCAATCGTGATGCCCGCTGAGTTGAGGTACCTCTGCAGACAACGGATGTCTTCTCCTTGCATGCCGAGCTCCAAGTCGCGGTCAAAGGTGCACGAAACGACCGCCTGTGCAGACGGAGCAAATGACAAAAACGCTGCAGTGATAATACCCGCTAGCAATAGTGTTGTGTGTGTGCGCATAGCAAAAAAGTTATGTGGTAAATGACCTGATTGTTCCTGCACAAAGAGGAATGTAATCGGTGCTTACAGTATATCAAGTGGCTCGTCATGCTGAGGTGCCGGGCGGGGGATAATGAGCGCCCGCAAAGGTATTGGAAACCACATTCTTGACAAATTCATATAATATGATGTATACTGTACATCAGAAAAGGAGGTTGCCATGAAGGCCACGGTGTCGAACTATGGTCTGATGTACAGTCCGACGGTGATGGGTGGGCTCGTCTCACTCGAACCGTTCGAGGTCATCGCCAAGGCGGTCGGACCGTGCAACTGCGGGTTCGAGGAACCCGACAGTCCGCGGATGGGGCACGCATCAAGCTGTCCAACGCAGTACGCGATGATCGAGGTGCAGGGGCACACGATCGTGGTGTACCTGCCCAACATCGAAATCATGGAGGAGGTGACCGCATGACTCGACAGTACTACCGCCCGCAGGAGCTGCCGCGGCAGAAGGTCGTGCAGCGCGAGAGGAACCAGATGAACACGGCTTCGGTGGTGTGCGCGGTTCTTGCACTCATCTTCACGATGGGCGCGGCGTCCGAATACACCACCACCGTCGCGGCGGTCGCTTGCGTTCTCCTGGCCCTGGTCTTCGGGGTCGGGGCGTGGCTTCTCTCCACCCGTTGCGGATTTCGCATCCGCATCGAGCGCGACCGCTGACAGTGCTTCGCCGGTTCAAGCCCGGCAACGACAGTCGTTTCCTTCGGGGGGCGGCTGTTTTTCTTTATTGAGAAAAACCGGCAATTTTGGTATAGTCCACGTTGCAAACGCGCGTGTAGCTCAGCTGGTTAGAGCACGTCACTGATAATGACGAGGCCGAAGGTTCGAGTCCTTCCACGCGCACAAAACGAAGTTTGAGTATAAGAAAACGGGCGACCTTTTGAGGGGTCGCCCGTGAAATCAACTGCGATTCACTGCTTACGGAGCCGTTGCGCTCCAGATGCCGGTGTCTCCGAGTTCGAAGCCGTCGGCGAAGATGCGTCCGATGCCGTGGATGTACCCGGCACCTGCATCGACCCCGTCGATATCCGAGTAAGGGGCGCCGCCGGCGAAGTTGCCACCGTAGGCTGCCGACGACCAACCGTTGCGGTAGTCGGTGTCAACGTCGGCAGGAATGATTTCCTGCGCGAACGACCACGGGTTCGTGGCTTCCTGCAGGAAAAGCATCCATCTGCCGGCGTTGTTCGTGCCGGGGATGTCGCGCCACGCCTCACCAACGAGTGCCTGGTGGGCATTGAGCGCGACGGACCATCCAAACTGCGCCCCTGCCTGCGGCACGGGTGCGGCGAGTGCTTGTTCCAGCGTCCAGCCGTTGCCATCCTGATGGATGACAACGCTGTAGGCGGCACCTCGACTGTCGTCGGGTTGCAATCCGGATTCTCCCGGGGCGCCGAGCAGGACACGTCGTCCGCTCGCGGAGACAGCGAAGCCGAGTTTGTAGGCGCCGTTGATGACGCCTTTGAAGCTCTGCCCCCACTGGTTCGTTCCTCCCAAGTTCTGCTTGAAGAGGAAGAACGAACCCATCCATGAGATGTTGCCGCTGTAGTCCAACGGAGCAGTGGCGACGAGCCACTGGTTTCCGATGAACGCGAGACCGAAGCCCGCATACGAATCGGCCGGGTTAGCGATGTTGAGGAAGGTAAGCTTCTTACCTTCCCAGCCGCCGGCGGTGTCCCAGTAAACGTTCACCTTCCCGTGCGGGAAGGCGCCACAGGCGGCGCTGGTGCCGCTCTTGGAGACCGCGACCGACTGGCCGCTTTCGTCACCTGCGACGGCGTGCGCATCTTCCAGTGCGGCATCGAAGGTGTAGTCTCCGTCGCTGCCGTTGAAGACGTAGCACCGGCCGGCGTTCGCGCCGAGCGTGTCGTCGTAGGGCGCGCCCACGATGAGGCGCGCGCAATCCGGAGACACGGCGAGCGCTTCGCCGAAGCGAGCACCGCCTTGGGCACCCGGATAGAAGACCTCGTCGATGAGGTCCGTGCCACGGTATACCGCGACGGAACCGGAGGCGGCGTCGTACGGACGACCGACGAAGGACAGACCGTCGCACTTCGCGACGGACTTCCCGAAGTTCTCGCCCGGGAAGGGCGAGGGGTGCGGGAGCGCGGTGGGTTCCACCGCGCTCAGGGGCGCCGCGAGAATCGCGAGCGCCATGAAGGTCCAGCGGGCGATTCTCATGGCGACTAACTTCCTTTCTCCGTCTATCGACGGTGCCTGCATGAATCGTTATGAATCGTTGTTGATTGTAAATCTGCGTCTGGTAACATCCTATCAGAATAAACATGAATTGTCAAGAGTTCTGAGCGGGAAAAAGGTACGTTTTTTAGGGCATATTTGGTACTATGCTCTTGTCGGGCACGTGGCGGAATTGGTATACGCGTACGCTTCAGGAGCGTATGTCGCAAGACTTGAGGGTTCGAGTCCCTCCGTGCCCACATGAGATCCCTTTTTCGATTTCTTCGCGCCAAACGCTTTGCCTACGAGCCGCTGGTAACGGTTGAGGTTTCACGCAAAAACATTCTAAAAAACCTTGAGATGTTTCTTGAGCATGTCTCGCCGTGGGGTGTTGCGCCGGTGCTGAAGGCAAATGCATACGGACACGGACTTATTGAAGTCGCGCGTATTGTTGATGCACACGCACATGTGCCGTTTGTGGTGGTTGATTCGTACTATGAAGCACTCCGGCTTCGTAACGAGCACGTCACGTCGCCGATTCTCGTCATCGGACACACGCTCTCACACAACATCAAAAAAAACACGATGCATGGCATTTCGTTTTCCGTCGGATCGCTGCACCAATTGAAAGAAATCGCGGAGACGAACGCGCCGGTGTCCGTACATCTGAAGTTTGACACCGGTATGCATCGGCAGGGAATTATGCCGAAAGAACTTTCACGTGCGGTTGAAATTGTCGCGTCACACCCGCATCTGCATGTGGAAGGCATCTGCTCGCACCTTGCGGACGCCGACGGTGATGATGAGATACTGACGACGGCGCAAATAAAACTCTGGAATGATATCGCATCGAAGTGGCGGAAGGCGTTTTCACAGACGAAGTATTTTCATCTGTCGGCGACCGCGGGCGTTCGACTTGCCGGAAAGATTGACGCGAATGTGGGAAGGCTCGGCATCGGACTGTACGGCATTTCAGATGTGATTCCCGGTCTTGCCCCCGCACTTTCTATGAAAACCTCCGTCACAGGATTGCGAACCATACAGAAGGGGGAGCGTGTCGGGTACGGTTTTTCATGGACGGCGGCGCGCGACACACGTGTGGCAACAATCCCTGTCGGCTACTACGAAGGTATTGACCGCCGGCTTTCAAACAAAGGGTTCGTGCGCGTGCGCGGAAAAGAGTGTCCGATTATCGGACGAGTATCGATGAACATGACAACTGTTGATGTCACGGACGTACCCGATGTAAAAGAAGGAGACGGAGTGGAAGTCATAAGTACGAAATTCGAAGCACGAAATTCGATTACATACATGGCGGAGCTGTGCGACACAATCCCGTACGATATTTTGGTGCACATTCCGTCTGCACTTCGACGCACGGTCATCTGAAATGCCAAGGAGTTGACAAACCATTTTAAACTGATATAATACCCACCAGGAAATAGCGCATCGGTCGGATTCAACCGCCGATGAACAAGAGAGGGAGGTCAGTATGACCGTCAAAAAGCAGGCTCCCGAAGAGACCCCCGCCACGCCCCAGACGGCGCCCGACGACAACAAGCGTTTCGAGATGTGCGGGTGCAACGGCAAGCCGCACGGGTACTACGTGCGGAGCAACGGGGAGAAGTTCCCGGCCGTCATCGTGTCGGTGCGCGCCGGCAAGTTCGTCCTCGACGGACCGGTCGAGGAGGGCGGCGGGCTCGTCAAGACCGAGGACAAGGCGCGCGCAGTCGCCCAGATGGAGGCCTCCGGTCTCCCGGCAGAGCGCGAGGACGACATCGAGGTGGCCGCGCAGAGCGCCGTCCATGCGCTGGCCTCCGAGGTGTTCCTGCTGGAGATCCTGGCGCAGGCGATGACCCGCAACAAGTAGAACGCGCCGATAGACGTCCATCTGTCACCAAGCCCCCACGCGAAAGCGCGGGGGCTTCAATATTATATGGAAACAAAAAACACACGGAGTTGTCGTGATATAACCCGCACTTACTTTTGGTACAAAAGTAAGTGCGGGTTATAGTTGGTATGTATGGGAACACTCGACTTTGCACGGCACATTCACTTCATCGGCATCGGCGGAATCGGTGTCTCCGCGCTTGCCCGTTTGATGAAACACCACGGGAAACATGTTTCCGGTTCCGACCGAGACATGACGCGGTTGACGCGTGAGCTTGAACGAGAAGGTATCCGTGTGCGTCCCGGACATGACGAACACCACGTGCCGCTGTTTGCTGATTTTATTGTGCATTCACCGGCGATTCCGTCTGATAATCCTGAACTGATGAAGGCGCGCGAACTCGGAATTCCCTCAATGTCGTATCCCGAAGCGCTCGGCGCGGTGACACGTGACACGTTTACGGTTGCTGTATCGGGCACGCATGGAAAGACCACAACGACAGCAATGCTCGCTGAAGTTCTCAAGGAAAGTGTCAATCCGACGGTTATCGTGGGTTCACTGCTTTCCGGAGGCCGCAGTAACTTTGTCGCGGGTCATCCGAAGCGTTTTGTGGTGGAGGCGTGCGAATACAAACGCTCATTCCTCAACTTGCATCCTGACATTCTCGTCATCACCAATATTGATGAGGATCACCTCGACTACTACCGCGACTTGGAGGACATCAAGAGCGCCTTTCGTGAGATGGTGCAAAAGGTTCCCGTATACGGCGCCGTTGTGTGTGACCTCTCCGACCCGAATATTGCAGATGTTGTGTCTGAGAGCCGCGCACCCATCATCAACTACATGGCGTTTTATGACGATGCGCGCAAACTCTCGGTATTTGGCGAGCACAATTTGCGCAACGCGGCCGCGGCGCACGCGGTTGCCGACTATTTCAATATTCCGGAGACAGAGGTAAACCGTGCACTCTTGAAATTTACCGGCACATGGCGCCGGAGTGAGTACAAAGGACGTACAACGCGTGGTGCAGACGTGTATGACGACTACGCGCATCACCCGAGAGAGATCCGCACGACACTCTCAGGTTTCAGAAAGCGATATCCCGATAAAAACCTGGTCGTCGCGTTTCAACCGCACCTCTATTCGCGCACAAAGACGCTCTTTGATGATTTTATCGACAGTTTTCACAACGCCGACCGGCTACTGCTCGCCCCGATTTACGCGGCACGCGAAGCGTATGACCCGACCATCTCGCACCACCAACTCGGTGATGCGATACGAGAGTATGGCGGCCGCGTTGAATCGTACGAAACACTGCACGCGCTGTCACACGAGCTCGCGCGCGGACTCACCCAGGATGACATTGTCATCACGATGGGTGCGGGTGATATCTACACAGTCGGCGAGAAACTTTTGTAAACGTATTGCAGGAAATACTTGACACCTCCTATTTTTTGGAGTATTTTCCTGACAGAGCTTGGTCTTCAAACAACGAAACGGAGGCAACAAATGTTCGAGCATCTCCCGTCGTTCTACAGCGATTTGCATTGGAAGCGGACCGGTTTCTTCTCGAAGCTCCTGCTTTTCATCATGGCGGTTCTGAAGTTCGTGCCGGAGGCATTGCTCTTCGGCGCCATCTCGGCTCTCGTGTCGTTCTCGAGCACGACGTACAGCATCGCGGGGACGATGGACGCGAAGTTCAAGGAAGTGGGCGAGAGTGGTGGTATCCCGGCTTTCTCGGTGTGGTTCTGGGGTCCACTCATGATTGTGTGCGGGATTCTCGCATTCGTCTCTGCACTTGTTGTAGTGATTTTCAAGTCATTCCTGACCGCGAATCAGTGCGACGTCGTATCGCGGATTCTGCAGAAGAGTCGGTTGCGCGCCCTTGCGACACTTGTTGTCCAGGAAGGCATCTGGCGAAACCCACAGGAACACACGGAAGCGTTTCTACGCATCCGTGCCATCGTGATGAATTCCTACAAGGAAGCGGCGCTTCCTGCGCTTTATGAAATCGAAGCCAAGGCCAAGGATTTTTCCGACAGGAAGCAGATGGTTCGCGTCTACAAGCAGCTCGCCGAAGCGTACACCTCATACGGCGATGAGAGGAGCGCCCGTAGGACTCTCGGGTATGCGCGTGCTCTCGGTGAGGAGTTGGATCTCGATGATCAGTTGCTCAAGACATACGTCGTCTAACCTCCGTTCGTTTCGCGCCCCGCGAGGATTCCTCGCGGGGCGTTTCGGTTTCATGTATAGTGCCCGTATGACAAGTGAAATACTCGGAACGCTTTACGTGGTGGGAACGCCGATAGGCAACTTGGAAGACGTGACGCTCCGCGCGTTGCGCATTTTGAAAGAGGCGGACGTTATTTTCTGCGAAGACACGCGCGTAACGAAGCGCCTGCTGGATAAGTACGACATTCACACACGCACGACATCTTTGAATGCGCGCACCGAACACGCAAAAATCGGCTCAGTGATGGGAGCACTAACTGAGGGGAAGAAGGTTGCGCTCGTCTCTGATGCAGGAACGCCGGGCGTATCGGACCCGGGCGGGCTCGTGGTGTCAGTCGTTCGGGAGAAAATGCCGGATGTTCGCATTGAAGTTATTCCCGGTCCTTCGGCGCTCACTGCAGCGCTCTCCATTGCAAGCGTGCCCGTTGCGGATTTTGTGTTCTTAGGGTTTTTGCCGCACAAAAAAGGACGCCAAACACTCTTCAAAGAGATTGCGGAGAGTAAGCGCGCGATGATTTTCTATGAATCACCGCACCGCATTATGAAGACACTCGCCTCGCTTAGAGATGTGTTAGAAGACGACAGAATCGTCGGTATCGCACGCGAACTAACGAAAATTTACGAAGAAATCGTCCGCGGCAGCGCCACAGAGGTGCTTTCATACTTCGAAACGAACAAGGAAAAACAGAAGGGGGAGTTTGTGGTGATTGTCTCCGGAAAATAAAGAGAGGCAGGCTTTTTTGCCCTGTTTTGCACTACCATGCCCGCATAATTCGTGCGATACTACTGCGCATGCAGAAGGCACAGACACGCATAATTATCATCACCGGAGCGGCACTCGCACTCTTGCAGGTACTCGGTATTCCGCTGTCATGGAAGTTGTGGCTTTCTTCTGCAATCGGGTTATTTTTTATCGGATGGGGGCTGTACCTCCGATACGGCCGCAGAACAGCGCATGACCAACCGCATGACGACACACACATCACACAATAAAAAACGTTTTTCAATTTCACCTGTTTTTTTATGGGTGTCGTTGGGTGCAGTAGTGGTTTTGTTTCTCGGTTATTTTGTCGGTCCGTCAATTTTTTCCCACACCTATACGCAGACCGAAGTCACCGCTGAGGTACTCGCCGAAGAAATAGAAGAAGAAGACGTTCCGTCTGTCACACACCTTCCGACACCTGCCGCAGTTAAGGCAATTTACATGTCGCAGTGCGTCGCGGGGACGCCTTCGTTTCGCGACAAACTTATCACGCTCATTGATGACACGGAATTAAACGCGGTCATCATCGACATAAAAGATTTCTCCGGAAAAATCGGATTTACCACCGATAATCCGGCACTTGCGCCGTCGGTGTCGGATGCGTGCGGTGCGCGTGATATGAAGGAATTTATAAAACGGCTTCACGACAAAAATATTTACGTTATCGGACGTATCACGGTATTCCAAGATCCGTTTTACTCGAAACTGCACCCTGAATTGGCGGTGAAAAAAGAAAGCGATACGTCGGTGGTATGGACCGATCACAAAGGACTTTCGTTTATTGATGTCGGGGCGCGGGCGTTTTGGGACTACATCGTGGAACTTTCCCGCGAATCGTACGCAATCGGATTCGATGAACTCAATTACGATTACGTGCGCTATCCGTCTGACGGCAACATGAAAGACATCGCCTTCACGCTCTCGGAAGGAAAACCGAAGGACGTCGAGTTGGAAGCATTTTTCTCGTATTTGTACGAGGCGCTTGATACGGGCGAGACGCCGACGTCGGGACTGCGCTCCGTTCGCAACATGTTTAAGGGAGGGTCGGCCCGTCCCGTGCTGTCCGTTGATTTATTCGGCTACACCACGACAAATTATGACGATCTCGGCATCGGGCAGCTGCTTGAACGCGCGCTTCCGTATTTCGATTACGTCATGCCGATGGTGTATCCGTCGCACTACAACTCGGGATTCATCGGTATCGCCAAACCGGCGACACAACCATATGAGGTGGTGAAATATTCCATGGACGCCTCAGTTCGTCGCGTGCGGGCGCTCGCAGATGCAAAAAACTCCACCGCAACCTCAACGGATATGGTGTTTTTGCGGGAACAGGCAAACAAAGGACACGGCAATATTCACGTACAGCAGATGCGCCCGTGGCTGCAGGATTTTGATTTAGGAGCACAGTACACGCCGGAGATGGTGCGTGCGCAAATTCAAGCAACATATGACGCAGGGCTCACCTCATGGGCGCTGTGGGATGCAGGTAACACGTACACTCGTGCGGCGCTCGCAAACGAAGAGGAACCGCTTTCTTCTTTGACACCGGTTTCGCGATAGGGCACTGTGGTGTCAGATCATACAAAACCGTAGTTCAAACCGATGAGATCGGAGGAAACAATGATCGTCGTTTCGATTGAGCAGTACCGTGACTGTCAGAACAACCGTGCGTACGCACTCTCGTTACTGGAGGATCCCATCAGGATCTCCTTGTTGACGACGGGTTCCTGGGAGTCTCCGGCGGGATTGCCTGCCGACGTGCTCAGTTTCATCGCCGCTTCATATCGAGAGCGGGGGTGGAAGGTGACGTGGAAGAACGGCTCCAAGCGCATCCGCATCTGGCACCAGGAGAAGGTGTGCGTTACGCGCGCGAAGCGCTAAGGGTCGCGCTGAGCGGCGCGGGGTTTCTGTTTGCGCCGCTGCTGATCGTCACCGTCGCATGGTTTCTGTACGCACTATCCGTTGCGCTCGTCGCCGGTCTTACCGACACATCAGCAATGCTCTGGAAAGAGGCGCTTGGTCTCAAGGTTGTCTGGGTTATTGTCGCAGTGCGCGGACACCACAGGCTCAGGGCCGGGTGCCAAGAGTGACCCCCGTTCTTTTCCAAGCCGTTCCTTCGGGGGCGGCTTGTTTATTACACAAACATTGACACCTTGCCTTTTTCGGTTTGAAAGAGTAAGGTGTTTTCCGGACAGGGTCTTTTTATATCTATACACGGAAAGGGGGTGATGCCTCTGTCTGCTGTGCTGGTCACCAAACATGCCGTCGAGCGGTATGAGTACTGGCGCGACCTGCGGCATGAATACCTCGGCGAACAGCCGATTTCCTCCGTTCTGTCGTCAGAGGAGCAGATCGCTCTCATGACACTGCTCGCAGAGGAGTCGTCGGACATACCCGACCATGTCGTTCGCTGCCGGAAAGATCGGCACAATGGTGTGGATGTTCTGTATCTTGAGAACGACACGTACCGCATCGTGTGCCACTCAAACGGTTCTGTAGTGACTGTGTTTACGGTAGAACCGAACACAGCGCACCACGACCCGCGTAGGTGGGCCGGTGTACCGCCGGCGCTAGCGCACACGGTGACCCATACGTGGCCGATCTACGTGCTGACGGGCGGCATCATCAAAGTCGGGCGCAGGAGGCGTCCGACAAATGGAGCGCAACCCAAGGAGGAGGCACGGTGTTAGACACCGACAACAAGTTTGCCGCAGTAGAGAAGGGTGATGTCGTGTTCCTGCAGGTAAGTCACAAGGACGGTAATGTGACCGCCTGCATGGAGCGCAACGGTTCGGTGCTGTACTGGGCGCACGAAACACCGGTAAGCATCGTGCGCACGGGCACAGAGACGTTCAAGGGCATCATGTGCCCGGAGGAGCTCAAGCGGGCGCTGATGTTCGTCGCACGTGCGTTCAACCTGCGCGGCGTCGAACCTCACGAGCCACCCGAAGCATTCAAGAAGACGGGGTGGGTCGCATTCCGGTTCGTCTGAGACGGCGCATCCGACAGAAGTCCGCGCCGGGCAGGTCTGTAGTTTACAGACCGGCCCGGCGCTTTTTCTTTTTTGTTTCTGTTTTATACTACACACAGCGCACCTGCATCTGTGCAGGTCATCAGTCTTTGAAATACAACCCATGTCTCTTTACGATCCAAATCGCATCACGTACATCGGCGAGACCGATTACCGCAATAAGCGCGTGAAATTCGGCATCAAGGCGAAGGATCGTCCGCGCCACATCTACGCCATCGGAAAGACCGGAACCGGTAAGTCAACGCTCTTGGAGAATATGGCGGTGCAGGATATTCAAAATGGCGAAGGGTTTGCATTTATCGACCCGCACGGAAAGTCGGCAGATTTGCTTCTCGACTACATTCCCAAAGAACGCGTTGACGACGTACTCTATTTTGCGCCGTTTGATCTGGCAAACCCGGTGTCGTTTAACGTTATGGAAGACGTCGGTCCTGATAAACGACATCTTGTTGCCGCAGGACTTATGTCGGCGTTCAAAAAAATCTGGGTGGACGCGTGGAGCGCCCGCATGGAATACATCCTCAACAACACCATCCTTGCACTTCTTGAATATCCCGACTCCACCCTCTTGGGCGTGAACCGCATGCTTGTGGACAAGGAGTACCGCAAAGATGTCGTTGCGCACGTCACCGATCCGGGCGTGAAAGCCTTCTGGGAGGGAGAGTTTGCCAACTACACAGACCGATTTGCGCAGGACGCGACGCCGGCGATTCAAAACAAGGTTGGGCAATTCACCGCAAACCCCGTTATCCGCAACATCATCGGACAGCCGAAGTCCACGTTCAACATCCGTGAAATCATGGACCAGAAAAAGATTCTCATCATCAACCTCTCAAAAGGGCAGGTGGGGGAAGATAGCGCCAACCTTTTGGGTTCCATGCTTATCACAAAAATTTATCTGGCGGCAATGTCACGCGCCGACTTGCGCGAACAGGAACTCGGCAAGCTGCCGAACTTCTATCTCTATGTGGACGAATTTCAGTCATTCGCGAACGAATCGTTTGCCGACATTTTGTCTGAAGCGCGAAAATACAAACTGAATCTCACGATTGCGCACCAATACATCGAGCAGATGAGCGATGAAGTGCGCGCGGCGGTGTTCGGCAACGTCGGCACGATGGTGTCGTACCGCGTCGGCGCCATTGACGCGGAGTATTTGGAAAAAGAATTTGCGCCGGCGTTTACCGCCGAAGATCTCGTGAACATCGGCGCCTTTAAGATGTACCTGAAACTTATGATAGACGGCATGGCGTCAGCGCCGTTTTCTGCAAGCGGACTGCCGCCGATTAAACCGCCTTCGGTTTCGTACCGCGACGTGGTCATTGCCCATTCTCGCGCTCAGTTTTCCCGACCGCGCGCCGTGGTCGAAAATGAAATTCTTAAATGGCACCAGAAAGAATTCGGCAAAGGAGGCGGCGGGCGCAGCGACGAGTCGGAGCGCGCACGTCACGGGGGCCGCAGGGAAGATGCGCCGAGAGGCGAGCGGCCACGCGAGCAGAGGTCGGAACCTCGAAAAGATGATCGAAGAGCGGGCCAGAGGAACGATCGGAGAGAGGAAAAGCCTGCAGTTGACCGCGAGACACAACTTCGTCAGGCGGTGTCGCTTTCAAGTCTTAGACACAGCGATACCCCCCACAAACACAGACATAAAAGCGTGAAAAAAGACAAAGGACCGTCGCAGGCGCACCTTTCGGATTTGCGCTCGGCGCTTTCGGCGGTGTTGGGCGATGTGGCACAGACGGTTCCGATGCCGGAACCTCAAAAAACAGCTCCCGCGCCGCAGCAAAAACAGGAGCCGAAGAACGCACCGCAGGCAACCCAGGAACCGCAGGCAAAAAAACAGCACAAAGAAGTTCCCGAGCACGTACTCAAAGAACTCTTCAAACGCGAGGAAAAAAACGAAGGGTAATTTTATCTTTCTTTCATAGAAGGTTTCGTACAGTGTGCGCATATGAGATACGCACTGTTTTTTATTTGTACCGCTGCGTGTACGCCGTTGTTTGCGCATGCGTCGGTTGTTATCAACGAGGTCGCATGGATGGGAACGGCGGTATCTGCAAACGACGAATGGATTGAGTTGTACAACGACGGCGCTGAGACAGTAGTGCTTGACGGGTGGGTGCTGAAAGGGGAGGACGGCACACCGAATATTGCGCTGTCCGGAACCGTCAACAGCGGTGACTATTTTTTATTGGAACGCACTGACGATGAAACAGTACCGAGTATTCCCGCGGACGTCATATATTCGGGAGCGCTCGGAAATGAAACCGAAAACCTTTCGCTTGTTGATGCTGGAGGCGCAATAATCGATTCGATACAGAGCGGAGAGAACTGGTCACTCGGCGGGGACAACACAACGAAACATACTGCACAACGGCAGGCAGACGGGTCGTGGATTACGGGAGTGCCGTCACCGCGCGCGGCAAACAGCACGGAAAACACGAAAACGGCGGAAACGCCAGGAGGGGAAGTTGCGGGAACAAGCACGAGCAAAAAAACTTCCGCAAAAACAACGGGTGGGTATACGCAAAAAGTGCATGCATATGCAGGTCAGGATTTTGAAACGGTCGCGGGGGCGTACGCGTTTTTTGAAGGGTACGGTGTTGATGAGAAGAGCGAACGTCTTGGTTTTGTGCGCTACACGTGGACGTTCGGTGACGGAGCCACGGGGCGCGGAGAAAGCATGCGTCATATCTACCATTTTCCCGGCACGTACACCGCGGTGCTGTCGGTATCGGGAGAAAATCAAAAATCACGCGATAAGGTGATGGTTTCTGTTACGGAACCGCTTGTGGCGATACCGCATGTGGTGTACGGAGCGCGCGGCTATATCGCGGTGCGCAATGAAAGCGCACGTGAGCTTGATCTCTCGGGTTGGCGGTTGCGCCTCAAATCCGAAACCAAAGACAGCGCGACATTTACCTTCCCGCACGCGACTTTGATTGCACCCCATACCACAATTCCGTTTCCGTCGGCGGTAACCGATATAAAGCCGAAAGATTCCGATAGAATTTCACTGATATTGCCCAATGGAAAAACAATCGCAAAATACGTGGGGTCCGCGTATGTTGCGCCCGATATTGAGAAAGAAAAATAATATGCTGTGGGTGATTGCAATCGGGGTGCTTGGCGGTGTCTGTTTGGTACGTGCGGTGCACTATTTTGAAGCGCTCGAAAAAACACACGAGCCGTCGCTCTCCGACGGCATCGAAATCATAGAAGAGGATGTGTTAGGATGAAAGGGTGGAACCCAAACGAATCCTTATTTTTTCCCTTTTTTACGGTCCTTTTTGGGGCGGGGCGGAGCTTGCGGTGAAAGAAATCACCAACCGGATTGCACCTGAAGACATGGAATTTGACATGGTGACGCTCCGTGCGGACGCGAGTCTACCTGCAGTTGAAAAAGTCGGAAATATTACCGTGTATCGTATCGGTCCTTCAAAACACGGCATGACACACGAAGCACTGAAGCGTTTTCCGTGGTACTTCATCAAAGTGCTGTTTCCGGTGCTGGCTGCGCTTAAGGCAAAAAAACTTTCCAAAAAAAATACGTACAGCGCCATGTGGAGTCTTATGACGTACATGGGATTTCCCGCGGTTCTTGCTCGAATGTTCGGTTTTCGCGTGCCGTATGTGTTGACGTTGCAGGACGGGGACACGGTCGGGCATATCACCGACCGTGCGCGCATCAGGTTTGTGTTTCCGCTTCTGAAAAAAGTGTTCCGTGACGCGGCGCGCGTGCAGGTCATTTCAAACTACCTCGGCGTATTTGCAAAACACATGGGGTGTCGTGCGGATCCGGTGCTTATTCCCAACGGCGTAGATATCGCGCGGTTTACGAACGTTGACCGCGGTGACGTTGAAAAGGTTACCGCCGAACTTCACAAAAAAGAAGGCGAGTTGTTTCTGGTGACGACATCGCGTCTTGTTGAAAAAAACGGCATTGCCGACGTTATAGACGCACTCCACGATATTTCCGGCGTGCGGTTTCTTATACTCGGTGACGGTCATCTGCGCGCGGCGCTGGAACAACGCGCGCGCGAGAAAAATGTCTCGGATAAGGTCGTTTTTCTCGGGCACATATCACCGGACAAAATCCCCACATATCTTCATGCGTCAGATATTTTTATCAGGGCCTCGCTTTCCGAAGGGTTGGGAAGCAGTTTTCTGGAAGCGATGTGTGCGGGACTACCGGTAATTGCAACGCCCGTCGGCGGTATCCCCGATTTTTTGTTTGACATAGAAGAGTACGGAGAAAAAGCAACAGGTGTCTTTTGTGAACCGAATAATCCCGAAAGTGTTGCGTTTGCGGTAAAACGATTAGTGCAGGACGCAGGCATGCGGCAAAGAATCTCAAAAAATGCTCGGAACATGGTACTTTCGTCGTACGATTGGGACGATATTGCCGTCCGGATGCGCGACGTGCTTACCGCTTGATTTTTTTGTCACCCTCACGTACTGTGGCGGTGCCCTCCGTGGTCGCTTGTGACGGATCTCGGTTGCGTCGAAGCTGTGGTTCCCCCGGTCGAAACTCCGTCGGCCGCACGTTGCGCGGGAACGCAGCACCCCCCTCCGCCGTCTCCTTTCAGGGGATATAGGCGGATGGCGCGGACGCATCCGACCCTCGCACTCGATGCACGGAGGGTCTTTTTTTGTGTACTATAGGACTATGCGCATCTTGATTGCCACAGGTATTTATCCTCCGCAGGCAGGAGGGCCGTCGTACTACTCAAAGAGTCTCAAAGAAGCCCTTGAAAAACTGGGGCATAAGGTTTCGGTGCGAACCTTTACCGTTGAACGGCATCTTCCGACGGGGGTACGCCATGTGGTGTATTTTCTTAAAACACTTCCCGCATACTGGTGGGCGGATGCGGCAATTGTGATGGACACCTTTTCGGTTGCGGTGCCGGTTGCACTCATGAAAAAGTGGTTTGGAGGAAAAATGATTATCCGCACCGGCGGTGATTTTTTATGGGAACAGTTTGTGGAGCGGACCGGACAGAAGGTGTTGTTCTCGGAGTTTTACACAGGGCACCGCTACCTTACAAAAAAAGAACAGATGATTCTGCGCCTGACCCGCTGGGCGCTCTCGTTTGCCGACCACATCGTATTTAACTCGGAATACCAGCGTCGGGTGTGGAAAGAACCGTACAATCTCGCATCCAAACACACCTCGGTCATCGAAAATGCGTTTAACCCGGAGGTGGGACAGTCGCAGTTGCCGACTGTTAAGAATTTTGTGTGTGTGTCGCGGCGGATAAAACTAAAAAACATCGAGGCGCTTGAAGAGGCGTTTCGTCAGGCGCAAAAAAAAGCACCCGGCATTCGTTTGGATGTGTACTATGATATTCCGCACAAAGAAGCGATGGAAAAACTGGCTGCATGCTACTGCGCAGTGCTGGTTTCTTTAAGCGACATTGCTCCGAATTTTGCCCTGGAGGCACTCACGCTCGGCAAGCCGATCATTCTTACCAAAGAAAACGGACTCTCTGAGCGTATCGGAAACGCAGCGCTGTACGTAAACCCTTTGAATATCGCAGAAATCACGGATGCCATCGTACAGATGGCAAATGACACTATATATGCCACATATCTACAGCGTGTGGAGGAGTTTTCGCACGAGCGTTCGTATCAAAATATTGCACGTGAGTTTATCCACGTACTGACGAAAAAAGAGGGGACCGTCTAAAGAGACAAGGTTTTCATCCACTCGTATGTTGCCGCAAGGCCCTGGTCCCACGGCGTTGCCGCTTTCCAACCGAGCAGGTGTTCGGCCTTCGACGCGTCAACATCTTCCAGGATAGTTTGATTCTTACGTTGTGGAATAAAAGTGATTTCTGAAGATGAACCAGTGAGTGCTTTTATGTCGGTTGCCATCTTAATTGCTGAAACACGCTCGGTTGTCGAAAGGTTAAAAATTTGTCCCAAGGAGACTTCTTTGTGTGAGAGTGGAGCTACCGTTCCTTCAACAAGATCGTCAACAAACGTGAGTGTTCTTTCCTGTTTGCCGTCGCCATGTACGGTGATGGGCTCTTTTTTCATTGCTTGTTTGAAGAACACAAACACCCCGAGCGCTTCGCGCATACCTTCGCCGTAGATGGTGGCGTATCGCAAAATTGTCCACGGCATACCGTAGTTGAGACCATATCCCCGCACAATCCATTCACCCGCATACTTACTGCACGCATACAATTCAGACGGGTTCGGTAGCGTCACGTCTTCTTTTTCCGGGTGGTCTTTAACGTTACCGTAGACACAACACGTTGAGGTGTAGATGAGCCACTTGCCGTGTTTCGCGCAGGCGTATGCGACGTTGTGGGTGCCGTCGACATTAACCACAGTGCCCTTGAAACTGCCGGTCAAATCAACCATGCGCGTCATGTCAGCCTCCGCTGCGACATGAAGCACCGCATCGACACCCTCCACGGCTTTTTCCACCGCGTCGCGGTCCAAAAGATCAAAACCATCCAATATGTCAAACCCGACGACCTCATGGCCGAGCTCTTTGAGTCGCTGTTCCACTTTGCGGGCGATGAATCCGCGATTACCGGTAAGGAGTATTCTAAGTTTGTCTTTTTTCAAAAAATCCATATAAATCGCATCATAATTAAACTTGTATATAAACCACCGTAGAGAGTACCACCACCAATGCACAATGAGAAGAAGCGTAGAGTATACTGGTGGTATCCTTGCAGTAATACACATGTATGACCTTGAACATTCTTTCTATCGGCTCGGATAAGAACCTGTTAGTACCGGGAAGCGCTGTGCGTGAGCGCATGGCGCTGTACGGTCAGGCATGTGACGAACTGCACATCATTATTCCCGGACTCGGAGGGACGGAAAAAATTTCCGACAATGTGTTTGTGCATCCGACAGGCACTGTAAATCCGCTCAAGCGGATGTCCGCTGCAGTTGCCGCAGGAAAAAAAATCGGGAACGTTGATTTGATTACCGCGCAGGATCCGTTTGAATACGGATTTGCGGCGCTGAAGCTGGGTAGAAAACTCGGTGTTCCGGTGGAGTTGCAGGTGCACACTGATATCAGCAGTCCGTATTTTAAAAAAGATCTCAAAAACAAGACGCGCATGGTGAATATCAAGAGGCGTCTGGCGCGTGCGGCGAGCGTCCGCGTGGTGTCCGAACGGGTTGCGCATGCGGTTGAGAAACTCGCCGTGCCGCGCGGGCGCATTTCGGTACTCCCCGTATTTGTGGATGCAAAGAAATTTATTGCTGTGTCACACATACCTTCTGAGAAGGAAAAAATTATTCTCATGGCGGGTCGATTAGAGAAAGAAAAAGAGTATCCGTCGGCACTCAAGGCGTTTGCCCGTGTGCACGCGCACATTTCTGAGGCGCGTTTGCATATTGCCGGCGACGGAGCGCTCAAAGTACCGCTTGTCGCTCAGGCGCGGATGCTCGGAGTTGCCGGCGCGGTCGTGTTTCTCGGCGCGGTGAAAGAAGTGACCACACATTTGGCGCAGGCGCATGTGTTTTTGCACACGTCGCAATATGAAGGCTTCGGCGCGGTATTGGCGGAGGCGGCGCTCGCGGGTGTGCCGATTGTCTCAACCGACGTCGGTATTGCCGGAACACTCTTGAAAGACGGAGAACATGCGCGAGTTGTTCCGGTCGGCGATATTGATACACTGACGGGCGCACTGCTTGAAACAATTACCCGACCACACAAAGCGCACGAACGGGCGCTTGCCGCGTCTGCGTGGATGCACAAAAATCTGCTGTCGCCGGATGAGTATGTTGCAAAATTGAAATCAATTTGGCAGAAAACTGCGGAAAAGAAATAGGTACGCGTCCCGTTAGAGTTCAAAAAGTATGTTTTACGTCTACATAATCAGAAGCAGTACAACGGGTCGTTTGTATACCGGAAGCACAGGAGACCTACGGAAACGCTTGTATGAGCACAACACTGCGAACAAGCGATCGTGGACAAAAGGTGGCCGTCCGTGGAAAGTCATCTATTATGAAGCATGTTTAAATGAAGATGACGCGCAGTCGAGAGAAAAATACCTTAAATCTGGACCTGGCAAACGTTTTATCAAAAATCGCATCAAGCGTTTCCTAACTCTAACGGGATGAGGCTTCTTATCATCACACAAGTTGTTGACTCCACGCATCCTATCTTGGGTTTTTTTCATCGGTGGCTTGAAGAATTTGCACAGCATTGCAAAGGGGTCATTGTGATTTGTCTGTACGAGGGCACGCATGACCTGCCGAAAAACGTGCGGGTGTTGTCGCTCGGAAAGGAGAGCGGTGTGTCGCGGTTGAAATACCTCAAACGATTTTTTGCGTATATTTGGAACGAGCGAAAAAATTATGATGCGGTGTTTGTCCACATGAATCAAATCTACGTGCTGCTCGGCGGTTTGTTGTGGCGGCTTTTAGGTAAGCGCGTTGCGCTGTGGTATGCGCACGGCTCCGTTCCTTTTTCACTTCTCCTTTCAATTCCGCTTGTGCATACCGTTTTTACTTCGACAAGACACGGATTTCGCGTTGCCACCCGAAAGCGACGGATTGTAGGTCAGGGTATAGACCTCTCGGAGTTCCCATACCATGAACACAACGGCGCCGATGCATTTCGTCTCATTACTGTCGGTAGGATTTCTCCGGTAAAGCATCTTGAAATTCTTATTGATGCCGTGGCGCTCATGCACAGCAGGGAAGCGCCATGTGTCTTTACCATTGTCGGTGATGCCGACGGCGCGCGTGCGCGCGCATACAAATATAAACTTATTGAGCAGGTGCGCGGACGTGATTTAGAGAGTGCGGTGACGTGGAAGGGCTCACAGCCGCACGACACCATTGCGTCGCTTGTCGGCGCGCACGACGTGTTTTTGCATGCGAGTCGCACGGGAAGTCTGGACAAATCGGTGCTCGAGGCGCTTGCGGTAGGTACCTTGCCGGTGACCTGCGATGCGACACTTGCACGTGAATTACCTGATGCTTTGAAAGCATTGTGTGTGGTGTCAGGACACGATGTGAAATCGTATGTCCGCGCGCTCATGAATATCCGCGCACTCTCTGATTCAGAAAGTGACCGTCTTCGCGCAATGGGCCGTGAATATGTGGCAAAAAATCACTCAATTAACCGTCTTGTTCCGCGAATAATGTCTTCTTTGTAGTGTAAAAAACGCCGACACGGCGTGGTATAGTGCTCTCTATGGATGCGCAAAAATTTGAGAATGCACGCTGGCGTTCAGGAGACCAAAAACGGCAGTTTCGTCATCTCGCATGTGTCGGTTTAATCGACGGCGGAAGTGTGCTTGATGTCGGCTGTGGTGACGGGCTCCTGCTCTCAATGTTGCGTGAAAAAGGGGTAACCGGCGAAGGTGTCGATTTTTCAGACGAAGCAATTAAAAAGTGCACCGAAAAAAATATCAAAGCAACACAGCATGATCTTTCTGAGAGGTTTCCGTTTGCGGACGGCTCATTTGACTGCGTGATTGCGCTTGACGTACTGGAACACCAGTTTAATCCGCTTGCGGTTCTTCGTGAAATGACGCGTGTATCACGGAAAAACATTATCGTCGGGGTACCGAATTTTTCATCGCTTCCGGCGCGGCTGCAGATGCTGTTTGGGGGGGTTCCCGAAAACAACAAGCCAAACAAGGGTCATGTGTACTGGTTTAACTACCATGTATTGAAAAACCTTACCGACCAATCAGGGTTGACGGTGAAGGCATATCGGGCAAATACATTCAGACCGCTGTCTTTCTTCGGGAACTTTTTCCAGAATACTTTTCCAAACTCCTGCGCGCTGTCATTTGTCGTTCATTTTGTTAAAAAAACATGAACCCGAAACAACTCTCACTATCTATTTTTACCCGCACAGGTTTTCCGAAAGAGAACCCGTTTCCCGGAAAACGCATCCTGCACATCGGGTGCGGGCACGATAAACTTCCCGGCGCGGTCGGTATGGACATGCTCTCGCTTCCGGAAGTAGACACCGTACACAACCTTGATATCGTTCCGTGGCCGCTGAAAGACGCCTCATTTGATGTGATTTTCGGTCATAGTGTGTTGGAGCACGTAACGGACATTGTGGGGTTCATGGATGAGGCGTGGCGCGTGCTTGCTCCGGGCGGACGGCTTATTGTTGCCGTTCCGTATTTCCGTTCAACGGACAGTTTTACCGACATCACACACAAACATTTTTTCACCTCTGAGTCGATGGAATATTTTTTTGAAAACAACTCATCAAAATCAAAATTCGATTACAGCCGGTATAAATGGAAAAAAATAGGTTTTTGGTACGGATGGCCCGCATCTTCAAAAAATATACTTACACGTCTGTTCAAAAGCTTTATTCAGAGACACCCGTTATGGTATGACCGCACGCTCTCAATTTTTGTTCCGGTGAAGAACCTTGTGTGGGAAGCGGAGCCGAAGAAGTAAATGGAGAAATACGTACGACATGTCGGGATTATCGTTGAACCCTACGAGACCGCCGAACCGTCGGGGCTTGCGTACGTGACCGTCGAATATACCCGCGGACTTGTTGCGCTTAACAGTGACGCGCGGATGACGGTGTACTCAAAACAACCGTTCAACCTTTTTCCTCTTCCTGTGCATGTCCGCAACGTGATTGTGCCGAAGTCGCTTCTCGGAAAGAACTGGTATTTTTTGAAACGGTATCTGTGTGCGCGGCACGAACTGCCCGATGTGCTGGTATTCAACATGCCGCTTCTGCCGTTTTTCCTCCCGAAAGCGCTGAAGACGGTCATTTTTTGTCATGAGGTGCTCTTTGAATCAGATATCTCGAATCTGTTCTCGCGCGTACGGAATGTGATATGGCGCCTGCTCGCACACCGAACCGTCTCCGCCGCCGCGGTGGTATGCACCGCAACACACGCGACCGCAAAAGAGGTGAGTGAAACATACGGCATTCCTGAAGCGAACATCCGCGTTATTCCGCACGGTATCCGCACACTTCCGAAAGACATTGCGTCAAAAAAGGACTTCGGCGTTCCGTACTTTATATTTACCGGCAGGACGAAATACAAGAAAAATATGCACGGTATCATCGAAGGTTTTCTGCGCTTTAAAGAAAGAACGGGAAGTCCGCACGTGCTGTGTCTTGCGGGGAGAACGAAAGACACGCCGTATCTCATGCACTGGCTCTCTGAGGCGCAGCGTCGCGGATACGGAGATGTGATTGTGCGAACAGGGTATCTTCCCGAACCCGAACTGCTTTCTGCTATAAAAGGAGCCGATGCACTGGTATTTTGCAGTTTAGCCGAGGGTTTCGGACTTCCGGTTGCCGAGGCGATGAGTATGGGGGTTCCTGTTATTACCTCTACGATTCCCGTGCTCGCAGAGGTCGCCGGTGACGCCGCACTACTCGTTGATCCGAAAGACCCTGACGCAATCGCACGTGCAATGACGGCGATTGCCGGTGACTCCTCACTTCGCGAGGAACTGTCACGCAAAGGACGTATACAGGCAGCGCAATTTACATGGCTCAACGCGCAGCGTGGGCTGCAGGATGCGGTAAATAGTGCCTATACGGTATGACAAAACTCATCTTGTACATCGATCCGAAACTGAAAGATTTGGCGCTTCGCGCGTCTCCGCTCGTGTATCCTCTCTGGGAGAGACGCGCGTACGATACTGTATCGTTCGGAGGCGCATTCACCCGGCATCCGTTTGACGTTGCACATTATCAAAGCACGGGCGATCCTGATGCCTGCGACGTGCATTTCTGGCCGTTCAACTACTGGGCGACGCTAAAGAGCGGACACAAAGAAAAAGTAGATGCGGCGTATGCATTTGCCCGCACGCACGGAAAAAAACTTCTCATTGATGCGTTTGGTGACACGATGGATACGGTTCCATATGAAGACGCTACTGTACTTCGATTTGCGCAGTATCGCCGTTATCTGAAAGAAAACGACATCATTATTCCGGCATACATCGAGGATTTACTCGAGACATATCGCGAAGGAAGTCTTTCAATACGGAAAAAAAACAAGAAGCCGTCCGTCGGGTTTGCAGGGTGGGGCCGTCTGCCGTTTTGGAAACATGTGCGCTCGTATATTAAGGAGGCGCCGGTTTTCCTTTGGTCGTTTATTTTCCGTCGGGACGGCGTGTTTCGCAAAGGAGTGTTTCTCCGCGCGCAGGCGCTTTCAGTACTTTCCCGTTCTTCGCGCGTTGAGACAAATTTTCTTATCCGAAAATCATATTCAGGAAACGTGCGAACAGCCGAAAAAAGTACCGAGGAGCTGCGGCGCGAATTTGTGGACAACATAGACCATACCGACTGCACACTCTGCCAGAAAGGGGACGCCAATCAGTCTACCCGCGTGTTTGAGGTGTTCTCAATGGGGAGGATTCCGTTGATTATCGACACCGAATGCGTATTTCCTCTTGAGAATAAGATTTCATACAAAGATTTTTGCATATTCGTCAACAATACCGATATTCAAAAAACGGCAGACATCCTTGCCGATACATACGCGCACATAACGGAAGAGCAGTTTGAGTATATGCAGAGAAAAGCCCGCGAAACGTATGAGAAGTATCTCCGTATCGATTCCTTCACCCCGTTCCTTATGGAGGAAATACGAAGACGGCTCTAGTCCAGCACCTAGTTTGCCGACACCTTTTGTTGTGTTTGTTTCTGCTTAAAAACAAACTACCAGAAACGGTGTCTCTGGAACTTTTGCCAGTTACATAGTGTAGAAACCTCGGCAAACTAAGTGCTGGATGAAATGCTATGATGTGCTGGTATGAAAGAAATTTCAGGGGATAGGCCGCTCTCTCGGGTTCAAAAACTGCGCTATTTGGCTGTTAACTTCGTACGGAATCTGTGTGGCATACGTTTTCCCGGAAAAACTGTTTTTCGGTACTTCACCGTTGGTTCCAAGGCCCCCGAAAGTCCTGCGCGGGAATACCTTGATGCGTTCATGCGAGAGATGATGCCGTCTGTTCTTCCAACCGGCACAATTTCAGTGTGTGACATCGGATGCGGAACCGCGTACATGCGCTCAATTCTTTCTGGTGCGGGATATGCGGGAGAATATGTCGGGATTGATATTGTTCGTGAGCCGAAACTCGATGAGAAGTCTGTCCCGTCATTTTCAATGACGTTTGTGCAAAACGATATATGTACGTACCGGTCACCGCGCCGGTTTGATCTTGTGCTTTCAAACACATCACTCGAACATATCCCCGATGATTTTGCCGCTGTACAGAAGGCTTATGAGTTGTGCGCGGAAAACGGTGTAGAGGTGCATATTGTGCCGAGTCACTGGGCGCTGCCGCTGTATTTGTGGCACGGGTACCGGCAATATACGCCGGCGCGTCTGAGGCGGATGTTTTCAGGGACACCACACACCATATATCGGCTCGGCGGTTTTGTGTCATGGTGTGTACATTTCTTTTGTATTACCGTACCGGAACGGATATTCGGGGTATCTTCGTTCCGAAGGGGGGCGCTTTACCCAAAAGTAAAGAGGTGGGCAAACAAAGCAGATCGTTTTTTGCCATTTTGGTCAGTACTATATGCTGTCGTCGTGTTTCATGGAAATCGCACCTAAAAAAACACACGTGATGTTTGTGCTGCCGAGTCTGCTTCCCGGCGGTATTGAGAAGCACACGCTGAAATTACTCAGACACTTTAATCGAGAAAAACTTTCTTTTTCACTCGTCACACTTTTTGACCGACCGAACAGACCTGATTTGTTTGGTGAGGTGCCGGGTGATGTGGTGGTTTACCGTCTCGCATTTGGAACGGGAATAGATATTTCAGGGTGGGGGAAGCTGTACACGCTCTTAAAAAAAGAGAGACCGGATATCGTGGTGTCGAGTATGTTCTCCGCCAATACAATTGCTCGACTGCTTAAACCGCTTCTCGGATATCACGTGGTTACACGTGAACACAATATATACGGCGAAAAAAACATCTTCCAGCGGTTTATTGACATGACGCTTTCACCGCTATCGGACGTTATCGTCGCAGTTTCTTCGTCCGTTGCAGACTTTTTTTCCAAACAAGCATGGGTAAATCGTAAAAAAATCACCGTGATTCATAACGGGGTGGATATTGAGGCAATTAACGCATTTCTTCAGGAGAAAGGAGAGAGTGAGATACAGCGTGTGCGTCAGGAACTTGGACTGGAAGCAGAGGAAAAAATAATTCTGAACGTCGCACGTCTGAAGCCGCAAAAAAATCATGAGCTGCTTATCGCAGCATTCCAACTGTTTGTGAAAGAAAACCCTTCATATCATCTTGTGATACTTGGTGATGGGGCAGAAAAAGGTCGTCTGCTGCAGCTGATAGCGGACCGCGGACTGAAAGATGTTGTTCATCTGCTCGGATACCGCGACGACGTGTTCTCGTGGTATGTGGCATCTGATTTTTTTGTGTTGACGTCAAAACATGAAGGGTTTCCGAATGTGGGGGTGGAGGCGATGGCATTCGGTGTGCCGCTTGTCTCAACGAGCGTACCCGGGGTAGATGAGTTTTTGGATAGCGGTAAGAACGGACAGCTCGTAAAAGATCAGCCCAAGGAAGTGCTTGCGGGCATGGTGAGCCTCTCCAGTTTGTCGTCTGAAGAGAAACAACAGCATCGCGACGCGTGTCGCACGACCGCTATGAGATTCGATATCCGACGTATTACAGAAGAATATGAAAATATTTTTGAACAGATTTCTGAATAGGTTGCGTGAAAGCCTCATGCTTGCCTCGCTTGGTGATGGGTGGTTGTATCGCGGAGTTTTGTTTTTAAAACTTTTTTTTAGATTCGGGTTTCATCCTATTTCGATGCATCTCCGTGCGAACGGTGTTTCATTCTTACTTTCTGTTCGTTCCCACGAAGAGCTGATGCTCTTGTACGAAATTTTCTGCCGTCGAATATACGACTTTTCCCTCGCGTCTGATGCGGAGTATGTGGTCGACTGCGGGGCAAACTGCGGCATATCCTCACTGTTTCTGTACACGTTGTATCCGAGCGCGCGTATTCTTGCCGTAGAACCGAACCCCGCGCTTTTCCCGCGTCTCCAAGAAACGGTCCGGCCGTACAAAAACATACTACCCGTACAGTGTGCGGTCGGCGCCGTCGACGGAGAGGCTTCCTTCTTCGTCTCTCCGCATGCGACCACCGCGTCATCTCTTTTACAGCGTTCCTCCGAGGACAAAGAGTACAGAGTTCCGGTTAAAACACTTAAGACAATCCTAACTGAGCACGGATTTCCCCGTGTGGATGTGCTTAAGTTTGATATCGAGGGCGCTGAGGAACACCTGTTTACCGACTCTAATACGAAAGATAAGATACGGTTTTGTGTGGGTGAGGTGCACGAAGATCTTATGGGTGTATCTTTACAAGAATTTTTGTCTACAGTGCAATCGGGTTTTAGTGTGTCTTTAGTGCCGACAAAAAAACAAAAACGGTTTATTATGTCAGCACATACTATCGCAGAAAAAAGTAATCCATGATTTCCGTAGTAATCGCAACATATAATCGAGCGCACACGATAGCGCGATCACTTGAAAGCGTGCTGCGACAGACGCATCGCGACATCGAAGTATTGGTGATAGATGACGGCTCAATGGATGGAACTGATGAGGTAATAAGAAAAATTACTGACTCGCGCGTGCGATGTGTTAAATTGGAAAAAAATCAGGGGGCTTCTGTGGCACGCAACCGCGGGATTAAGGAGGCGAATGGGGACTATATTCTCATATGGGACAGCGATGATGTGCTGTACCCTAATGCATTGGAAAAAATTCTGGACGTTTTTAAAAAACACCCTGAATATTCCGTCGTGTCTGCTCCTGCACATGTGATGTCTGACGGCAGGGAGGTAAAATATCCGGAATTTTCTCAAGGGGAGGTTGTACTCGCTGATATTTTGCTCAAAAGACTTCCGAGCAACGAGAAGATTCGTATCGCGAAAACATCCGTGATGAAACAGGTATCATACAAAGCCCGCAACATCGATTTTTTGGTAAACGTGGAACTAATTGAACAGGGCAGATGGTTCCATTTTCAGGAATATCTCGGAGAGGTATATAACGACTCAAAAAAAGGCTCGCTTACATCGCTTCGAAAAAAAAGAAGCGCACAGCGTTCCGTTGAACGCGCACCGTACCTTGCGCACTTTCTGGAAAAACACGGTGAATATCTCAAAAAAATAAGCCCGACACGATATGCCGACCACTGTTATGGTGCGGCGACGGGGTTTTTACTGATCGGTGACACATCGCGCGCGCGTCGGTATGCAAGAGACGCAGCAAAAAATCACCCGGTGTATATCTCATACTGGCTTCTATACACTCTGGCGTATCTGCCGGGTGGCTGGGTGGTCCTAAGGCTTTTTTACCGGTGACAGGTCGAAGGGTGGTCAGAAGGATTATGCGACTAAACAATATCTCTGATGTGTCTGTATGCTAAAAATTTGAACATACTCACAATAGTAATCATACGAAACACCTCCATTCCCAGAATTGCATACAGTGCACCGAGAATTCCATACAGCGGAAGTAAAATAAAAAGAAGGACAATTTTTACCAAAGGAACAACTGTTTGGAGGACATACAAAGATCGCTGTTTCATCTGTCCGACGAGAAATTGCTGAAAAAGCGTTGCGGGGAAAAATAATATGACCAGTGAAAATATCTGCGAGTACCTGACAGCTTCCATATAGTCGGGAAAAAAGAGTTTAAAAAAAAGTGGTGCGACAAGTATATAAAAAATAACAATTACAATCGATACGAGAAACACCAGAAAAGCTTTGCGCGGTATTGATCTGTATAGATCAGATGTATTGGTACCGCTGAATTTCGGCAATGCCATCTGTGCGAGTAGCTTACTACCGAACCGAAGTTGTTGGGGAACGGCAAGTGCGATGACGTATAATGCCATTTGAAGAGCGCCGAGATAGTGGAATACCAACAGGCGGTCCATTTGGGTGGAGATCATCCCCAAAACATTCATGAGACTCAGATGTTTTCCGTACGAAAGCGTTTGGGCACTGTGGGATTCTTGGGGTTTGAATTTTTTAATGACACCTATATATAAAAACATCGTGACGACAACACTTGTTCCAAAGAAAGCCAGTACCAAAAAAGGTGTTATCTCAGTGAGGAGTGCGGTAACACCTACGGCGAACATTGGTGCAATCGTTGCGATGATACCGTATTGTGTCTCGCGTCGGAAATCTTTTTTTCCAATCAAAAACGAGCTATAGAACCCTCCGCCTGAAAAGGGAAGAACAGCGCCAATAATAAAAAGGGACCAACCGAGCATCACATTGCCGTTTAAAAAGTAATAGATGGAGATTCCCCATGCGACAATGGTCATAAGTACGCCCCACCGCATGAATGTCTTAAACCCGCCGATGAGTGCTCCTTCATTGCCTCGGGCGACTGCTTGTATGACAGCCGTTCCCATACCGGTGAGAGAGAATGCAGTTACAATACCCGCGAGTGATTGGACGAACTTGTACGTACCGAACGCTTCTTTTGAGATAACATTAGCGAGTATAAGTGTCAGCAGAAAACCCGACCCCGCGCTGACCATGCGGCCGATGGTAATCCAAAAACCGCCTTTGGCGAGGTATACCATGTCAGTGCGGGTGTATTTTTCGCTCCACCGCAACGCATTTAACACCACCTCTTTTAGTGGATTCATATGAGTCGTAGTGTAACGTACACTGTTCCTTTTGTCCCTATTTCCAGTTCTTCTTGTGTGCTACCATCTCATTTGAAAATAAAGATAAAACGGTTGGATTTTTTTGGTGCCTATGGAAAAAATATTTGATAGCAAGTACGGTAGATTTACATTTGATGTAAACACCAACATAAGAATGGCGCGTATTTTTGAAAAGACCGGTTTTTTTTATTCTGAAAATATCGACATAATGTTGAAACACGTCTCTTCCGACAGTGTTGTCTTCGATATAGGGGCACATGTGGGCACAACTGTTGTTCCTTTAGCCAAGGCCTCACGTAAGGTACATGCTTTTGAGCCGGTTCCGGAAAACAGGAAGTATCTCTATAAAAATATAGAGCAAAACAAAATAACCAATGTTGAGGTTCACGAATGTGCACTGGGGGCAAAAGAGGGAACGGTGACCATGGTAACTCCCGAACCTACAAACACCGGCGCGTTCGAAATTAAGGAGGGGGGCACTGTGCCACTTAAAACATTGGATAGTCTTAATTTGGGTTATGTGGACTTTATTAAGATTGATGTAGAGGGGCACGAACCCGAAGTATTCGAAGGGGCAAAAAACACAATTGAACAGTACAAGCCCCTCATTTTTTTTGAGTTTTTTTTGCCGGGTCTGAGGAAAAACTACAAACACCCACTTACAAAAATTCGCAACGCCCTCAAAGGTTACAAATTTTATGTTAAAGGACACAGGTTCCTTTACTTATGGATGATTGTTTTTTGGTACGAACCAAGGCTGTTTTTAACCAACCGTGGGGGAATCGTACTTGACGTGCTCGCTGTCCCTCGTTGAAAAGTGTGAATAGCATCATTCCAAGAATATTTCTCGCCAAGGGTTTCCAACTGGGCATATAATGTATTGTATGAATCCGAAAGAATTTTTTATTGCACATATTGCGCAGGAACTGGGGGTGGGGCAGGCGACGCGAATCGTGGATTTAGGCAGCGGACAGTCACGCAACTTCCTACCGCTTCTAAAACGATTCCCGAAACTCTTATATGTCGGCGTGGAACCGCGAAAGGAAGATGCCGATGCCGCACAGGCGCTTCTTTCGCATTTTCCTAATGCGCGTATCTATAACCAACTTGCGTATGAACCGCTTCCTGATGAGGCGCCGTTTGATATCTGTGTATCCCTTAGCGTACTTGAACACGTGAAGCACCTTGAGTGGTTTTTAAAAAACAGCGTCCGGCTGACAAAAAACGGCGGACATATCATTCATCGCTACGATCTCGGTCACGCGCTTTCTCCGTCATCACTGAAGGAACGTCTGCAGGTTTTTTTGGGAAATAACCTTCCGTTTCTTTTGTCTGAGAAAAAATACGTGTGTTATCTTGACCCTGAAAAAGTCGGACACATTCTTGAACGAGAAGGGGCACACGTGACGCATACAACGTATCACCAGATGCCAAATCATAAACGTTTCCTCCAAACGTTCGTTGCCGACTCGGAAGAAAAGAAGGCACTTACCGAGAGAATTCTTCAATGGGAACTTGATGTGTCACCCCACCTCTCGGGCATGTCTAAAACTGAGCGTGAGGCGCTGTTTCCTGCCATCGCGCTATGGGCGCAGAAGCGGTAACCCTATTTTCGGCGGAGTCTCTACCTGTGGTATAGTGTTTTCCGTATGCATCCCGTTAGAGATTACTCACGTATGTTCGTGTCTAATATTCAAAAAATGTCGACATATTGTTCGTGTGCACACGAGGGTGTGATAACGATGGAAACGCACCGCGTTTCTTATCTCTAACGGGATGAAAAAAACACTTGAACGGGGAATCCTTTTTCTTCTGTTTTTGATTCCGTTTGTTCCGTTTGTTGTTGCGCGGTCAATGTATTTCCCGTTTATCACGGGAAAGGCGTTCGCGTTCCGTGTTTTGGTCGGTATCGCACTTGCGCTCTGGCTTGCGCTTATGGTGTATGACCGGTCGTATGTTCCGAAGAAAAGCCCGGTGTTCTGGTCGGTGCTGCTGTTTTTCGGTGTGGTGGCTCTTGCGGATATTTTCGGGGTAAATTTTGAGCGAAGTCTGTGGAGTAATTTTGAGCGCATGGAAGGACTCGTAACGTTTCTATATCTCTGTGCGTTTTTCCTGATGAGCTCTACGGTGTTAACAAAGACAAATAAGTGGCCGGCATTTTGGAATACGTCAATTGTTGCATCCGTCGGACTCGCATTCTTCGCACTTTTTCAGGTGATGGGATTTATCGGGATTTCTCAGGGCGGTGCGCGTGTGGATGCAACGCTTGGTAACTCCATCTATCTGGCGGTGTACATGCTCTTTCATATCTTCCTGACGCTCTGGTTGTTGTATGAAAAGCGCACATCACGTTCGCTCTCGATTTTTTACGCCGTGGCGGTGGTGCTGCAGACAGCGGCGTTGTACTACACCGGAACCCGCGGCGCGATGCTCGGACTTCTCGGGGGCCTGGGACTCTCAGCACTTCTCGTTGTGTGGCGTGGAAAAGAACACCCGCGGTTGAGAAAAATATCTCTTGGCGCGATGGTCGCTATTGTACTCGTGGTCGGTTTGTTTGCTTCCATCAAAAATACGCAGTTTGTGCAGGGAAGCGAAATGCTACGGCGTTTTACGAACATTTCATTTACTGATGGAACAGTACAATCGCGCCTTGTGTTGTGGAGCGGTGTGGCGCTTCCCGGTTTTTACGAGCGGCCGATTCTCGGATGGGGGCAGGATAACTTTATCGTGGTGTTCGGCAAACATTATGATGCGCGCATGTACAAACAGGAACCGTGGTTTGACCGTGCTCACAACGTGTTCTTCGACTGGCTCATTTCCGCCGGTATTCTCGGACTGCTGTCGTATCTCTCGCTGTTCGGAGTTGCACTTTTTGTGCTTTGGAAAAAATCAGCACATCTCTCTGTTCCTGAACGAAGCTTAGGTACGGGACTGCTTGCCGGTTACTTTGTGCACAACATTTTTGTGTTCGATAACCTTATCAGCTACATTTTTTTCCTTCTGTTTCTCGGATTTGTCGCATCCGCATATGCACGGGAAGAAGGTGGTGCGGAACACAAGGAGACAAAAACAAGGGGTGCAGAGAGCCTTATCTCTGACCCGACACTTCGCAGAACGGCAGCTATCGGAACTTCTGTTATTGCGCTCGTTGCAATGTATGCAACTACCGTTCCGCACATTCAAGCGTCACAAAACATCATCAAAAGCATCACAGGACTGCAGGCGGGTGATTTTACGGGACCGCTTGAGCGTTTTGAAGATGCAATAGACGATCCGGTGGCGGACGAAGAGGCGCGGTTTCAGCTAAGCCGCGTTGCCTTTACCGTCGCTGCGGCAACGAACCCAGCCGTGACGGAAGAGATAAAACAACAATACCTCCAAAAAACCTTTGAAGAACTCAAAAAAAGCGTCGCGGAAGACCCGACAAGTACCCGCCCGAAATATTTCCTTGCAACGTTTCACGCGCGCACGGGTAATTTTCCGGAAGCCATCCGCTTGTTCGGGGAACTACTTTCGGTGAACCCTGACCGTCAGATATTTTTGAGCGAATACGGTCTTCTTCTTGAGCTGGTCGGTGATACACAGAAGTCAGAAGAAGTGCTGAAACACTTTCTTGAGATTTCTCCGGAAAGCGATGAGGCGGCAACACGGTACTCCGCGGTATTGTTTGCACATGGAAAAACAGCCGAGGCAAACGGCGTTCTCACGGAGTATACGGGGGAGATTCTCGGCGATCGCCCGATAGCACTCTCTGCATACCCGCGTCCTGCAAAATTTGAAGATGCGTTGAAAATCACAAGCTTTGAAGTCATGCGCCTCCAGCTTCGACGCGAGAATGTCGGGTTCGGCGAATACCTGGTGCGTATTCGTGACCTGGCAAACGGTGGAAATAAGACAGAGGCTTTGATTTTGACGGACGATGCGGCTGCGTTCTATCCGGAATATACAGATAAAACCGATGCGTTAAAAACAGCGATTCGTGCAGGTAAAGAGATTGCAATTGAAGATCCGTCTTCCGCTCCGGCAAACTAAACAGAAAGTGACGTTTCACGGTGTTGCTTTTAAAAACATTTCGTGATATACTGCTCGGCGTGAGTGCAGAAGCATGTTAAGCTTCTTCACAGATGTTCTACAAAAGCTCCGCGCTCTGCGCGGGGTTTTTGTATTTTCAACGCTTAATTCACACACGCTTTTGTTGCCGATTACTGTTCGTATATACTGTGTGTACACAAATATTAGTAACTTTTTACCCGCGCTTCTGTACGGGTATATCTTTAATCTCAATTACTATGCGAAAACCAACAGGACTTTCAATTTTACTCGGCATTATTCTCGGCGGTCTGTTCGGCGGACTTGTCTGGTACACGTACCGCTCAACGCTTGATACGGACGCGGCGCTTCTGGGCAGCAATACCTATGTCGCAACATTTCTCGACACAAACCAGGTGTTCTTCGGAAGGGTAACCTCGCTCGGATATGACTACGTGGTGCTCAAAGACGTGTACTATCTCCAGCAAACCGATGCGGCAGGTCAGCAGGGATTTGTGCTCCAGAAAAGCGGTTCTGAATTACACGGTCCGCGTGATGAAATGCACATTAACCGGGACCATATCCTGCTTATCCAGCCTCTCCGGGCCGATTCTCAGGTAATCGCGACCATAAAACAGTACGAGGAGAACCTTAAGAATGCGGATGCAACGCAACAGGAACAGCAGGCGCAGCCGACTGCTCCTGAGGTGCCCGAGGTAATGGAAGAAGTAACGGAATAACGGCAAAAACTTTTGTGCGACGACCCCCATAAATGTATAATGGGGGTCGTTTCTTTTTGTACACGGCCGGCGGCTGCACTCACATAGAACATCACTTGGAGCTTCGCACCCGCCGGTCATGTATGGACGGAAAAACGAATGTTGTGCTTGCTCCGTATACCACCTTTCGAGTCGGCGGTCCCGCCGATATTTTTTATGAAGTCATTTCAGTTGAAGAACTGAAGAGTATAGTTCGTCGGCATCGCGGGGAACGTATCACCGTGCTCGGCGGCGGTTCAAACGTATTGATATCCGATGCGGGAATACGCGGTGTGGTGATACGCATTGCAATTCCCGGCCGCGCATACGAAGAGGAAGGAGGAAGTATTCGCGCAGTCGTCGGTGCGGGAGAATCATGGGATGCGTTTGTTGCAGACTCGGTTGTAAAAAAGTATTCAGGACTTGAAAATCTTTCCGGAATTCCCGGAACCGTCGGCGCGTCGCCGATTCAAAACATCGGCGCCTACGGAACCGAAGTAAAAAATATCGTCGAGCGGGTTGAGGCGCTGAACTCGGAGACGTGTGAGGTTGAACAAATAAAGTGTGATGCGTGTGTGTTCGGATACCGCGACAGTTTTTTTAAAAAACCGGAGGGTAAAAAATATATCGTGACTGGCGTTTCGTTTCGGCTCTCAAAGGAATTCGCACCGAACATCGCCTATAAGGACCTCGCGCTGTTTTTCGGTGATGCCATGCCGAATAATGCGCTGGCCGTTCGGGAGGCCGTGCTTTCTATAAGGAAAAAGAAATTTCCCGATATGCATGAAATAGGAACCGCCGGATCTTTCTTCAAAAACCCCGTTGTTTCCGAGGGTGTGTTTGCCTCGCTGCGTGAGCGGTACCCTGAGGTGCAGGGATATCCGTCCGGTGAGGGGCAGGTGAAAGTGTCACTGGCGTGGATACTGGATCACGTGCTGCATCTCAACGGTGTGGCGATGGGAAATATTTTTTTCAACCGCACACAACCGCTCGTGTTGTGTGCGCACAAGAGCGCGACAGCAGAAGAGATTGATGCGGCGGCGAAAAACGTCGAGAGTATGGTGCACGACGCAACCGGCATTACTATTGAGCGTGAAGTACGCGCGCTTTCGTGAGTGAAGTGCGATGCGTGTGAAAGGTTATCCACACTTTTCTTCAAAACGCATTGTATTGTGATGTCATATGACCGATACTTTTATGTAGAACATACACACAACAGTTGTGTGTTCGTGTTGGTCGATGTTTACCAAACACTACTTAGTCGTGGTACCACGACAAACATATGGCAAAAAAGAAAAAAGCAGCAAAGAAGCGAAAAGTTGCTAAGAAAGCCAAGAAGACGGCAAAGCGACGCCGCGCGTAAGCGCTCCGCTTTGTCCCACATACAAGAAATCCCCTTCGGGGGATTTTTTGTATACACGTATTTTAATATCCGTCCGTTAAAAGCGGGCATCACCGCCGAAAAGCGGGTTTTGTGGTATTATGTCCTGCATAAGCCTTAAAATATGAAGCTTTTACAGAGAATTTTCGGGGATGAAGCGTCAAAAACAGTTGCCCGGCTGCAGAAAAGAGTCGCCGAAATTAATGCGTTGGAGCCGGTAATTGAGAAACTTTCTGACGGCGATTTGCGTGCAAAGACAGACGAACTGAAACAACGCCTGAAAGGCGGTGCGACACTCGATGACATTCTTCCCGAAGCGTTTGCGCTTGTCCGCGAAGCGGCGAAACGTACGCTCAAGCAGCGTCACTACGATGTGCAGCTTGTCGGTGGGATGATTCTCCACGAGCGAGCGATTGCCGAGATGCGCACCGGAGAAGGAAAGACGCTTGTCGCCACACTTCCCGCATATCTCAACGCGCTTGAAGAACGCGGTGTGCACATCGTGACCGTCAATGATTATCTCGCGCGACGTGATGCGGTGTGGATGGGACAAGTGTATGCGCTTCTCGGTCTCTCCGTCGGCGTGGTGAACAGTCAGCGTCAATCATTCGTGTACGATCCGTCGCACTCGGATGCCGACTCGGAACGCGACCGTGTCGGTGCGTTTAAAGTTGTCTACGAATTTTTGCGTCCGTGTGAGAAAAAGGAGGCATATGCAGCTGACATCACCTACGGAACGAACAGTGAATTCGGATTTGACTATCTGCGCGACAACACCGTGTATCGAAAAGAGGATCTTTCCCAGCGAGAACCGGAAAAAGGCGGGCACCACTTCGCCATTGTCGACGAAATAGACTCAATTCTTATTGATGAGGCGCGTACGCCGCTTATTATTTCAATTGCGACGCGGGAAAGCGAGAAGCTGTACACCACCTTTGCCCAGATTGCCGCACGGCTTAAGGAGGATGAAGATTATGAGACGGATGAGAAGAAACACGCCGTCCTCTTGACCGATGCGGGCATCGAAAAAGCCCAGAAAATGCTCGGTATTGAGAACATTTATACCGATGCCGGCATCCGATACGTCCATCTTCTTGAAACAGCGGTCCGTGCGAAGGCGCTGTATCGCCGCGACAAAGAATACATCGTCCGCGACGGTGAAGTTGTCATCGTGGATGAGTTTACCGGACGGCTGCAGCCGGGCAGGCGGTGGTCTGAAGGATTGCATCAGGCAATTGAAGCAAAAGAAGGCGCGCGTATTCAGGAAGAATCACGAACGCTTGCCTCTGTCACATACCAGAACTTTTTCCGCATGTACAAAAAACTGTCCGGTATGACCGGAACAGCGATAACGAGTGAAGAGGAATTTTACAAAGTGTACGGGTTGACCGTGGTGCCGGTACCGACGCACCGGCCGTCTGCGCGTGTTGATCACAACGACTACGTGTATCAGACCGAGAAAGGAAAATTTGAAGCGATTGCAAAACGGGTGAAGGAAGCAAATGAAAAAGGTCAGCCGGTGCTCATCGGTACGGTTTCCGTTGAAAAAAACGAATTGCTCTCGTTGCATCTGAACAAGGAGGGTATACAACACACGGTGCTTAACGCAAAAAAACATGAACAAGAAGGAGAGGTTATCGCGCAGGCGGGACGAAAGGGTGCGGTGACGGTTGCGACGAACATGGCCGGCCGCGGTGTCGACATTAAACTCGGCGGTGCCAGCGCGACAAAAGAAGAACACGATGAAATAAAAAAACTCGGCGGACTGTTTGTGCTCGGCACCGAGCGCCACGAAGCGCGGCGCATTGACGACCAGCTGCGCGGACGTTCCGGCCGTCAGGGAGACCCGGGAGAAACGCAGTTTTTTGTGTCGCTTGAAGACTCGCTCATGCGCGTGTTTGCATCCGATGCGGTGAAACGCATGATGGGACGCTTCGGTATTCCCGAAGACGTGCCGATTGAAAACAGGTTTATCAACCGATCGCTTGAGAGTGCGCAGAAAAAAATCGAAGGGCTCAACTTTGACGTTCGCAAACACGTACTTGAGTTCGACGATGTCATCAACACACAGCGTACGTCCGTGTATGGCAAACGGCGCACGCTTCTGCTGGGAACGCACGAAGACATTGAACGCGAACTTCTGGAAATAATCGGTGATGAGGAGGGAATAGAAGCGCGTATCGCTGAGAAAAAAACGTCGCTGGGCGAGGAAGCCTTTTTTGAGGCGGTCCGCCGGCTCATGCTGCAAACGATAGACATTATGTGGATTGACCATCTGGATCTTATGGATTACGCCCGCAGCAGCGTCAATTTACGGGCGTACGGGCAGCGCGACCCGCTTGTGGAGTATCAGAAAGAAGGAATGCGCGCATTTCGCTCCATGCAGGCGGCAATACGTGCCAATATTCTTGCGATGCTGCCGCAAATCGGCGCGGGCGCATTTGCGAAAGAAGAGGAGCAACTGCGGCGCGAGCGCGCAAAACTGCAGATGATCGGCGGGGACACGTCGGCAGGCGGAGGCGGCGCACCGCAGGCAAAAGCACATGATAAAATCGGACGCAACGACATCGTGACCATCACTAACGGAACGGAAACTAAACAGATGAAATTCAAAAAAGCAGAAGATTTGCTTGCTGACGGCACCTGGAAAATTGTAGCCGCGTCGTAGTGTCATGATTAACGGGCTTTTTTCTTTCATTCATACCGTGTTTCAGGCGCTCGGCCCGTGGGGTGTGTTTGTGCTCGGATTTGCGCAGGAAATTATTCCGCCGATTCCTTCAACACTGGTGACGGTGTCGGCCGGATTTGTGTTTCTGGCGGGCGACGCGCTCGGGTGGGCATCGTTTTTAAAATTGTTTCTGTATGTCGGATTGCCGATTGCTGCCGGACTGACACTGGGCTCGCTGGTGGTGTACGGTGTTGTCTATTGGGGAGGCAAACCACTTATTGATCGGTACGGAAAGTACACCGGACTGTCATGGAGTGATGTGGAAAAGATGCAGTCATACATGCGCGGGCATGTGTGGGATGATGTGGTATTTTTTGCGGCGCGGTCGTTTCCGCTTATGCCGTCGATAGCCATTAACGTATTTTCAGGGTTGGTTCGATGGCCGGTGGGTAAGTTTGTTGCGTATACTTTTTTCGGAACAATCATTCGTTCAATGTGGTCGGGATTTATCGGCTGGGAGTTTGCACACGTGTATCAGACGTATGTGCAACAGTACGCGGTGACCGTTGAAAATGTCCAAAACGCGATCTTTCTTGCGGTTGTCGTTGCAGTCGGTGTCTATTTGTACCGTCGAAAAAAACGAAAAGCAGCCGGGCAGATGCCGCAGGAGAAAGTGCTATAATGTTTGCGTTATAAGTAGTGTAAAAAATTTCTATGCGTATCATTTTTAAGATTATTCTTACGGCACTTGCGGTACTTGCGGCGTCATACCTGCTCCCGCAGTTTGTTTCCGTTGAGAGCTTCTATGTTGCCCTTATTGTGGCGGTGGTATTGGCGGTGCTCAACCTTATCGTCAAGCCGATTATCGTGCTTTTGACGCTCCCAATTAACCTCGTGACGCTCGGACTTTTCACGCTTGTCATTAATGCGGGACTTTTCTGGCTTGCGTCATATTTCGTCGACGGATTTAACGTCATCGGTTTTGCGGGCGCGTTCTTAGGTGCCCTGCTTGTATCCGTGGTGGTGTGGGTCGGCCACAAACTGCTTCCTGATAACGACTAAAATGTTTTCAAAAAAGACTCGTATTGTGACGCATAGCGGCAAGTTTCATGCCGATGATGTGTTTTCTGTTGCCGCACTCTTCCTTTCACTGGGAGACGGCAATGTTGAGGTGATTCGCACGCGTGATGACACTATCATTAGCACAGGTGACATTGTTGTGGACGTTGGAAATGTGTATGACGTCAATACCAAACGATTTGACCATCACCAAGAAGAAGGCGCGGGCAGGCGCGACAACGGTGTCCCATACGCTTCCTTCGGCTTGGTGTGGAAAACACATGGGGAGGAAATTTGTGGAGACGCAGGGGTTGCCGCGGCTGTTGATCGCGACCTCGTACAGTCAATCGACGCGAACGATAACGGTGTTGATATTTGCATGCCAGGGGTGCAGGGGGTGTTTCCGTTTGGAATCGGGAGTGTAATCGACCTGTTTCGCCCGACACACCTTGAAGGAGAGAATTATGACGAGGCTTTCATGCGTGCTGTGGCGTGGGCGCGTTGGGTGCTCGAGCGATTAATTAAAATAACGCGAGACGCGAGCTCAGGAAAAGAACTTGTTAAATCGTGTTATGCCGCCGCAAAAGATAAACGACTTGTTATCTTCGATACGTCGAACGTTCTTGGTAGAGAACTCACCACCTCATTTCTTATGGAGTATCCGGAGGTGTTGTATGCGATTATTTATCGTAAGGATGTGGACTCGTGGCAGCTCATCGCTATTAATGAAACGGAGGGAACATACCGTGTCCGCAAACCACTTCCGGAACACTGGGCAGGGAAGCGCGACGGAGAGTTTGCGAAATTGACCGGTGTTGCTGACGCCCTATTCTGTCATCGCGGGCTTTTTATGGCTGTCGCAAAATCAAAAGAAGGTGCGATTGCGCTTGCAGAGATTGCGCTCGCACAGTAAGCTTGCTCTCCCATGGCATTCATCGATGAACTACATTTACACCTGAAGGCGGGCCGCGGCGGCAACGGCGTGGTGCGCTGGCTGCATCTTAAAGGAAAAGACCTGTCCGGCGCTGCAGGAGGAAACGGCGGACGCGGCGGCGACGTGGTGGCTGAAGGTATCCGCGATATCGGCGCGTTGCTGCGGTATCGTGATCAAAACCACTACGCGGCGGGCGACGGAGCGCCCGGAGGCAGCCGAAGCAAGGAGGGAAGAAACGGCAAAGATTTTGTATTTAAATTTCCGCTCGGCACGGTAATTTCGCGCACACGACTCGGCGAGCGCTGGGAGATTCTTGAAGAAGGACAACGCGAAGTGCTGTTGAAAGGCGGCAACGGCGGATACGGAAACGAGCACTTCAAGGGTTCGCGAAACGTCACGCCGATGCAGTCGACGAAAGGAAAGCCCGGAGACGAAGATGATTTTGAAATCGAACTGCAGTTGGTTGTTGATGCGGGACTCATCGGTATGCCGAATGCGGGGAAGTCGAGTCTGCTCAACGCGCTTACCGGCGCGCATGCAAAAGTCGGCGCGTATGAGTTTACGACGCTCAACCCGAACCTCGGGGTTATATACGGATACGTACTTGCCGATATTCCGGGACTTATTGAGGGTGCGGCGGAAGGACGCGGACTCGGGCATAAATTTTTGCGTCACATCAAGCGCACAAAAATGCTCGTCCATTGTGTGTCATTTGAAAATGAAGATTTGGCAGGAGCGTACGCAACAGTGAGAAAGGAACTCTCCAAATACTCCGGAGAGTTGGCGGATAAGAGCGAGATTGTGTTGCTCACAAAATCAGACATTCTACAACCAGACGAAGTTCCTCAAAAAATAAAGGAATTTTCTGCACAAAGTGGTGTTTCTGAAGACATGATTTTTACCGTTTCCATATACGACGATGTGTCGCTGAAGGCATTTTCCGACGCTCTGACAAAGAAAATGGGCGAATTAAAGGAGTGCTAGTACACGGGTGTTAGCACGTGGGGTCTGACCCAACACTATACTATTGACACATCACATAAAAAGGTGTATTATATGCATGAAAGTTCTTTGAAAGTTCAGTTGCAAATTTGACCGTGGTTTTGAGCGCCTTTCAGGCCTTCAAAACCACGGTCAACGAAGACCGATGGTTACTCCGGGCAACAAAGCCCAAGGAGGTAACATGAGTTTCTCATTTCTGCTTTTCCTGTTTCTGATCCTGTTGTTGGTGGGAGTGGTCGGGACGACTTTCCTCATTTATTGTGGGGGGTCCAGCGAGCAATCCAAACAGCAGGATGAGACCTTCAAGGAGTTCACGGTGTCCAATGCCGCCACAACCAAGGAGGACTTCTTCGTCGCGTTCCCCTCGTTGAGAAGGTATCGGCACAAACCAGAATACGACAACCTAGAATTTTATCTCTGCGATTTATCGAAAGTGAGTCCCTTTATCAGTTTTAATGGAATTTCTCCCAGAGATGCTAAGGGGTTGGTTGAGCAGAAGGGATTCAGGAACGCAACACCAGAAGAATTCGTCTACTATGTCAAGAAACAAGCCCTTCTTGGGGAGAAGGGGGAGAGCTTCGGTTCTAGCGTGGTTGCGTTGGGGAAGTATGCCAATCGCACTACGGACTACCACGACACGGGGATTCTCATCTACAGCTGCTTCTATCCAGGAAGATGCTTTATCCAGAACTGGGGCTGTAGCATGAATTTCATCCTTTACGGAGGTTTTTCCGTAGACAACACCTTTTTTCTTGGTGTGCGGGAAAAGAAGTCTAAGGAGGAATCATGTTCCTGATCAAGGACGTTCCCGTCGGTCGCCTCAACGCGCTGGTCAAGAAGATCGGCGGGTTGCAGGTGATGGATGGCATTCTCGACGGCACGCTGAAGCTCACCGTCGAAAAGATCGTCGAGCCCACACCAGCCGACCTCGCTGTTTTCTTCACTACTCGGCCTGGCCTCTTGGTCACCGACGGGTTCTGGCAGCAGATTCTTGCTCTGGCGCTTGCGATGCCCGAGACGGCACCGGCCTCAGTCGGAGAGCCGTACGACCTTCGGAAGGACATGTACGATACCGAGATTCGTCAGAAACTCGGTGAGAACCACATCTTCGAGAATGCCCGCGCGTTTTGTCGCTACCTCCAGAGGGCTCTCTCCGCGCAGTTGGGAGGTACCGAGGGGGACCTGCGCACCTTTGGCCACGAGAACATCTTCTATGTTCGTGGCGGGGACGGGGCTGTCTTCGTGGTCTCCGTCAAGTGGAATGCCAATGGCCGAAATTGGTCCATCAGCGCCGATCATCTGCTCGACGCTGACCGGTGGTACCACGGTACTCGGGCTTTCCCTCGCAACTGATCCTTGAACCCCTGGCATCTTGGCGCTTGCGTCTTGATACCTTGGAAATCTTTCGCCCCCGCGTGGCTTTTATTGGCACGCGGGGGCGTTTTCGTATCTGACTTTAAATACAATTCAAAAATAAAGGTTCGACAGGTATAATGATTTTGGAGGCTCATCCTTCAAAAATATCATGACATCCTACATACCGACAATTGGACTTGAAATTTTCACCCAGCACTAAAGCGAAGCTTAGTGCTGGGCAGGCGCAGTAAACCATCATCATGACAGAATATAAACCTACAATAGGGCTCGAGATACACGCGGAGTTGAAAACGCAGACGAAAATGTTCTGCGACTCTAAGAATGACCCGGACGAGAAGCGTCCGAACTGGAACGTGTGTCCGGTGTGCATGGCGCACCCCGGCACGCTCCCCGTCATCAACCGCGAGGCGGTGAAGCACGTGCTCAAAGTCGGCGTTGCCGTCGGCGGTACCATTGCCGACTACACGGAATTTGACCGAAAAAACTATTTTTACCCCGACATTCCAAAAGGGTACCAAATCAGTCAGTATGCCTTTCCGCTTGTAACAAAAGGAGAGCTACACGGTATTGCACTTACACGCATTCATCTTGAGGAAGATACCGCGCGCTCTCAGCACGAGGGTGACCACTCGCTCGTTGATTTTAACCGTGCAGGCGTGCCGCTGATGGAATTGGTTACCGAACCGGTTATCAAGAGTGCAAAAGAGGCGGGGGATTTCGCACGTGAGCTGCAACTTTTATTGCGGTATCTCGGCGTGTCGGATGCGGACATGGAGAAAGGACATTTGCGCGTGGAGGTGAATATCTCTGTTTCAAAAGACGGCACACTTGGAACAAAGACGGAAATAAAAAATATCAACTCGTTCCGTGCGGCGGAAAAGGCGATTGAATTTGAAACACAACGGCAGACGGAGGCGCTTGAAGCGGGAGAGAAAATAGTGCAGGAGACACGCGGATGGGATGATGCGAAAGGAGAAACGTTTTCTCAGCGCGAGAAAGAATCGTCGCACGATTACCGTTATTTTCCGGAACCCGATTTACCGAAGCTAAAAATCTCAGAGATTCCGGAATTTTCCGCCGAGGCGCTTAAAAAAGAATTACCGGAACTGCCGTGGCAGAAACGGGAACGGTATCTTGCACTCGGACTGAAAAAAGAGGACGCGAATATGTTTGTGGGCGACCCCGCATACGGAAACTTTTTTGAACAGGTTGCGGGAGAGTTGGGCGGTGACCCGAAAAAGATTCTCCTTGCGACTAATTATATTGCAGCTGACCTCGCGGGACTTTTGAAAGGAAACGAGATTTCGTTGTCCGCGAAATATTTTGCCGAACTCATCGGAATGCTTTCAGACGGTAGCGTATCTTCGCGCGGAGGAAAAGATATTCTTGCACTCATGATTAAAAAAGATGCCTCCCCGAAAAAGATTGCGGAGAAAGAGGGGTTGTTGCAGCAAAGTGACGAAGGTGCCATCGGTACAATTGTTGATGATGTCATCGCGCAAAACGAGAGTGTAGTTGCAGAATATAAAAAAGGAAAAGAAGCATCACTGCAGTTTCTTGTGGGGCAGGGCATGAAGCTTTCGAAAGGTTCGGCAAATCCGGGGGTGCTTGCAAAACTCCTCAAAGAAAAACTTTCATAAAAACGAACGCCGCCAAAAGTCTTGGCGGCGGTTTCACGCACGGTGCGTGACGGTCAGGAGAGGCCGATGACCTCGTCGGGAATTCCCGAGTTCTTGGCAAACCATGCCGTGAACTCGAAAAAGAGCTCGTCGCTCCGGTCACCCAACAGCACGGAATCGCCGTCCAGCGGCAACTCCACCGTCTCCGGCGGCAGACCGTTCTCCCTCACGATGGCCTCGTGTACCTTCTGGGCCATCTTGTTGAACTCGGCCTCGAACTCGGGGTTGACCCCGAAGAGGCCCATGTCCAGGCGCTTCTCGTAGAGGAACCGCCGGACTTCTCTTAACGTTGTCATGTGTCGTCTCCTATGGAATCCTGGGCGATTATACAACAATATACTGCAAGGTGTCAATTATTTATTTGGAGCGTGATTTACCCCGCACTCAACTTTGGAGCAACGTTGAGTGCGGGGTATACTTTTTATGCAGGATTATTCTTCTCATTTACTCTCATTTGTATGGCTCGCATCGCAATTAACGGTTTCGGACGTATCGGCAGAGCGTTTTTCAAACTCGCACTTAAGTATCCCGAACTCGACGTGGTGGTGGTAAACGATCTCGGTGATGCGCACAACCTCGCGTATCTGCTCAAGTTTGATTCGGCATACGGAAAATCAGGTCTTGATGTGGAGTCAAAAGACGGGACACTGACCGTCAACGGAAAAGATATTGCGTTTCTTCAGGAAAAAGAAGCAAAAAATCTGCCGTGGAAAAAACTCGACATTGATATCGTTATTGAAAGTTCAGGACACTACACGAAATACGAGGATGCCAAGCAACATCTTGATGCGGGCGCAAAGCGTGTGGTGATTACCGCACCGGCAAAAGGAGACGCGGTTCCGGGAATTGAAGTGGGGACGGTATTGATGGGAATTAACGAAGAGAAGTTGAAAACATGCGATATCACTTCTAACGCATCGTGCACGACCAACGCGGCATCACCGGTGATTCAGGTGATTCATGAGGCGCTTGGTGTGGAGAAAGCGGTGCTTAACACAGTGCACGGATACACGCAGTCACAGGAACTGCAGGATGCGCCGAATGCGCGCGGATGGCGTGAAGGACGCGCTGCGGCGGCAAACATCGTGCCGACAACCACCGGTGCGGCAATTGCGGTCACAAAAGCAATTACCGATCTCGAAGGAAAGTTTGACGGCATCGCGGTTCGCGTACCCGTGCTGGTCGGTTCAATTGCGGACACTACAATGGTGGTCGGGCGCGATACGACGGCGGAGGAAGTAAACGATATTCTGAAAAAAGCTGCGGGCGACGACCGTTGGCAGGGGATTCTGAAAGTGTCCGACGACGAGCTTGTTTCGTCAGATATCGTCGGTGAACCGTACGGTGCGATTGTGGATGCTCAAATGACGCGTGTGGTCGGCGGCAATCTCGTGAAGGTGATGTCGTGGTATGACAACGAGGCGGGATATGCGGCGACACTGGTGCAGCACGCGCGAAAAATGTCGGCACTTTTGTAAGTACGTTATGACCCCCTACAACAAACTCGTTCGAGACAAGATTCCTGAGATTTTGGATGCAAAAGGCATCGCGTATAAAGCCCGCACCGCTTCGCCGGAAGAATTTAAAGAGGAACTGATAAAAAAATTGGGCGAAGAGGTGAAAGAATTCAGTCAAAACAGCAGTGTAGAAGAACTTGCGGATGTGCTTGAAGTTATTGAATCTCCGAAAACTCTTTCAGAGTATGGTGGGGTGGAAAAAACCAGATTGCAAAAACGGGAAGAGCGCGGTGGTTTTGATAAACGAATAATCGCACAGGGCGAAAAATAATATGAAAATTGCACTCGGAGCAGATCACGCAGGGTTTAAACTTAAGGAACAGATGAGAGATTTTCTTGTTTCACTCGGACACGAGGTGGTGGACAAGGGCGCGTTTTCTTTTGACCCCGCCGATGATTACCCTGATTTTATTTTTCCTGTTGCACATGCTGTGGCAGACGGTGAAGTGGAGCGAGGTGTAGTCTTCGGTAAATCAGGACAAGGGGAGGCAATGGCTGCTAACCGCGTGAAAGGTGTGCGCGCGGCACTGTATCTCGGCGAAGATGTGGAGGTTGCCAAATTATCCCGCGAACACAACGACGCGAACGTGCTTTCACTGGGAACCGATTTTGTAAATCAGGATGCGGCACAGGATATTGTTTCGTTGTGGTTGGATACTCCGTTTTCAGAAGAAGAGCGCCATGTACGGCGCATAAAAAAACTGGACGCATGATAGACGTCGTTCCCGCAATTCTTCCTTCGTCTTTTGACGAACTCTCCGCAAAAGCGGCGTTGGTTCGCGGACTGGTGCGGCGCGTGCAGCTGGATGTCGCCGACGGTTCATATGCGTCGTCAAAAACATGGCCGTATGCCGAAGCAGGCCACTTTGAAAGTCTGTTGGAGGAAAGCGAAGGGTTACCGTTCTGGGACGAAATAGACTACGAGGTTGATCTACTCATCAAAGAACCTGAAAAAGAAATTGATAAGTGGATTCAGGCCGGGGTTGCTGCGGCAGTGGTGCATATTGAAAGCACCGAACATGTGCACGACATCATCAAAAAATTGCATGAGGTAAATGCGGAGGCGGGACTCGGCATCAAACCGAGTACATCGAACGAAGAATTGTTCAAGCACATTACAGACGTGGATTTCGTGCAGTGCATGGGCAACGATCGGATCGGTTATCACGGTGTTGAGCTTGATGAGACCGTATACGAAAAAATCCGTGAGATTCATGCGCGGTATCCTGAACTGCCTATTGCTGTTGATATAGGTGTCAACGAGGAGACCGCGCCGCTTCTTGTGGATGCGGGCGCAACGAAACTTGTCTCCGGTTCGGCAATTTTCGGAAGCGATACTGTCAAAGAAACCATACAACACCTCCAGAATCTCGGGTAATGTTTGCTATACTCTTTGTATGGCGCATCTCTCTGACGACAAGATTAAAGAGCTTGAGTTGAAAGCAAACGAAATTCGCATCTCGCTGATCGATATGCTTGAAGATGCGGGGAGCGGACATACCGCCGGGCCGTTGGACATGGCCGACATTTTTACCGCATTTTATTTTCATATTCTCAAACACGACCCGAAAAATCCCGAATGGGAAGAACGTGACCGGCTCTTTCTTTCAAACGGGCACATTACACCGGTGCGGTACTCTGCGATGGCGCACGCGGGATATTTTCCGCTCTCCGAACTGAAGACACTCCGAAAATTCGGGTCACGTTTGCAGGGACACCCCGAGCGCGAGCGTTTGCCGGGAGTTGAGACCACTTCAGGACCGCTTGGATCGGGACTTTCACAGGCGGCGGGATATGCATACACTGCGCGCATGGACGGAAAAAAGTGGCGCACATACTGTCTGATGTCCGACGGGGAGCTGCAGGCGGGTAATACGTGGGAGGGTGCCATGTTTGCCGGCAACAACAAACTTTCAAATCTCACCGCGGTAATTGACCGCAACAATATTCAAATCAGCGGTACGACCGAGCACGTAATGCCGCTAGAACCGTTGGCGGATAAGTGGCGCGCATTCAACTGGCATGTCATTGAGGTGGACGGACACAACATTATGGCGTTTTGTGACGCGGTGGATGAGGCGCGCGCGATTTCAGAGCGTCCGACGGTTATTATTGCGCACACAATCGCCGGCAAGGGAATCAAAGAGATTGAATACGACTACCGTTGGCACGGCAAACCGCCGACAAAAGAAGAGGAAAAAAAGTTTTTGAAAGAACTGCGCACACTTAAAGGAAAAATTGAGGCATCACACAATGATTAACGAAGAGCAAAAACTTATTGATGATATTTTCAGCGCGGATATCAAAAAAGTGCCCATCCGCGACGGTTTTGGGTATGGATTGGTGGAAGCAGGAAAGAAAGATGAACGTGTTGTGGTGGTGTGCGCCGATTTGGAAGAGTCCACCCGCGCAGAATGGTTTCACAAAGAATTTCCGGACCGTTTTGTGGAGGTGGGTGTCGCCGAACAAAACCTCGCAACAGTCGCCTCGGGCATGGCCAACTACGGAAAAATTCCGTTTATCACCTCGTACGCGACGTTTTCTCCCGGACGCAATAATGAGCAGATTCGCACGACGATTGCGCTCAACAATGTGCCGGTAAAAATCGCAGGAAGCCACGCAGGTGTCTCGGTCGGTCCTGACGGCGCAACACACCAGGCGCTTGAAGACATCGGACTGATGCGTATGCTGCCGAATATGACGGTGGTGGTGCCTGCCGATAGTGAGGAGGCCAAGAAAGCGACGATGGCGATTGCGCAGACCACAAGTCCCGCATATATACGTCTCGGGCGGGCGGGGACACCGTCGTTTACGACTTCGGAAACACCGTTTGCACTCGGCCGCGCGGAGATTTTGTGGCAGTCGGAGAATCCTGCTGTTGCATTGATTGCATGCGGTGCGCTCACGCACAACGCGCTTATTGCCGCAAAAAAACTACAGGACGCAGGTGTCGGCTCAATTGTAGTGAACAACCACACCATCAAGCCGATGGATGAAAAAACAATTGTGGATGTCGCAACAAAATGCGGGGCAGTGGTGACAGTTGAAGAACACCAGATTGCCGGAGGTATGGGTTCGGCAGTTGCGGAGATTCTTGCACAACAGCACCTTGTACCAATTGAGTTCATTGGTGTGCATGACCAATTCGGACAATCAGGAACACCCGACGAACTTATTGCCCACTACAAAATGGACGCCGACTCGATTGTTGAAGCCGCAAAAAAAGTAATTTCAAGAAAATAGTTTTTCAGATGTATCACCCGAGTTCTAGGCATATACGAAAAGAGACAAGAGACCTCATGGTCCTTATTGGGTTTTTGTTGGTCACTGTTCCTGTTGTTGTCTATTGGAATCTCAATTTTTTACTAACGACGATTCTTTTCTTCGGAGTCCCGTCGTTGTATCTGCTTATTCGCCGTCCAAAAAGCATCAAGAAAGCACTCATTTCAGCCCTGCTTTTTGGAACCCTATGGGGTGTCTCTTTTGATTTTCTCGCAGAGATAAATAATGCCTGGTCGTGGCCGGAGTACGGCCAGTTGGTATTACCGGGCTACGTTCTCGGTGTGGTCTCGATTGATGTGCTCATTTGGTTCTTTCTTTGGGTTTTGTTCACGGTGTTATTTTACGAATATTTTTTTGAACACGACAGAGTGACAAAAATCTCACCGAACACCCGCATAGCTTTTTGGTTTGGTGCCGGTGTGATTGTGGTTATAACGGGCACATATTATGTGTATCCGGATATTCTTTTATTTGATTACGCGTACGGTATTCTTGGTCTCCTTACGCTTCCGCCGTTTATATTTCTCATTGCCAAAAAACCACACCTAATTCCAAAGACGCTCAAGGTCATTCCTTTTTTTGCCCTTTTGTACCTTGTTTTTGAACTCACCGCTCTCCATTTGGACCAGTGGCGTTTTCCCGGGCAATACATAGGAGAGGTGGGTGTTCTCGGTGTGCGGTTTCCTTTGGAGGAATTTTTCTTCTGGATACTTATCAGCAGTGCCGTAACAGTCGGATACCACGAACTTTTTGTCGACGATGAGCGTTAGGTGAAAAACGGAAGTGCTTTCAAGGAAATAAAAAAGAACCCCGCCGACATCAGTCGGCGGGGGTTTCCCGCTCTTGCAGCGCTTTCTCCAGCGCTTTCGCGTACGAAAGCACGATGCGTACGTACCTCCAGTCGGGGTTATACCGAAACACCGCCTGTCGCGGCGATCGGTGCCACCCGGTCTTTTCGAGGTAGTTCCCGATGCTTGCGACCGCATCGGCCACACTCCACATCAAGTCGACGTTGCCGTCGTCGTCGCCGTCTGCTGAGAGGCGCAGTGATTCCGGGATGAAGTGCGGAAACCCGAACGCAGCGGCGCGCGTTCCCAGAACTCCGCAGACGTCCCAATCGCTTTGTGCGGCCATGCGCAGGAACGGAACGATCTCGCGCTCAAATATATAGCGGCGACGTGCGTTGCCGCCCGGACCATCCGGAGCCCCGTGGTACTTCTTGAAGAGTGTCCGTATGACCGGCACTCCCGCACGGTTTAGGCCGAGGTCAGATTCGATGCGCAGGATGGCAACCGTGACAAACGGAAGCGTACCTGTGACATCACGCTGCGCGTAGCCCGTGTTCGTAAGCGTCAGGTAGTGTTCCTTGAAAAACGCAACGCCACGAGCGATTGAATCTTCGTGGAGCACCTGACGCTCAAGTTCAGGCCAACCGCCCTTCAGGCGCTCGATAGGTACCTCGCGTCCGGCGCAGAGATCCTGGTGGTTGAAAATGTCGAGCACCCACTCTTTCTCGAAGAAAGAACTGAGTTCTGCAACAAGATCGGCACGGCGCTCTTGTTCGGTGTGTCCGAAAAGAGGAGAGGGGATGTTAAAGAGCGCTCCGAGAAGGAGCGCGGCGGCGAACGTGTATCGCATAGCAGCTCCTTTCGAAGAAGTCTGCTTTTAAGTGTACGTTGTTTCTAGAGCTTCTCAACCTTGTATTCCGCGGGTGCTTCAGTGAGATGTTTTTCGAGTTGTTCCCGGTTCAAAAGTCCTTTCTGTGCGCCGACATACTGCACCACCGACATGGAATTCACCGGTCCCCACAAAAGGGCCTCAGATAAGGGTTTTCCAAGAGCAAGTGCCGCGACAACTGTTGATGAAAACGCGTCGCCCGCACCGGTGCGGTCGACGGGCGCCTTCGGGTCGGGATACATCGTGACAGATAGCATTTCTCCGTTTGTCGAGTCGTATGCAAATGCCCCGTTTGGCCCGTCGGTGAGCACCACCACGTTCGGTCCGAGCGCCGACAACCCTTTCATAAGCTTTTGTTCATCGGTGATATCGGTTGTTTCAAGAATACGCCCCGCCTCCTCTCGGTTACAGAAAAGTATGTATGTGCGCGCGTATACATCAGCAAGTTCCTTGGCACCCAGTTGAATTTGCAGTGTTCCCGGCTGGAACGCGAGTTTAATGTCGGGGTGCGCTTCCAAATATTTCGCGATTTCGTGGTGATAGGGAACGGATGTGTCCGAGAGCGACGAAAGGTAGACCCATGAAGGTTCGTTGATGTCGGGAAGTGCGTACGGGTACGGCTGATGTTTGATGAGAATGGTTCGTTCCGGACCGAACTGCAGAACGAAGTGATGATTGGAAAGCATGTCTTCGTGTATGCGCACGAACTTTGTTGAGACATCGTGGAAGGTGAGTGTTTCAAGCGTTTTGTCTCCAAGTTCATCGTCGCCGATGTCGGTAACCAGTGCCGTTGAAAGTCCTAAACGTGTTGCGGCGACCGCCGCGTTGGCGGCATTGCCGACGGCGTGCACGGTTGTGAGGTTCTTGTATTTAACTTTGTCGCCGAAACGGAAACAGATTTCCTGATAGCCCTTGTCCTCAGGATCGCGTTCCGAGTCGATACGCACGTCATCCAACTCAATAAATTCGTCGGTGACCGTATCGCCGATTGCAATAAAATCGTACTTCATGGCCATTATGATAGCACACACCTCGTGCTAAAATATGTGCATGGAAACGCTCCGCGCAACCATCGATGCATATCGCCTGGAGAAAAAAGCAATCGGTCATTTTAACGTCGGAAACATTGAAATGCTCAAGGGAGTGATTGCTGCGGCGAAGGCAACGGGCCTGCCGGTTATTGTGGGTGTGTCGGAAGGAGAGCGGGACGCATTCGGCGCCGAAGGAATCGTCGCGCTCATCCGCGCAGAACAGAAAGAGACGGGACTTTCAATCTATCTCAACGCCGATCACACATATTCAGTTGAGCGTGTGAGGGAAGCGGTGGATGCCGGTTTTGATTCGGTAATTTTTGACGGCGCACAGCTTCCATTTGACGAAAATGTCGCAAAGACAAAAGAGTGTGTTGCGTACGCAAAGGAAAAAGGGAACACGCTCATCGAAGGAGAGCTTGGATTTATCGGCGTCGGATCACAGATGCTTGATGCGCTTCCCGAGGGAGCGGCGGTGACTCCTGAGATGATGACGACCGCCTCCGATGCAAAAAAATTTGTTGAAGAAACCGGTGTGGATATGCTGGCGCCTGCGGTCGGCACCATTCACGGGATGCTTAAAAGCGGCCACGACCCGCGGTTGAGCCCCGAACGTGTCAAAGAAATCGCAGAGGCAGTCAGCATACCACTGGTACTTCACGGCGGCTCGGGGACAACGGATGACGACTATCGCGCGGTCATTGAGGCGGGTATCGCGGTGATCCACGTATCAACCGAACTGCGCTCTGCCTACCACACGGCGCTCCAGCTCTCCCTACAGGAGAATCCGGAGGAACTTGCTCCGTACAAATACACCAAAGACGCGGTTTCGGCCGTGCAAGATATCGTGGAACGGCGCATGCGGCTCTTTGCGGGGCTGTAATCTTGCCTTCGGGAGCGTTTTGTGCGACTATGGGTCGCCTATGCATACACTGACAGTTGAAAAACGAACATCAGGCAGCGCGGACAGCCTGCGTAAAAAGGGAAAAATCCCCGCTGTTTTATACGGTCCGAAAGAGCCCTCAACACCCATTACGCTGGACGGAAAAGAATTTGTGAAGGTGTTTAAGAGTGCAGGAGAATCATCCATCATTACGCTGGAGGGTGTCGGAGAGCCGAAGGAGGCGCTTATTCACGATGTGTCCCGCAATCCGGTGACCGAGGCGTTTGAGCACATTGATTTTTACGTTATTGAAAAAGGAAAGAAACTGCAGGTCGGTGTTCCGCTGTTGTTCACAGGCGAGTCACCTGCGGTAAAGAATTTGGGTGGTACACTGGTGAAGGTGATGTACGAAGTGGAAGTCGAGGCATTTCCGAAGGACTTGCCCCACGAAATTACCGTTGATGTATCATCACTTGAAACGTTTGACAGCCAAATCGCCATTAAAGATATACCCGTGCCTGCAGGCGTGACGATTCTCACTGACGCAGACGAGGTCGTCGCCGCGGTCGCTCAGCCGAAAGAGGAAGAGGAAGAACCGGTTCAGGCAATCGACATGGACGCAATTGAAGTCGAAAAGAAAGGAAAGGCCGACGAAGAGGGCGGAGAAGGAGAACCGGAAGCCCAGAGCGAAGCAACTGCATAGCACGTGGCACATCGCCATGCGCTTACCTTATTTACGAACAATCGTTCTTTCCGCGGCCGTTCTCGGCGCTGTTTTTGCACTCCCCGCGCTTGCGGAAACCCAGTCGCTTTCCGACGCCATTGAAGAGCGGCAGAAGGAGCTTGAGCAGGATCTCGAAAAAATCGAGAAAGAAATCCAATTTCAGCAGAAATTTTTGGATGAAAAGCGCACCGAACGCGTTTCGCTTGAGCGCGACGTGTCTATTTTGAACGCGGAAATAAAAAAGTCCCAACTTTCAATCCAAGCACGCACCCATACCATCAATCAGCTCGGCGGCGAGGTCGTCAAAAAACAAGAAACAATAGAAGAGCTTACCGCGCGCATGGCGCGCCAGAAGGAGTCGCTTGCACAGCTGATTCGCGAAACAAACACCATCGACGATTACTCGCTTGTTGAGGTTGCATTGTCGAAGGAAAACATTTCCGATTTCTTTGAAGATCTTGATTCGTTTGATTCCATCACCGTTTCGCTGCAAGGATCGTTCCGTGAAATTGAATCCACGAAAGAAGAAACGTTTTACGAAAAACAAACGCTTGAGGAGCGGCAGGCGTCCGAACTTGAGCTCAAAAAACTGCAGGAACTTGAAAAACAAAAAATTGAAGCCCGCGAAGCGGAAAAACAACAGGTACTGACGGTGACCAAAGGACAGGAAGGGGTGTATCAGGCGATTATTACGCAGAAACAGCAGACGGCGGCGCAAATCCGCGCGGAACTCTTCAAACTCCGCGGCTCCAACGCCATCTCATTGGGAGAAGCGATTGATTTTGCCAAAAACGTCGAGGCGCTTACGGGGGTGCGTGCGGCGTTGGTGCTCGGCACGCTTCAGGAAGAGACGCGTCTGGGAGAAAATCTCGGGACAGGAAACTGGTTGACTGACTCACACCCGGAGCGCGATCGTTGGATTTTTGGACTGCTCATGAAGGATTTGGGACTGAACCCCGACTCGATGCCGGTTTCGGCGAAGCCGTGGTACGGATGGGGCGGCGCCATGGGACCGGCGCAGTTCATTCCGTCAACATGGGTGATGTATGCGGGGTACACCTGCAACAAAGTTGCGCAGACATGCGTGTACGATAAAAGTCGCGACAAAATAGGCGCACTGACGGGAAACAATCCCCCGAACCCGTACAATCCGGCAGATGCATTTATGGCAGCCGGTGTGTTGCTTGGTGAAAACGGCGCAACGGCAAAAACCCGCGCTGCAGAACGTCTGGCGTCACTGCGTTATTTTGCAGGGTGGGCGAATGCCTCAAAAGCGTCATATGCGTTCTACGGCGACGAGGTGATGGCGCTTGCCGACGGTTATCAGCAGCAGATTGATGTGTTGGACAAAGAAAGATAGTTGCTGTTTCTCTTCCTCTTGCTACCCTTATTCCTGTAGCCATTAGCACAATTTTGTATATGTCAAAATAAAAAATTTCACTAGGAATTATTCTTGCGGCGCTTGGTCTTTCTTTTGCAATCGTATTTCCGACGTACGGAGCAACAACGCCTCCGGACACCGACCCGCCGGAATATGAACCAGTGTGCGGAGATAAGGTGTGCTCTGCAGGTGAAACAGGTACCTCCTGTCCGGCGGACTGTGATCAAACCGACCCCCCGGAACCATCAGAGCCTGTTTGTGGTGATAATGTTTGCGAGGTCGGCGAGTCGCGTACGTGTCCGGCGGATTGTGATGGCACTACCTGGGAGTGCGGAAACGGTATTTGCGAAGAAGGAGAAACATACAACTCTTGTTCTGCCGACTGCCCTGCGCCACCCACGGACGGAGATGACGACGACGATGATGACGATGGCGGCGGCGCGGGAGGCGGTGCGGGAAGCTCTGCGCGAAACCTGCTTATCCAGAAAATACTCGAACAGCTTATCGCCGTTCTTCAGCAACTTATCGCACTGATTATTGCCCAGCGAGGAGCATAAAACCCAGTCTCTTTTCAGGAAAACACGTCCGGCAACGGGCGTGTTTTCCGTGTGGACAACCAAAAAAACAAAAAAGTTATGGTATACTGGTTTATTGTCCTATTAATTAATCTTTTGGCATGAAAACAACAAAATTCGGAGTTTTTCTACTGGTTCTCGGGATGTTTGCACCTTTGTGTGCGCTCGCTGCGCCGGCACTTGATTCCGTTCCGGATGCGGTGAAAAGTAAATACCAATTTGTCGGGGGAGAAATTAAAGCACTTGTTACTGACGGAACAACGCTGTATGTCGGCGGCAACTTTACCGAGGTTCTTGCGATTGACCCGCCCCCAGGCGATCCGCCGATTCCTCTGCGCGCAAATCTTGCAGCAATAGATTTGACGACATACGAACTGGTCGACGGTTTCAACCCGCAGCCGAACTACGGCGTTGAATCACTGGCGCTTTCCAGCGACGGTTCCACGTTATATGTCGGTGGTGTCTTCTCTTGTTTTGGTGCATGGGACGATGGCGAAGAGATTTGCAGCGGGGACGAGCGGTTTTATCTTGCCGCTGTAAACACCGCCGACGGAACCGTACTTCCCGTGTTTTCGCCGGAGCCCGATGCGGTGGTATCTGCACTCGTGCTTAACTCCGATGATTCCGTGTTGTACGCCGGCGGTGATTTTTTCGTCGGAGATGCCGAATATGCCGCCGCATACACTACTGCGGACAATACGGCAACCGTGTTTGATGCCGGTCTTGATGATGCGGTAAACAACATCGTGCTTTCCTCGGACGATGCGACACTCTATGTTGTCGGTAATTTCCTTACGGTTAATGACGGAGTTCCGCAGGAACGTCTTGCGGCATTTGACAGTACGACGGGGGGTGTGCTGGATTTCAATGCATCAATTGACGAAAGCGGGTTAGGTCCGACAGCGAACGTTTTGGCGCTTTCTTCGGATGATGCGACGCTGTATGTCGGCGGGTTCTTTGATCTCTTTGAGAGACTTGCGGGCGAGGGGATGGTTTTTAACGAGACGACAGAGGAACCTGTTGCGGTATTTCCGAAGGTCTCGACGGTTGGGGGTGGGGCCCCCGACACCATATATGCCGCAATTCCCGACGGTGACGGGGGGTGGTATATCGGCGGGAGCTTTACGAATGTCGGCACGACGACGCAAGGAAGTCTTGCACACATTACCGCAGCGGGGGTGTTTGATGGGGCATTTAATCCGACCTTCACCGGCGCTGCTACCATTTATACACTCGAGCTCTCTCCCGACGGGTCTCTCCTGTACGCTGGTGGTTCGTTTCTCTCAGGGGACGAGCAATATGCGGCTGCGTTTAATACCGCGGACGGTTCGGTGGCGGCGTTCTCACCGTTTCCTGGCGGAACAGTCTATGACATAGAGCTCTCTGCCGACGGCGAGACGCTTTATCTCGGAGGGAGCTTTGCTACGGTAAATCCGGCTTTTACATTTCGGTTTAACGCGGCGGCGTTTGACACAACAGGCGCGGGCACACTGTTGCCGTTTGACCCGCAGATGTGTGATCAAGTGAAAACCCTCGAGCTTACCGGTGATGGTAGTACGCTGTATATGGGCGGGGACTTCACGTGTGTCAATTCCGAGACTACCGCGGACACTCGAAACCGTATTGCGGCGTTCAGCACGGCGGGGGCCGGCACGCTTGTCGCCGGATTTGACCCGAACGCAAACGGAACCGTCGAAGATTTACTGTTGGCGCCGGGTGAAACAACCATCTATGCAGGTGGGGCCTTCACAACTATCGGTGGGGCATCAAGAAATCAGTTTGCGGAAATTACCGTTGCCGACGGTACGGCAACAGCGCTTGATGCCGGAATAGCGGGGACTCCTGAAACTGTGTACACCGTTGCACTCTCTTCAGATGAGTCAACAATCTATATCGGGGGTGATAGTGAGTTGACCACGATTGGTGGACAGCCCCGGCGATATTTCGGAGAGATAAACGCGACGACGGGAGCGGTGACCGATTTTTACCCTGCGTTTAACGGAGACGTACACGTGGTGGCTGCGTCGGGAGGAGAGGTGTTTGTCGGCGGCAGCTTCACCGGATTCGCTGGTGCGGATGTGTTAAATCTTATTGCCGTAGACACATCCGACAGCTCTCTCATAAGCACCTTCGTTCCGGAGCCGGATAACATCATCCGGGCGCTGTCACTTTCCTCAGATGACGCGCTTCTGTATGCGGGAGGAGATTTCCTGGACGTGAACAGCGGTACGACCAGAAATTATCTTGCTGCGTTCAATACAACCGATGGCACCGCGACTGCGTTTGATCCGACGGGGGAGGTGCTGTATGGGTACGCAAGCGCCCTGAAGAGCGATGACACGGAATTCTATTTCGGCAGTTACGACGCCGACGATACAGGTAACTCAGAATTGCTCGTGTTTGACGCCGGGGACGTAATTATTGGTGATGATGACGACGATCCTCCGGCAGAAGGTGACGACGATGATGATAATGACGGTGGCGGAGGCAGTTCGTCACGCGTTCGCACGACGCAGATTTCCAATCCGATTGTTGAAATTCTTACCAAACTCATCCTTACACTTCAGGAACTCATTGCGCTTTTGACCGCACAGCAAGGGACGCACTAGAAAGCGGCTCGGTGTATATTGTCAAAAAAGGTATCGTCTGGTACGATGTTCCCGCTATGAAGGCAGATACACACCCGACATATTTCCCGCAGGCACATGTAAAGTGCGCGTGCGGCAACACATTCACCGTCGGCTCAACGAAGGAAAAAATCGACGTTGAGGTGTGTTCATCGTGCCACCCGTTCTACATCGGCGACGAAAGCAAGAAAGTGCTCGCCGGACGCCTTGAGAAGTTCAAGACCCGCCAGACCGCGGCCTCCGCAAAACGTGAAGAAGCGAAAAAAGTCGCCACAACCAAAAAGACGAAGAAGGTGACTGCAGAAGAGTCTTCGGAAAACTAACGACGTTGGAAACACCCGACCGTGCCGGTCGGGTGTTTCTTCTTTGTATATGGCCATCGATATTGAACAGTTGAAAAAGAATCCACGGACCGCGTTCTATGCCCAGGAACTCGAGCGTCTTGCGCGCGAGCGCAAGGATATTGAAGCGACACTCGCGGCTGACCCGTCACTTTCAGATATTGCCCAAGAAGATTTGCGCCAGATAGAGGTGTCGGAAAAGGCGCTCAATGAACAGATTGAAGACCTGCTTGCCGAGGAAAAAACCGAGGAAGAGTTTCCCAACGAGATTATTCTTGAGGTACGCGCGGGGGCGGGCGGTGAAGAAGCCGCGCTGTTTGCCGAACTTTTGGCGCTGATGTATCAGCACTATGCCGAGCGAAAGGGGTGGCGGTTTTCGGTGCTGGATGAGGCTCGGGCAAGCATGGGCGGATACAAAGACGCGTCGTTTGAAATCTCCGGTAAGGGGGTGTTCAAAGAACTCCGTTTTGAAACGGGCGTACACCGCGTGCAGCGTATTCCCGCAACAGAGAAGTCGGGACGCATCCACACATCAACCGCGTCAGTGGCAATTCTTCCGATTAAGAAAAAACACACGATTGAAATCAACCCCGCCGACATTGAAATGGAGTTTTCCCGCGCGGGGGGCGCCGGCGGCCAGAACGTCAACAAGGTGGAAACTGCAGTCCGCCTGGTGCACAAACCCACGGGGTTAGCGGTCCGCTCGCAGGCTGAGCGCAGTCAGCAGAGAAACCGCGAGAAAGCAATGGAAATGCTTTTGGCGAAACTTGAGGCGATGGAGGCGGAAAAGGCGATGAAAGACCTCTCGGTGCAGACAAAGGCGCAAATCGGGACGGGCGACCGTTCCGAGAAAATACGCACGTACAACTTTCCGCAGGATCGCGTGACTGACCACCGCATCAAGGAAAGCTGGTCAAATATTCCGGGCATTCTTGCAGGGGACATTTCGCGCATCATTGAGGCGCTTGCAAAGGCGTCCGACGCCGTTGCCGAGTAAATCTTGCTTACAAGCCGACTCTTTGATACTCTGGGTGTCGGCCCATGCGGGCCTTTTCATTAGCGACGTAGGGCGAGGAAAACATAAATCCTTTGTGTTTCCGAGCCGAGGAGCTAATATGATTTGCGCCATAGGCGCAAGATCCTATTCAAACGATGACACAGCCTGATACACAAAAAACAGTTGAGAACCTCTTTGCCGCAGGAGCGCACTATGCGTATCCGAAATCACGCCGGCACCCGACGATGAAGAAATATATCTTCGGCGCAAAGGGCGGCGTTGAAATTTTTGATCTCGAGAAAACGGCGGAGGCGCTTGAGAAAGCGGTTGCCGCGGTTGAAAAAGTTGCCGCTACCGGTAAGCGGGTGCTGTTTGTCGGAGGAAAGCGCGAAGCGCAAAAAGCGGTTCGTGATCTTGCAACCGTCGCGGGAGCGCCGTTTGTAGCGGGACGCTGGGTCGGCGGTACACTTTCAAATTTTGATAACATCCGCAAACGCGTTGAAAAACTTCTTGCGCGCACCGAAGAGCGCGAACAGGGAACGCTGGTGAAGTACACCAAGAAAGAGCGTTTGCTCATTGACCGCGATATAAAACGGCTTGAGGAAATGTTCGGCGGCATCAAAACAATGTCACAACTGCCTGGATTGCTGGTGATTGTTGACCCTAAGCACGAGAAAAATGCGCTTGCCGAGGCGGTGATGCTTCACATTCCGGTAGTTGCGCTGACAAACTCGGATTGTGATACTTCCGACGTTACCTTCCCGATTCCCGCAAGCGACGCGAATATTTCAAGCATTACCTACGTGCTGGGACGCCTTACCGATGCCTACACAGCCGGCGCCGCTCTTGCACCGAAAAAACCCATTACCACAGAGAAGCGACCGCAGTCGTTTGAATCTCAAACCGGCGGCCGGCGGCTTCCGCGTACACCGCGTCCCGCCGCTTCTCGCTCCTAATCTTTTCTGCCATGTCAGTAAGTGTTTCTGATATTAAACAGCTGCGCGACCAGACCGGTCTTCCGATGAATCAGTGCAAAGAGGCACTCGAAGCATCCGGCGGTGATGTTGCAAAAGCACTCGATTTTTTGAAGGAAAAAGGAGCAGTTATCGCATCAAAAAAATCAGGACGCAGTCTCGGTTCGGGTTCTATTCAGTCATACGTGCATGGACACGGTGCTATCGCCGCACTTGCCGAGCTTCTCTGTGAGACCGACTTTGTCGCACGCAACCCGGACTTTCAAATGCTGGCAAAAGATGTTGCGATGCAAATTGCCGCAACCGACGATGCAATTCTTGAACAGGGAGCGGAGGAAGTGCTCAAACAGCCGTTTTTCAAAGACCCGAACGTTACTCTCGCGCAGCTTATTGAAGGGGCAGTGCAGAAATTCGGCGAACGAACCGAACTCGGTCGGTTCATTAAGTACACGGTCTAGCACACTAGCGTACCCACACGTGCTGTGTCATCATACATAGTGTTATGACGGTCCTTGCAAGTATCTTCGGCGGTTCTCTACTTCTTCTTTCGGGGTTATTTGCGTTTAAAGATTGGGAACGACAACGCGGTGCGGATACACGTTTCACTTTACTTTTGAAACGGTACTCTCCCGGTTTTGAACATCTGTTCCGTAGTGCCGTTGCGCGCGTCACACACGCCGGTTTAACGGCATTTACCACACTCCGCGCCGTTATCCGGTTCGGCTTTCATCGTGTACTGACGCTAGTCCGGACGGGCGTTGTGGTGTTTGCGGCGCATATGATTCGCGCCGCACGCGGCGAAAATCTGATGGCGGAAGGAAAAATTCCGTCCACATATTTTAAACTACTTCGACGGCACAAAGACAAACTCTCCGGTACGGATATTCCGGACGGCATCGTGCGGCAGGGAATTCCGCAGCGGGTAAAAGTGCGGGTGGTTACGGATTCGATGCCGCCGAGTGGCACTTCGCTTGAACCGCAGGTAGAATAAGCGCACGCCACCTTAGCTCAGCTGGTTAGAGCAGCTGTTTTGTAAACAGCAGGTCCCCAGTTCGAATCTGGGAGGTGGCTCAGGTCAGAGGACGCACACATCGTCCTCTTTTCTTTGAGCATACGCAGTGCCAAAGACTCATTTCGTGGGTATAATACTCACATGAAAGAAAATCGGAAGGAATATCAGCACCCGCTTACCGCGGCGATACGCGACGCCGTCGGTATTTTTTCCCGCATGGGTTTTTCCGTCGCAAACGGTCCCGAGGTGGAGGATGAGTGGCACAACTTCACCGCGCTTAATGTGCCGAAAGATCATCCCGCGCGTGATATGCAAGACACATTCTGGCTTCCGGACGGCCGTGTGTTGCGCACGCACACCTCTCCGGTGCAGATTCGCTGGATGCAGACGCACCAGCCGCCCATTCGCATCATTGTCCCCGGAAAGGTATACCGCAATGAAGCGACGGACATGACGCACGAGGCGCAGTTTTATCAACTGGAAGGGCTTGTTGTTTCGGAAGACACGACGCTTGCACACTTGAAGGGCGTGCTCGAAACATTTTTTGCCGAGTTTTTCAACGGCAGTGTGGAGGTGCGCCTCCGCCCGAGTTTCTTCGGTTTTACCGAGCCGTCGGTTGAGGTTGATATGCGCCTGTCGGGTGAGAGTGCGCCGGAAAAACTGCGCAACCGCTGGATTGAAGTCTTCGGTGCGGGGATGGTGCATCCGCACGTGCTCAATAATGCAGGCATCGATTCAAAACGGTATCAGGGATTTGCGTTCGGCGGCGGCATCGAACGGCTCTGTATGCTGAAGTGGGGAATTGACGATGTTCGTGTATTTCACGAGGGTGACGTGCGGCTCCCGATGCAGTTTCCTTCCGAATAAGTATGAATCCCGTTAGAAATTACTCATGTATATTCGTGACCAATACTCAAAAAACGTCGGTATATTGTTCGTATGCACACGAAGGTGTGATAGCTATGGAAACGCACCGCGTTTCTCCTTTCTAACGGGATGAAAGTATCACGCGCATGGCTGCAAACTTTTTTTGAAACGCCGCTTCCCGAAGCGGATGAACTTGAGCGTGTGCTCACTTTCGGTGCGTTTGAAGTGGAGGGTACTGAGGTCGTTGATGATGACGTGATCATGGATGTGAAGGTGTTGCCGAACCGCGCGCATGACTGTCTTTCACATCGGGGCATTGCGCGCGAACTTTCCGCACTGCTCCCGTTGTCGATGTCACGGGATCTGTTGTCTGAAGAAATACCTTCGTTTACAAAAGGCGGTTTGTCGGTGTCCGTCGATGACACATCTGCATGTCCCGCGTATCACGCGGCGCTCATTACGGGAGTGCGCGTCGGTCCGTCTCCCGCGTGGCTCGCAAAGCGTTTAGAGAGCATCGGACAACGCTCTATTAACAACGTGGTGGATGCGACGAACTTTGTGATGCATGAACTCGGACAGCCGCTGCACGCGTTTGACGCCGACAAACTTGACGGTTCCGAGGACGGGAAAGCTATCCGTGTCCGCATGGCGCGTCCCGACGAATCGATGGAAATCCTCGGCGGGGAAACGTATGAACTTGCAGAAACGGTACAGCTTATTACCGACGCGTCGTCGGATACACCGCTTGCGATTGCCGGCATTAAAGGGGGGAATGCGGCGGAGGTGAGTGCCGAGACACAATCAATCATTCTGGAATCGGCAAAGTTTCACCCGTCGCTGACGCGCAAGGCATCACAATTGCTCAAACTGCGCACGGATGCGTCCCAACGTTTTGAAAATGAAATTCCGGATGAGTTACCTGTGTACGCGCTTTCCGCGCTCATTGCGCTTATTACCGATGTTGCCGGAGGAAAACTCAGCGGATACGACGGAGTACAGCGCTCGGCTCCGGTGCTGCCGTATAAAATCGGCATTTCAGCAAGGGAGGCAGGAAAACTTCTCGGTGTGTCATTGTCTGATGACGAGCTGGAAACAATTTTGAAGCGGTTCGGATTTACATACAAAAAAATAAACAACCCGAGAGAAGTTATTGTTGCGAAGGCTCGCAGTGTTATCGGCGCTTCGTATAAACGCATGGCTCGTATCCGTTTTGATACACCGGAGAGTTTTAACTGCGCGACCTTAACTGCGTGGTGTGCAATAGAAGCCGGATATTCATTTGGTGTTGCCCGCATTACTATTGATCAGTTTGTGTATCTCGATGCAATTAATGAGACCGAACTGCAACCGGGCGATTTCATATTTACCAACACTGAAACAGTGCGTACGGTTGAAGGTGAAAATTATTCCGCGCTGCTCGACAGAATGGTTAAAGACGAAGCAATTCGAACACAGACACTTGAATTTTTACCGGGTACGGATGTCGGACACGGCGTAGATCATGTCGGTATTTATGTCGGGGACGGAAACGTAATTCACGCGGGTTCTGCCGTTGGCGGTGTGGTAGAGGAGAAACTTTCCGACAGCGAAACGTTTGCAAAGGAGAAATGGTACCGCCGTGTGGTGTCTGACGACGAGGTGCGGTTCTCCGTCACAGTGCCGTTTACACGATTGGATTTGCGTCTGCCCGCCGATCTTGTTGAGGAAATCGGGCGTGTGTACGGGTACGAAAATATTCCCGCACAGTCGCTTCCTGAATTTTCCGGAACATCGGAACAAAACATCCCGTTTGTCACATCAGAAGTCATCCGCAAAGCGCTTTCCAACCTCGGTTTTGTAGAGGTGTATTCGTATTCCTTGCGGGAAAATGGAGAGATACGGCTTGCCAATGCGCTCTCGCAGGACAAAATGTCCCTGCGCAGCTCGCTGGTTCCCGGTATCACGGAGGCGCTTGCAAAAGGTGAATATCACGCATCATACCTCGGACTTTCTGAAGTGTTGCTCTACGAAATCGGAAACGTGTTTGATGCACAGGGCGAACACCTGCGCGTATGTATCGGCGTTCGACCGCTTGCTCCGGCAAAGCGTTCTGTGCGCACAAACGCAAAGTTATTGGAGGCACAAGAGGCGCTCGAGAAAGTACTCGGTACACATCTTGATGCTCATATCGAAGCAGAAACACTTGAGTTTGAAGTGCCCGAGGGTATAGAGATAACCGCACCTGCATTTTCTCCGGTTGCACCGGATGTGATGTATACGCCGCCGTCTTCATATCCGTTTGTGCTGCGTGATATCGCGGTGTGGGTTCCCGACGGTGAGGGAACCGAAGAGGATGTTGTCTCTACGGTGAAAAAACACGCGCAGGAGCTGCTTGTCCGCGCTGATTTGTTTGATACGTTTTCAAAAGACGGAAAAACGTCATATGCGTACCATCTCGTGTTTCAGTCAAAAGAAAAAACACTTACCGATACGGAAATCGGCGATATCATGCAAAGAGTGACCGATGATGTGAATGCTCGCAGCGGCTGGAACGTTCGATGAGTATGCGCACGGCGGTTCCGTTTCATTCTCAATACGGCGACGATGTTCCCGAGAAGTGGCGTGCGCACGCGTGTACGATTGCGAACCTAAAGATGGTCCTTGATTTTTTGGGTGTCAGCCCGCAGCCGACGATTGCAGAACTTCTTACGGAAGGGGAGTCGATGCGGGGTTTCGGTCCGCGCGGGTGGACGCATGATGCAATCGTGTACCTGCTCCACAATCACGGTGTACGTGCATATCGCGAAGAATTCCGCAGTCGTGACGAAACGGTTACCGACCGTTTTGCCCATGAGGGAGTTGAAAAGATACGGGCGCACACCGACTCTGGAATGCCGGTTCTTACTTCGATTGAAAAACCGAACGGTTCTTACCACACTGTGTTAGTAATCGGAATGCGGGGAGATATGCTTATGTATCATGATCCTGAAGTCGGTCCTGATCAACAAATTTCAGCGGACGAGTTTTTGAAACACTGGAAGCGGCTAGCGATTTTTGTGTATTAAATGCAGAAGCGGCGCCGATCCAGAGGTCGGCGCCGCGTGATGTCAGCGGGGAACACGGAAGGTACGTGACCGTTTTTCCCCAAGGAAGAGGCGCACAAGGTGCGCCGACGGTGTTCGTTCGATGCACACGACTCCGGACCATCCGTATTCCAGCACGAGACCGGAGAAGAGCACGTGTGCAATTTCAGCGAGCGGTTCGAGCTCGTGCATTTTGACGCATACACGAACCCACATCTCGAAGATCCCGGAATCGAAGTCGGGCAGACGGTGCGGACTCATACCCGAACCTCCAACTCAAACTCACACCTTCTGCCGCTCGGCGCGGTCGCGTCGACGTAGACGAGGAACCTCCGTAATCCGTGGCGGAACACGGTCACGATGATGTCACTTGTCGTTCTGTGACTGTGAAGCCGAAGCTTTCGCCGAACCTCCTCCCTGATGCGAGCCGTGTCAAAGACGGCGTACTGCCTGACGGTCTTTCGGATGAGGTTCTTGATTTCCTCCTCCTCTTCGATGAACGGATACGTCGGTAATCCCATTACGCACCTCCTTTTTCTGTCTCCCGTGAGCATACGTGTCGACTCGTTTCCGGTCAATGTTTTAGGGGCTTTTTTATACACATAAAAATGCAAAATTGCCTTGTTTTTTAAGGTGTTTTTTGCTATTATAGGCACGTAAAAAGACGGTGGTTTTTTGTATATATCCCGTATGGCGGAAACGAAAAAAGAAGAAAAAAAAGCACAAAAAAACGGCTATACCGCTCAGGATATTACGGTGCTTGAGGGTCTTGAGCCTGTGCGCAAACGCCCCGGCATGTATATCGGTACGACCGGTATTGAAGGTCTGCACCACCTTATCTGGGAAGTGTTTGACAACTCTCGCGATGAAGCGATGGGCGGATTTGCTGATGATGTTGAAATTGCGTTGCTTCCGAACAACCGTGTGCGCGTGGTCGACAACGGCCGAGGCATTCCGGTTGACGTGCACAAACAAACAAAGGTGTCGGCACTTGAAACCGTCATGACGACACTGCACGCCGGAGGAAAATTCGGCGGGGAGGGATATAAGGTGTCCGGCGGTTTGCACGGTGTCGGCGTGTCTGTTGTGAACGCGCTTTCAAGTTATCTGCGCACCGACGTGTGGCGCGACGGAGGATGGTATCGGCAGGAGTACGAACGAGGCAAACCAAAAAGCAAGGTAAAAAAGATTAACGGCTCAAAAGCGCACGGTACCGCGCAGTTGTTTGAGGCGGACCCGGAGATTTTTCCCGAAATCGTATACAACTGGGACAAAATCGTTAATCACATGCGCCAGCAGGCGTATTTGGTGCGTAAACTGCGCCTCTCAATCATTGACGCGCGGGAATTCAAAGGAGATATCAATCTGGATGACATCATGTACGTGCGCGAACTGGGTCTGGAGGTGCCGTCCACCGCATTTTATTTTGAAGGCGGGCTTGTGTCGTTTATCCGTCACCAGAACGAATTTCAAAAAACACTGCACAAGACTATTTTTTATGTTGAGAAAGAGCAGGATAACGTCACCGTTGAGGTTGCGCTTCAGTACGGCGACGACGTAACGGATCATATCTACGCGTTTGCAAATAACACCTTCAACTCGGAAGGTGGTATGCACGTGACCGGATTTAAAACAGCGCTGACGCGTACGCTCAACACGTATGCAAAGAAGTCAGGTATTTTGAAAGAATCGGACGGCCCGTTTTCCGGAGATGATGTGCTTGAAGGGCTTGTGGCGGTCGTGTCGGTAAAATTGCGGGAAATTCAATTTGAAGGACAAACAAAGGCGAAACTGGGTTCGGTGGAAGCCCGCGGAGCGGTAGAAACTGTGTTTGGTGAAGCATTTGCTGCGTTTCTTGAAGAAAAACCGGAAGAGGCGCGGGCAATCATCGGAAAGGTGGTGCTTGCCTTGCGTGCACGTAAGGCGGCGAAAGCGGCGAAAGACAGCATTCTGCGCAAAGGCGCGCTGGACGGCATGACGCTGCCCGGAAAACTTGCCGACTGTCAGACAAAAGACGCATCGGAGTCGGAGATATTTATCGTTGAGGGAGAGTCGGCGGGCGGTACGGCAAAAACAGGACGCGACCGGCGCACGCAGGCGATTTTGCCGTTGCGCGGAAAAATTCTTAACGTTGAGCGGGCACGACTTGATCGCATGTTGGAATCCGAGCAGATAAAAAACCTCGTCGTAGCGATGGGAACGGCAATCGGCGACACATTTGACCTTTCAAAACTGCGCTATCACAAGATAGTAATCGCAACCGACGCGGATGTGGACGGCGCACACATCCGTACGCTGCTTCTGACGCTGTTTTACCGGTACTTCCGTCCGGTGGTTGACGGCGGATTTCTCTACATCGCGCAGCCGCCGCTGTATAAGGTAAAAAAAGGAAAGGAAATTCACTATTTCTACACGGAAGAGGAAAAGGGGGCGTTTCTGAAAAAAGAGGGTATTGATGCGTCTTCGGTTGAGGAGACGACAGAAAGCGAATCATCCGAAGAAACCGCTGAAGAAGAAGTTCCGGAGGAGGAAGAAACACAGAAGAAGGAAGAAACAAAAACAACAAAACTTTCAATTCAACGATACAAAGGTTTGGGAGAAATGAACGCCGAAGAGTTGTGGGAGACAACCATGGATCCGGCGCGTCGAATCCTCAAGCAGGTAAAAATTGAGGACGCACAGGAGGCGGACAGAATTTTTGACATTCTTATGGGTACCGACGTGCCGTCACGCAAGTCGTTTATTCAGAGCAACGCACGGCTCGCGAATATTGATATTTAAAGGATTCGTAACAATACTTTCGTGAAGACGTCCTTATTTTGGACGTTCTTTTTGTTTTTTGAGGCGCCCAAAAGGTATCGGGAGGAAGGATTGACAAAAGCATTTTGACGATATATAATTGCTTTCGTCAAATAGTGGTGGTAAAAAACGGCTTAACCAGGCCGAGGATTATATTTTTTGTCTTCATAAGTACCAAACAACAGACAACTAGTCATACAACTAACAACAATAACCAATTACGTATGGAACTTCTTTCTGCACCAAAAAAATCTGCATATAAGGAAACCGCATTCAAAGTATTGAGTGTGATCGGCGCCGTTGCGGTTATTGCCGGAGTCGCGTGGGTCGGGTTTCGCGGCTTGAGCCTGTTTCCGAACGCGAAAACGTTTCTTGCAAACGCAGTTGCCGGTCTGCAGTCGGTGTTTGTGCCGGCGGACCGCATTGTGATTTCAACCGTTGACAGCCAGATTGTCGTGAACAAACCGTTCACGCTTACCTGGGAACATCGCGGAAAAGATGATGAGGGTTCATATGTGTTCTCATACGAATGTCGCGACAACGTGTTTCTCGCGCGCCGCGCTGACGGCACACAAACAACCATTTTCTGTAACACACAGGTTCCTCTTCGTGCAGATGAACAGGAACTTGCGCTGATTGCCATCGGCAACGTTGACGGTGTCATCGAGGTTCCGGTGCACGTTACCTTTACTGAAAATAATTTGACCGCGCCGTCACTGCGCGGCGACGCGACACTGCTTGTACAGGATGCGTACCTTGATACCGCAACATCAACCGACGTGGTAACACCGCAAAGCGGTACGGTCGGCACAACGAACACACCTGTGGTGCCGCAATACACCACTGTTCCGGTAGTAACACAGCCGTTTTCTGACCCGAATGGAGAGCCAGATTTGGCCGTCCGCGTACTCGGTTACGGATTGGTGAACACGAAGACGGGTGTCTTTACAAAGGAAGATGAAATTCCGCAGGATTTGCCGAGCGGCAAGCGCGCAGCGATTCAGTTTGAGGTGATTAACCTCGGCACGAAAGAGAGCGGCAAATGGGAATTTGAGGCTGAACTGCCGACGTCACCTGCGTATACCTATCATTCTGACAAACAACAGACGCTGTTTCCCGGAGATAAAATCGTGTACACGATCGGTTTTGACCGCGTACGTAATGCCGACGAGGACAACTATGTCATTACTGCTGACCCGGACAAGGACATTGCGGAAAGCAACGAACGGAACAACTCAGTAGACGGCGAAGTTGAGATTGACCGATAACACGTGCATGACACACACCGACACACAAAAAAACGGCGGAGGCATCTCCGAATTCTCGGCGGTGTTTTCGGCGCATCCGGTGCTTGTTTCGATTTTGTGGTCGGGCGTATTTTTGATGCTCTTGGGTATGTCATTTGCACTCGGTATCGTTCCGAAACTTGATACGGAAACAGACAGTTCCGGCGTTGTGCTGGCGGAAGAGGAGGTGATGCCTGTTCAAATAAACACCGAAAATGCAATTCCGCGCCGCATCATCATTGAACGGCTCGGTGTTGATGCGCCGATTGAAAACCCTGAAAGCCGAAATATTGAGGCGCTTGACGCGGCTTTACTTGAAGGTGTTGTGCGGTATCCGGGATCCGGCGATTTGGAGGATATCAGCAATATGTTTTTGTTCGGGCATTCCACCGGTTTTCGTGTGGTACAGAACGAGGCATTTAAAGCATTTAACGGCCTGAAAGAAGCGCGGGAAGGGGATTTGATTCGCGTGCAATCAGATACGAAAGAGTACGTGTACCGGGTTACAGAAGTGTCTTTGGTTGACGCAAGTGAGGCGCTGGTGTCATTGTCGAGCTCTGAGAAGAAGCTGACGCTTACCACTTGCAATTCGTTCGGCGCCAAAGAAGAACGGTATGTGGTAGAAGCCTCATTTGTGGGCAGTTACGGACTTACCGGGCAGTTATTGGAAAGTATTGACTAATCGTTAAGTGTTAAGTATAGTTTTGTCGCTTAAAAATAGCATATACGGATTCAACAATAATCACTTATTACTATGAACACGGGAATTTTTATGAAAAAAGAATATATATCGCGGACGATTACGCTGGTCACGGCACTGTTTGTGATCGGTGGATTTATCCTTGCCGGTAACGCGGGCGCACAGGTCGGAGAAGAAAAACTCCCTGAAATCGAGATGTCGGTTCCGGAGACGGAAACCGTCCCCTCGGAAGACCCTGTTGTTCCGCTTCCGCCCATTATTCCGTCTCCTCCCGAAGAGCCGGAAGACCCTGTTGAGTCATGCGACCCGGATCCGAGCGGTGACCTGCGCGGTCCCGATGGTACACCGTTCAATCCTTTTGAAGGCACTCAAATCGGCGGTACGGCAACAATGGCGTCGGTTCAAGTAAAAAACTTCTCAGACAACTGCTGGTACGAGGTGAATCTCGCGACCTACGAAGTGTTTCATCACTATCCGCACCCTGAGTTCATCAGCTCACAACAGTTGTACGATAGCGAAACAGCGATGATAGGCCCCGGGGAAACAGAGACACTTTCAGCGGGTATCCCCGCATGTGCTAATCAAATCGATCTTTTTGAAGGCGGGTTTGTGCCTACAGAAAATCCGGATTTTGATGGTGTTACGTACCCTTCACTTAATATTCTCGACTGGATAGTGGATGATTCGGACCCGTTGTGTGGTGAAGAGGAGCCGCCCGCGGAGGAGGAACCGGAAGTTCCGGCATGTCCATTTACGGCGGCCGACGGCTTTGTGGTTATTTTCTCGCAGGATACCAGTGTCTATCTTGCCTCAACACCCGCATCGCGACACTCTATCGGTCCTAAGAATGTGTCATTGCAGGCCGGTACCTATACGGTCAAAACATTTTCATGGGACGGGTATATCGGCCGCGAGAATGTAACACAATCGCACGAGCAATGGAACGCTGTTCTCAAAAATAATGCGGGAACAACGCTCGGAACGGCGGGACCGACAACGGATTTGGCCGACCGTGTACGCGAAGCGCAGCGAACCAACACGTTCACAAACGTGTTTACACTTACCGAAACTGCGACCAAAGCATACGCATATCACGCATTTCCCAACGATACCTCAAGCGCAAACAGCGTTGTGCCGGTCTGTGCCGCGTTCAAGCGCGTTTCGGTTCCTCCGGGAACGCTGACACTCATCAAAACGGTCGTTAATGACGACGGCGGTACGCGCACTGTTTCTGACTTCAAACTGTACGTCGGTGCGCAACAGGTGCAAAGCGGTGCCGCAAACTCATTTGCGCCCGGCACCTACACGGTTCGCGAAGACAACCTTCCCGGCTATACAGCGTCAAGTTGGACAGGAGACTGTTCTCCGACGGGACAGGTGACAATTACATCCGGCAGCAACAAGGTCTGTCGCATCACCAACAACGACAACCCGAGCAATCCGGCAAGTATCACGCTTATCAAAACAGTCATTAATGATGACGGCGGAACGGCGGTTGTTTCCGACTTCAATTTGTATGTCGGCAACAATCAGGTGACCAGCGGACAGTTGAATCAGGTTGCACCCGGCACCTACACGGTTCGTGAGGATCAACTTGAAGGCTACACCGCGAGTTCCTGGACAGGAGACTGTTCTCCGACAGGACAGGTAACGCTTGCTGCGGGTCAGAACAAAGTCTGCCGCATCACCAACAACGACAATCCGGTAATTCCGAACCCCGCAACACTTACGGTCATTAAAACGGTCATTAACGATGACGGCGGTACACGCACGGTCTCCGACTTCATTCTCCGTGTTACCCGAGGATCGAACACGTCCTCCTTGATTGAAAAAATTGTGTCTTTTGCAACGGACCCGGGCTCGGTGATTGTGGTGAGCGGTGAAGCAAATCAGTTCCCGGCAGGTACCTATACTGTTTCGGAAGACCAACTTCCCGGATACACGGCATCCGCATGGTCAGGCGATTGTGCCGCAAATGGCACGGTGACGCTTGTCGCAGGTGACAACAAAGTCTGCCGCATCACCAACAACGACAATCCGGTAATTCCGAACCCCGCAACACTTACGGTCATTAAAACGGTCATTAACGATGACGGCGGAACGGCAACAGTCGAGGACTTCAAACTGTTCGTTGATCAAGACTGGAACGAATCTCCCGCAGTGCTCGTTAAAAGCGGTGAGATTAACAACTTCATTCCCGGAGAATATACCGTATACGAAGAAAATATCTCCGGATACACCGCAGGCTCATGGACCGGCGACTGCGCCGCAGATGGAAAAGTGACGCTGGTTGCAGGTACAAACAAGGTCTGTCGCATTACCAACAACGACAACGGAGGCGGTGGCGACGACGATGACGACGATGACGACGATGATGACGATGATGACGATGATGGTGGTGGCGGAGGTGGTGGCGGTGGAAGTTCTCGCCGACGTCCGCACGTGACGCTCTTCAGCAATCCTGAAATCCTCGGTGCATCAGTATCGCTTACACAGGTTCCGTACACAGGTCTCGGTTCAAGCCTCGTTCAGATTATTCTCTTCCTTATCGGCCTTGTAGCAATTTCAGGCGGAGTTACCTATGTCTTTACACGACGCCGGCTTTCAGCAGGCGCTCAGGCACCGGCTGAAAACGCAGCAGTGCATGCGCGGGTGGATGCATACGCAACACCTGCTCCGGTTGCACCGCGTGTCGCGTACGACGAAATAGATATACCGGCTGCTGATGAACAGGCGGAAGAGGATGTGTTCTCCGCATACGGAGAATATGCGGATGATGACGTATACGCTGACACAGATCGTCAGATGCAGTATGCGCCTACGCCCCACAATCTTCCCATTGCTCCGGTTGCGGTTGCCAATATGGTGAAGCAGTCTCCGGTTGCACGTATGGCGGTGGAACACGCACAGACCGAACGGAACAACGCTGCACTGCAGACACGGCTTCAGGTCGTTGCGCGCAACGCGCAGACCATCGTCTCGGAAGACGGCATGAAACTTATCACCGCATTTGCCGAAAACAATGAACAAAAATCAACGGAGTGTCTTTCGCAGGTAATCGACGCGGCAAAGTCACGCTACCCGCGCGAAGACGGCTGGCTTATTCTTGACGCACAACGTGTCCGCGAATCGCTCTTTATCTCGATTCTCTCCATGGTACCGCTTTTCATCGAATGGATTGTCCGCGGGGAAGACAAGCGCGTCTTCGCGTTCATGCGCACACTGAAGCTTCAAAACCAACCGGTTGCGGACTTTATCCGCAAGGTTGTCGCAGAACTTGATAACGCGCACCGAGCCCGTCTTGAAGGAGCAAGTGATGTGGCGGTTGATCCGCATGTCGCTGAGGTGACGTATCATCTCGGCAACCGCGACCTGGAAACCATCGTTGCAGAGCTTCTTTCGGGTGTTGATGAGCGATATGACTCCGCATTTACCTCGGTTCGCCTCGCACTCGTTCGTGTGCTGGACATCATTAAGTCCCGCCACATGACGCACGTCGGCGACACATACGCCTTTTCACAGGAATCAACCCGGGTGTAACCAAAACAACAGGTAAAAAACGCGCCGTGAGGGCTTATCCGCCCTCACGGCGCGTTTGCCGTATACGGGCGTGTGTGGTAGCATGTTCGCGCACACGACGCCTCGGAGGGCCACACAACGCTTGGTTGCGGGTGCGTCGGTTTTTTATCAGCGATAACTCTTGGACATGCAAAATCTCAAAAAAGGTGGCGCAGGCGTAACGATCCTCATCATCGTTGTGCTCCTCATTCTTGCAGGTGTTCTTTTCTACTCCAACAGACAGGATGCAGCTCCGATTGAAGAAGGGGATGCGGTTGTAGAGGACGGAACTATGGCAACAGGAACACCGGCAGTTGAAGGCGAAAGCACAACAACTGTTGAAGTTGATGCGGAAGTCAGCGCGGAAGTTGACGGCACAGTACCGGCAGCCAACTAAACATTGCACACACACTGTTTCAAAAAACCGCCCGGTACACGGAGCGGTTTTTTGTTGGAAGAGGGTTCGTTTGTGCGTATACTACATCGGTATGTCACTGTCACTCGGCATTGTCGGTCTTCCGAACGTGGGGAAATCCACGCTTTTTAATGCGCTTACAAAACAGTCCGTACCCGCTGCAAATTATCCGTTCTGCACCATTGATCCGTCTGTGGGTATCGTGCGTGTTCCCGACGAGCGCCTCGATGCGCTTACAAAGCTCTCACAGTCCGCACAAACCATCCCTGCCGCGGTGCAGTTCGTTGATATCGCGGGTTTGGTTGCGGGTGCCTCGGAAGGTCAGGGGCTCGGCAACCAGTTTCTGTCGCACATCCGCGAGGTGGATGCGATTGCACAGGTGGTGCGAATTTTTGAAGACCCGGACATTATCCACGTGTCCGGCTCTATTGATCCTGTGCGTGATATTGAAGTGATTAATCTTGAGCTTATTCTTGCTGATTTGCAGTCGGTAACGAAACGTTTGCACTCCGTTGATAAAGAAGTCCGTGCCGGCGAGAAGTATGCAAAGAGCGAACAGTCAGGGTTGATGAAGGTGAAAGAAGCACTTGAGGCAAGTTCCTTTGCGTCACGTGCACAGCTGACCGATGAAGAGGCGTCTGAGGTGCGCAAACTGACGCTCCTGACAATGAAAAAAATGCTCTATGTACTCAACACCAAATCAGGCGGGCAAAATCTGGATGAACTGAAAGATGCCCGTTGGGAGGCACTCATGGCGTTTATGGAGAAAGAGAAGGCGGAGTACGTCATTGTGGACGCCAATATGGAAGGGGAGCTTAATGCGCTGGACGTTGCGGAGCGCGCCTCACTGCGGGAAGAGTTGCACGTGCGCGGGGGCATTGATGATTTGATTGTCGCCGGGTATCGGCTCCTTGATTTGATTACCTTTCTGACGACGGGAGAGAAAGAGACACGTGCGTGGACGACGCACCGTGGTGCAACGGCCCCGCAGGCGGGTGCCTCCATTCACACGGACTTTGAACACAAATTTATCCGCGCCGAGGTGGTGTTTTGGAAAGATCTTGTTGATGCGGGTTCGTATGCGCACGCGCGTGAAAAGGGGCTGGTGCGCACAGAAGGAAAAGAATACATCGTGAAAGACGGTGATGTGATTGAATTTAAAATATAGGAAAGGGGCGCCGGCTGCTGAGAGCGCGGCGCCCCGGGTTGGGATTTGCCCGAAAGTTCGGTTCGTCGACCGTCAGGGTCGTGTGTGGTTTGCGCGGTGGCTGAACCGGAGCACACGAGCAACCTCGTCGAATACCTCCTTACATTCGGACAGAGCCCGACCGATCCGGAGGATCGGTTCTTGTTTACTGCTTTCGAAGCTGTTTTGTGCGCGGGGGAATGGAAATGAGCCCGCGCAATCTATCCCGCCCCGTGAGG
>CAYUSN010000001.1:276225-306543 GCA_964447415.1 uncultured Candidatus Saccharibacteria bacterium
TTTTGTGCGCGGGGGAATGGAAATGAGCCCGCGCAATCTATCCCGCCCCGTGAGGGGGCGCCTACCGAGTGCCGCTTCGCGCACAGATGAGCATCTGTCGCGACCCTCCATGGGTTGGCTGATGGCTCGGCGTGCGGAAGAACGTCTTCCGCGGCTTTGGTGTGCGGGAGAACATCTCCCGCGGCCTCGTGAGTGAACAGAACCCTGAACCGGCTGCCTCCTGCTTAGGGCGGCGGCCTGATGTGCATAGGCACACCCTCCTTTTGAAATATGTATCAGGTCTGAAGACCGAAAACAGTGTTGGAAAGAACGAATTCCCCTTGAAAAACAACGCGTTTTTAAGGTAACGACGATACTACGCCCATGCCGTTTTCTTGTCAATAGGAGGTGCTGGAAAAACCTGCACAGTGGTATACTTGATGCATAGCACTAATCTTAAAAAATATGGAGACAACAATGGACAGACCGAAGATGACGCCGAAGGATTTTTTTATGTACCTCGGCACAGCGGTAGCACTGTACGCGTCTGCAGGAGCACTTCTTGCAATTCTTTTTAGTATTATTAACACACTTCTTCCTGACGCGCTGTTTCCGCAGTACATGTCATCATGGGCGACAAACGGCGTGCGTTTTGCCATGTCAACGCTTCTTGTCGCATTCCCGTTGTACATTGTGTTGTCGTGGCTGATTCGAAAAGACATTGCAAAAGATGTTCAGAAGTATCAGCTCTCGATCCGTAAATGGTTTGTGTACTTCACGCTCTTTATTGCCGGAGCAACGGTTGCCGGTGATGTGATTGCTTTGGTGAATACCTATCTTGGCGGAGAAATTTCAGCACGGTTTATCTGGAAAATGCTCTCAGTGCTTCTGGTTGCGGGTGTGGTGTTTGCGTATTACCTCTACGATTTGCGGCGCGCTTCCAGCGGAGATACACGGGTAAACAAGACGCTCATTGTGCTCGCTATTCTCGGTGTCGTTGGTGTGGTGGTGTGGGGACTCATTGTTGCGGGTTCACCGTCACAGGTGCGCGCGCTTCGTTTTGATGAACAGCGTGTTGATGCGCTTCGCCAGATGCAATGGCAAATTACGGAGTACTACCAGCAACACGGAGCTCTTCCGCCCGCTCTCAGTAATCTCTCGGATGACATCAGCGGATACAGTGCCCCTCTTGATCCTCAGACCGGAGAGCAATACGGCTACACCGTTCTCGCGCCTCTTTCGTTTGAGCTATGTGCAGTCTTTGCCCAGTCAAACGCGAATTCAGAAACACGTCCTAAATACGGTTTTGAAGGTGTTGATGATGACTTCTCACATGGTGCGGGTGAAGTGTGTTTTGAGAGAACAATCGATCCTCTGGCGTATCCTGTATTTAAGAGATAACAAACAAAGGGTTCGCCCCGCCCTCAGAAAGAGGGCGGGGCGTTTTCTAATCTTGTTTCCGTGGTGTAGTATGTTCTCACATGGAAGGGTACGATCACAAAAAGATTGAAGAAAAGTGGCGTGGTGTCTGGAAAAGGAATGAACCGTGGCGTGCGCAGGATGACAGCAAGAAACCGAAATACTACGCGCTTGTTGAATTTCCGTATCCCTCCGGCGCGGGTCTGCATGTCGGACATCCGCGCCCCTATATTGCGCTTGATGTCGTCTCGCGCAAACGCCGTATGGAAGGGTACAACGTGCTGTATCCCATCGGTTGGGATGCGTTCGGACTGCCCACGGAAAACTACGCGATTAAAACGGGGAAAAATCCGCGCGACATAACGAAGGAAAACACGGATACATTCCGCAAGCAGATACAGCTGCTCGGCATCTCTTTTGACTGGTCGCGGGAGGTAAACACGACGGATCCGTCATATTACAAATGGACGCAATGGATTTTTCTACAGCTGTACAAGCACGGCCTTGCGTATAAAACGACATCGGCGATTAACTGGTGTCCGAGATGCAAAATAGGTCTCGCAAACGAAGAAGTGGTGGGCGGTGCATGCGAGCGGTGCGGATTTTCTCCGGTTGAGAAAAAAGAAAAAGAGCAATGGATGCTTGCAATCACGAAGTACGCGCAGCGTCTCTACGACGACCTTGAGACGCTTGATTTCATTGAACCTGTGAAGGCGGGGCAGCGCAACTGGATCGGCCCGTCGCAGGGTGCGGAGCTTCAATTTGCGGTTGACGGAACGGATGAAAAAATAAAAGTGTTTACAACGCGTCCCGACACGCTCTTCGGCGCCACGTATGTTGTGCTTGCGCCTGAACATGAGCTTGTAGAAAAAGTACGGGAGAAAATCACAAACCTTAAGGCCGTGCGCGCGTATCAGTCTGTTGCCGTGAAAAAAACCGAAATTGACCGCACCGCAGAGGGGAAGGAAAAAACAGGTGTGGTACTTGAGGGTGTGTGGGCAATTAATCCGGCAAATGACGAGAAAATTCCGATATATATTGCCGACTACGTACTCTCTTCATACGGAACAGGCGCCATCATGGCGGTTCCCGCGCATGATGAGCGCGATTGGGAGTTTGCGAAGAAGTTTAATCTGCCGATTATCGACGTCATCTCAGGCGGTGACGGGAGCGGTGTGTATACGGGGGACGGCGCACTCATTAATTCGGGAGAATTTACCGGAATGCAGTCACAGGAAGCAAAAGAAAAGATTACACAGCGTGTCGGCGGGGAGATAAAAACAACGTACAAACTGCGCGACTGGGTGTTTTCACGTCAGCGGTACTGGGGTGAACCGATTCCGATGATTCACTGCACAAAATGCGGCTGGGTTCCCGTGCCGGAAAAAGATTTGCCGGTGCTGCTTCCTGAAGTGGAAAAATATGAGCCGACCGAAACGGGGGAATCGCCGCTCGCCAACATTACGGAGTGGGTGAACACAACGTGCCCGTCATGCGGCGGTCCAGCACAACGAGAGACGGATGTGATGCCGAACTGGGCGGGGTCGTCATGGTATTACCTGCGTTACTGTGATCCGCACAACGACACGGTGTTTGCGGATACGAAGAAACTTGAATATTGGACGCCGGTTGACTGGTACAACGGCGGCATGGAGCACGTGACGTTGCATTTGCTGTACTCGCGCTTTTGGCACAAATTTCTTTTTGATATCGGTGTCGTCCCGACACCCGAACCGTACAAAAAAAGAACGGCGCACGGGTTCATTCTTGCTGAAGACGGACGGAAGATGAGTAAGAGTTTGGGGAACGTCATCAACCCCGATGACGTGGTTGAACGTTTCGGTGCCGATGCTATGCGTGTCTATGAAATGTTCATGGGTCCGTTTGAACAGACGATTGCGTGGTCAACGGACGGGCTTGTCGGTGTGCGCCGTTTTCTCGAGCGTGTGGTAAAAATGAGCGGCCGTGTCGCAGATGCTCCTCTGTCTGATAATGCGCGTACGGCGGTGCACGTGATGATTAAAAAAGTGGGGGAGGACATCGAGTCGTTATCCATGAATACGGCAATCAGCCAGCTTATGATCTGCAGTAATGTGCTGGAAAAAGAGGCCACTGTCTCGAAAGAGGGGTTTGAGCTGTTTGTTCGGGCACTGGCGCCGTTTGCTCCGTTTCTTGCCGAGGAACTTTGGGAGGGTCTCGGGCACACTGATTCTGTTCATCAGGAGGGGTGGCCTGTCTATGAGGAGCAATCTCTTGTAAAAAAAGAGATATATGTTATAATCCAAGTCGACGGTAAGGTTCGGGGCAAGATTTTGACCCGTCCCGGGGTATCCCAGGAAGACGTTTTAGCCTTAATTTATAAGGATAAAAAGGTCATGGGGTATCTGGGAGACAAGGAGCCGGAAAAGGTGGTTTTTGTACCGGATCGTCTGATAAGCATCGTTTTGCCCAAATCTTGACGATAATTCTTTATAGTGATAGACTAATCACCGAACTAAGCCTTTTTAACACAACGTGGGTATGTCAAAAGCAACAAAAAAGACAACTGTTTCAGGGGGACGGGGCGTATCCATTTCTTTTAATGCAAAACAGGTAAACAAGCGCCTTCTCGGCGCTCTTTCTGAGCGTGCCCGTGATGTGTTGGTGAAGCGATACGGTCTCGGAGACAAAACGAAGCGTATGACGCTTGAAGCAATCGGAGAACAGTACGGTATCACGCGCGAACGCGTCCGTCAGATAGAAAATTACGCGATTGCTTCCATTCGAAAGTCAGATGTGTACGAAAAAGAAACAAAAGCGTTTTCAGAACTGAAAGAAGCACTTCTGTTTTACGGCGGTATCGCTTCTGAGCAGCATTTTCTGGAACACCTTTCACATGATCCGAGCACGCGAAACTATCTGCATTTCATGCTCGTTGTCGGACACTTTTTTGAGAAACGAAAAGAAGATGACCGTTTTCATCACCGCTGGCACGCGGACGCAACGCTTGCGACCAGTGTTGAAGAAGCGCTTCACAAACTGTACGCATCACTGTCATACGAAGATCTCGTGTCTGAACAGGACATCATTTCAACGTTCCTCGGTCTTCTGAAAGATGTGGCTGAAGAATACCGCAACGAGGAGATTGCCCGCCGCTGGCTCTCGCTTTCAAAAGTAATCGGCGCAAATCCGCTGGGTGAATGGGGACACACCGCATCACCGAGTATCCGGCCGAAAGGCATCCGCGACTACGCATATCTTGCTATCCGCAACCACGGTTCGCCGCTGCACTTCTCGGAGGTGTCCAAGCGCATCAATGAACTGTTTGAAAAGAAGGCGCATGTTGCCACGACACACAATGAACTCATTAAGGACAAACGGTTTGTGCTCGTCGGACGCGGACTGTACGCGCTTTCAGAGTGGGGATATGTCGAAGGCGTGGTCCGCGATGTCATTAAAAAAATCCTCAAGGAGCACAGCACACTTTCACGTGAGCAAATTATCGACAAGGTGCTCAAGGAGCGCTACGTGAAACCCAACACCATCGTGGTCAATCTTCAGGACGCAAAACACTTCGTTAAGAATCAGGATGGTACGTACTCTCTCGTCTAACAGATACGCAACGAACGCCCCGTTTTCACGGGGCGTTGTGGTATTATACGGACCATATGAGCGGTCTTATCCAGTCTATTGTTGATGCGGCTGCGCCGACATGGCGTTTTGTGGTGCTGGTCTTTCAGTTTGCGCCTGTGTGGCTGCCGTTTATTTTGGTATTTGCCGGATGGAAGTCGTGGATGCGGTATCGTCGAGTACTTTTTTTATCCGAAAAGGAGCCGGTATTGTTGGAGGTTCGTATACCGAAAGAAGTGAACAAATCACCGTTTGCGATGGAAATGGTGCTCAACGCGTTGTATGCCGTTGCCGGGGAAGGTACATGGAAAGACAGGTACTGGAAGGGTGGTGTCCGCGCATGGTTCTCACTCGAATTGGTGTCAATTGAAGGGCAGGTGCACTTTTTTATCTGGACGTGGAGGGAAAACATGAAGTCTATCCAGAATAGTGTGTATGCACAGTACCCGACCACCGAAGTTGTTGAGGTTCCCGACTATACACTGGCGTTTTTATATGACCCGGACAAAGCCGATATCTCGGCGGCGGAGTTTATTCTCAGCAAAGCCGACCCGTATCCGATAAAGACGTATGTCGACTATAAACTCGACAAAGATCCGAAAGAGGAATTTAAAGTAGACCCGATTGCGCCGGCACTCGAGTATCTTGGAGGGTTGGGTAAGGGTGAGCACGCGTGGATTCAAATTATGGTGCGTGCCCACAAGAAGGAGGATAAAAAAACAGACTCAATTTTCGGTGCCATCAAAACAATTGAAGATGTATTTGACATCAACAAAAAAATAAAAGAAGGGTTTGAAAAAACGGACAAATGGAAAGATGACGTGCAGAAAGAAGTCGAGAGCATCATCAAGAAACGCAAGATCAAAAGCGGTAAGGATGAGGAGTTCGGTATGATTCAACTTACCACACAGGAAAAAGAAACAATTGAGGCGCTTGAACGCAGTGTGGCCAAGTTGCCGTTTGACGTCGGTATCCGGACTATCTATCTTGCCGAAAAAGATTTTTTCGACAAAGGACACAAGGGTGCTCTTAACGGCGTGTTTGCCCAGTACAACACACAACACCTCAACGGCTTTAAAAAAGTAAACGGAACAAGTTTTGACTATAAAATCCAGGATCCGTTCGGTTGGCGTGTTGCACGCAGGAAACGTGAAATGTTTGAAGCATACCGTCTCCGCAGCTATTTCCACCCGCCGTTTAAGAAAAAACACTTTGTGCTTAACTCAGAAGAGCTTGCCACGATTTACCACTTCCCGGGAGGGACAGTCGCAACACCGACGTTCGGACGCATTGAATCCCAGAAAGCTGAGCCCCCGATGAATCTTCCGGTGTAGTATGACGCGTCTTTTTGTCAGACTTGCCGGAGTGTGTCTTGTGGTGCTCGTCATTACTGCGTTGCATACGCCCCGCGATTTCTCGCCGAATGCACTGGTAACGGTTCCGGACGGCTCTTCTTTTTCTGAAGTTGCCCGACTACTGGAGAGCGAACACATTATCACGTCCCCTGTCCTTCTACGTTTTTTTTCAACCGTGTTCGGCGGCACCAAGGCGGTGCAGGCGGGAGAGTATCTTTTTGAAAAACCGGAAGGTACGGCGCGTATCGCGTGGCGTCTGACACACGGGGTGCACGGGATTGAATCCGTTCGTGTTGTGTTGCCTGAAGGGTTAACGGTTGCGCAAATGGGAGATACTCTGGCGCAGGAACTCCCGCGTTTTGATGCGGAGCTGTTTACCCGTCTCGCATCGGGTAAAGAAGGATATCTTTTTCCCGATACGTACTTCTTTGCGGTAAACGCGACACCTGAAACGGTTATGAATGTATTGTCCGCGCGTTTTGATGAAGTAGCCGACGAGCTCGGTCTTTCCGCGACGTCATCGAAAGTGAGTATGGCGGATATTGTCACGATGGCATCTATTCTTGAAGAAGAAGCAAAAACACCTGAAGAAAAACAAATTGTCGCGGGCATTCTTTGGAAGCGGCTTGCCATCGGCATGGCGCTCCAGGTTGACGCGACGTTTATGTACACGCTCGGCAAGGCATCCCATGAGCTGACCGATGAGGATCTCAAAACCGACTCACCGTACAATACGTATACCCGCGCAGGACTTCCGCCCACGCCGATTTCAAACCCGGGTCGTGAGTCTCTTGAAGCCGCACTTTTTCCCAAAGAATCCGACTATTTCTTTTATCTGACGGGAAAGGACGGAAACATGTATTACGCGGAGGATTTTGAGGGGCATAAGCGTAATAAGGAAAAGTACCTGTAAATTTCCCGTGCTATACTTGATGCCGTATGGTGATTACCTATAACACATGCGAATCATTTCGGGTGCAGTTCGGAGACATGACACTCCTGTTTAATCCCGTGTCCAAGAAGTCAAAATTGCCGGTGTCGTCGTTTGGTGCAAACATCGTGCTTTCTACCGTCAATCATCCCGACTGCAACGGCATCGAGACGGCGGCACGCGGTGATGCGCAGCCGCTTGCAATCACCGGTCCCGGTGAATATGAACTCGACGGTGTGGTGATTCGCGGATACGCGTCTAAAAGCACATACGGGGGAACGGAACGCATCAACACGGTGTACGTGGTGACGCTTGAAGATATGAAGCTCTGTTTTTGCGGCGCGCTTTCCGACGCGAACCTTTCACCCGAGTTGTTTGAAGCGCTTGATGACATCGATATTCTGTTTGTGCCTGTCGGCGGAGACGGGGTGCTTGACGCGCGCGCAGCGCACAAACTTGCCGTATCCCTTGAACCAAACGTCATCATTCCGATGCACTACACAAAGGAAACACTCAGTGCGTTTTTGAAAGAAGAGGGTGCCGGTCACGTCGTTGCGCAGGACAAAGCGACACTGCGAAAAAAGGAGGTGCTTGAAATGGAAGGCGAGGTGGTGGTTCTTTCGCCTCAGGCGTAACCATGTTTACGTTCATCAATCGTTTGCAACAAAAACCCGAAAGACAGCGCAGGGTCATCGCGTGGTGGGTCGCGCTATGTATTACGATGGGTATTTTTTTGCTCTGGCTTGTCTCGTTTTTTTCCCGATTGGATACAAATAACACCGCTGCGGGTGCCGAGGAAAACGATGTGTCACCGGTGAAAAGTCTCGCAGAAATGGTCTCCTCGTTTGCCCCCTTTTTTGAGGATATTTTCAACAAATAATATCCCCGTTTTTTCAAAAAAACGTTGATTTCCAACCCTTTTTGGTGTATACTGGTAGTACGATATGGCAGTAAAAGCACCAAAAGAAGACGTCCCGCAACGGGAACCAGGAGCCGGCATTGTGTCGCGCAGCGTGACGCTGGAAATGAAAGAGTCATACCTCGATTATGCGATGTCGGTGATTACGTCCCGCGCGCTTCCTGATGTGCGCGACGGACTCAAACCGGTGCACCGCCGCATCCTGTACGCGATGTATAAGATGCATCTGGTGCCGACGGCAAAAACGAAAAAGTCGGCTGCTGTCGTCGGTGAGGTGCTCGGAAAATACCACCCGCACGGCGATGCGTCGGTGTATGACGCGATGGTGAACATGGCGCAGACATTTTCGTACCGCTATCCGCTTGTGCTCGGACAGGGAAACTTCGGTTCCATTGACGGCGATCCGCCGGCGGCGATGCGCTACACGGAGGCGCGCATGTCGCGCGTGTCCTCCGAGCTCATGCGTGATTTGGAAAAAGACACGGTTGAGTGGCGTCCGAACTATGACGGCGCGCACAAGGAACCGACCGTGCTCCCGGCGCTTGTTCCGAACCTGCTTCTAAACGGGACGCTCGGTATTGCAGTCGGTATGGCGACAAATATTCCTCCGCACAATCTGCGCGAGGTTGTTGCTGCAACGACGCACCTTATTGATACACCGGATGCCACCACAGACGATCTGCTCGAATTCATCAAAGGACCTGACTTTCCGACGGGCGGCGTCATTTTTAATGCAAAAGACATCAAACACGCGTACACGACGGGTAAGGGGGGTGTCCTGGCACGTGGGGACGCCGAAATCGTCGAGGGGAAGAAAGGACAGTTCCACATCATCATCACCTCAATCCCGTACCGCGTGAACAAATCCGATCTGATCGTGAAAATTGCCGACTTGGTGCATCAGAAAAAAATTGACGGCATCCGCGATATCCGCGACGAGTCAACGAAAGACATTCGTATTGTCATCGACCTCAAAACCGGGGCGTTTCCGGAGAAAGTACTCAACTACCTGTACAAACACACACAGCTTGAAGATACGTTTCACCTCAATACGGTCTGTCTCGTCGACGGCGTGCCGCAGACGCTGTCGTTGAAGTCCATACTTGAAGAGTTCATAAAACACCGCTTGATTGTGGTGCGCCGCCGGACGGAATTTGACCTCCGCGAAGCGCAGGCGCGCGAACATATCCTGCTGGGGCTTTCCAAAGCACTTGATCACATCGATGAGGTCATTAAAGTCATCAAAAAATCGAAAGATACGAACGACGCGAAGCTGTCGCTCATGGAGAAGTTTAAATTCTCAGAAATCCAGGCGCTTGCGATTCTGGACATGAAGCTTCAGAAACTTGCCGGCCTTGAGCGGAAGAAAATTGAAGACGAGCTTACGGAAGTGCAGGCGCGGATTGCCGAATACCAGACGCTGCTCAAAAGCGAACGAAAAATGAGGGATGTCATCAAAGGGGAGCTTCTTGAGGCGGGACAGAAATACGGCGATGACCGTAGGACGCGCGTCGTGCGCGGAGGCGTCGCGGCGTTTTCAGCTGAAGATCTTATCCCGAACGAGGAAAATGTCGTCGTCTTTACGCAGGGCGGGTACATCAAACGCACGAACCCGTCTGAGTACCGCGCGCAGAAACGCGGAGGGGTTGGTGTGATTGACCTTGATACGAAAGAGGAAGATTTTGTGACGATGGTTATCGGTGCACACACACACGACGACCTGCTCTTTTTCACTGACCGCGGAAAGGTATACCAGATTAAAATGTACGAACTGCCGGAAGGAAAACGGGCGACGAAGGGTAAATCTATTATGAATTTCCTGCAGCTTTCAGATGGCGAGCGGGTCACGTCTATTTTGCCGCTGTCTGCGGAAACGAAAAAAACCGCATCCGGAATTATGATGGTGACAAAGCAAGGTGTGGTGAAAAAGGTGAAGGCGGAGAGTTTTCTGGATGTTCGCCGCTCGGGCATCATTGCCATCAAGCTTGAAACAGGCGACGAACTCATCACCACTACGACGGTTTCATCCGGTGACGAGATACTCCTGGTGACGAAGAAAGGGCAGTCCATCCGCTTTAAGGAGTCCGATGCGCGTCCGATGGGACGGGCTGCGGGCGGCGTGCGCGCTATTCGTCTTTCAGGAAAGGATGTTGTTGTCGGCTCAAACGTTGTGGCGAAAAAAGATACGTCGGCGCTGCTCATTCTCCTTTCAAACGGGTACGGTAAACGGACAAAGGTGTCCGAGTACAAAACACAGAAGCGCGGCGGCGGCGGGGTTAAAACGGCGAACGTCACGGCAAAGACGGGGGATGTTATGGCGTCACAAATTGTCGCGGATGACGGCGGGGAGCTCGTGGTCATTTCTCAGAAAGGGCAGGTCATTCGCGTAGCGCTTTCTGAAATACCTGTTCTCGGACGGGTAACACAGGGGGTGCGCATCATGAAAATGCGCGAAACTGACTCTATTGCTTCGTTTGTCTGTTTATAATTCACGACGGTGGTTAAGGCGGAACGCGCGCGGTTTTCAGACCACGCGCTTTTGATTTTGGCTTTTCGTGCTCTACAATGGTTGTATATGTTTCTACGCCCGGAAGATGTGATAGAGCGCTTCCAACTTGGAGAGGGAATGACGGCGGCAGACTTAGGTGTCGGCACCGGGGTATACACCCTTGCGGCAGCGGCAGCGGTCGGTGAACACGGTATGGTCTACGGGTGCGACGTACAAAAAGAACTGCTCAACAAAGTATCTGCGGAAGCAAAACTCAAGAAACTTGAAAACGTACACGTGGTCTGGTGTGATCTTGAAGAGGAGAAAGGAACGACACTGGGAGACGCGTCCGTTGACGCGGTACTTGCGACAAATATTTTATTTCAGATAGAACACAAAGAGCGGTTTGTAAAAGAAATTGTACGGATTCTTAAGCCCGGGGGTAAGGCGCTTATTGTTGACTGGAGCGAGTCGTTCGGCGGGGCGGGACCCCACGCGGGAAGCATTGTGCGACGTACGGTCGCGCAGTCGCTGGCGGAGGGCGCGGGGCTGCAGTTTCAAAAAGACGTTGACGCGGGCTCACATCACTACGGAATGATTTTTAGAAAACCAAAATAGAGGATATGAAAACGTTTCAAACAGTACTCCTGGCGGTCTTCGGAGTGTTTATTGTTGCAGGTGTTATCGCGGTCGCCTCATTCGGAAAATTCGGCGGTTCGGGAGACAAAGATGTTCCCGCGGAAGGTGTCATTTGGGGAACGTTGAGCGAAGAATTGATGCTCCGCGCGTTTAATCTGTTTAATGAGGACAATGACAACGTGCTCCGCGCTACATACAAACAATTTCCTGAGGAGACGTTTGATGCGGAGCTGACGAATGCCCTTGCCGAGGGTCGCGGACCGGATCTTGTTATTATCACCAATGAACAGTTGCTGACGCACGAAGGGAAATTGTATGCGGTCCCGTTTGAAACCTATGCCGAGCGCACGTTTCGCGATACGTTCACCGAGGGTTCGGAGATTTTTGTCGGACCGACGGGAATACTCGGGTTTCCGATACTGGTTGACCCGATGGTGATGTACTGGAACAGGACGTTGTTTAATATCGAAGGCATCGCCCGTCCGCCGAAGCTGTGGGAGGAGGTTACCGCATTGGTGCCGAAGCTGACAAAATCGGACTCATCATTTAATGTGACGCAAAGCACGATTGCACTTGGTGAGTATCGTAACGTGTCTCACGCGAAGGAAATCTTTACGACGATGATTATGCAGGCGGGGAATCCTATTTCTGTCCGCACCGGCACGGGATTTCAAAGTATTCTCAACGACCGGCTTGATCTCACGGAGGTTCCCGCCGACGCTGCAACCCGTTTTTATACCGAATTTTCCAACCCGGTGAAGCCGTCGTATTCATGGAACCGGTCACTGCCCGACTCACGGGAAGCGTTTATTCGCGGCGATATCGCGATGTATCTGGGTTTTTCAAGTGAGCTATTCTCCATTCAGGAGCAAAATCCGAATCTTAACTTTGACGTAACGCGTATGCCGCAGGTACGCGATGCCGTAGACAAAAACACCTATGGCAACATATATGCAATTGCGCTCTTGAATCAGTCGGCAAAGAAAGCCAATGCCTTTCGCACCGCAACGATATTGTCGGGCGGGACGATGGCGCCGCTTCTGGCTGACATCTTTGCACTTGCGCCGACACGGCGCGCCTTGCTTGCTCAGATACCGACGGATCCCTACAAAACCGTGTTTTACCAAGACGCACTCATTGCGCGGGGGTTTTATGACCCGAAACCGTCGGAAACAAATGCTATTTTTGGAACACTTATTGAGGATGTAACATCAGGACGACTTCCTGTATCTCAGGCAGTATCACAGGCGGACGGGAAATTAGACAGATTATTTGAACGGTAGAGCTGGGGATAACTTTTTAGGCATTTCGCCGTACAATAGACGTATGGCTGACAATCCCGTCAAGCGGATAAGCGCGTTTGTCCTGGCACTCTCAATTATTGTATTGCCGTTTTTTGCTTTTGCGGCAGGCGGTCTTGTGCCGTGCGACGGTACGGGGGACAGCAAGTGCACCTTCAGCAGTTTTGTGCTTTTGCTAAACAATATTATTGATTTTCTTATTACCGCCGTTGCCCTTCCTGTGTCCGCCATTCTTTTTGCCTGGGCGGGTTTTTTGTATCTTACGGCGGCGGGCAACGGGAGCCAAATCAGCAAAGCACACGGTATCTTTAAAAACGTCTTTGTGGGGCTTATACTGACACTGGCGGCATGGCTTATTATCAATCTTGTTACCATGACGCTTGCCGGAAAGGGTATCAATCAGCTTCTCGGGCAATAATAAAAAATAGTATGACCAAAACATGGAAATACATACTCGCGGTTGTGCTCTCGGTATTTTTTATTGTACCGGTGATGTTGTTTGCAGATCCGCCGGGACCTCCTGCTCCGATAAGAATTAATAACCCGCTTTCAGAGATAAACGACATTCCGACCTTGATTACCACCATTGTGGATGCGATTACCACCATCGGGTACTATATCGTGGTGATTTTCATCATTTACGCTGGTTTTAAGTTTGTGACCGCGCGGGGTAATGACAAAGAGTTGGGTGATGCAAAAAATATATTTCTCTGGACGGTAATCGGCGCCGCGGTGCTTCTGGGCGCTTCCATTCTCTCTACTGTCATTAAAAACACGGTGACCGAAGTCGGCGGCGTCAGCTCGGCCGTCGTCGAACACATACAACACGTATGAAAAAAGAAACACTTTTTGCCACGGCGACACTTTTTCTTATTCCGGTGCTTTCCTATGCCGTTCCGCAGAACCTCGGCGAGCTCATCGGTGAATTTCTTGACCTCATCAACCCCATTCTCGCTCTGCTCACCGGCCTTGCGGTGATGTATTTTATTTTCGGCATCGTCAAATACATCAAGAATGCCGGAGACGCGAAGGCGGCAGGGGAAGGAAAAAGTATTATGCTGTACGGCGTGTTTGCCTTGTTCATCCTCTTTTCTTTCTGGGGTATCGTGCAATTTATTCACTCCGACATTTTCGGGTAACGTCACACGGCGGGTTATAACAAATAGTATGAAAAATATTTTTACAAAAATAACACTCGGCACCGGGCTCATCTTCAGTGTTCCGTTGCTTGCATCGGCGTTTCTTGACGACACCAAGGGTTTGATTGAAGACAGCGGGGAGGTGGTGAACACGCTTCTGTGGGTTGCGTCTACGGCGGCGGTGCTGGTGTTTATCTGGGGCATCGTCAAATACATCAAGAACGCGGGGGATGCGAAAGCGGCCGGGGAAGGAAAGAGTATTATGATTTACGGTGCTATCGCGCTGTTCGTCCTGTTCTCGGTTTTCGGGATTATTACATTTATTCGTAAGGAGTTGTTTGGAGAAGGGCAGGGTACTGAGAGCACCTTTAAAAGTCCTAAGATTGACCTGACACCATAGTCGTTTTTAGCAGAGTTATCACAACAGTTAAAAAATATTATTAAAAAAACATGAAACACATAATCACAAAAATAACATTCGGACTTTTCTTCCTGGCGGCTCCGACAATTGCAGCAGCGCAAGGACAACTGTCACAGACGGGTAATATTGTGAACAACTTCGGGGTGATACTTAATATGCTTCTCTGGGTGTTTGCGACACTTGCACTTCTCGTCTTCTTCTGGGGGATTATCAAGTACATCGCAAGTTCGGGAAATGCGGAGAAGGCAAAAGAAGGAAAAAGTATCATGATTTACGGCGCCGTTGCATTGTTTGTTCTCTTTTCCATTTTTGGAATTATCCAGTTTCTTCGCGGGGAGTTTCTTGTCGGACCACAAAGCGGACTTATTAACCCAAAGGTGATACCTAACTAAGTTCAGGGACTTTCCACAGGGAGCTATCCTTGAACCGATGGTTTAGAGGTACAATGTAGAGACGGTTCGTATTAGGACCTTATCAATTAGAAATAACGTAGTAGTAACACTATGAAACAGTCTTGGAAAGTTTTGGCGATGCTTACGGCGGTGACACCGGCGTTCGCATTCGCACAGCTCGGCAACATCGAAAACATCGTCGAGGCTATCGGAAACCTGGTGAAGCTTGCAACGCCGATCGTCATCGGTTTGGCGCTCCTTGCGTTCTTCTGGGGGTTGGTCAAATTTATCTTCTCGGCAGGCGACGAGGATGCCCGCAAAGACGCAAAGCACCTCATGATTTGGAGTGTGATTGCGCTCTTCATCATGATTTCAATCGTCGGTATCATCAACTTCATCGGCAGCGCGCTCGGCATCGGACAAGGCGGCAACCTTCCTGTTCCGGGAGTTGACGACTAGGGTGTATGACGCTTGAGGATTTCCTGAGCAATCTGTACGACACGGTCATCGAGCCCGGATTGCTGTTGCTCTTCGGTATCGCCTTTGTGGTGTTCATCTGGGGAATCGTCAAGTTTATCCAAAATGCCGATGACGCCGGCGGGCGTGATGAGGGAAAGAGAAGTATTATTTGGGGCATCATCGGAATGGTTATTATGGTGTCCGTATACGGTATCATCAACATCACCTACGGTACGCTCGGCGGAAGTCCGAATGACCTTCCGGTGCAAAACTCAGGACCGTATTTGCCGGAGGGGGCGGTAGATTCTCCGCTCTAGAAAAAATCAGGATAAAAGAAAAAGGGCCGGTGCGCGAGCACGGGCCCTTTGACGTTGCGGTTTCCTAGACCGCACGTCGGTTGGTCATGAGTTTGGATGGGGGACGGACCCCTGACACAGCAGGACCAAGGTGGTCTTGTGGTCAGGTGTCTTGTCGTTCCATTCTTCCCCTTTGAACTCTCCGTTCTGGTAGTCTTGCGACTTCCAGCGGAGGCCCCCGTGGCCGCCCGGTCCGTGTTCCGACGGGAAGGGGTTAGACCACCTGCCCTCGCCGGAGAGACTCCAGGTGTAGGTTGCGGTGGTCCCGTGTTCGCGGTTGCGTACCTCGAATCTCCCGGGGCCGATGACGGCCGGCATGGACACCTCGCACCCGCTGCCGAAGCAATAGGTGCAGGTCTTGTTTGCCTGTGCCAGGGGGGATTTTTCCTTCGCTTTCTGCACCTCATACTTCGTCAGAAGCCGGAGGAATTCCTCCGTTCCCGGGGCAGCGAGACGTTCGCCGGTGATGGGATGGTTTTGCCAGTCCTCACCGGCCCTCTTGACCGTGCCGTCGGGCAGCTCGTAGAACCGCACGAGGGCGACGGGCTTATCTGCCTTGGGGTCGAAGTTATCCCGAGGTGCATTCTCCTCCACCCGGTGTTGGGCCCACTTCATGGTCGGTTTTGTGAACCACCACGAGAGAAGGAACACAACGACCGCGGCGATTCCGAACACGCGGCGAAGCATCTTACCGGCGCTCCCGAACTTGTCGCTAAAAAACGACAGAACGAGAAGGCCGACGATGACGATCTTGAAGAATCCGCTTGTCACCCCCATGTACGACATGAGGACGAACAGGAACACTCCGGCGAGGAGTGCGCCAAGAACCTTCGGCCAGTCTTTTTCGGTCATGTGCGACTCCTCACTCTACTCTTTCGGAAGCAGGATCTTTGCCAGCGGCGTTGCGCTGACGGCGAAGAGTACGAACCAGAAGAGCCCCCACGCGAACGTGGAGAACTGCTCTGGGTTCTTGATGACGCTGGTGAAGCAGACCATCGCTCCGATGAGGGAGACGACGATCAACAGGAGATACCCTCCGAAAATCAGGAGGGCCCATCCGCCGAACTTCTCAGCAGCGTCCTGTGCTTGCTGCACGCGGGACTCCTGGAGGAGTCCCGCGAGGAACAGGTCGGCAGCCTCTGGTGTCGCCGTGGAGTCCCTGAGGAACTCCTTGGTCATCGTTTCCGGCTCCAACCCGTCCGGGTAAGCCGCGGGGGTATCCTTGGCGGTGACGCGTGGTTTGAAGAAGCCGTCGCGTCCTTCGTTCAGGACTACCCCGATGGCGCGTTCTGCCCGACTTCTGTCTCTGAGCGGCAATCTCTCGATTGCTTCTCGGAGAATGCGCCGGTTGGGAAGGGGGAGGAACTTGTCGCTGTTGAGCAACTGATGGTGATCCATCCGGTCCTTCTTCTGGTCACTCTCCGATGGAGCGGTCGGAGTGCCCATCTTCTCGGCACCTTGACTCGCCTTATCGGCGAGCCAGTCGACGCCGAGCCTTGCGGCCACGGCCTCGAAAAGCTCCATAAGAAACGTTCCACCTTTTGCCATCATGATCTTCTCCTTTCAGGAGGGAAGTAGCGGTTTTTTTGTTTCTATTTTGTAACTCCTTGCGGAGTGGATTTTTCCAAACTCATGACAACGTCCATCTGGGGGACAGTATATCATAAACAACAGAATTGTCAAGTTACCTCTACATAAAATACGGCTTTGTTGAGCCGTATTTTATCTAAATCGTGTGTGGGCGGGAGAGGACTCTCTCCCTCGACTAACTTTTTGCCGTCGCAAAAAGTTGTCTGGGCACTGCCTCGCGGTTTTGAAAGCTTTCAAAACATCGCTCCGGCATTCGAGTCCTCTTCCGCCTTACGATTCATCACATACAAAACAATGCCACGCAGGTGGCATCATTTTGTTGTGTGTGGGCGGGAGAGGACTCTCTCCCTCGACTAACTTTTTGCCGTCGCAAAAAGTTGTCTGGGCACTGCCTCGCGGTTTTGAAAGCTTTCAAAACATCGCTCCGGCATTCGAGTCCTCTTCCGCCTTACGATTCATCACATACAAAACAATGCCACGCAGGTGGCATCATTTTGTTGTGTGTGGGCGGGAGAGGACTCGAACCTCCATGCCTTGCGGCACCAGCTCCTAAGGCTGGCGCGTCTACCAATTTCGCCACCCGCCCATTGGAAGTAACGATACTATAAGTCATCACGAGTTACTAAGGATTTTTGTGCGGATGCAAAAAAATCCAAAGTACTCGCGATTCGTGAAGAGGTGTTTGGACACCTTTTCACCACGGTCGCTTTGCGATAACGCTGTGCCTTGGACCACATACACAAACAGCCCGCAGGGGCTGTTTGTGTATGTGGTCCACCCAGTAGGAATCGAACCTACAACCAACTCCTTAAGAGGGAGCTGCTCTACCAGTTGAGCTATGGGTGGTGAAGTGAGGCTAAAGCAGAAGCCCCGTTTCTGCTTTACGCCGATCGAGCCATCCATATCGAGTAGGGTTCGAAGATATGGGTGGATAACCTTGACGCATTCTAGCAATACCGACGAGGTATTTCTAGGTGGGCCAGGTGGGAATCGAACCCACATCTCTTACGAGACACGATCTTAAGTCGTGCGCGTATACCAGTTCCGCCACTGGCCCGAAAAGGAGGCACGAACGGCGAACCCGTAAAATCAAAACCTCCGAGAGGCACGAACGGGAATCGAACCCGTGCATAACGGTTTTGCAGACCGTCGCGTTACCACTTCGCCATCGTGCCAAATTCTTAATAACTATCGCACCCAACCGTCTTATTTTAGTCGTGAATTGAGAGCCTGTCGATATCCTGCCGGTTTTTCTCGCCGTAATCTATTTCAAAATCAAAAAAAGGAAGTACGCGAATGCGGGTTTTTTTCTGCGCAAACGCACGCAGCTCGGCACGTTTTCGTTTTAAGAAAAACAGCGCGCTCTTCTCGCCGCTGTCGGGAAGCACGCTGATAAAAACAGTCGCATGTTTTTCATCGGAGGAAAGAGCTGCGCGCGTCACGGTGATGAGCGACTCACGATTTGATTCGAGATTTATGAACTCGGCGGCAACGTGGGCGAGCAGTTCTTCTTTTTGTTCTTTTTGCGACATACTATTTCTCAACAAGTGTGAATGAGCGTATATAATCACCGACGGCAAGGGTGACGGTTGAGTCGATGCGCGCGCCGAACTCGGTTCCTTTGTCCGCTGTTTTTATTTCCTCACGCTGTTTTTGCAGTTCAATAATTTTACCGGTGCCGATTTCCTCGTCTTTGCGCACGATGGCGACGGTATCTCCTGCGTGAAGAATTCCCTCATCCACCTTTCCACCCACCACTTGTTTTGTTTTTACGGCGCTGAAACAGCGCAGAATGCGGGCGGAGCCGTGAATTTCCTGCACACTTTGTTTCGGGCGACGCGCAATCACAATGCTTTCAAGCCACTCGGTAATGCGGTAAATAATGGTTTCGGTGTGAATAAGCATACCTGCACGCTCGGCTGCAAGTTGCGCCTCCGATTCGGCAAGTGTGTTAAACCCGATGAGTACCGCGCGCGCGTCGCCACCGGCAATTTTGACGTCGTTTTCCGTAATCGGTCCGACGCCGGTGTAAATGATTTTCAACACAACGCGATCATCGTGTATTTTTTCTATTTCATGCGCAATGGCATCTATCGAGCCGACAACGTCCGCTTTGATGACAATCGGTATGAGCGCACGGTCATCGTCCTCGGAGAGTTCCGCCGACGTTTTAATCTGCGGGGCGGAGCGTTGAAATTCCGCGCAGTATGCTTCGGCTTCTTTTTTCTTTGCAAATGCCTGCACGGTGTCTCCGACGTTCGGAACACAGCTCCATCCGGTGACGGTCACCGGTGAGGAAAAGGTTGCGGTCTCAATTTGTGCTCCGCTGAAATCATAGATTCCCCGGACGGGCGCGCAGCAACTTCCTGCCGCAACCGCGGTGCCTTTTGCAAGTGTTCCGTTTTTGATGATAAAAGTGGCTGAAATGCCGCGTTGTGCGTCGCGGTGCGCTTCAACAACAATCCCTTCGAGAGGTGCTTCGGGTTGTGCTTTCAATTCCGCGAGTTCCGCAAGAAGGAGCACGATCTCCAGTAAATCACCGATGCCGTCGCCGTGTTTTGCCGAGACAGGAACATACGGAACAGTGCCGCCGTATCCTTCAGGATAGATGCCGTTTTCAATAAGAGAAGAAATGGTGCGGTTTTGATCCGCATTCGGCGCGTCAATTTTGTTTATGGCGATGACAAACGGGATACCGGCGCTCTGAATTGCCTCGTATGCTTCTTTTGTTTGCGCCTTCACACCGTCTTCAGCCGAAACCACCAAGATTGCAATGTCGGCGACGGATGCGCCGCGTTCGCGCTGCGCCTTAAATGCCTCATGTCCGGGCGTGTCGATAAAGGTTATTTTTTTCGGTACTCCTTTTTTATCCGCGTGCACTACCTCATATGCCGCGGTGTGTTGGGTGATACCGCCGGCTTCTCCTGCAACCACATTTGCTTTGCGAATGTAATCAAGCAGGCTGGATTTACCGTGGTCGACATGTCCGAGCACGACAATAATAGGGGGTCGTTCTGTTGTGGGGTTGTCGTGCATACAAGTGTTGGTTGTGCCACAGGGCTTCCATGGAACGCTTAGTATACAACACTTTTTACCCTTATGAAAGTGCGCGTGTGGTGCGGCAGGGCGTATCATTTCAGTACATGCAGGTTCCTCACGAAAAAGATTCGGTGCGGATATATCTTGATTACGCCGCGACAACACCGGTTGCTCCGCGTGTCGCGGAGCGTATGCACGAGTTTGAAAGCGCACAATTCGGAAATCCGCGTTCACAGCACGCGTTCGGAAAAAACGCGCGACGGGCGTTTGATGACGCGCGTGCAACTGTCGGAAAAATTCTCGGAGTTGTCGCCGACGAGGTTCATTTTACCGGCGGAGGAACTGACGGAAACACGAAAGCAATTCTCGGTGTACTCAACGGATTGCAGGACACGGGGCGGTCTCTCTCGGAGATGCATATGATTGTGGGCGCAATTGAACACGCATCAGTCCGTTCATGCGTCGAACTGCTGTCACGTAGAGGTGTGTCCGTATCGTACGCCCCTGTCACGAAAGACGGAGTTGTGGACATACGCGCACTTCCCACACTTATCAAAGAAAACACAATGTTGGTGTCGGTGATGTATGTAAACAATGAAATAGGCACGATTCAGCCGGTGAAAGAAATCTCACGGTTTCTTAAAAAAGAAAACACAGTAAGAAAACAGCCGATTGTGTTTCATGTTGATGCGAGTCAGGCGCCGCTGTGGCTCCCTGTGTCAACGGGCGAACTCGGCGCTGACCTTATAACGCTTGATGCGCACAAAATGTACGGTCCGAAAGGGTCCGGCGCACTTGTTGTGCTTCACGGTGTTCCGTATGCGGGAATATGCGGTGCGTTACATGAAAAACACGGAAGCGACGACGGGGTGGACGGAACGCCGAACATGCCGGGGGTTATTGGGTTTGCGGAGGCGCTTTTACTGTGCGAGGAAAAACGGGAACACATGGCACCCGCGGTGCAAAAACTACGCAACTATTTTATTGAGCGTCTTGAGGAACGCTTTCCCGATGCGCGTATTCACGGGAGCAGAACAACTCGCGTTGCGAACAACGTTAATGTGTCATTCCCGAATATCGAGGGTGAGTTTCTTGTTGCCCAGTTGTCGGCACACGGCATTGCCGCATCGGCAAAAAGCGCGTGTTTGTCGGCCGGAGGAGAGGGGTCGTATGTCATTGCAGCACTTGATTCTGAACGCAAAAATAACGCGATTCGATTTACACTCGGCTATGAAACAACGCAAGACGATATTGACTATGTGGTATCGGTTCTTGTTGATGTCGTTGCGTAACACACTTTTGTTTTCAGTCATTTTCTTTTATACTGTGCGCACGAAACATCCCTTTTTCGGTTCCTATGGACATAGAACACCTCAATAAAACACAAATCGTACTACTGACACTTTTGGTGTCGTTCGTGACGTCGATTGCAACCGGCATCGCGACCGTCTCGCTTATTGAAAAAGCGCCGGCGGATGTGACGCGCGTGATTTCACGAATTATCGAACAGCCGATTGAGACGATTATTCCGGGAGAAAAACAGGTAGTGACCCAGACGGTTGTTGTGCAGGAAAGTGATTTGATTGCGCGTGCGATTGCATCGCTCCGTCCGAGTGTGGTCCGTATCTATCAGAAAGACCGATTTGACGACGCGTTTATTGCGATGGGGGTTATTGTTGATGCGCAGGGAACGATTCTTACGGATGCAAATACGGTGAAAGAAAAAAAACAGTATGGTGTCGCGCTTGATGACGGAACGCAGTTTAATGCAACGGCCGGAATTGCCTCGGGAGGTCTTGTGTCGCTGACACCAGTTCTTGAGCAAGGGGCGGCGATTCCGAACTTCGTACCTGCAACACAGACGGTATTTGCAAATCTTGTGTTGGGACAGACAGTGGTTGCCCTCGGCGGCAGCGGGGAGTTGTTTTCAATCGCGCCCGGTGTGATTGCCGAAATTGACGGTCCTGCGCCGGATACAGAAGGGCGCGGGTTTGTGCGCACTACCATCACGTCGGAAAGTATTTTTGCAGGGTCTCCGTTGGTGACGACCAAGGGGGAGGTTATCGGCATCGCATATCCTGCGGAAATAGGCATGTTCCGCGCGATCGTGCCACAGACCGGAATCGCCGAATAAGCCGTAAAACATTGACTAGCTTTGATTTTTGAGTTACTATTTTTCCCCATATGCCACCGTTTGGTAAATTCACCACAAAAGCAAAAGAGGCAATAAAAAGAGCTCACGAACTTGCCATTGAACGCGGTCAAAGCAATGTCGGCGTCTTGCACCTGCTTGCGGCGCTTATTCTGCAGGAGGAAAGCATGGTTGCCTCGATTCTTGACCGTATGGAAGTGGACACTGTTGCTCTGACGGACACGCTTCTTGACGCGCTTGAACCTGCCGACAGCGGCACGGTATCGCCGTCGTACCAGATGTTTTTGTCGCAAGAACTTGCAAAGATGCTTGAGCAGTCGATGCAGATTGCGGTGTCGCTCGGTGACCAGTTTGTTTCAACCGAGCACCTGTTCATCGCTGCGCTTGATGTGTCGGGCGAACAGCAGGACATTTTGAATGATTTTAAAATAGATCGCGATACGGTTGTGCGCGTACTCAAAGATCTTCGTGAACACGCGGATTCTGATGAAACAAGTGCGCCAAAAAAACCGCGTGCCATTGCCCGCTACACACGCTCGCTTACACAACTTGCAAAAGAAAACAAACTCGATCCGGTTATCGGACGTGACACCGAGATCACCCGTATCATTCAGATTCTTTCCCGCCGAACAAAAAACAACCCGATGCTCATCGGAGATGCGGGTGTCGGAAAAACAGCGGTGGTTGAGGGGCTCGCGCAGCGCATTGCCTCAGGTGATGTGCCGGAATCTCTGAAAGACAAAGACCTCGTGTCGCTTGATCTCGGTTCGCTTATTGCCGGGACAAAATATCGCGGAGAGTTCGAAGAGAGGTTGAAAGCAATCGTCAAAGAGGTTGAACGCTCCAACGGGGGCATCATTATGTTTATTGACGAGATTCACACGATCGTCGGCGCGGGTGCCGCAGACGGCTCACTGGACGCGTCAAACATGCTTAAACCAGCGCTTGCGCGCGGCGAACTTCGCGCAATCGGGGCGACAACTCTAAAGGAGTATCAGCGCCACATTGAAAAAGACCCAGCGCTCACACGGCGTTTTCAGCCCGTTCACATCAATGAACCTTCGGTGGAAGACGCGATTGCAATTCTCCGCGGACTCAAAGAGCGCTACGAGCTGTACCACGGCGTGAAGGTAACCGACGACGCGATTATCGCGGCGGTGGAACTCTCTTCGCGGTACATAACCGACCGTTTTCTTCCCGACAAGGGGGTGGATCTCATTGATGAAGCCTCATCAGCGCTTCGTATCTCTCTTGAAAACAAGCCGCCCATTCTTGAAGAAACACACCGTAAAATTTTGCGGCTTGAGATTGAAAAAGAGGCGCTCAAAGGTGAAGCGTCCGGCAAAAGTGCGAACTCCGTTAAGGTGAAAGCGCGTGTCAAAAAGATTGAATCAGAGATTGCCGATTTGAAGGAAAAAGTCGCGGAGATTGATTTGAAGTGGAAGAACGAAAAAGAAACAATCGGAGAGATTAAAGAAATAAAAAAACAACTTGAACAGGCGCGACTCAACGCCGAGGCTGCGGAAGCAACCGCAGATCTTGCGCGTGCCGCCGAAATCCGGTACGGAAAAATTCCCGCACTTGAAAAAGAACTTGAAGCAAAGAATACTCGTTTGAAACGCCTCCAAAAATCACGCCGCATTTTGAAAGAAGACGTTGTGGAAAGCGATATTGCCGAAATTGTGTCCCGATGGACAGGTGTTCCTGTGTCGCGCATGTTGGAAAGCGAAGTGCAGAAACTCTCACGTATGGAAGATGAATTGAAACGCCGTGTAGTGGGGCAGGATGAGGCCGTACAGAAAGTGTCCGATGCGGTCAAGCGTTCACGCGCAGGCATCGCCGATCCGAATCGTCCTATCGGCTCCTTTATATTCTTGGGTCCTACCGGTGTCGGAAAAACCGAACTCGCCAAGGCGCTTGCCGAATTTATGTTTGATGATGAAAAAGCGCTTATCCGCGTGGACATGTCCGAATACATGGAGAAGCACTCAGTATCCAAGATTATCGGTGCACCGCCCGGGTATGTCGGACACGAAGAGGGAGGCGGACTCTCCGAGCGTATACGGCATCGCCCGTACAGTGTCGTGTTATTTGACGAAGTTGAGAAAGCGCACCCGGAAGTATTTAACATCCTTTTGCAGGTGCTTGATGACGGGCGGTTGACGGATGCAAAAGGGAGGGTGGTGAACTTCAAAAACACCATTGTCATCATGACGTCAAATGTCGGTGCACAGTATCTTGACCGTATGCACGGCATCGGGTTCGGCTCAAACGATGAACAGGAACAGTCAAATCAAAATATCCGCGACAAGGTAATGGAGGCACTTCGCGACCAGTTTCGTCCTGAGTTTCTGAATCGCCTGGATGAAGTCGTTGTGTTTAATGTACTGACGCGCGATGCAATTGCAAAAATTGTGGAGATTCAGCTTGGTATCGTACAAAAACGGCTTTCAGAGAAGGAGATTAAACTCACTGTGTCAAAAGAGGCGATAGAGTACCTTGCCACAAAAGGTTACAATCCGACGTACGGGGCGCGTCCTTTGAAGCGGCTTATTCAGGATAAAATTCTCACAAAAGTGGCGCACCTGATGGTATCCCGCGGTATTCTTGAGGGCGGCGAGGTGTTAATCGGTGTCGGCCAAAACGAAAAAGATGAAGAGGACATTACGTTTGCCATGACAAAGAAGGGAAACACGCACCGCCGCCCCAGAAGAATAAAACGAGAAAAAGAAAAAACACGTATATAACAAGAACAACCGAAAGACCGGCTTGAGGCCGGTCTTTTGCTGTCTGGTGCGCCGGGGAGGATTCGGTCACAGGTTCCGCTTCGCGGACCCGCGACCCCGCCTCGCTTACTCCGGCCTTCGAATCCTCCTTATCAAAACAGCACCACTGAAAAAAGCACCACCCGGGTGCCTTTTTCAGTAGTGTGCGCCGGGGAGGATTCGAACCTCCGTAGCCCGAAGGCGCTAGATTTACAGTCTAGTGCGATTGACCACTCCGCCACCGACGCGCCTGCGCCCTATAAAATACACCAAATATAGACCAAAAACAACGATATTTTTTGATTGCGCCATTTCGGAAGCCGTGGTACGATAGCTCCGCTATGTCACAAGACGCATTGGTAAAAATGAAATCAACGAAATCCGGACACGTGTATTACACGCGCCGGAACAAAAAGAGCAAGGGCGTGCAGAATAAAGAGAAGCTCGAGTTAAAAAAGTTCGACCCGACCATACGGGAACGGGTGGTGTATAAGCAGGCGAAAAAGTAACAGTCCCGTCGGGGGCTGTTTTACTAACCACGTTGTACTGGTACAATTTGTGCGAACGGGCGATTAGTTAAATGGTATAACAGTGGTCTCCAAAACCACTATTGGGGGTTCGATTCCCTCATCGCCCGCAGGCAGTAGGGGATCGAAGGCCGGAGGCAGGCGTGCCGAGGCGGGGTCGACGGAGTTTTCAGCAGAAAACTACCGGTGACCGATTCCCTCATCGCCCGCAGGCAGGGGATTGCTCGACTATGAACCCAAACACAAAGAAAATACTGGAACTATTGTCGGCTGTCGCGGTTGTTCTCGGTCTTATCTGGCTTGTATTTTGGAGTTTACCTAAAACCCCTGTAGGTTTTCAGGTACAGGATAATGTCATTGCGCTTGAAATTGCTGATTCTGATGCGGAGCGTCAGCGGGGGCTGAGTGGCCGCGAAAATCTTACCTCTGAAACGGGCATGCTGTTTGTGTTCAAACGCGCCGGATATCATGCGTTTTGGATGCCTGATATGCGTTTTCCGCTTGATATCATTTGGATGGACAGAAACTTTTTAGTTGTTGATATTGAAGAAGGGGTCACGCCGGACACGTACCCAAAACTATTTTACCCCTCTCAAGAAGCAAGCTTTGTACTTGAACTGAACGCCGGGCAGGCAAAAGAGTACGGCATTACAACCGGCTCAAGACTTACGCCAATTTTTTCTGAATAGCACAAAATGCAAATCATCCGCCTTGTGGGCGGATGATTTGATATCACTTGTACTGGTAAGCCGAATTCTGTATCCGTACCTGAAAGGCACGAACGGCGATTATTTCTCTTGTCTGCACGTTGCCGTGCAGATCTTTGCGGCACTCCGCACCTCCAAAAAAGAAAGCGCGGCACGGCCTTGCATGTAGGTAAGGATTTTGCCGTTTCACCCCGGCGTTACCGCCGGATTAATCCCGTGAAGGATTGCGTATGCGTTGCCGCATGCGCCGTCACTGCTCGCACCTCTGTGCTTACGCACGGCGGGCGTTACCCGCTACCGTCCTCCAGCACACAACTTGCCATTATCTCTTCCGTTGCCGCGTTACCTCATCAAAAAAATCTTTCGATGAAGCAACAATGGCAAGTTGTGTGCTGGACATGTTCGGACTTTCCTCACTCTGTGAAAGATCACAGGCGCAATCGCCTCGTACAAGCGGGGAGAGTATACAGACCGCCGTACCCAGATGCAAGTGCGTATTCAAAAAAGTATTGCTATTATTAGGTTATTCGGGCAATACCGATATGATGCAGAGAATCTTTTCTTTCCTTTCAAAGACGGTGGACGGACTCCACGAGGCGGCGTACGTCATCGCCCTGTTTGCGCTTGCTTCGCAGGTGCTGGGGCTGGTGCGGGACCGTATACTCGCGCATATGTTTGGCGCAGGAAGCACACTGGACGTGTACTATGCGGCGTTCCGTATTCCTGATGTTGTGTTTGCGTCAGTGGCGTCGTTCGTGTCGCTGTTCGTGCTCATTCCGTTTTTGACGAGAAAAATTGAAACAGACAGCGGGGAGGCGCGGCGGTTCCTTTCTGAAATCACCACAGTCTTTACGTTTTTTATGATCGGCATCAGCGCGGTGCTGTATTTTTTTGTACCGCAGCTTTCCCGTGCACTGTACTCGGGATTCAGCGCCGAACAGATTGAAACACTCACAACACTTACACGGATACTGCTGCTCTCGCCGATATTTTTAGGGCTGTCCAACATCGTCGCGAGTGTAACGCAGATAAAAAAACGCTTCTTCGCGTATGCGCTCTCTCCGATTCTCTACAACACAGGCATCATCGTCGGTGTGCTGTTTTTGTACCCCACGTTCGGCATGCGGGGTCTTGCGTACGGAGTTGTGCTCGGCGCATTTCTCCATTTGATAATTCAGGTCCCGGCACTCGTGCAGGAACGGTTGCTGCCGCGCCTAACCCTCTTAATTCTCTGGAGTGACATTCTTTCGGTGGTTCGTGTATCCATTCCGCGGACGATGACGCTCGCATTTAATCAGCTCGTTCTGCTCGCGTTGTTCGGCATCGCGTCGCGCTTTCCCGAGGGGTCAATTGCGGTGTTTACGTTTGCCATGAACATCAATCTTGCGCCGCTTACCATCATCGGTGTGTCGTATTCGGTTGCGGCATTTCCGACGCTCTCGCGTCTCTTTTCCAACGGAGACCGCGAAGTGTTCGTATCGCATCTGCTGACGGCGATTCGCCACATACTGTTTTGGTCCTTGCCGGCAATTGCACTGTTCCTTGTTCTACGTGCGCACATTGTCCGTGTGCTGCTCGGTTCAGGCGCATTTGACTGGACGGCAACGCGGCTTACCGCCGCGGCAATGGGTATTTTAGTGTTGTCACTTGCCGCGCACAGCCTCGTGCTGCTTTTTGTGCGCGGATATTACGCCGCAGGTAAAACCGCGCGCCCGTTTTGGATTAACATCGGCTCGTCTGTGGTGACGATCGCGGCGGTGTACGGCGGCATCGTGGTGTTTCGCGGAAGCGACATATTCCGCATGTTTATTGAAGCGTTGTTCCGCGTCGAAGATGTCCCCGGTACGGTCATTCTTATGGTGTCGCTTGGGTACACTGTCGGCATGCTCATAAACGCGGGGGCGTTTTGGCTCCTGTTTCGGCGTGATTTCGGCGGTCATGTGCCGAAAAGTATTTATACATCGGTATGGCAGAGCTTTGCCGCGTCCGTTATTGCCGGTGCGGTTGCGTATGCCGTACTTTCGGCCACACAATCGCTTGTTGACCTCGAATTATTCTGGGGCGTTTTCTCGCACGGGTTTGTTGCGGGCATCGCAGGAATTATCGCTGGCGCATGTATCTTACTGCTTCTGAAAAACACGGAAATCGCGGAAATTTGGTCGGCAATCCATGCGAAATTCTGGCGCACGAAACCGATTGCCCCGAGCCCCGAAGAAATCTAGCCCGTTTCGGTTTTTCAAGGTAGGATGGTGGCTCATCTATGAAACCTGCGTATATACGAAACTTTTCAATCATCGCGCACATCGACCACGGCAAGTCTACGCTTGCCGACCGTATGCTTGAGGTGACGCACACCATCGAAAGCCGTCTCATGCGCGAGCAAGTGCTTGATTCCATGGATTTGGAGCGCGAGCGCGGTATCACTATTAAAATGGCGCCGGTGCGGATGGAGTTTCGGCGCGGCGGAGAAATCTACACGCTCAACCTTATCGACACGCCGGGACATATTGATTTCTCATATGAAGTATCCCGTGCGCTGAAGGCTGTGGAAGGGGCGATTCTCCTTGTGGATGCCACACAGGGCGTACAGGCACAGACGCTCACCACGCTTTCCATGGCGCGCGAACAGGGGCTTACGATTATTCCCGTCGTCTCAAAAATAGATTCACCGCTTGCGCGTATCGACGACGTGAAAATGGAGATTGTTGATATTTTATCCTGTGACCCGGACGAGATTCTCTCGGTGTCGGGAAGAACAGGAGAGGGTGTTGAAACGCTTTTGAATACCATCATTGACCGCATCCCGTCGCCTGAGGTTGCTTCAGACGGGCCCCTGCAGGCGTTGGTGTTTGATTACACATACAGCAACCACCGTGGCATCATCGTGCATACACGCATTTTCGGCGGGGAAGCAAAGGGGAAGGATCGCCTTCGGTTTATCGCAGCACACGAAGAGTTCATCACCGGAGAAGTCGGTGCGTTTGTGCCGAAAGAAAAACCGCTCCCGGAACTTACCGCAGGACAAATCGGGTACATTGTTACCGGTATTAAAAAACCCGGTATTGTGTCCGTTGGCGATACGCTCACGCAGGCGAAGAATCCCGGGAGCGCACTTCCCGGGTATCAGCAACCCAAGCCTGTTGTCTGGGCGAGTGTGTTTCCTGAAAGTCAGGATGATTTACATATGCTGCGACAGGCGCTTGAAAAACTCCGTCTCTCCGACTCATCGCTTTCGTATGAAGAGGAATCATCAGGGACGCTCGGGCGCGGATTTCGGTGCGGTTTTTTGGGAATGTTGCATCTTGAAATCGTCACGGAACGGCTGAAGCGCGAATCAAACATGGCAATCATCGTGACCACACCCTCCATCACGTACGAAATTACCTACCACGACGGGCGAAAAGAGACGGTGTATTCTCCGTCGTTGTTTCCCGACCACGGTTTGGCGAAGCTCGTGCGTGAGCCCTGGGTGGATGTGTACCTCATCACACCGTCACAGTATCTCAACGGACTCATGCAGCTTCTGTATGAGCACGAATCGTCCATTTCGGATTCAAAAACACTGCGCGACGGACGCATATCGCTCCATCTTTCAATGCCGCTACGCGAGCTTATGCGGGGATTCTTTGATTCGGTAAAAAGCGTCACCTCGGGGTACGGTTCGTTGTCATATGAAATAGGGGAGATGCGGGACGCGGATGTGGTTCGCTTGGATCTTTTGGTTGCCGAAGAGCCTGTGCCGGCATTTTCACGGGTGATATCTGAACGTGTGGTGGAAACCGAAGCACGAAAGGCGGTGGAGAAGCTCAAAGGGCTCCTCCCGCGCCAGCTGTTTGTCACAAAGATTCAGGCGCGCGCGAAGGGGCGCATCATTGCGTCTGAAACGCTCTCGGCGCTTCGGAAGGATGTGACGGGATACCTGTACGGAGGCGATATCACGCGCAAAATGAAGCTACTTGAAAAACAGAAGCGAGGAAAGAAGAAAATGCTCGCCAACGCGAAGGTAAATATTCCTCACGATGTCTTCCTGAAGATGGTAAAAAGCTAGAAAATACCGTATCGGATTGCGGGTACGTACAGCGCTATCATCGAGACGATGACGAGCACAGCGATGACAATCCACACCACCTT
>CAYUSN010000002.1:0-5535 GCA_964447415.1 uncultured Candidatus Saccharibacteria bacterium
CCCGAAGAGTCAGTCACAATACCCATGACTGCTTTTTGGATTTCATCGCGTGAGGCAAACAGCGGAATCGTGTTGCCGTAGCTTTTGCTCATCTTTTGTCCGTCGGTGCCCGGCACGATCGCCACATCCCCCAGAATAAGCGGTTCGGGAATCTTGAATGTCTGCCCGTACGCATTGTTGAACTTCTCGGCAATGTCGCGCGCGTACTCCACGTGCTGTTTCTGGTCTTGCCCCACGGGGACCACATCGGCAGACGGGAGCAGAATGTCTGCGGCCATCAGCACGGGATAGTCAAAGAGGCCGACGGTGGCTTCAATGCCTTTGGCGGTTTTGTCTTTGTATGAGTGCGCGCGGGAGAGGTACGGGACGGTGACGAGTGTGTTGAAAATCCATGTGGCTTCGGTGACCTCGGGCACGTCGGATTGGAGATACAGCGTCGTGCGGTCGGGATCAAGGCCTGCAGCGAGGTAATCCAAAACGACGTTGAGCGTATTGTCTTCAAGCGTTTTTTTGTCGACGATGGTGGTGAGTGCGTGGTAGTTGGCGACGAAGACGAAATTTTCGTACGTGTCCTGCAAATCCACGAACTGTTTGAGCGCGCCGAAATAGTTGCCGATATGGAGCGCCCCGGACGGCTGTATTCCCGAGAGCAGGATTTTCTTGTGTGCCATACAGCCCCACTGTAGCAGAAAACAGGGCTGTTTTTAAGCAGTCCTTGCCCACCGCCGAAGATATAAAGTTTTTATTAAATGTGTTTTACAAACGGCTTGACGAGAAAAAAGTGTTTGTTACCATGGAGCCATACCTACGAAAAAGACCCTTGCAGAGTTCCGTCTCTGCCGGGGGCTTTTTCATTTTTGGCCTAAAAGATCTTGCTGGTCTTGAAGGTATGCTATTTTTGCACCGGTTCGTTTAAGTAGTATAGAACAACTATGCGGACCGTGAGGAGAAAGTATTCCTAGAGATTTTTCTTTTCCAACAAGAAACGAAACAAGACCTGCGTAATCACCGTCACTTGAAACGATAAGTACCTTACTAAACTCTGATTCGTATACATCTTGTGTCGCTTTCAAAACCAAATCAGCATCGCAATTACCCTTCGGTTTTCCGTCATTGGTGTATGTAACCTCTTTGAAAATAATCGTAAATCCTGCTTCCTGCAGTCCTGTATACAAGTTTTTATATTTTGGTATCAAACCCAAAAATATGTACGCGGTTTGTATACCGTACTTCTCTGATAACCACACACGAAAACGCCGGTAATCAACCTTCCAACCGGTAGATACCGTACCTCTATGAAGATTTGCGCCGTCAATATAGGCAACATTATTATCCTCCCGCATACGTACACTGTACGCAGGGAAGGTAAAGGAACGATAAAAGCGCACCCTTTTGGTGCGCTTTCGGGCTTACCGGTGTTTCAGGCGGCAGGTTAGTTAAGTTTTTGTGCGAGGTACGCGGAAAGCTCAGAAATGGCAATCCGTTCCTGCTTCATGGAATCGCGGTCGCGAACGGTCACTGATTGATCCTGCAGAGTGTCGTAGTCAACGGTGATAGCAAACGGGGTGCCGATTTCATCTTGTCGGCGGTAGCGCTTGCCGATGGAACCTGACTCGTCGTACATGACGCGGAACTCTTTTTTAAGCGCTGCAGCAACCTCTTTTGCCTTCTCGCTCATGCCGTCTTTCTTCATCAGAGGCAGTACGGAGACATGCACAGGAGCGATGACCGGCTTGAGGCGCAGCACGACGCGCGTCTCCCCCTCCACCTCTTCTTCGTCGTAGGCGTCGGTGAGAATGGCGAGAATAGTGCGGTCAACACCCAAGGAGGGTTCAATGACGTGCGGGATGAAGCGTTTCTTTTGCTCTTCATCAAAGTACGTGAGGTCCACCCCGCTGTGTTCAATGTGTTTGCCCAAATCGTAGTCGGTGCGGTATGCAAGACCGTAAAGCTCATCTTGGCCGAACGGATAGTCAAATTCAAAATCAATCGTGCGCTTGGAGTAAAATGCGAGGTCGTCTTTGTCTATTTCGTGCTCATGGACGTGCTTGGGGTTCAGTCCGATTTCTTTTGTCCATGCAAGCATGATGGTGCGCCACTCTTCAAACGCGCGCTCCCAGTCGTCTGGGTGCACGAAGTATTCCACTTCCATTTGTTCAAATTCGCGCGAGCGGAATAGAAAGTTTCCCGGAGAAATCTCGTTGCGGAATGCTTTTCCGATTTGTGCCGTACCAAACGGCAGTTTCGGGTGGAAGGTGTCCAGCACATTCTTGAAGTTCACAAACATTCCTCCTGCAGTTTCGGGGCGCAGATAGGTAATGGAGCCTTCATCTTCGGTGGCGCCGATTGCGGTCTTAAACATCATGTTGAATGCCCGCGGGTCGCCGAGCTTGCCGCCGCATTCAGGACATTTTGCGGTGTCCTCGAGCTGGTCGGCACGGAAACGCCGTTTGCACTTCGTGCACTCGGTGAGCGGGTCGGAAAAGCCTGAGACGTGGCCTGATGCCTCCCAGACCTTCGGATTCATGAGAATTGCCGCGTGGATGCCGTACATGTCGTCGCGATCCTGCACAAAGCGCTTCCACCAGAGGTTTTTGACGTTGTGTTTGAGCTCGGAGCCCAGAGGACCGTAGTCCCATGTGCCGGCAAGTCCACCGTAGATTTCAGACCCTTGGAAGATAAACCCGCGCCGTTTGCACAGCGAGATGATCTTCTCCATCCTGTCGTTTTGTTCTTTTGCCATATGAAAAAATAATAGCACAGGATAAGGAAAGCGGCTCGCCACACGTGGTGCGACGAGCCGTATGTCCGGCGCGCTCTCCCGAGTCGGGTAGAGCGGAGAAAAGAACGTCCGGTGGGACGGGAACGAGGGGTACTTTGGGCGGGGTGCTTCGTGGGTGGCGGACCGTTTCGGGCAATACTTCTTCGCCCTTTGTACGGCCGTTCTTCAGAGGCTCTACCTAAGCAACTCAAGAGCGTGAAGAAGAGCGTGGTTTGTGGCGGTATCTAATCGCCACTGGCCGCTCCGGAATGCGCGCCTTCCTCAAGGCGGCGGCCCTCGGACCCTGCGCAGGGATTTTCCTCAGAGAGCGCCCGTTTTCCCCTCGTCCCGTCCCGTATTCAAAGTACGCGCATGTAGCGCGGGTGTCAATGCGGCGCTTAATTATCCGCGGCGGCGTGCTCGGGGACGTTTTTTAAGGACGGCGACGATTTTCTGTGCGATATACCGTGTATCGACGGTTTTACGGATGTTGTTTATCTGTCTCGGAAGTATGTGTTGCCCGCACAACTCTTTGATTCTCGACAGGACTTCTTGTGTATCGGTAAAATCAACCACCATGCGCTCGAGTCCCGAATTAATGAGAACCTCGGAGCACCCCATGGTGGTGTTGACCAGTACGGGTATGCCGATGCAGGCTGCTTCAATGGGCACATTCCCGAATGTTTCAAAATGCGACGGGGAAATTATAAGTCCCTGCGTGGCGTAGAATGTTTTGAGTTCCTCCGCGCTCATACTCGGAAGCACTTCCAGCGCCGGGGGAAGCTTTTTCGGTTTTCTCTTTCCAAACTCACTCACCATTACCGCCGTGTGCTTCCATCCCTGTTTGAGAAGCTTCTTGTGCAGATTAAAAAATTCGTCACCGTTTTTTACCGGGCTATATCTGCCGACAAATGCGATTCTGTTTTGTACCGACTGTTCGATAATCGGACTTCGCGTAAACATCGGGGCAATCGGGTTCGGAATAACGACGCCTTTGCGGACCGTTTCGGGACACGCAACCGTGGAGCAGACGGCGTTCTTGCACACTTTTGAGGGAAAGATGATGCGGTCGGCGCTCGCGATGATAGACCGTTCCATGGAGCGGAAAATTTTTCGAAAGTGTGGTGTCATGTGCTCAACCTCTTTTGTGAGCACGCCGGCGTACCACAACACGACGGGAATGTTTTCCTCGCGGGCGGCTATAGAAATAATCCACGGTATGTAGTACGTTCCGTTGAGCAGCACCACGTCCGGTTTTTCGTTGCGCAGAATTTCCCGAACGGTCGTAATAACCGGGCGAAACTGTTTTTTTAGATCAGAAAGCGTGTCGGAGCGCTTTACGAGTTTGTTGAGCTGAAAATCACAGATGCTGATGATGTGGTGGTTGAACCACTCAGGAGAAAGATGCCGATAGACAATCGGTGATTTGAACCTTCTGAACGAGTTCAGTTCGATGCCCGTAAAAGAAATATCGGACCCGTGCAGGTGGTTAAGGAGGCTCAGGTTTGTGTTGGTAATCCCTGCGAGCGGTTCCCGGGTTATGTTTATGGCGATTTTCATGGCGCTGTTACTCTAACACAAAAAACCACTCTTGGAAAGGGTTCTGTGGCGCGGGTACAGCAGGGGCTTTATAGCCCCTCTTTCTTAAGCTCTTCGATAAGTTCCTGTGCGCGTTCAGAAAGCCGTTCGGGCATCGCGATGGTGACACGAACGAGGAGTGCGCCACGCTTTCCTGCCCCGTACGGGATTCCTTTTTCTTTGACGCGGAGTGTTTCGTTGGGTTTGGTTCCCTGCGGGATTGAGAGTTTAATGGGGCCGTCGAGTGTGTCAATCGGAACGGTGGTGCCGGTGAGCGCATCTGAGATTTTAATCGGAAGGTTCATCACAAGGTCGTTGCCTTCTTTGCGGAACAAGGGATGCGAAGCGACGTGGACTTTGACATATAAATCGCCTGCGGTTCCGTTTTGTATTGCCTCTCCCGCACCTGAGAGCCGGATCATCTCACCGTTTTCAATGCCCGGCGGAATAACGACGCGCACTTCCTGCTGTTCACGCGTGATGCCCGCGCCTCTGCACTTCGTGCATTTCTCCTTCGGTACTTCCCCGCGCCCGTAGCACTGTGCACATGTGGTGACGGTTGCGAAGGTGCCGAACAGCGAGGTTTTTGTTTCCTTTACTTTCCCTTTACCCGCGCACGTTTTGCAGGTTTCCATTCCCGAGCCCGGTTTTGCACCGTTGCCCTTACAGGTCGCACACACGGTATTTTTGGTCACGAGCACTTTGCGGTCTGAACCGAATACGGATTCTTTAAACGTGAGCTCAACGTCAATGGAGATGTCGCGTCCACGGCGCGTTTTGCCGCGTCCCCCGCCGAAAAAGTCGCCGAAGATATCACCGAGATCAAACTCAAATCCGCCCGCATTCGTGAACTGCGAGAAATCAAATCCGTCAAAACCGCCGAAGCCCGGCTGACCTCCTGCGCCGAAGGTTCTGCCGTACGTGTCGTACTCGGCGCGCTTCGAGTCGTCGGAGAGCACGGAGTATGCCTCGTTGATTTCTTTGAACTTCGCCTCATCACCGCCTTTTTTGTCGGGGTGATACTTGTGTGCGAGCGTGCGGAACGCTTTTTTGATGTCTTCTTTTGAGGCGTTGCGTTCAACACCTAGGATATCGTAGTAATTCTTAGACATGCTTTTTCTGATACGGACGGAGTTGTTGTTTGGTCTGAATATCGATGCGCTTGCGGACAATGAACGAGGACGGCGTCCGATATG
>CAYUSN010000002.1:5635-122436 GCA_964447415.1 uncultured Candidatus Saccharibacteria bacterium
TTGGTCTGAATATCGATGCGCTTGCGGACAATGAACGAGGACGGCGTCCGATATGCCGGCATACCTTTCCTATTTCCCACTTTTGAGTGGCGCTTCATTATTCTTTTTTCTCCCCGTCGTCTTTTTTCTCTTCCTTAAAGTCCGCGTCTTTTACGCTGCCGTCGGCAGGCGGTGTCTGCTGTGACTGCTGCATGTGCTGTCCGATTTTCTGCATCTCCGTGGAGAGCGCCTGTACTGCGGTGTTAATGGCGGCAACATCAGTACCGTCTTTTGCCTTTTTTACATCCTCCACTTTTGCACGCACGCCGCTTGCGAGGTCCGCGGGCACTTTATCTCCTGCGTCGGCAAGCGCCTTCTCGGCAATGACGACCGTCTGGTCGGCGAGGTTGCGGGCATCGGCGAGTTCTTTTTTCTTTTTATCTTCATCGGCGTGTTTCTCCGCGTCCTGCTTCATGCGGTTGATGTCGTCTTCCGAAAGCGCCGAGGTGCCTTCAATTTTGATGGACTGTTCTTTACCCGACGTTTTGTCTTTTGCTTTGACGGTCAGAATGCCGTTGGCATCAAGGTCGAATGACACTTCAATCTGCGGAGTGCCGCGTTGTGCCGGCGGAATACCGTCGAGAATGAAGCGGCCGAGGGTGCGGTTGTCCTGCGCCATCGGGCGCTCACCCTGTACCACGTGAATTTCAACGGAGGTTTGATTGTCGGATGCCGTGGAGAACACCTGTGACTTTGTCGCCGGAATAGTCGTGTTTTTTTCAATGAGTTTGGTGGCAACACCGCCGAGCGTTTCAATACCCAAGGAAAGCGGGGTGACATCAAGCAAGAGCACATCACGCACGTCTCCCTGCAGAATACCCGCCTGAATTGCGGCGCCTGCGGCAACGACTTCGTCGGGGTTAATCGTGCGATTAGGTTCTTTGCCGAAGAATTCTTTCACCGCGGTTTGAATTGCGGGCATGCGCGTCTGACCGCCGACGAGCACGATCTCATCGATGTCGCCGACTTTAAACGGCGAGTCGGCGATGACCTGTTTGGTGATGGCCATTGCGCGGTCGATAAATTCCTTCGTGATTTCTTCAAGCTTTGCGCGGGTGATTTTCACCAGCAGGTGGCGCGGACCTGACGAATCGGATGCGATAAACGGAATATTCACCTCCGTTTCCGTGGTCGTGGAGAGCTCGTGTTTTGCTTTTTCCGCCGCTTCATCAAGGCGCTGGAGCGCGAGCGGATCTTTGGAAATATCGAGTCCTGACTCTTTCTTGAACTCATCAAGAATGTATTTAACGATTTTCTGGTCGATGTCGCGACCGCCGAGGTGGCTGTCGCCTCCCGTTGCCTTCACCTCCACGACGTCGTCGCCGACTTCCAAGACCGAGATGTCGAAGGTACCACCGCCGAAGTCAAACACCGCGATTTGCTCATTTTTCTTTTTATTGAAACCGTATGCGAGCGCGGCTGCGGTCGGTTCGTTGATAATGCGCTTCACGTCCAGTCCCGCGATTCTGCCCGCGTCTTTGGTCGCTTTGCGCTGAGAGTCGTTGAAGTACGCCGGCACGGTGATGACCGCTTCGGTGATTTTTTCGCCGAGTTTCGCCTCCGCGTCCGCTTTCAGTTTGCCCAAAATCATCGCCGAGATTTCCTCAGGCCGGTAGGTCGTGTCGTGCATTTTGACCTGTGCGCCGCCGTCGGGAGCTGCGACGATTTCGTACGGCACCACTTCTTTTTCTTTCTTGACCGCATCCTCATCAAAGTTGTGCCCCATGAGGCGCTTGATGCCGTAAATGGTGTTTTTCGGGTTGGTGACGGCCTGCCGGCGCGCGATGAGGCCGACAAGACGTTCGTTTGTTTTTGAAATACCGACGACGGACGGCGTGGTGCGGTTACCCTCGCTGTTTTCGATGATGCGCGGCTCGCCGCTTTCAACGTATGCCATCGCCGAGTTTGTGGTGCCGAGATCTATGCCAAGTATTTTTCCCATATATGTATGCGGTTATGACTGATAGTGGCCTACGATTACTTTAGGTGCGCGGATAAGTTTGTCGTGCAGGCGGTATCCGCGCTGAATAACGTCCAGAATGATACCTTCGTCGCGGGACGTGTCAACGGATTTGGTGCCGGCGGAGTCGTGCTGTGCGGGATCAAATTTCTCACGCAACGGCGAGAGCGCCTCAACACCGTTGTCGCGGAGCACGGAAAGAAACTGCGCATGAATGTGTTCAATTCCCCGCCGCCAGTTTTCCGGCGCCTGTTCCCACGCATCGCGGTTGCGGAATGCCATATCAAATGAATCAAGCACGGGAATGCACTGTGCGATGAAATCTTCAGCGGCGTATTTCACGGCGTTTTTCCGCAGTGTATCGACCTCTTTACGGTAGTTGATGAGGTCGGCTTTCGCGCGCTGCCAGCCGTCGAGATACTCACCCGCCTGTTTTTTGCACGCGGCAAGTTCGGCTTTCAGGCCGTGCTCGTCTTTGTGCTTAAATGACGATGTCTCTTCGTTTTCCGCAACGATTTCGACGTCGTCTGATCCTGGTTTTTTGTGGTGGGAGTTCATAAAAGCAAGAGCGGTTGAATGCGCAGGAAAAATCGACAACAAAAAACAAGCGGCAACCTATCGTTTGCTCCACTGAGGAGCACGTCGGGCTTTTTTGAGACCGAATTTTTTGCGTTCCACAACGCGTGCGTCGCGTTTCAGGAACCCTGCCTGTTTGAGTGCACCTCGGTGGGTGACGTCATGCAGGAGCAGTGCGCGTGCGATACCGAGGCGGATTGCCTCAGCCTGTGCGCGGATGCCGCCGCCTGATACTTTTGCCGTTACCTCCGCTTCTTTGATGCCTGCGGTCGTAAGGGCGTCGGTGACGGTGTGCTGAAGGTCCTGTGTCGGGAAAAACTCGGTGTACTTCCGGTCGTTGACCGTGATGGCGGTCTTCTTGCCGACATGCACGCGGACGCGGGCGAGCGCCTGTTTTCGGCGGCCGATGCCTTCGTGGTACTGTCCTTCTTTTTTCTTGGTGGTAGTGGTCATATTACGCGGTGATGGTAAGTCGTTTCATCATGCGTGCGCGGAGCTTATTTGCCGGCAGCATGCCGTAGATTGCACGGCGGAGCACTTCGGCGTGACCCCGTTTGGTCACGAGGTCGCCCAGTGTCCGTTTTTTAAAACCGCCGATATTTCCCGAGTGGCTCCAGTAACGCTTGTCTTTCATCTTCTTCTCCGAAATATCAAGTTTTGAAACGTTCACAATGGTAACATCGCGTTTCGGCTCCACGTTCGGCGCAAAGGACGCCGCATCTTTTCCGCGGAGCGCTTTGACGGCCGCAGTGGCAACCCGTCCGATTTTTTTATTTTGTGCGTCGATGGTAATCATATTAGACGAATTCAATGACTGCCTGCGGTGCGGCGTCTGAGCCGCGCTGGCCGATTTTCGTAATGCGGGTGTAGCCGCCGGCGCGATCCTTAAACCGCGGTGCGAGCGTGTCCAGAAGTTTGTTCACCGGTGTGTTGTCTTCCGAGCCGAGTGCAGAGAGCAGTATGCGGCGGTTGGAAAGCGTCGGATTCTTCGCCCGTGTGATGAGTTTTTCAACGACGGGGCGGATTTCTTTTGCTTTTGCCGCGGTGGTCTGAATTTTCTCGCAGATGATGAGCTCGCGCGCCAAAGAACGGAGGAGCGCCTCGCGCTGCCCCTTTTCACGTCCGAATTTTCTGTTTACGTTGTGGTGTCGCATGCTCGTGTAACTACTGTTCTACTGGCGCAAAATAATACCGTAATTGGCGAGTGCACGGCGAATTTCCTGGAGTCCTTTGTCGCCGAGACCCTCAACTTCCAACAGATCCGCCTCTTTCTTTCGCACAAGGCCTCCGACCGTGCGGATGTTGGCACCTGTGAGGGCGTTTTCCGTGCGGGTTGAGAGACCGAGTGATTCGATGCGGGTTTTGAGGAATTCCTTCGCGTCCTCCTCCATCTGTACGGGAGCATCCATGTCTGCCGGCGCGCCTCCCTGCACTTCTTTCACTACCGCCTCCTCGAAGTCTTCCTCTTGGAAGCCGACGATTGCTTTCAGTTGGTGGATCATGGTGGCAACGGAGCGTTCAAGCACTTCGCGCGGTGAGATGGTACCGTCGGTTTCAATGAGCAGTTTCAGGCGGTTGAAGTCCGTGCGGTCGCCGACGCGCATGTTCTCCACTTCGTAGGTGGCGCGGCGAATCGGTGTAAAGACGGCGTCAAGCACGACGGAGCCGATTTCTACGCGGTCTTTCTGGATGTTTTCTTTCGGCACGTATCCGAGCCCGCGTTCCACGGTCATTTCAATATCAATATCTTTTTTGCTCGTCACCTCGGCGATGTAGAGGTCGGGGTTAAGCACCTTTATCTGTCCGGGCACGGTAATGTCGCCCGCGGTGATTTTTTTCGGCCCTTTCATGGACAGTGTCACCACCTGCGGTTCGTCCGAAATTATCTGGAAGCGAACCTGACGCAGGTTGAGCAACAGCGTAATAACGTCTTCTTTCACGCCCTCGATGGTTGAAAACTCATGCGGGACGCCCTCGATTTTCACCGACGTAATAGCCGCGCCGGGAATGGACGAGAGAATAATGCGACGGAGCGAGTTGCCCAGGGTGTGACCGTACCCGGGATACAAGCCGTCGATTTGGTACACGCCGGTGTTGTCCTTTTCAAGGACGACTTTCGGCTGTGACGGTAAATGAATCGCGTATTCCATAACTCAATCTATTTAGTGCGATTAACGTGAATAAAACTCGACAATTGACGTAAAGTTGAAGGCGCTCTGCATCTCGCCGCTCTTCGGCATACCCGTGATAATCCATGCGTTCTTTTTCTCATCAAACGTAATCCATTCAGGCAGTGCGGGCGTCGGCTCTTTCTTGTCGCCGTCTTTTTCAAACGGCCGGATGCCGCGGCTTCCTTCGCGGATTGCGATGGCGTCTTTTTCAAACACCGGGTGCGACGGGACGCGGATTTTCTTTCCATTGACGGTGATGTGTCCGTGCGAAACCATCTGACGTGCGGCGCGGTGCGTGGGCGCCAATCCTGCGCGGAACACGACGTTATCAAGGCGGCGTTCAAGCGTGACGAAAAGTGTTGCGGCGGCGTTGCCGGTTTTTGCCGAGGATTCTTTCACGTAGCGTGAAAACTGACGTTCGGTGACGCCGTAGTAGAAGCGGACGCGCTGTTTGTCGCGAAGCGCGACGTTGTATGCGGAAATATTGCGGCGGTGCTTCCCTTTCTCCTGTCCTTTTTTCTTGCGCGCCTCAGACAGCGCAAAACGCTCAGACTGCGTCTGTTCGAAGACTGCGGGGCCGAGACGGCGGGCGATTTTAAATCGTTTGGGACGCAACATAGAAAAAATAATTAGACGCGACGCGGTTTCTTAGGACGCGGACCGTTGAACGGCACCGGCGTGCGGTCTTGAATAGATGCAATCTGTGCGCCGCTTTTGGCGACGAACGAGCGGATAGCCGATTCACGGCCTGAACCCACACCCGAGACCACCACGGATACCTCGCGAATACCGAGTGCTTTGGCGCGGTCACCGACGAGCTCACCGACTTTTGCCGCGGCAAACGGGGTGCCCTTCTTCGCACCTTTATAGCCCAGCGAACCGCTGGATGACCACGTAACCACATCACCTTCGCGCGTGGTAAGGGCGACTTTGGTGTTGTTGTAGGTTGCTTCAATATGAATGACGCCCGTATCGAGCCGTTTACGTGTGACGCGTGAACCGGCCGTCTGAGCCGTTCCTTCCGCACCTCCTGATTTTGTTGCGACGCGTTTTTTACCCATATTACTTCAGTTCAACTTTACGCTTACCGGATCCCATGGTCTTGCGGACGTTACCGCGTACCGTTCGTGAATTTGTTTTGGTGCGCTGTCCGCGGACGGGCAGTTTTCGGCTGTGGCGCATGCCGCGGTATGCTCCCGCGTCTTTCAATCGTTTGATGTTGCCGGACACCTCACGCTTGAGATCACCTTCAAGAATGTATCCCTCGAGCGCTTTTCGGATTGCGTTCTCCTCCTTTTCGGAAAGTTCACCTGCTTTTTTTGAAAACGGAATGTCGGCGACCAGAAGCACTTTGCGCGCGCGTGAACGGCCGATACCGTACACCGCGGTGAGTGCGAATTCAATCTGTTTTTTGTCCGGAAGTGTAATACCTGCAATACGCATAGGAATGAAAAGTATATGAAAAACTATCCTTGACGCTGTTTGTGGCGCGGGTTGCTGCACACGACGCGCACCCGTCCTTTTCTACGGACGAGCTTACATTTGTTGCACCGTTTTTTAACCGAAGATTTTACCCGCATAAATACGTACTTCTTCGTCCGGGCAGAAACGAAAACAGCGTCTCTGGGGACGTCACCACACGAGCTTATACAAGCCGTACGTGAAGCCAAGAAAGAGTACCACAAGGTACTCTTGCCCGCAACTCCCCCACACCCGAAAATGGCTTACAAACGCCGTATGATTCGGGGCTTCCCCCCGTACTGATCAAACAGGAGCTCGACGTGGTCGCCGACGATGATGCGGATGCGGTGGAGGCGCATTTTTCCGCCCAAATATGCGATATACGTGGGTTTGCCCTCAAATATCTCTCCCTCAGGTCTGTTTTTCGGCGGCTGCTCAAGTTCCACCCTAAAATGGGCGTTTGCGAGCGCCTCAACGACCAATCCTGTTGTAACTTCCGAACCTTCCGGCAATTTTGTCATGCACTAGTATACCTTACTCTTCGGGTGCCGTAACGACCTTAATGTCCTCGGTGTTTGCGGGAAGTGTCCGGCGCCAGACCGGCCGGATGGAAATGTCGCCGGAGGCAATGCCCGGATATGCGGCAAAAATCGGATCTGCCTGTTTCTTTTTCTTCCCGGCGAGGTCGGCGATAAGCTGCTGCGCGTCAAATTGCCAGACCAAGTCGGTAATACCCGTAACTTTCAGATCAAGTTCGGTGAGATTGGTGAGCGAGGTGGAGGATGCGGTCGGTGTGATTGCAATTGCCGCGGGGTCCTCGAATTTTACCGGTGTGCCGTCGTAGTCTTTAACGAACGCAAGCGCAACCTGTCCGCCGAGCGACTGCTCGTGTACGGCCACCACACTTGCGGTTCCTTTCACGCGCACGGATACCGATGTTTCAGTGGCACCGTCCTGGTTTGGAAGGCTCTGGTACGACAGCGACACTGTTGCGGGTACCGCGATAAATCCTTCAGGAACGGCTCCGATAACGGTTTCAGTAAGCGTCGTTTTTAGTTCGTCTTTGAGTGCCGTGGTTGCCGCGTCGGTGTCGGCTTTTGAAGCGGTTTTTACAACGCCCGCGAACCCGCCTGCCATTGCCGTCTTGGAGCGCGCGTATACTTTTGAAAAGAGAGGGTCGTTTTTCTCGCGGAATGCCGGGAGCACGAAATCGGTCAGGCCGATGTTGTATTTCTCGCCGACCGCGTCGGCAAACACCTCCACATCAACACTTCCCGGAACGGTCTCACCCTTTGCGTTTTTTGTCGGTGCGGGAACATTGATTGACGTTGGTGTACGGAAAACCAGTCCGTCGGGAGTTTCAAAGCGGGTGTTTTTGATGAGTTTGAGCGGTGACTCTGTCGAGGTGTTGAAGACCGTGATGGTTCCCGCGGCTGCTTTTTCAATGCGCTCTTCACCTGTGGCGGCAACTTCTTTGCTTGCATCGCGGTCGATCGTGACGATTTCAAAGCGGATATCACCCTCGTTCGGCGGGGTCAGGTGGGCAGTCAGAGTGTGGTCGAGAGATACGAGTGTGTGTTTCGGAACGATAGTGACGGTCGCGCTTGAAAACAGGGATGAAATGACGAAGAAAATAATGAGCAGACCGATGACGACGATGCCGCCGCGTAGCGCGTAGCGTTTCCATCCGGAACGTTCTCCGCCGTAGCGGGGCGGAAGCGATACACCGAGCGAATCCGCGTGCTGCGGAGGCTCCTGATGTCCCCCATCCTGCTGGGGTGGGAGCGTCTGCGGGCGATCAATCGAGATGTTGCGGATGGATCGCTTCTCCGGTGGTACAAAATCTTGCATACGAAATAGTGAAATGAGTAAAGATGCGCGGATAGCTATAGCCCCATACTAGCGCGTTTTGGCGTTTTTCATAGTCAAGAGTCTGTGGACATACAGCGCCGACAGCGGTACGAGCGGGTGTCCGAGCCGCACACCTTCCCGGGTGACGCAAAACGACGAAAGATTTTCGGCAAGCACGGGTGTCACATCAATGGTCTCTCCTGTCTGCGGATGCGTAAGGTCGGTCGGTATGAGAATACTTTTTACGCGGGCAAATTCTCCCGAGTCGCCGAACAAAAATGCCTTTTTTGGAAGCGGTGCGGTGGCGAGGTACGGTAAAAGCGCCTGTGCAAACGCGGATGACCACTTCGCGCGCGCCATGGACGCGCCGGATTCGTATTCCTTCTGTTTTATTGTGTCGAGTTTTTTGTCGCGGATGCCCTGCATGATGCCGAACACTTCCGTCGGCAGAATGCGCTCGTGTTCCGAGAACAAACGGATACCGGTGCGTACGCCTGAGGGAAAACTTATGGTCTCTACCAGCACGCCGTCGCGGATGACGGACACATCGGTGAGTTCGCCGGAGACGTCAACGGCGAGGAACGAGTCGTCGGAGGCGAGCGTGTCGCGGATGCCTAGGAAAAGCATCGCGGGACCCGCATGGTGGAAGAACTGCTCCTGAGAGAAAAATCTGCCGACGACATCCTCGACATATTTTGAAAATGACTGCGAGATGGCGCCGGCGATGATTGAAAAGGAAATGCGGTCGGCCTTTTTATTGTACGGGTTGTGAACCGGATAACCGTTGAGATGCACGCCGATGATGTCTTGGGTGAGCATTTTCGGAGCATCGTGCGCGTCGGCGAGCGACAACAGCGACTGCGGGGCCCCGTATTCCCGCGCGAGATCCAGAATGAGCCGCTCGGTGACAAGAATCGGTTTCGGGCGGCGGATGTCTACGTGGCGGGTTTGTGACGCATACCACGGTGAGCTGTAGATGCAGTACACCGCATCAATGTGTCCTTTGCGGACGCGGCGGGACGAGACGTGCGGGACGCCTTTGGTAACGATTTCCTGACACGCGTCGGCAAGCGCCTGCAGAGTGACGCTTGCGAACCGCTCAAAGTTCATTTCTTCCTGAAATGCGATCGGTTTGGTGGCGCTGTGAACGATGAACGGTTTATTGCTCGGGTGCATGAGACACAGGCTCGCGTGTACCGCGCCGCTTTCAATTGTGCAGAGCAGAACGCTCTGTTCATCTTTTTTGGAACTTCCAAACAAACTCACAGTGATTTTATTGTAGCACCGCTTTGATTCTGCGCACGCCCGCTGCGACCGCTTCTTCCTTTTGAAGCGTAATGCCGCCGATGTTTTTTGTGTTTTCTACGTGGGGGCCGCCGCAAAACTCGCGCGACACGACCTCATCCGGTGTTTCAATCGTGTATACCGATACGATGTCGGGATATTTTGCGCCGAATTCCATTTCCGCGCCAAGCTGCACGGCTTCTTCCTTCGGGATTTCACGGCGTATGACGGGAATCTCTTTCTGTATCCACTCATTTATCTGCGCTTCGACGGCTTTTTTCTGTTCGTCGGTCAATTTTTCGGGATGCGCGAAGTCAAACCGCAGACGTTCGGTGGTGATATTGCTTCCCTTTTGCTTCACGTGTGCACCGAGTACTTTTTTCAGTGCCGCATTCAGGAGATGCGTGGCGGTGTGCAGTTTAATGACTTCCGGAGAGGCGGCGTCGGCGAGTCCTCCTTTAAATTTCTGCTCGGATCCCGCACGCGACACCTCCTGATGTTTTTTCATTTCCTGTTGGAACGCGTCTGCATCCACGGCGATTCCTTTTTCGCGGGCAACTTCGTCAATGAGTTCAAACGGAAAGCCGTACGTGGTAAACAACGTCATTGCCTCCTCGCCGCTGATGGTCTCCCCCACTTTTTCAAATTGTTTGAGTCCGCGCTCCAGTGTTTTGGAGAATTTTACGACCTCTTCCTTCAATGCGTGCGTAATGTCGTGACGTTTTTCTGACAACTCCGGGTGTTGATCTGTGAAAGTATCTACAATGACGCCGACAAACGCTTCTACCTGTTCAGGAGAAAGTGCGTGTCCACGGGAGAACATCACGGAGCGCCGGATAAGACGTCGTAATACATAACCACGGTCAGTGTTGGAAGGAATCACGCCGTCGGCAACCATAAACACAGACGAGCGCAGGTGATCGCACAGAATCCGCTGTCCGCGCGTATCATCCGTAAGTGTCTGCGCAAATTTCATCAACGGCGCAAACACATCCGTTTCAAATACGTTTTGTTTTTGCTGCAAGACGGTTGCAAGGCGCTCAAGTCCCGCGCCTGTGTCCACGTTTTGCTGTACGAGTTTGCCGTCAACTGCACCGTCCTTTGCCACATACTCCATGAACACATCGTTCCAAATTTCCACCACACGCCCGACTTTAGTGGCTTCAATAAACGCATCACGCCCAACAATTGCTCCCTGTTCAGGATGCAGATCATAAAACATCTCCGAATCAGGCCCGCACGGACCGTTGTCTCCCGGGCTCCACCAATTGTCGTCAGCGCCGAGGAAAAAGATGCGCTCAGGAGGAATTCCGGCCGCCTTCCATGTTTCAGACGACTCTTCGTCGCGCGGCGCGTCCTCATTGCCTTCAAAACACGTTACGTACAGGCGTTCGGGATCAAGTCCGAACCCTTCCTCCTTGGATGTGAGCAGCTCGTAACTCCAGGTAATCGCTTCTTTTTTGAAATAGTCGCCGAATGACCAGTTGCCGAGCATTTCAAAGAAGGTGAGGTGTCGGTTGTCGCCGACGTCATCAATATCACCCGTGCGCACGCATTTCTGCACATTGGCAACACGTTTGCCTTTCGGATGCGGTGTACCCAACAGATAGGATGAGAGCGGTTGCATGCCGGCGGTCGTAAACAGCGTCGAGGCGTCCCCTTCGGGTACAAGCGAGGCAGACGGCAAGATCGCGTGTCCGCGTTTTTCAAAGAAGGAGAGAAACCGCTGTCTGATGTCGGATGACTGCATACTAGACGGTGAGAATTTTTTTCAGTTTCGGTGTTACCTTGTTCGGACCGATAAAAGCAAGGTTGAGTTTTTTGTTCTGAAAAATATCCTGAGCAACTCTCTGCACATCGCGCGCGGTTACACGTGCGATTTTTTTCAGTGCTTCTTCAGGTGTTTGGATTTTTCGTTTGAGGATTTCTTCTCCGCCGTACCAGTTGCCGAGCTCGTCGGAGGATTCAAGCCCCATTTGCGTGCGTCCCATAATCATTTCTTTGGCTTTTGTGAGCTCTTGTGCACTGACGGGTTCTTTTTTAATCCGTCGCACCTCCTTGAGCACTTCGCCGACGACTTCCTCGAGACGCTTGGTGGTTACACCTGAATAAATTTTGAAAACACCGGTATCGGTCATCGCGAAATTTCCTGCCTTGATGTAATAACACACTCCCATTTCATCACGAAGTTTTCGGAACAGACGCGAACTCATTCCCTTCCCGAGCACAGCGGCAAGAACTTCGGTTGCGGCATCGCGTTTGTCAAACAAATCATACGAACGAAAACCGAGCACAAAGTGCGTCTGATCGGTGGCGCGGTGTTTTGAGAGAATCTCGGGGTTTTTCTGCACATCCTTTGTTTTCGGGCGGGTGACACGCACGCCTTTCGGGATTTTTTCAAAATATTTCTTTACTTTCTTCGTCACATCGGCGGCTGACACGTTTCCTGCAACCACGAGTGCGGTTTTTGCGGGGACATAGTGTGCGGTGCGGTATGCGACAAAATCTTTTCTCTTGAACCGCAGAAGGTTTTCCTTCGGTCCGATGATGGGGCGTCCTGCGCTCTGATTTTTATACATGAGTTTGTCCAACAGATCGTGCACGGTGCGCTGCGGCAGGTCTTCATACATATTAAGCTCCTCAATGATGACGCCGCGTTCTTTAAGAATCTCCTGTTCGGGCAACAGCGGGTTGAGATAGAGATCCGAAACAATCTCAAGAATATGGTTGAATTGGTGCGCCCGCGCCTTGGCCCAGTAGCCGGTCACCTCTTCACCGGTAAATGCGTTGCTTTCCGCGCCGATGGAGTCGAGTTCCTGTGAAATGTCGCCCGCATTAGGCCGTTTCGGCGTTCCTTTAAAACACATATGCTCAAGAAAGTGCGAAATACCGTTGTTGTGTTTGTTTTCATACCGCGAGCCGGCTTCAACAAGCACCATAACGGTTACCGTCGGGTTGTCTTTCATGGGCACAGTAATCAGTCGCATCCCGTTTGAGAGAATTGTTTTATGGTAGGGTTGCTTCATATACATTGTGTGAGGATTTCGATGTCTTTTTTGTGCGTGGGTAAAAGCGCGCGCGAGTAAATGGCGGATGCCGGATGATACAGCGGCACAATTTCCACATCTCCGTACGACGTTGTAGCAGTATACCTTTTTCCGTGCGCGACTGAAATCGGTTCAACGTGTACTTCAAGTCCGAGTCGGTTCATTATATAGGTCATCGAAAAACGTCCGAGTGTTGCGATAACTTTCGGTTGAATGATTTCGATTTGCCGGTCGAGAAACGGACCGTAGAGTTCAATTTCTTCGGGCGTGGGGTCGCGGTTCTCCGGCGGACGGTCTTTGACGATGTTGGTGATGTAGACGGAGGCACGGTCCAGTCCGATGTGTGCAAGCAGTTCATCCAGAATTTTTCCCGCGGCGCCGCAAAACGGTCGCCCTTTCTCGGCTTCATTTTTTCCGGGCGCCTCACCCACAAACATAATATGCGCGTCATGGCTGCCTTCTCCGATGACGGGGAAATAGTTGTTGGCGGTGCGGTACGCGTACAGAGGCGACTGCGTAAATGCAAATAATTCATCGCGAATAGCGCGCATTTTCTCAGTTTTTTCGGAAGATGCCATCAAAATAATAGTATCACGGGATTTTTCTGTAAGAGAAAAGGCCATCGTGTGAGCGATGGCCTCCCTGTTGGTGACCCGGACGGGTCCGGGGAAGAACAAGAGGTCGAAGACCTCGAAGGAAGAAGGGTTAGGAACGTCAGAGTGGCCTATCACTCTCAAGACGATTTTCGCGCTTTTCTTGGTGAAACCCCGTGAGGTCTCTCCGATACTTGGCGTGGCCGTATGGGTCGGCTATCGTCCGTTCCACCTGCACTCCGTTTCGTTTGACCGATTCGGAGCCCGAGTATTGATGAAGTGTCGCTGACACGGCGTCTCCCCGAAAGGATCTGCCTCGTCCGGCGGGTGTTTTGGTTGACCTCGCGGCCTTCCTTGTACCCGACGCGATCCGCATCAATTCTCGTTGTCTCTAAGACGTGTGTGACATTTCCCGGAGGGATCTGTCGCAACCGCTGAGTGTTTCGAGAGGTCCGAAGACCTTTCTACTTCACTCAAGATAGATCCGATTTTTCTTTCACCGTTGCCGGTGAAACTGCCAGGCCGGAATCTATCCCCTGTGCAATGGAACCGAGCGTTTGGTTTTACCCTTGGCTCACCCATGGTTCCGTCGACTGTCACGTCATGTTTCGAAGTGTTTCGATTGCTCGAAGCTCCTCGACCCATTTTCAGGAGGTGGTATTGCACAACCATTCTCCCTACTTCCGTGCCTGTCTTGAAACCCGCGTCGTGGGTTTCGCTGTCTGACCCCCGAGAGGGCCTTCTGCGATACCCGCGTGTCTCAGTCAGGAGGTACCAGTATATACACCCGAGTATTTAAGTCAACCGGGTATAATCGCTATCCGACACAAATTACGTTCCGTCAATTTTTGTACGGGTTGCTGTGCGTTGCCGTATTTGCATTCCGGTGTACGAAAGGTACTATCCGAGATGGAAACCACCTGTTCTTTAACAACCAGAACAGGAACGACTCATACACGAGAAAGGATATGCATGTCTGACGAGGGAGGCAGTATTGTTGCAGGTAAACTGTTCGTGCTGGACACCAGCACGATCATCTACGAGCCCGAGTGCCTGAATGTCAGCCGGGCAATATTCGGCGACAATGATGTCGTCGTGCCCATCATGGCACTCCGTGAGCTCGACGGCCTCAAAACCGACATGCGGCGCGGAAGCAACGCGCGGCAGGCAATCAGACTGCTCGGGGACACGTTCCCCACAATCGAGAGCATGCGGAACGGCGTGAAAACGACCGGCGGCGGACACATGCGTGTCGTCGGGGTAAACGGAGGCGGTAAGCCGCTTCCGAAGGAGTACCTCGGCAATACCGGTGATGACCTCATCCTCGGCGTCGCCAACAGCCTCGCTGCCGCTGAGACGGAAAAGCCCGAGGAAAACCGTCGCCATGTCATCTTGGTCACGAAGGACGCTTCCCTTCGCCTCAAGGCGCGCGCAGCGGGTATCGATGCCGACGATCTGAAGACGGGCAAGGTCGAGAGACCCCAGTCACTCGCCCCTCGGATTGCCAATGTTGATGCGTCGCGGGAAATCATCGACGAGCTCTACAACGTCGGTTCTATCCCTATTGACGGCCTCCCGCTTCCCTTCGGACTGCATCTGAACGCATGCATCCGGCTTTCAGATCCCGACGACAACGGCAACAAGAAGTCGGCGCTCGGCATCTTCGTGCCGGGAGACCGCATCGTCGTGGTCCGCAAGGGCGGTTCGGAGAAGGGTAAGCGAGGAATCTCCCCGCGCAATGCGGAACAGATCTTCGCCTACGAGATGGCGATGCGGCCTGACATCCTGACGACCATCCTGGTCGGCACTGCGGGCACAGGCAAGACGCTCATGGCTCTCAAGGCCGGTGTGGATTTGCTCGAAACGCATGGTTCCGGCATCCGGCGCATCGTCTGCTTCCGCCCCATGATCGACATCGGTCCGGCCCTCGGGTTTCTGCCCGGCGACATCGACGAGAAGTACGCACCGTGGGTGTCTCCCATTTACACCAACCTGCAGCTGCTTCTTGCCCACCGCTCCAACAGTAACGGTAGTGGTGACGGTGAAGTGCAGAACGGCGACAAGAAGAAGCAGCAGAAGCTCGCCGACCCGAAGGAGCGCTTTAATAAGTACATCAAGGATGAGACCATCAGTGTCCAGCCGGTGACCTTCATCCGCGGCACGACGCTTCCGAACTCGTTCATCATCGTTGACGAGGCTCAGAATCTCACGCCGCACGAGATCAAGGCGCTCTTGACCCGTGCAGGAGAGGGCTCCCGCGTGGTGCTGACCGGCGATCTCACTCAGATCGACTCTCCACACCTGGATGCGGCATCTTGCGGCCTGGCTAAGGCCCTGGAGCGGATGAAGGGACATCCTTCGTTCGCGGCAATCGAGCTCATCAAAGGCGAGCGTTCACGTCTCGCCACCATCATTGCGGAGCTTTTCGCCGACCTGTAAGTTCTTCCTGTTCTTCTGAACTCAAATGTCAGTTTCAGCCGTGCATTCTTCCGGGAATGTACGGCTTGTTTTATTTCTGATATACAGTATTTCTAACTGTAGGTTTTTTAAAATTACTCCTCCAAGAAGCACGAAAAAAAGCCGATGTTACGGCGGGACTATTGACCTTCCTTTTCTTTTGCGCTCAATCGCATTATCCCCACTTTTTTTCATTTGAATTCGGTATCATAGACACGTACGTTATAAGATAACTTTTACTGCGACTTATGCCGCGACGAACTCCTGCACGTCTCACCACTATCAGAAAACGAAACGGGACCCTTGTTCCGTTTGTGTTTAAAAAAATTGCCGTTGCGGTTGAGAAAGCGATGAGGGCCGCAGGAGAGTTCAAGTCGGGTGCGCCTGAAAAGGTTGCCACAGCTGTTGAAAAAACCTTAAAAGCACGAAAAAAAGCGGATCCCGGCTTTGTTCCGACCGTGGAAGGGGTTCAGGACGAGGTGGAGCGGGAACTCATGCTTTTGGAGCATACCGCAACCGCCAAGGCATACATTCTCTACCGTGTGGAGCGTTCGCGCATCCGTTATGAACAGGGAGAAATTCCGGAACACGTAAAGCGGTTGGCGGAAGAAAGTAAAAAATATTTTGAGGGGAACCCTCTCGGTGAGTTTGTGTATCTGCGCACGTACGCGCGATGGATTGAATCGGAGAACCGCCGCGAGACGTGGGTGGAAACCGTGGACCGATACGTGTCGTTCATGCGCGAGAATCTCGGACGCAAACTGAAAGAAAGCGAGTACGCGGAGTTGCGTGAAGCAATTTTGAAACAAGAGGTCATGCCGTCGATGCGTCTTATGCAATTTGCCGGAGAACCTGCACGGCGTTGCAACACGTGCGCGTACAACTGCACGTATACCGCGCCGACCAAACTTGAGGACTTTGCCGAGATTATGTATCTCTCCATGCAGGGATGCGGCGTCGGATTTGCCGTTGAAAGCCAAAACATCGAACAGCTTCCCCAAATTCAGAAGCAGACGGGTAAAAAACTTCCCGTGCATATTGTCGCCGACTCAAAAGAGGGTTGGTGTAACGCGCTGACGCACGGTTTGCAGACGTGGTACTCGGGGAAAGACGTCGAGTTTGATTTCTCCAAGATTCGTCCTGCAGGCGCCCGCTTGAAAGTCATGGGTGGTAAAGCATCCGGTCCTGAACCACTGCGATCATTGCTTACGTTTGCACGTGAAAGAATTCTGCGGCGCCAAGGACGTCGACTGCGCGCAATCGACGCACATGACATCATCTGCAAGATCGGTGAGTGTGTCGTAGCAGGAGGAGTACGCCGCACGGCGATGATTTCCCTCTCTGATTTGGATGACTCGGACATGCGGGATGCCAAAAAAGGCCGATTTTTCGTATCAGAACCGTATCGTGCGGTTGCCAACAACTCGGCGGTGTACGAGGTAAAACCGACGAATACGGAGCTTATGGAGGAGTGGGTTGCACTGATGAAGAGCGGTTCCGGTGAACGCGGAATCTTTAACCGTGGTTCCCTTTCAAAAACACTTCCTGAACGACGACTCAAATACTTTAAAGAAAAAGGAATAGCAAACGATGACGGCAGCATCATGATTCCGGTCGGTACAAACCCGTGTGCGGAGATTATTTTGCAGCCGAAACAATTCTGTAATCTCTCCGAAGTGATTGCGCGTTCAGGAGACACGCGTAAGGCGCTTGTTCGCAAGGCGCGTCTTGCCGCAATTCTCGGCACATACCAATCGACACTGACGAACTTTAAGTATATTTCTAAGGAATGGACCGACCATTGCCGTGAAGAGTCGCTGTTGGGCGTGTCCATCACCGGTCAATGGGACTGTGAAGAATCACGCAGGCCCGCAACACTGCGCGCAATGCGTGATGCGGCGATAAAAATAAACACACAGTATGCAAAGCGATTCGGCGTCAATCCGTCGCTGTCGGTTACCGCGGTCAAGCCGTCCGGCACCGTCTCACAGACGTTTAACTGCTCGTCAGGCATTCACCCGCGACACTCGGAGTACTACATCCGTCGTGTCCGTATTTCCGCAACCGACTCGCTCTTTAAAATGATGCGTGATCAGGGGGTTCCCCACTCGCCTGAAGTCGGTCAGACCGTGGACAACGCGACGACGTACGTCATTGAATTTCCGGTCAAATCACCTGAGCACTCAAAATACAAAGATGATTTTACGGCAATCGAACAGCTTGAGTACTGGAAAAACGTGAAGCTCAACTACACCGAACACAACCCGTCTGCGACGATTTCAGTCGGCGAGGACGAATGGATTCCTGTTGTCGATTGGATTCAGAAGAATTGGGACATCGTCGGAGGGCTCTCGTTTTTGCCGCGCTTTGATCATGTGTACCAGCTTGCGCCGTATGAGGCGATTGACAAAAAGCGCTATGATGAACTTGTCACCGCGTTTCCGGACATTGATTATGCGAAGTTCGTGACGTACGAGATTACCGACGGCACTGAGCAAAAACGTGAGCTCGCCTGCGCCGGCGGTACCTGTGAGGTTGAACCGCTGCCTGAAAACGCCCCGAAAACGGCGAAAACAAAGGCAGCTTAACACACAAACTTATATGCTCTACACACGTAAGGGGGACGACGGAACGTCGGGTCTTTTTGGCACAAAAGAGCGTTTTCCGAAGGATAGCCCCGTATACGAGGCGCTCGGAAGCCTGGATGAGCTTAACTCCCTCATCGGGTTGTGCCGTTGCCGTGCGACGGTTTTACGCGGTATCGACATTCCTCAGGAGCTATTCGGTGTCCAACAATGTCTTTTTATCGTACAGGCGGAAATTGCCGGCGCCGATAAGACACTAACGCAAGCCAATCTGGATGCGCTGGAACAGTCAATTGAAAAAGCCGAGGGTATGTTTGAAAACCCGCACGCATTCGTTATCCCCGGTGCCACTGAACTCTCTGCGTTTTTAGACTATACACGCACGGTCGCACGCAGGATTGAACGTGTTGTGTTGTCCGTACATGACTCTCATCCCGTGTCCCCGGCCTCAGCAGCATATCTCAATCGTCTTTCAAGTTTTTTGTATGCACTTGCCCGCCTTTCCGCACAGGAAAGCGGCACACCTGAAACAACCCCATCCTATTAAACAACGGCGCGCTTGCGCAGAGTAAGCGCAATGAGCAACGCGGCAACGAAGAATACAAAACCGAGGGCACACGTCGGCAGCCCGAACACGTAGGCGGAGATTCCCGCGGAGAACAACAGCGGAAGCTCGCCGATCGTGTAGTATCCGGCAAAAAAGACACCGAGAATCGAAACAACCGTCAGTACATTGAGTGTTTTTCGTGAGTCAGTGTTTCCCCACAACAGCATTCCGGAGAGAACGGTAAGAAGAAGGAATAATACAAACCCGTAGTAGCACGCGGGATACCCCAAAAAGATCGGGCATGTTTCCCCGAATGCGCAGGTTTTGGTAAATAACTTCACGCCGCTGAGGTAACCGGAGAATGCGGTACCGGCAAGCGAAAGCAAGAATAACGCGTTTTTCATAAGGAGGTGTGGTTAGACCACTAACGCTTTCAGTATAGCACTTCTTATTTTGCTTTCGGCCAAATGTGCGCAGCTTTCGGGTAGAGTTTTGTCAGCGGATGATTAGTACAATCGTGTCTACGCGCAGGGCAGATATGTCTCCCGTATTCAATAAAGCCATAGGTGATTGTGTTCCACTCTTTTCTCGGGAACAGTTTCATAAGATCCTGTTCGATTTTCTTCGGGTCGCGGTGTTTGGTAAGTCCGAATTTGTTGGAAAAACGGATGACATGGGTATCCACCGCAATGCCGTCAATAACGCCGTACGCGTTTGCAAGTACGACGTTTGCGGTTTTACGTGCGACACCCCGCAGTGTAAGTAGTTCGTCCATGGTTTTCGGAACCTTTCCGCCAAACCGTTCTTTCACCATGTGTGCCGTTGCAAGAATATTTTTTGTTTTTGCATTGAAAAAACCGGTCTGACGAATGTCCTGCGCAAACTCTTTCGGGTCTGCATGCACGTAGTCAGTGAGTGTTTTATATTTTTTGAAAAGCGTCTGTGTAACCTCGTTTACTTTCTTGTCCGTACACTGCGCCGAAAGAATAACCGCAACAAGCAGCTCCCATGGATTTTTGTGACGCAGTGCAATGGCGGCATCAGGAAACAGTTTTTTGAGCGTGCGTGAAATCTGTGTCGCACGTTTTTTGAGCACGGCGTTGCTCATGTGAAGCGCGGTACGGAAAGCGAGAGGAACTCCAGTATCAGCTTCAGGGATGAGCCGCGGCGGAGCAGATACGTGCGCGCCGTCTCAACTGCGCGCAACGCTTCTTTGTGGGCAACGGAATCGGCGGAGAGGGTCTGTTCAATGCCGTTGCACAGCGCAAGCGCCTCTGTGTGTTTTTTTTCTTCTATCAACGGTGTACAAAACGCAAGGCGGTCCGAGAAGTCAGCGTGCATGAAAACCCCGACATCCGGCGTAGAGGAACCATAGGTTGAAGGACCGTACGATTGAAGACGGGAACGGAGCGTGGGCAGCAATACATCGTGGGTCGGAACAATAAAAAAGAAATGCGTGCGGCGCGGCGGCTCCTCGGTGAGTTTCAGAAGGGCGTTTTGTGCTTCCGCTGTTGCCTGAGCACACGATACGATAACAATACGGCGTAACTCTGGAGAAACACTGACGCGCGTACGTTCGAAAATGGCGCGCGCATCGTCAATGGATAGTGAGTCAGTCCGTACAATATGCACGTCGGGGTTACCGGCAAACACAATGCCTGCCTCCGCAAGATTTTTTTGAAGTGCGGAGAATACGGCATCCCGGTTGCCGACGGCGAGATATGCGTGGTGAGAAAACATATGATTACCGCTTTGCGACGATGGACTTCTTGTAGGTATCGAGGTGTTGGAGGGCAATGCCGGTGCCTTTGGCGACACAGAGGATTGCTTCATCGGCAACATACGCCTTCACGCCTGTTGTGCGGAATACCAGTTCGGAAAAATTACGAAGTTGTGATGTGCCGCCCGTCATCGTAATTCCCTTCTCGATAATGTCGGCTGCGAGCTCCGGCGGCGTTTCCTGAAAGACGTCTTTAATGGCGCGCACCATCTCACGCAATTCGCGGCGGACCGCTTTCACCACCTCGTTGGTCTGCATTTCCATTTCACGCGGAAGTCCCGTCACAACGTCACGCCCGCGTATTTTCATGGACAAATCCTCTTCAACCGGAACGGCGGAACCGACGGTAATTTTAATCTGCTCGGCGGTTTTGTCGCCGATGGAGAGGTTGTAGTTTTTCTTTATAAAATCAATGATTGCCTGATCTACCTTATTTCCTGCGACCTTCACCGAGGTGCAGGTCACGATGCCGCCGAGCGAGATAACCGCCACGTCGGTCGTGCCGCCGCCGATGTCGACAATCATACGCCCCTCAGGATCCTGAATGGGAATGCCGGCGCCGATTGCCGCCAGAATTGGTTCTTTGATGATATACGCTTGTTTTGCGCCCGCACGAATGGCCGCTTCAACAACCGCGCGACGCTCGGTTGACGTGACACCTGCGGGCACGGAGATGAGCACGTCGGGTTTCCAGATGTTCCAGCGTCCGAGCGCTTTGCCGATGAAATACTTCAGCATTGCTTCGGTGACGCGGTAATCGGCGATGACACCGTCTTTCATCGGGCGGTACGCAATGATATTGTCCGGTGTTTTTCCGATCATTTCTTTCGCGTCGTTGCCGACGGCAAGAATTTTATTATCGTCAACGGACACGGCGACCACCGACGGTTCGTTGAGCACAATTCCCTTGCCCGGCACAAAAACGAGCACGTTTGTGGTGCCGAGATCAATCCCCAATTTCTTTGACCAGAAACTCATGTCCTCGTATGCTACACAATTTTTCGGTTTTTTCCAACGAAAGACGCCTCGCGTGAGCGAGACGTATTCGAAGAACGTCGTGATGACGGGGTGCTACTGGACCGGCCCCGGTGAAACCTGCGAGACCGCGTCCCGTGGCGGAGAGCCGGCGATGAGGGTCACGGGCTCTCCGTTGTATTCCACGTAGACCGTGATCTGTACGGCGCGCGGCGATGTCGCTCCGTATGTGAATCCGACGGGCGGAATCGGGCGATCCTGTTCGTGGTGCTGGAACGTCATGATGCCGTGCTGCGAGAGCCACTCCAGCGTGGCTGCGCGCACGACATCTTCGTCCCGCGGCGTGATTCCCTTGTGGAGCGCTTCCTGGAGAAGGTTAAAGAGCCCCCTCCAGGTTTCTTGGGTTCCCAGTGACATGTGTCACCTCCTTTTCTGCGGAAAATTCTACAACGAAATACGTTCTATTGCAACTCCGATGCCGCGCAGTTTGTTTTCGGCATTTTCATACCCGCGGTCAACATAGTGAATGTTGTGAATGAGTGATGTTCCTTTGGCAACATTCGCGGCGATGATATAGGCGAGTCCTGCACGCAAATCGGGCGTGTACAACTCTCGTCCTGAAAGTTTTGAAGGTCCTTTGACCACTGCACGGTGCGGGTGCGGCACGTCTATGACGGCGCCCATGGAAATCACGTCGGCGGCGTATGAAAGCCGTCCCTCAAAAATCATTTCTTCAACCGCACTCTCCCCTCCTGCCTGCGTGCACAGCACCAAAAACGGAGACTGCAGATCGGTCGGGAATCCGGGATACTCGTGCGTGCGGATGGACGTCGGCACAAATTCACTGTTGTTTTTTGTATTGCCCGATATCCGGATACTATCGGTACCGATTTCAAGCGGGACCCCCATATCTTTTAAAATCGTGAGTGGTAGCTCCAGGTGTGCAGGATTACAGTGCGTTACCGATAACTCTTTTGCACACAATGCACCCAGCACAAGATAACTTCCCGCTTCAATACGGTCAGGTATGGTGCGGTGGGGTTCTTTCTGCGCATATGACAATGGAACACCGCCTGTTCCTGTAATGGTCAGCGTGCCCGTTCCGATGCCGGAAATAGAGGCACCAGCCTCTTTTAGAAATTCCGCCAAATCGGTTACCTCAGGTTCAAGCGCGATGTTTTTGAGCACGGTGGTTCCGTGGGCGAGTACTGCTGCCATCAACAATGCCTCCGTGCCCGTCACGCTTTGCAGACGGAAAAAGAAATCCGTACCCGTAAGTTTTTCCGCCGAGACCGTAAACAAACCGCTTTCTTCCGTGATGGTTGCGCCGAGTTTTGTGTATCCTTCAAGAAACAAATCAATTGGACGTTTACCGATGACGCACCCGCCCGGCGAGGGAAATGTTATGTGTTTTGTTCTGGCAAAGAGCGAACCGGTTAGGATTATGGATGCACGCAGTTTATTGGCAACGGAAACATCAATAGCGCCCTCTTTGACGTTTTTTGGATCGATGGTCACAGTATCACCCTTGCGCGTCACACTCGCTCCCGCGTTCTCCAAAAGCGTGAGTATTTTTTCCACATCGGTAATATTGGGCACGTTTGAAAAAGAAACGGGCGTTGCAAACAACACACTGGAAGCCAAGAGCGGGAGCGCATTGTTTTTTGAACCGGAAACAGTCACCTCTCCCGAGAGGTTTTTCTTGCCGTTGAGCCCCGTTATTTTGAATGCCTCGGTCTTTGGGTCCATAGCGTCGATACTGGTATCATACCATTACGTATGTACATCGCCTCTGTCGTTCCCATCATGCCTCGAGCTCCCGCAGAGGGACTCTCGTACTACAGCACAAAAACGGTTTCCCCCGGCAATGTGGTGCGTATTTCCGTCGGAAACAGGAAGGTGCTCGGACTGGTGGTGGATGTGTCGGTAGCACGGCACGAAAAAGCGCAGATACGAAAAGCAGGTTTTTCCCTCAAAAAAGTAGAAAGCATTGTACATACCGAATCATTTGATCCGCCGCTGCTGCGCGCCGTTAAAACACTTTCAACCCACTATGCACGCCCCGTCGGTTCCATACTACACGCGGTTATTCCGGATTCGGTTTTGCCGCTTTCGCTTTCTGCGTCATATAAAAACAACCGACAAACTGAGGTGGTGCCGGATATTAAAATAGCCGTAGTACCGTATCAGGAACGTGTCTCGCGGTATAAATCGCTCACTCGTGAGGCATTTGCTCGAGAACAGTCCGTACTGTTTGTTTGTCCTACACAAACTGAAGCCGACCAGCTTTCCGAACATATCAGCAAAGGAATCGGAGACCGGGTGTTTATCTTCACCGGAAAATTAAGCGAAAAAAAGACAAAGGAGCGCTGGGAACAGGCGCTTTCACACCGTACACCCGTTGCCATACTGACCACCGGCACCTACGCATCGCTACCGCGACGCGACATCGGACTGTACGTTGTGGAGCATGAATCTTCCCCGTACTACAAACAAAAAGATGCGCCCTATCTCGACACTCGGCTTGTGGTGGAACACATTGCGCGGCAACGCGGGTGCGACATAGTGCTCGGAGATTCATATCCGCGCATTGAAACACTGCATCGATACTTTAATCACGAAATTTCAGACGTCGCACGTCCCACGCTCCGTCAGGAATATCGCGCACCGGTCCATATTGCCGATATGCGTACTGACCCGAATGCGGAAAAAAACAGCAAAGCATCGCTGTTTTCAAACGAAACTATCGCCGCGCTGCAGTACGCACTGAATGAAAAGCAGAAGACGTTTCTGTTTTGCGTACGAAGAGGGTATGCACCGTTCACCATTTGCCGTGACTGCGGACATGTCTATACCTGCAGTCGCTGTGATGCGCCGATGACGTTGTTTGAGCAAAAAAATGACCGGACCCTTCGCGTTTTTCGATGCGGACGGTGCGGCAAAACGGAAGATGCCCAGACGGTGTGCGCAACCTGCCGTTCCTGGCGTCTTGAAAGTTACGGAGTCGGTATTGAACATGTTGCCCGCGAACTTCAGATGCTTTTTCCTGAGGCCCTGCAGTTTACCGTCTCACGGGATGCAACCTCTACGCCCGCAGCCGCGCGTCGGGTGCTTGATACATGGGAAAAAACATCGTCCGGCGTACTACTTGGAACGGAAATGGCACTCCCCTTTCTTTCCGACCGTGATTTCGGAACCGCCGTGGTGGTGTCATTGGACACTCTCACCTATCTCCCTGATTTTCGTATGGGAGAGCGGGTATTCCACATTGTGTCGGATTTGGGATTACGGGCAAAATACCGCGTCATCGTGCAGACGCGAACGCCGGAGTACGCACCGCTTGAATACGCAAAAATAGGCGACGGTATCGGCATGTACCGATATGAAGAAACCGTGCGCAAAGAGTATGCCTATCCGCCGTTTCATTTGTTCGTCAAAGTAACCCGCCGCGGAAAAAAAGAAACTGTTGTGGAAGATCTCACCGCGCTCCAAAAAGTGTTGTCGGAGTACCACACGACGTTGTACCCGGCATTTGTGTCGCGTGTAAAAAACACACACGTCGCGCACCTGCTTATCTCCATACCCGCATCCGCGTGGCCGGATGAGAAAATTACCGACGTGCTTAGGGCACTGCCGCCGCAGTATATCGTCAACGTAGACCCTGAAAGTCTCCTCTGACCCTGTGCTACAATAAAGCCGTTATGACCACAAAACTTCCCACGGAACCGTACAAAGGCGTCAGGGATTTTTATCCGGAGGATATGGCGGTGCAGAACTACATTTTTGATACGTGGCGCAAGGTGGCGCAGCGTTTCGGATACGAGGAATATAACGCTTCCATTTTGGAACCGACCGAGCTCTACCTCGGAAAATCAAGCGAGGAAATCGTCAACGAACAAACGTATACGTTTACAGACCGCGGAGAACGCTCAGTAACACTGCGCCCCGAGATGACGCCGACTGTCGCCCGTATGGTTGCGGCTCGAAAGCGCGAGCTCCCGCTTCCCATCCGCTGGTTCTCCATCCCAAATTGTTTTCGCTACGAGCGTCCTCAGCGCGGTCGTGTACGTGAATTTTGGCAACTGAACGCCGACATATTCGGCGTGCAGGACATCAAGGCGGACCTTGAGATTATTTCTCTTGCGTACGCCATTATGAAAGAGTTCAGCGCACAGGATAGTGATTTTGAAATACGCATCAACGACCGTGTGCTGCTTGACACACTCTCGCCGGATGCCGTCCGACTCCTCGATAAAAAAGAGAAGATGGATGAAAGTGAATTTGCTGCGGCATGGAAAGAACTCACGGGCGAGGATTTTACATTTATTGAGGAATCGGAGGACATAAAAAGTTTCCGTAAAAAACTTTCAGACGCAGGGGTTACGAACACCGTTTTTGCACCGACGCTTGCACGCGGCTTTACCTACTACACAGGACTTGTGTTTGAGGTTTTTGATACCAATACGGAAAACCCGCGCTCACTGTTCGGCGGAGGACGCTATGACGGCTTACTTGAAAAGTTCGGAGAGAATACTCCGGCGGTCGGTATCGCAATTGGTGATGTTATTATGCGAGACTTCTTGGAAACACACGGACTGCTTCCAGAAACAGTTTCAGCGACCCGTCTTATGCTCTGCCCACTTTCTCCTGACTTTCAGAATACGGCCGATGCGCTTGCCCAACAGTTTCGCAACGCCGGAATTTCAACCGCGGTATACTACGGCGATAAAAAAGTCGGCGACCAGATAAAGAGTGCGGATAAAAAACATATCCCCCACATCATCGCCGTCGGCGACGAAGAACAGAAAAATTCCCGATACACGCTCAAAACACTCAAAACCGGTGAAGAAATCAACGGCACCGCCGAGGAAATCGTAAAAATTGTGCTGTCCTAACATCTGCCTTCATGCGCAAAGTTGTTTTTGATATAGAAACGAAAAACATTTTTTCTGATGTGGGAAAAAACGACCCCGCACTTCTTGATATATCCGTCGTCGGTGTCTATGACTCGGAAACCGACACGTATTCGTCATTTGTCGAGGAGGAGTTTTCCTCCCTGTGGCCTATCATCGAGCATGCCGATGTGCTTATCGGATTTAATTCCGACCACTTTGATATTCCGTTGCTCAACAAATATTACTCGGGGGATCTCACACGGATTAAAAGCATCGACATTATGACGGCGATAAAAAACGCGCTCGGCCGCCGTCTTTCACTGGCAAATGTGGCGGGCGCGACACTTGGACTGAAAAAGAGCGCCGACGGTCTGCAGGCGTACCAGTGGTGGAAAGAAGGCAAGGTGGATGAAATAAGGAAGTATTGTCTGCAGGACGTCAAGGTCACCAAAGACCTCTTTGAACACATTCTTGCCGAGAAGAAAATACGCTACCGCGACGGGTCCGACATCAAAGATCTGGTGTTGGACACGTCCGGGTGGGATGAGAGCGGCGACCACGCACTCACATATTCTTTGGGTTTTTAGGGTCTTTTAGACCTCTTTTTCCGCTTGTGGTATACTCGGTACCACGTTATCAGATAGCAACATGTCATCATGCAAAGTGAAAACAAATTTTTAATTCCGCTGGCGGTTATCGTCGCCGGAGCGCTCATCGGCGGCGCAGTGTACTTTAAAGGTAATGCGCCCGCACCGAGCAACAACGGCACAGTGCCGGGGAATATCACCATTGAACCCGTCACCTCAGATGACCACATACTGGGCAGTCCCAACGCAAAAGTGGTTGTAGTGACGTTTTCAGACATCGATTGTCCGTTTTGTCAGTCGTTTGATGCAACCATGCGTCAAATTATGGACACCTACGGCAAAGACGGTCAGGTAGCGTGGGTCTACCGCCACTTTCCGCTGGATCAACTACACCCTGATGCGCGGACAAAGGCAGAGAGTTCTGAGTGTGTTGCGGCGCTTGCAGGCAACGAAGCATTCTGGAATTACACAAACGCACTCTTTGTTTCAACAAACGAGACGGTGGCCGGGCTGGGTGATATTGCAGCTTCAGTCGGCGTCGACAAGGCGGCATTTGAAGCATGTGTCGCGGCAGGCACCTACAAGAAAAATGTCTCCGACGATGTGACGGATGCGACGACGGCAGGCGGACGTGGCACACCGTACTCGGTGGTAATTGCCTCTGACGGAACAAAAACACCACTTAACGGCGCCCTTCCCTACGCACAGGTGGAAGAAACGATTAAAACGTTTCTCGTTGAATAAACCGGAACCCATAAAAAACACCCCGTTTTATGCGGGGTGTTTTTTTGTCTTCCCTTCAACCAACTCCCACTTGTAAATTTCAAGAGAGTTTTTTCCTTCAAACATGTCCGACGGGTTGGGCAGAAATACCTTGCGCGTGCGCAGGTCTTCGGTTGTATCGGCAAGCAGACGATGAAAAAGCGCAAATTCCTCTTCATGTTTCTTAAAATCAATCACGTGCCGCCGCAACTGTGACGCGCCGTTTCTGTTCTTCCTCTTCCTGCACTCGTAGACAATGAACCGTCTGACCGGTTTTTTAAACTCAGACAGCACCGTGTAGTAGTTAAAGAGCGCCTGCACCATAAACAGCGGGTTATCAATTTCGGTTGCACCAAACGAATCGACAAATTTGTGGTCAACAATATCTACTGATCGGGAATCAGCGCGTGACACCACCACAAGGTCCGACACCGCCTTCACGGGAATGGTGATGCCCGGAATGCGCGCAATCGCTTTCACTTCAACACCGAGCACTTTGTGGCGTGGCGGACGCTCCAGATAAAAACCGATTGCCTGGTTGTACTCCGCCTCCATCTGCCGGCGTTTTTTCTTCTTGGCGAGACGCGAAGACGCTTTTCCAAAGTTAATTTCAAAATCAGGAATATTTTGCAAATTCTCAAGACCAAGTGCGACCGCTTCCTCCTTCGTAAATCCGCCGTAAAAATGTTGCAGCGCGACATGGGCGGCACGGCCGACAGCCGACGCGGGGGTAGACGGCATATCATACACATTTTCAACATAGCGTTTGTGCCACGCCAAGGGATTACGCAGATATGCAACAAGCGATGAATAGCTCCAGTGCGAGATAGGATAGCGCATAGGGCCATTGTAACACTCCACACAAAAGGCCCGGGTTGACCGGACCTTTTGTATCTTTAGTAGTTTTTCAGCTGTTGCGCTTTTTGGTGATGTCTAATCTTTTCGTGTGCCTTTGCCTCGATTTGACGAATACGCTCACGGGTCACACCGAATTCCTTCCCCACTTCCTCCAGTGTGTGTGCAATGCCATCGGCCAGACCGTTGCGAAGTTCAAGAATTTTGCGCTCTTTCGGGGAAAGCTCACCGAGCACTTCTTTAATGTGCTCAGCCAAAATACGCTGTGACGCCTCTTTATCAGGTGAGGGCATGTGCTCATCTTTGATGAAATCGCCGAGTGTGGAGCCCTTCTCATCCTCATCGCCGACGGGAAGCTCGAGTGAGACGGTATTTTGGTTGATTTGCTGAATATGGTGAATTTTGTCGACATCCATGTCCATTTCAACCGCGATTTCCTCCGGAAGCGGTTCACGGCCGAGATCCTGCGCCAGACGGCGTACAATACGCTTATATTTGGCGATGGTTTCCACCATGTGCACCGGAATACGGATGGTGCGGCTCTGATCGGCAATTGCACGGGTGACCGCCTGACGGATCCACCACGTTGCATACGTTGAGAATTTATACCCCTTTGTCCAGTCAAATTTTTCTACCGCTTTAAACAAACCGATGTTGCCTTCCTGAATCAGGTCCAAAAGCGTGAGGTTTGAACTTCGGTTTGCGTATTTCTTTGCGATAGACACCACGAGACGGAGGTTTGCGCGTGCAAGAATATTTTTTGCCTCTTCGTCACCTTGTTCAATACGACGCGCGAGCTCTTTTTCCATCGCCGCGGAAATAAGGTCGTACTTTCCAATTTCGCGCAAGTACATCTGGATAGAATCAAACCGCGTGTCTTCCTTGTGATAGACACTCTTCTCCGCATCGTCCCCGAGTTCAAGCAACCCGCCCGATTCAATCACGTCCACACCTTCTGATTCAAGCCGGTCGTACACCTCTTCAAGCAGAAGCACATTGTCCTCAATGGTCGGCAGCTCTTTGAGGATTTCGTCATAGGTCACAAAACCGCGCTCTTTTCCGCGCACATACAGTTTTTCGGCTTTTTCACGCATCGCGGAGTCCTTTCTCGACAGTTTTTTCTTCGGCGGAAGGACCACCTTGGCGGGTTTCTTCGCCTTCGGTTTTACCGGTTTCTTTTTCGCCGTCTTTTTTGCGGACGGGGTTTTTTTATGCATCCGAACTGCGCGTTTTGCGGTCTTTTTCATTACTTTTTTCTTCTTGGACGATTTTTTCATATGAATAAATATTTTTTAAAAATTTCAATGCTTATATGTGTGTATACTGAGCGCGCAGAAGCGACAGTTCCCGTGAGATATCCTGACATTGTGAGAGCGCCTCGTTAATACGCGTTTCGTCCCCTGCCTGTTCAGCTTGCAAAAGCGCGGCGCGCGCATCCGCATACCGCTCCTTCAAAACTTCCTCGTGCAGAGAAAACAGCATTTCTGAAAGATGCACGGACGGTTCACCGAACTCCCCGATTGCTTTTTCAAGTTCAAACACCTCACGCTCGCTCTCGCGGGTATCTGTAAACGGATCCAGTCCGAGAATTGCAATCAGTTTTTTGCGGGCTGCAGCGGCCTCCATTTCGTCTTTTTGCGCACGGATAAACGTCACGATGTGTTGTACTAATCTGGTTTTTCTGTCAGTAATATCCTTCTTTTCGTCCGTGACATCAGGGGACGCCCCGTGTACCGTAACATCAAAAGCGACATGTGCCGCCTCCTCTTCAACGGTTGCGTCGTCAATGCCGAGACGCTGCGCAATCACACCTACAAAATGTTTCCGGTCGATTCTGTTGCCAATAAGAGAGAGGAACGGCAACACGTCATTACGGACATGTTTTTTAAATGCCCGTGCGTCCCCGCCGTTTTTTCGTGCATGTACGTCAAGTAAAAACTCAATCACATGGGTCGCGCCGCGGATCGCCGATTTCCACACCTCAAGGTCTTCCTGAATAACATCCGCAGGATCTTTACCTTCGGGGAATGCGGCGACCTTCACGTCCATACCCGCTTCAAGCGCAACACGTGCGCTTTTAAGCGCTGAGGCGATTCCAGCGGCGTCGGAGTCAAGCGCGATAACAATATTGCTCGAAAGCCGATTCAGGCGTGTGATATGATCGACAGTCAACGCGGTGCCCTGCACCGCAACCGTATTCGTAAATCCCGCCTGGTGCGCCGCAAGCAGATCAAACGGTCCCTCGACTAAAATTGAAAAATCATATTTTCGTATGTGCGATTTTGCACGGTCCAACCCGTAAAGCACGGAGCCTTTCTTAAACAGCGGTGTTTCGGGAGAATTAATGTATTTCGGCGTATCATCGCGCACATCGCCGAACGCGCGTCCGGCAAACGCAAGGACGCGTCCCGAGGTGTCAAAAATCGGCAGTATGATGCGGGAGCGGAACACGTCGTAGTATCCGCTGCCCGCCTTCGGCTCCGCTGACTTTTTGATGAGCCCCGCCCGCTCAATCTCCTGCACCGTATACTTTTGCCCGAGCAGATAGTCATGTACTGCGCGCCAGCTTCCCTTCTCGGGTCCCTCGATAAAGCCGATACGAAACGCGTGTATTGTTTTATCGGATACACCCCGTCCTGCAAGATATTGTTGCACCTCGTTTTTGTTTTTTAGCTGTGTTTCATAAAAAGAAGCGGCTTTTTCCAGAAGTGCGTACAGGCGGACATTTTTTTCAGCGTCTCCGTAAGAAACATTTTTTAACTCAACTCCGGCGCGCTCGGCAAGCACTTTCAATGCGCCTGAGAAATCCAACCCCTCAAACTGTTCGACAAACGTAAAAATATCGCCGGATGCGCCGCACCCGAAACAGTAATATGAGTCACGTTCCGGAGACACAAAAAACGAAGGGGTTTTTTCGTGGTGGAACGGACACCTTGCCTTGAAGTTCTTCCCCGCCTTTTCAAGCTTGATATACGAGGATAGCACGTCGGCAACGCCGAGCTTTTCTTTTATGAGCTGTGTGGTTTGTGACATGCGATGCGCCGAAGGGACGTCGCGTGTTTATTCGTAGTCCGGCTCGTCTCCTTCACTCTCAAGCTGCTGCTGCAGCTCTTTAATCATTTCCCACTTGGGGCTGCCAGGAAAGCCGGTTCCCGAAGGAATCAAACGGCCTATGATGACATTTTCCTTAAGTCCCCGCAGGTCGTCTTGCTTACCGCGGACGGCTGCGTCAATAAGGACTTTGGTGGTGTGTTGGAAAGACGCCGCGGAGAGGAATGACGCACGTGAGAGTGCGACATTGGCGATACCGAGAATAAGCGGAATTACCTTTGTTTCTTTTTTGTCCGCACCTTTTGCTTTCTCGTTTGCCTCTTTAACCTCAAACATTTCCATAATGGCGCCGCGGTGCAGCTCGGTGTCCCCCGGATCCTTTACCTGTACGCGCGAGAACATCTGTTTGATGATAACTTCAATGTGCTTGCGGGATACTGATGCCCCCTGCAGTTCATAAATCTTACTGATTTCATCAATGATGTATTCCTGTGTTTTTTCGCGGCCGGCGTGTTTGAACAACTCCGAGAGATCCGCAGATCCGTCGGTCAGAAGCTGTCCTTTTTCAACATGATCACCGACTTTTACCAGCGGCGTGCGGCGATATGCGGCGGCAAATTCTGCCGCCTTACCATTGCTCTTCCGGTCTTCAACATCGGGAATAATTTTAATGATTTTTTCCTGGTTTTGTTCGATAATCTCAGACACCGTTCCCGCAACATCCGTAATGATTGCGGGGTTCTTGGGAGGTCGGCGTTCAAAAATCTCCTGCACGCGCGGCAGACCGGCAACGATGTCTCCGGATGCCGAAGCAGTACCTCCGGCGTAGAAGGTGCGCATAGTCAACTGTGTCGCAGGTTCTCCGATTGATTGAGCGGCGACGGTACCGACAGACTCACCTAAATCAACAGGGTTACCGGTGGCTAGGTCTTGTCCGTAACACTTCTGACAGATACCGCGTGATGTCTCGCACGTCATAGAACTGCGTACCCACGCCTCCGTCACACCTTTCGCCTCCATATCGCGCGCCATCGCATCCGTTACAAACTCACCTTTCTTATGAAGCACCGCATCACTCTTGTCTTTCACATCTTTTGCGAGAAACCGTCCGATGACGTTCTTTGCAAGCGGAACATCGATACCTGCGAGATTTTGTGCGTACACGCGGATACCTTCTTTGGTACCACAATCGTCCTCTGTGATGACGACATCTTGCGCCACATCAAAGAGTTTACGTGTCAGATATCCTGACTGTGCGGTGTTCAGTGCAGTGTCTCCGAGACCCTTACGGGCACCGTTGGTTGTAATAAAATATTCAATTGGCGAGAGACCTTCCTTACTGGAAGACAGAATCGGAAAGTCGATGACACGTCCTTGTGAGCCGGCAATAAGCCCTTTGATGCCCGACATGTTCGTAATCTGCCCTATGTTGCCGCGGGCACCAGATTTCCACATCGTGTACACGTGACCGTTTTGATCCAGGCTTTCGGCAACCGCCTTCTCCATCTTACCGCGCACCCCGTGCCATACTTCAATATCTTTACGGAACCGTTCTTCTTCGGAGAGCAAACCCTCTTCATACTGGTTGCGGTTCTGTTCAGTGATTTTCTGCCCTTCTTCAATGATTTCTTGTTTACCTCTCGGTGTCGGCACGTCCTGAAGCGCAAACGTCGTTCCGGATACCGTGGCGCTCGTAAATCCGAAGTGTTTGATCTTGTCGAGAATCTCGACGATTTTTTCTTTCGGATACTTTTCAATCAGTGTGTGCACGAGCTCCGCCATTTCTTTTTTGGTAATCTCTTTGTTGATGTACGTATAGTCATTCGGGAGTGCGGTGTTAAAGAGAAGACGCCCAACAGACGTTTCAAACGGCTTTCCGTCGAAAATCTTGTACCGCTCACTGTCGGTCGGGCGCACGAAAATTTTTGCACGGGGTGACAAAACGCGGAAGTCGTATGCGAGAATAGCGTCGTTTGGAGACGCATACGCGTTTCCTTCCCCTTTTTCTCCGGGTATGATACGCGTCATCCAGTAGGAACCCAACACGATATCCTGGTGACCGAGAGAGACTATCGGCGTGCCTGATCCGGGCTTCAAGATGTTCTTGCCGGAGGACATAATCTCCTTGGCTTCAAGTTGTGCCTCTTCTGAGAGCGGCACGTGCACGGCCATTTGGTCTCCGTCGAAGTCGGCATTGTATGCCTGCACGACGAGCGGGTGAATCTGAATTGCCTGACCTTCAATGAGAATCGGACGGAATGCCTGAATACCGAGACGGTGCAGGGTCGGTGCACGGTTCAGGAGCACGTATTTGCCGGCAATCACTTCTTCAAGAATACCCCATACCTCCGGTCCCATGTCATCAACAAGACGTCCTGCACCGCGGATGTTATACGCATAGCCGCGCGCAATCAGTTTTGAAATAACAAACGGACGGAACAGTTCAAGCGCCATATGCTTCGGCAATCCGCATTCATCGAGTTTCAAGGTCGGTCCGACAACGATAACAGAGCGTCCCGAGTAGTCTACACGCTTTCCGAGCAAGTTCTGGCGGAAAATACCCTGCTTTCCTTTGAGGTTGTCAGAGAGCGATTTGAGCGGCCGACGTTGCGCTTGGCTGACCGCAGCGCCTCCGGAAGGATGGCGCATCGAGTTGTCGATGAGCGCGTCAACCGCCTCCTGCAGAATACGCTTTTCATTACGTAAAATGACGTTTGGCGCCTTAATTTCGATGAGTTTTTTGAGTCGGTTGTTGCGGTTTATGACGCGACGGTACAGGTCGTTGAGGTCGGATGTTGCGTGCCGTCCGCCGTCGAGTGCCACCATCGGACGAAGCGCCGCCGGAATAACCGGAATGTTCGTCAACATCATCCATTCAGGACGAATCTTTGATTTCTGCATTGCCCGGGCGAGTGCGAGTCGTTTTCGGAGTTTTTTCTTTTCTTCCGCACCAACATCGTCGATACGAGACTCAATATCTTTTGCGATTTCACCTAAATCAATTTCGGAAAGAAGATCGTGGATGGTTTCCGCACCGATACCCGCGTCGAAAATCGCCCCGTATTTGAGCATAAACTTCGCGTAGGCAGCTTCATCGAGTACGAGATATTTCTGAATTGATGTAATCTCCCGCTTTGTTGCAAGAAATACTTCTTTCAACTTTTCTCGCGATTTGTCGTCTTTGAGCGCCTTCGTTTTTGATTTGTACTCAGTTTCGAGTTCTTTGAGCAGTTTGGTCCGCTCCTCCTCAAACACCTTCGTGACGATGTAGCCCGCAAAATAAATAACTTTTTCGAGATCTTGCCCCGTGATGTTGAGAATCAGTCCGATGCGCGACGGCACGTTGCGGACAAACCAGATGTGCGCCACGGGTGTTGCAAGCGTAAGGTGTCCCATGCGCTCGCGACGGACAATTGAGCGGGTGATTTCAACCCCGCACTTTTCGCAGACGATTCCTTTGTAACGGATGCCTTTGTATTTACCGCAGTAACATTCAAAATCACGCTCAGGTCCGAAAATCCGCTCGTCAAACAGTCCGTTCTTCTCGCTGCGCTGTGTACGGTAGTTGATGGTTTCCGGTTTCGTGACCTCGCCGTGCGACCATTCCAAAATCTTCTCCGGGCTGGCAATTTTTATACCGACCGTCGAGAACGTCTCCATGATGTCTTGGTGTGTGTGTCTACGCATAGAATGTGTGATTATCGGGAACCGTCCTCATCGTGTAATGAAACGTCAAGCGCCAAGCCCCGCAGATAATGCAGGAGCACGGAGAATGATGCCGGGGTATTCGGCTTTGAAATACGCGCGCCGCGGACAATCGAGTCGAATGCGGCAGAACGCCCCATAATGTCGTCTGATTTGATGGTGAGCATTTCGCGAAGCGTGTACGCCACGCCGTATCCCAGAAGCGCCCAGACTTCCATTTCTCCGAAACGCTGACCTCCTCCCTGTGCGCGACCGCCGAGCGGCTGCTGGGTGATAAGCGAGTACGGACCGATTGAGCGCATGTGGAGCTTGTCTTCCACCATGTGTTCGAGCTTGAGGATGTACATGTATCCGACGGAGATGTCGTTTTCAAATGACTCACCCGTACGGCCGTCGTAAAGCTTCATCTTTCCTGTGTCAGAGAATCCCGCTTTCTTGAGTTCCTCCTTGATTTCTTCATGCGTCGCACCCGAGAATGCGGGGACCACCGCTTGATAGTTGAGTGTGTGTGCGGCAAGCCCCAGGTGCAGTTCAAGAATTTGTCCGAGGTTCATGCGTGACGGCACACCCAGCGGTGTGAGCACCACATCAACCGGCGTTCCGTCTTCCATGCGCGGCATGTCTTCAAGCGCCACAACGCGCGAAATCACACCCTTGTTTCCATATCGTCCCGCGACTTTGTCACCGACGGAAATATTGCGAAGCTGCGCCACTTCTATATAGATTTTTTTGATGATACCCGACTCCATCTGGTCGCCTCGTTCGCGTGAAAACACACGAACACTAATGATGCGCCCGCGCTTGCCTCCTTCCATGCGCAAACTTGTGTCTTTCACGTCTCGCGCCTTGTCCCCGAAAATGGAGCGCAGGAGACGCTCTTCAGGGGTGAGCTGTGACTCGCCTTTCGGTGTAATTTTACCGACAAGAATATCACCCGGCTGCACCTCAGAACCAATGCGGATGACACCCTCCTCGTCGAGATTACGAAGTTTGTTTTCTCCGACGTTCGGAATGTCGTTGGTGGTCACTTCAGGACCAAGCTTCGTGTCGCGTACGTTGACCGAAAACTCTTCGATGTGCACCGAGGTGAGTACCGAGTCGCGTACGAGCCGTTCCGATATGATGACCGCATCCTCAAAGTTGTTTCCCGACCACGGCATAAACGCCACGAGCAGGTTTTGTCCGAGCGCAATTTGTCCCTGATCTGATGTTGAGGTGTCGGCGAGCAGTTCTCCGCGCTTTACATGTTGTCCCAGTGAAACCGCGGGGCGCTGGTGAAAAGCGGTGAAGCCGTTCGTGCGGGAAAAATTAACGAGCGAGTACTCATCATTCTTTCCCTTGCTGTTTTTAACGAGAATTTTCCGTGCATCAACATATGTAACCTCACCTGCTTCTTTTGCGTACACAAGCCGTCCTGAGTCGCGAGCGGCGCGCTCTTCAATACCGGTTGCCACGAGCGGCGCAGAAGGCCGGACCGTCGGTACCGCCTGCTTCTGCATGTTGGAACCCATGAGCGCACGGTTTGCTTCGTTGTGGTTGAGAAACGGAATAAGCGATGTGGCAATGGAATATGCTTGATTGGTTGCCACGTCGATATAATCGACCTCTTTCGGTGTGATTGTTTCCGGTCGTCCGTTGATGCGCACTTCCACGCGTTCCGTTGTCAGTTTCCCGTTTTCATCACGGTCAGTTGCCGCGTGTGCAATTTTGTAATTGCGTTCATCTTGTGCGTTGAGGTATACAATTTCTCCTGTCACGATACCGTTTTCAACCTTGACGTACGGTGTTTCGATAATACCGAAATCGTTTACGCGCGCGTGCGTCGCAAGGTGCAGAATAAGTCCGATGTTCGGACCCTCAGGTGTATGAATCGGGCAGAGGCGCCCATAGTGCGAGTTGTGCACGTCACGAACCTCAAATCCCGCGCGTTCACGTGTGAGTCCTCCGGGACCCAGTGCCGAGAGAATACGCAGGTGCTCGATTTCCGAGAGAATGTTTTCCTGCGCCATAAACTGCGAAAGTTGGTTCGTGCTGTAAAACTCACGAATTTGCGCCTGCAACGGACGCGGGTTTACAATCTGCATCGGCAATGTCGTTTCCGCTTCAATAATAGACATACGGTCTTGGATATTGCGTTTCATACGCGCAAATCCAACGCGCATTTTTTGCTGAAGCATTTCTCCGACAAAACGAACGCGACGCGATGCGAGATCGTCCACGTCATCGGCTTGTGAGTCCGGCGTATCATTGAGTTGCGCAATGTGTGTGATAATCGTCACCAGATCATCAAGTGAAAGCACTCGTACGGACAGTGATTTTTTATCAAGTGATTTTCCGAAACGCTGATTGAACCGGAATCGTCCGACCTCAGAAAGATCGTACCGTTCGATATCAAAAATTGACACGACGAAGTCCCGGGCATTTTCCGCGGTTGCGTGTTCACCGTCGCGAAGTTTCCGGTGAATTTCTATGTATGAGTCGTCCTGAGTCTGCGCGGTGTCGTGCGCAAGTGTTTTTTCGATATAGGCGAGCGCACCTGTGTTTCCGGCGAACAACGCCTTAATTTCATCGTGTGTTTTTGCTCCAAAAATACGAAGTAAGTGGGTGATGGGAAACTTCCTTTTTCGATCGATGCGTACCTGCAGAGTTTTGTTCGGCTCAGTTTCAATTTCAATCCATGCGCCGCGCGACGGAATAATTTTTGCACCGAAGTATTCTTTGCCGCGGAATTCCTGAGACGTGAACAGTACGCCGAACGAGCGGATGAGCTGCGCAACAATAACACGTTCCACGCCGTTGATGATAAACGTACCGTGCTCTGTCTGAACGGGAAAATCGGAGAGAAAAATTTCCTGTTCTTTTTCTGTTCCGAGCGTTTTGTTGATGAGTTTTGCGGTAATTTTCAGCTGCACTTCATGGCTGAGCTTGTTTTCTTTGGCAAAATGCTCACCATGCACCACCTCAGTGAACACCGGATCGCTTAGGTGAAGTTCAAACTTCTTGCCGGAATAGTCGGAGATAGGGGAAAACTCTTTCAGGAGCTCTTTAACTCCTTTTTCCATCAGCCAGCGGAACGATGCCGTCTGCGCCTCGGTGAGATTGGGTGGCTCGGCAAGCGGCTTGTGGTACTTCGAGAATACTTTCTGTTTCAACATAGGTGCGGAGACTAAGTGAGACGAGACAGAATAATGAGTGCACTGACGAGAGCGCACGAAACTGCGACCTTTTGTAAAGGCGGTTCCGTCACACAAAAGAAACAACTACCAGCTAGATGTTTCTAGCAAATTATTACGTTTTACCTCTATAAAAACCGAGAGTGCCGAAAAACTCACTCTACCCCCGTATTGAGAAGCAGTCTACATTAAAAAAACCTTGCGGTCAAGGTTTTTTTGTTGTCTGTGGATAACTTATCTGTTGTGCGTATCTTTTCTCCATTTGTCAATTTTTGCATGGTTTCCGGAACGCAAAACCGCAGGAACGGTGTGCCGCTTCCCTTTCCACACGAGTGTCTCCGGACGCGTATAGACGTCCTGCGACGCAATGCGGCATTCTTCCAGTGATTCGCGTGATCCCAGCACGCCGTTAATCTGACGGGCAACCGCATCAATAATGACAAGTGCGGGTATTTCCCCTCCGGTGAGCACATACGGACCGACGGACACTTCTTCCGCGTGCAAAATCTTTTGTACACGCGCATCAATACCCTCATACCGTCCGGCAATCAGGATGATGTGTCCATATTTTTTTGCAAGCGTTTGTGCATACCGGTTGGTGAACTGTTTTCCGTGAGGAGAAAAAATAATAACCTTTGTCTTTTTTGTTTTGTGTTTCCGCATCGCAGCAGCAACACTTTTTAAAATGGGTTCGGCCTTCATCACCATACCCGGTCCGCCGCCGTACGGAATGTCGTCGGTTTTATGGTGCTTGTCCGACGCATGAGCGCGCGGGTTAAGAAATGACACGCGGAGTTTTTTTGACTGCTGCGCACGCTTCAAAATAGAGGCCTCACAATAAGGCTGCATGGTTTCCGGGAACGTCGAGATGACCGAAATAACGGTGGGTTGTGCCATAGCACCCAGATAGTACACAAGAAACGGCGTACAACAAAACACACCAGGGCTCGTTGCGGAGCCCTGATGTGTTTTGTATGTTTTATTCTTCTTTCAACGCTGCCATCGCGTCATCAACATTTGCCGCGGCAGTCATGCGGGTTGAACCGTCCGGTTCAAGAATTTTCAAATTCACACGGGCATTGTTCTTCATGCCGACAACACGCAACAGTGTGCGAATCGCCTTCGCGGTATTGCCGGATCGCCCGACAACCGTTCCCATGTCTTTTTGATTTACCTTCAGCGTGATGAGCACACCCATTTCATCGACGGTGCGCGTTACTTTCACATCTTCAGGAACCTCAACAAGCGCCTTAACAACACTTTCAAGAAAAACTGCGTCTTGATACTCGCTGTTCATAATGTAGTACTACGATTTAGTAACTCGCCTCGTACGAAGCGCGACCGGGGTTCCTACACCCCTTGTCTTGCACCGGAGTATACGGCAGAAAAATAAAAATGTCCACCGCGCAACCGCGCTGTAGACGTATCTATTTTTTGGTGGCCTGATACTTACTCTGCCTTCTGTTCCTCAGCCGTAGGGGTCTCAACCTGAATTTCAACTGTCGCCTCAGGAACTGTTTCAGCTGGAGTTTCAACAGGGGCCTCGGGTTGCTGCTCCGTCGCGGATGCTTCAGGGGCAGGAGCTTCAGCAGGTGCTGCAGCCACAGCCGGTTCTTCCTTTATGATTGGTGATTTTTTCGGCAACACGTTGCGTTTTTTCCCTGAAATCGCACCTGCGGTCACAAGCATGTTGTAGACGGTGTCGGACGGCTGTGCCCCTTTGGACATCCAATACTTCGCGCGCTCCACATCAAGTGATTTTTGTTTTGTTGCCGCGTTGTAGAAACCGATTTGCTCCACATGGTTCCCTGCCTTCGGGCCGCGCGTTGACTCCAACACAACCACACGAAAAGACGGGTCGTTGGTTCGTCCGTACCGCTGTAATCTGATTTTAAGCATGGTGAATGAAAAACTGCCCTCAGGACAGCGAAAGAACTGTACCAAAAAGCCCCGTAAAAGGCAACCACCGATGGATATAGCCGTTAAAATGTGGTACTGTGATGCGTACATGAAAAAGAAATCCCCGAAAAGGGGGGCACGCGGGCACTCCTTGCCCCACCGCACGAGAGGTGCGAAGGCGCCAAAACAGTTTGAAGCGGTTGTGAGGACGACACCAAAAGGTGTCGGTTTTGTTCCTGACCCGCGCAATGAAAAAGAAAGCATCCGCATTGAAGCCGGGAACCTCAACACCGCGCTTCACGGCGACTCGGTGCTTATCTCCGTGCTCCCCGGACACTACCGTGGCGAGCGTTTCGGGCGCATTGAGCGCGTGTTACACCGCGCCAAGACCCGCTTCGTCGGCACCGTCATGGAAAACGACGGCAGACTCGTACTTGTCCCCGATGACCGCAAGAGTTATATCACCCTTCTCTTAAAAGATCCGTCTGGAAGCGTCTCCGGTGACAAGGTGTTTGTTGAGATGCTGCCGTGGAGCGACCCGAAACAACAGCCGGAGGCCCGCTTGATTGAAAACATCGGAAAAAAAGGACTGCATGAGGTGGAAATCCGCTCGATTATTCTTGAGAAAGGCATTGATGATACGTTTCCGAAAGACGTAGAAGAAGAGGCGCAGCGTGTGTTTGAAGCATATGCGACGGAAAAAAATCTCGAGGGACGGAAAGATTTCAGAAATACCCCGACATGCACCATTGACCCCTTGGACGCAAAAGATTTTGACGACGCGCTTTCGGTGCAGTTTCTTCCCGACGGAAACCTCGAGGTTGGCGTCCATATTGCCGATGTTTCTCATTTTGTACTCCCAAACAGCACACTTGACCGTGAAGCGCGAAAACGCGCGTTCTCTTCCTACCTTGTTGACCGCACTATTCCGATGCTTCCCGAGGTGCTTTCCAACGATCTGTGCAGTCTCAAACCCGATGTTGACCGGCTCACCTATTCTGCATGGTTTACGGTCACACCGGAGGGTACGGTGCTTTCAAGGAACTTCGGAAAAGCCGTCATCCACTCACAACGGCGGTTTGTATACGAAGAGGCACAAAAAATCCTTGACGCAGGAGCGGGGTCTTTTTTCAAGGAGCTCACGGCGCTTAACACCATTGCAAAGCACTCGCGTGCGAGACGTATGGGGGCAGGTGCGATTGATTTTGAACAGCATGAGGTGCGGTTTGAACTTGCCGACGACGGCGTTCCGTTGGAAGCATTTTTGAAAGAGCGTCTCGATACGCACAAACTCATCGAGGAGTTCATGCTTTTGGCAAACCGCGAGGTTGCAGAGTTTGTGTATTCAAAATACGAGAAAAAACAGCACCCGTTTGTCTACCGTGTACACGACGTACCCAATCCCGAAAAACTCCGTGATCTTGCAGACTTCGTCCACGCGCTCGGACACACACTCTCCTTGTCGCCGAAAGGGCATGCAAGCGGAAAAATGCTCAACAAACTTTTTAAAGACGTGGAGGGAACGCCGGAAGAAGATCTTATTCTGACCGCAGGTTTACGTTCCATGGCAAAGGCAATGTATTCAACCCGCAACATCGGTCACTACGGACTCGCACTTCCCGCCTACACACAGTTTACCTCTCCTATCCGCCGTTACGCCGACTTGCTCGTACACCGACTCTTGCATGAAGAATTGACCCGCGGAACCCTTCCGATTGGAAACTATCCGTTTTACGCAAAAGTCGCGCAGGAAATTTCGGAACGCGAGTTGTCCATTATTGATGCGGAGCGTGAATCGGTAAAACTCAAACAGGCGGAGTACATGAACGTGCGCATCGGAAAAGAGTTTGAGGGGGTGATTTCCGGCGTGTCCGACTGGGGAATCTTTATCGAGGAGCGCGACACGCACGCCGAGGGGTTGATTCGTCTGGCAAACATGCCGAGTGATTACTACCGGCACGATGCTAAAAAATACCGTGTCGTCGGCGAACGGACAAAAAAGGTATATTCGCTCGGCGACGTGGTGCGCTTTCGTGTGGTGAATGTTGATGTTGACCGTAAGCAGATTGAGTGTGCGCTCGTGTCCAGCACATAGTTTGCCGCTATCTCTTTGTTACAAACACACACACCCTCCTCACCGCTCACAGAAAGTTCCAGTTTTGTCCGCACAGTTGGATAAACCTTTCGATGAAGCAACAGCGACAAACTATGTGCTGGGTGAATTGAAAAGTATTCTGGAGGACGTACAATACACGTATGCAGGACTGGTTTTCTTTTAGCGTATCTTCCGAAACGTTTTCCGTCACCTTGTGGATCATTTTTATCGCTGTTGCTATCGTATGGGCAGTGACGTCCGGTATTTTATGGTTTCACTGGCGCGCATACGGTGCCGACACGAAACGTGTAAAGCGTATCCGGCGCGTATACCTTACCGGCTCGCTCGTGCTTCTTGTTCTTGCCATGAGTTTTATCTTTTCGCTCTAAACCATGCTGCATAATCCTTACACCGCAGGCACAAAACCGCGTTCACAGGATCTCAACCTGGAACAGCTTATTAACCTTGAGGAGGGCGAGAAAATACTGCTGGAGGTGCGTCGGCACATGTTTATCCTGTACGGCAAGGTCGCATTACTCTTGATTTTCTTTTTTGTCCCGCTTGCGCTGTCACCTGCACTCGGAGTATTCATCAACAAACTGACCGACGGAACAGCGGGTCCGATTGCGGTCGGCTTTTTCTTCCTGCTGTGGTGCCTGTTTCTTTGGGTGCTCTTTTTCTTCTACTGGACCGACTACTATCTTGATGTGTGGATTGTCACCAACCGCCGTATTTTCGATATTGAACAAAAAGGGGTGTTTCGACGCGACGTCTCCGTCACAAGATTAGAGCAGGTGCAGGATGTCACCGTGTCCGTTGACGGTATTTTTGCGACATTCATGCACTTCGGCAACATTCACATCCACACCGCAGGAAGTGAAATTGACTTCACCATCAAAAACGCCGCCAATCCAATGCACGTCAAAGAGACCATTATGCGCGCGCACGGCGAAGCGTTTTCAGAACACAACAGCCTGCGCACTGCTACTTCGCAACCGCAACAGCCTCAGTAAACGATACCGACAGAAGCTGAGATACGGCATCGTGTCCCATCGTTACACCATAGAGTACACCGGCGCGTGACATCGTTTCACGATTGTGTGTAATTAAAATAAGTTGTGTCTTTGCGGCAAGGTTTTCAATCATGTCGCCGTAGCGTTTGCTGTTTGCCTCGTCGAGCGCCGCGTCGGTTTCATCCAAAATAATACACGGCGGGGGATTCACCTGCGACATCGCAAAAATCAGCGCAATTGAGGTGAGCGCCCGTTCGCCTCCTGAGAGCATTTCAAGTCCGTGGATTTTTTTGCGAGGCAGTGACACGTGGATTTCAACGCCTTCCTGCATCTTCTCCACATCCGTGTCAGCCTCATCCGGCACGCCACCCTCAAACATCTCTTCTAAGTCGGAATCTTTGCGTGCGCGTTTGACCTCACGGACAACCTCAAGCGACGCGGTGCCGCCGCCGAACATCAGTGCGAAGAATTCCGCAAACTGCTCGTTTATTTTTTTGACACCATCCTGAAATTCGCGCGCGAGTGTTTCTTCCAAATCGGCAATGAGCTGTTTGAGCGCCTCTGCCGAGGCAAGCAAGTCGGTGACTTCTTTTTCAAGAAACGCGTCGCGTTGTGACACTTCCTCATACTCTTTCATCACATCTTCCCCGCCCGCGTTTCCCGCTTCTTCAAGCCGTATTTTCATGCGTTCAATTTCCTTTTTACGCGCGAGTTGTTCTTTGCGGTCCTCCGGAGACGGCGACCGCGTCAGCGCCTGCATCACGTCGTCAAAACGCACCGCTTCCATGCCGGCAAGTGCACCGGCCTCCATCAATTCGCGCTTAAACTCTTCTTCTTCCAAAGAAAGCGCCTGCAATGCGCCGGCAAGGCGCTGCACTTCCACGCGAATCTCCTGCTGTTCGTTTGAGAGCGAGAAAATGTTCCGCTCCATTTCGCGTCCGGAGTGCATGTCTGTTTCGATGTCGGCCTGTACTTTTTTGTAAGACACCTCATGCTCCTTTTCCTGGGCCTCAAAACGGACCACCTCCGCATCGAGTTTTGTTTTTTCCTTCTCAAGATCGGCGAGCTGTGCACGCATATCGGCAAGCTCTTCGTTTGAGGACCCCGCCGAACCCGACACGTTTGCGATAAATTCGGCGACCAGCACCCTCATCTCAGAAAGCGCCGACTTTAGGGCGGCAGCGTCTGTAAGCAGGAGCGCCTCGGAAATACGGGAAAGAAGCTTACCGGTCATTCCCGACACGGATGAAAACGGCACAGTTCGGTGCGCATCTTCGTTCTGACGTTTCTCTTCGCGGGCGATAATCGTTTTGAGCGTCGCAATCTCTCCCTCCACGCGCCCGGCTTCACGGACTTTTGCGTCTTTTTCGGCGCGCAATTCGCGCAATTTTTTCTCACCTTCAAGCAGCGCGTCGGACGTGGTGTCTTTCCGTGCGAGGCGCTGCAGCTCTTCACGCGCATCGCCGATTTCTTTCTCCAGGCGCTTCATGTGCGCTTCCTTCGGCTTCAGCTCATCTTCAATGCGCGTTTTTTCAGCGGTGAGATATGTTTTCTCACGCGCAAAATATTCTTTGTAGTCACGCACCAGCAGTTCGGAGAGTTCACGCGCACGGGCGAGTTTTGCCACCTGTTTTTCCAAAAATTTCAGATGCGGTTTCAATTCGCGCCGGATGCTTTCCGCGCGGTCAAGATTCTCCTGCGTCTTTTCAAGCTTGCGGAGGCTTTCTTCTTTCTTGTACTGATACATCTTCAGACCGAGCGCGTCCTCCACCATTGTTTTTCGTTCACGGAAATTCACCGACAAAATCCTGTCCGCCTCACCCTGTGAAATAATATGGTGACCCGAGGCGCCGATATGTGCGCCGGACAGCATTTCAAAAATATCCTTCAGCCGTGACACCGAACCGTTGAGGTGATATTCGCTCGACGCGTCGCGGTGAATAATGCGCTCAAGCACCACCTCGTCAAAATCCACGTCAAAGAGCCGCCTGCCGTCTTGGCTTGCTCCCGGCGTGTTGTCAAACACGAGTTTCACGTGTGCGCGGTTGCTTTTCGGCGTCTCCTTTGAGCCGTTCCAAATGAGGTCTTCCGTGCGCTTGCCGCGCATGGACTTGATGGATTGTTCGCCGAGCACGAAACGAAACGCTTCGGCGACGTTTGATTTGCCGGAGCCGTTGGGACCCACGATTGCCGTAATCGGCGTTTTGAATTCAAGCGATGCCTTCTTTGCGAATGACTTGAATCCGGAGAGTTCGAGAGATTTAAGATACATACAAAAAACGCGTCCGTACGCGTGTAGTATCGCATATTTTTTTGCAGCTTTCTAATTTACCACCCCTTCTTTGTAATCGCGTTCTGGGCCGCGGATTGCTCCGCTTCTTGTTTTGATTTTCCGGAACCGCGGGCAACCTCTTCCCCTTTCAAAAAAACCGAGACCGTAAAATCGCGGTCGTGGTCTGGACCTTCTTCCTGCACGGTCTGGTACGACGGCGTAATACCGACCTTGTCCTGCGCAAGCTCCTGAAAACGGCTCTTTGCATCGCGCCAGAGATGGTTGTTGACGATATCTTCCGTACGCGGCAACAGGAACTTCGCTACAAACGCACGTGCCACGTCGTATCCCCCGTCAAGAAACAGTGCGCCGACGATGGCTTCAAAGGCGTTTGCAAGAATGTACTGGCGCGCGCGACCGGTGTCTTTTGCCTCACCTTTCGACAAGTGCAGAAAATCATTGACACCAAGCTCCATGGACACTGTCGCCAGTGTTGATGTATTCACGAGTCCCGCGCGATATGATGTCAGATCACCCTCCGCTTTATTCGGATATTTTGCGTACAGAAATTCAGTGGTGATGAGTTCCAACACCGCGTCTCCTAAAAATTCGAGGCGCTCGTTGTGGTCACCCGCATGCCGGTGCGACTCATTGATAAAGGAGCGGTGCGTCAGCGCCGTTGTTATCAGTTTTGTGTCGGCAAACGTGTGCCCGATTTTTTCTTCCAAGACATGGACATCATTCATACTCAGTGCTGTTTTTGCGACAGGAGTGTAATTGCTTTCGTAATGAGAGGCAAGATGTCGTCGTAGATGTTGAGGTTTACAATTTCTCCGAGACGAAACCACCGCGCATCATCAAGTCCGCCCGAGGTACCCAATTTGATTTCGTGAAACGGCGATTCGGCCAAAAAATACGTCACACGCTTTCGGATTTTTCCTTTTTCAGGATGCGAGGCGATGTATTCGTTGCTTCCAATTTCATCCTGTATCTCCACCTCAAGTCCGAGCTCCTCCAGCATTTCACGAGCCGTGCCCGTGCGAGCGTCTTCACCGTTCTCTATTTTTCCCTTGGAGAGCGTCCAGTGCCCGAACACATCATGCACGAATGCAATGTAGATATCATCACCGTGCCGCGCATAGACAAACGCGCCGCCGAGAACCTCCTGCGGCATCTCGTCGTATGGCACGTCCTTTTTCTTTTTTGATGTTTCGTTTTTTCCCGGCTCGCCGAGTTCCTTGTACACGGAACCGAGCACGCCGTTCACAAACCGACCCGATGAGTCACCGCCGAAACTCTTAGCAAGCTCGATGGCTTCGTTGATGGCCACCTTCGCCGGCACGTGCGCACGATCGCCGAAGAGAAGCTCAAAAAGCCCGAGACGCAGAACGTTGCGGTCAACGAGCGAGATTTTGTCTATCGGCCATTCAGGCGCGGCTTTCTCGATGATGGTATCGAGGTCTTTGCGCTTTTGGATAACTCCTTTCAAGAGCGATCTCATAAAATCCTGCTCTCCGATGCCCGGTGCGAATTCCGCGGCAATGTGAGAGAGAACTCCCGCAGCTTCTTTTGCTGACACGGAAGAAAAATCAATCTGGAAAAGGGTCTGAAGAACAACTGATCTCGCTAAATGGCGATTGCTCATATGTGCGCGCCGCTTTCGCGGCGCGGAAGTGTCAAACGTCTACTTCGAGTCTTTCGACTCGCTCTTCTGTGCATCCGCTGCGCTTTCGCCTCGTGCACGGAGTTTCGCCTGCTTTCGGGCAAGAGAACGCTCCGCCTTGGCCTGCGCATTTACAACCGTTCGACCGCGATACGCGCCGCACGTCAGACACGCCTGGTGCCGGATGTGCTTGGAACCGCAGGTAGCGCACACAGAAAGACGCGGCCCTGAAAGGGCGTGGTGCGACCGGCGGTTGCCGGTGTGGCCTTTTGTGTGACGCATTCGAACTGTCATAACGTGTACACTCTAACAAAAACAGGTATTTTGTGCAAACAAAAAGGCCCGATGCTGCTGGACCTCTTTGGTCCTGCTACATCGGGCCACCCATCAGGCGGCGAGGCGCGTGATACTGATTCGCGCCCTTTCGGCCGGCACCTTGTGCGTGAAGAACATCTCGCTGATGAGCGCGTCGTCGAGAACGCGCCACTCGGGAGCTTCCAGGAGCTCGTCACCGTCCCACATCGGCTCCCTGCGGATCTCCGCGTTCTTCGGGATCTCGATGAGGCAGAAGTACTGGCGATGAGGATCGCGGTCACCTCGTGCCGGCTTGAAGACCGTGTGAAGCGGCTCTCGGTACGAGACGACGGGAACCCCCATCTCCGCGAGAATTTCTCGTTCGAGCGTGTCCTCCGGCGTCTTGTCCTCCGGTGCGTCATTGTTGGTGCCACCGATGAACTTCAGCTGTACTTCGTTGGCACGAACTGGGTCCATCGGATGAGGTCTGTACTTCATGACCAGGACCTCGATTTCGCCGTCCTGATTGCGCCATGGAATGCCGGCGCAGAACCAGGATGAAGCATCCAACGGAACTACGTTAAGCGGTCCATTGAGACTTCCCACGTGTACCCCCAATCCTGAGTAGTGTTTTTTTGAGACCTAAACTTCCTTTCCCACAATATCATACTACACTACACTTGTCAAGTTACGACAAAACGTCTTGCGGTGCATTGGTGAGAGCCCGTTTCGGCGCAGAGCGCTGATGTGCGCTTTCGTCCCATATCCCTTATGAATCTCAAATCCATACTGCGGATATTTTTTTGCGATGCGCACCATATACCGGTCACGTGTTACTTTTGCGACAATTGACGCAAGTGCGATGGAGAGTTCTTTTTCATCTCCTTTGATAATTGTTTTCTGGTGCTGATATTTCTCAGGCGCCTTCAGTCCCCCATCTAAAAAAATTTGTGTGCTTTTCGGTAAATCTAGCGTGTTGAGCACGGTTGAAATTCCTTGTCTGATTGCGAAAGAAATTCCTTTTGTGTCTATCGTACGTGCGCCCACCAATCTCACCGCGCATGAAAGCGCCCCTTTCTTTTGCAGGCGCTCAATTTCCGCAAACCACTCGTCGCGTTGTTTCGGAGAAAGTTTTTTTGAATCGCGTGTTTTTGGGAACGCGCCGCGCACCGCACGTGAGCGGATCACCACACATCCGACGGCAACCGGACCCGCCAGCGGTCCCCTTCCCGCTTCATCAATACCGACGACGGTTTTCATATTCAAAAAAACTTAACTGAAAAAATTCTTGACAATTACAACGGCAAAGTAGAGATAAAACAGAGACGCACCGACCAAAAAGATATTCGTCACCATTCCCGGACGAAGCGCTTTCGGAAGTTTTGTGTTGTTCAGATACAGCAGCAGCGGCGTATACAGCGCCATCACAAAACCGCCGAGCGCCGAACTCGCAATCAAAAACACAAACGGCTGATTAAACGGCAACAACGCCGCCTGTACGACAATGATGCCGAGAATCAGTCCATAGTAGAGATGGTGAATCGAGACATTGGCAAGTGGTTTAAAAAAAGAAACGAGACGCCCCTCACGCGCGTTGGTATGAATGATATCTGACACAATGCGGGTAAGCGCATCAATAACCGTCCACATCACCGAAAACAACATGAGGTACGTCATCACAAGATAGAGCGTCGTTCCGAGGTTGCCGAACTGCGTTCCGAAGATGCGCGCCTGCTCGATTGCCAGCCGTGTGCCGTCCGGAACAATACCCAACGGCGAGAGTACCACAAACGCATTGGCGCCCAGCAACAGCAGTGTGACGGTCCCTAACAGCCAGAAAATAACACCCTGATCAATGCGCACAAACATCATCCACTTTTTCCAGCGTGACATCTGCTCGGGACTGTCGATATCAAACGTTGCGCCGACGACGCCGACAGCCTCCGGTTTTCCTGAAATAGGGTTAGTAATGCGTCCGCTGTACGCCGCCATACCCGACTGCTTGTCGCGGTACCACAGTGATGTGCAGAGGTTGAGCATTCCGCCCGCGCCTGCAAACACGATGGCACCGAGGAGTACTTTCATATCAATACCCTCGGGCATATACCCGAAGCTGGTCAGTCCACGGAGCGCTTCTACGACATTGCCCCACGAAAGGTTGAGTACGCTAATCCATATCAACAAAAAAGCAAAAACCGGAACGATAACTTTGAGCGCACCTTCAAGTACACGGTACGCGTGCGTACCACGCAAGGTAAACAGCGCGACAAACGCAAGTGAAACCCACGCCCAGACGACATACGAACCGAACCCGAAGAGCTCCGCAAGAATGGTGCCCAGTGTACTTGCCCAGCCCGGCCAGATATAGAGAAGCAGTGCCGCGACAAGCCAAAACAACGGCGTCCAAAACAAAAGTCGGGCAGACGTCGTGAAAAAACTTTCTCCTGTTGCAAGCGTGTGCCGGATGACTTCCTGATTGATGAAGTACTGCAACGTGATACCGACGAGCGCGAACCACAGAATTTCAAGTCCGAACTTGGTAACAAGATGCGGCCATAAAATAAGCTCCCCCGTTCCCATCGCCATACCCATAATCACCACACCGACACCGAGCGCTTTCGTCCAAGGAGGCGGCGCCGGCAGTTCTTTTCGCGTCAGCTCTGAAAACGAATACATACGCACAGTATACCGCACCGCGCATTGACACTCTCCCCAGGAAGCCGTCAAAAGAAGCCGCTTAACACAATCCACTCCCTATTTGGAAAGCTTGAACGTACAATGTGGTTATGACTGCTCCGTTCGTCCATCTCCACACGCACTCACACTTTTCTCTTCTTTCGGCGCTTCCGCGCATTCCTGAGCTGGTAAAGAAAGCGAAGGAGTACGGCATGACCGCGCTTGCGCTTACCGACAACGGAAACCTCTACGGCGCAATAGAGTTTTATAAAGCATGTACAAAAGCCGACATCAAACCGATTATCGGCGTAGATTTTTATTGCGCTCCCCGAACGCGATTTGACCGTGAAACCGGTATCGACTCAAAACGCGAACGGCTTGTTTTGCTTGCAAAAAATTATGAGGGATACAAAAACCTCATCAAACTCGTTACGTACTCGCACCTTGAAGGTTTTTATTACAAACCCCGCATCGACACCGAGCTTCTTGAAAAATACCACGAGGGGTTGTGTGCAATTGTTCCGGTGTTCAACGGCGCGATTGCAAACGCGCTGGCAGGCAACAACAAACAACGCGCCGAGGAAACACTGACGCTGTATAAGAAATTATTCGGCGACGGGAGCGTGTTTCTTGAAATCACACGGCACCCTGAAATTGAACAACATGACGAACGTGTGAAACGCGTCATCGAATTCAGCACGGAGACCGACACGCCGCTTGTGGCAAGCAACGATGTGCAGTACCTCTCGCCTGATGATGCGCCCGCACGGCGCACCCTGTTGTCCGTGCAATCAAGCGGAGACGGCTGGCGAAGCGGTTTTACCGAGTCCGACGCTGATTTTTCGTTCATCAGCACCGAACGCGCGGAGGAATTGTTTGCCGACATTCCTGACGCACTTGCCAACACCGTGAAGGTTGCCGACATGTGCACACTTGAAATTCCTTTGGGTAGCTGGATGTTTCCAGCGTTTCCCATTCCTCACGGCACCACACACGCAGGAGAACTCAAACGACAGGTAACCGAGGGTCTTGCGCGGCGCGACATCGCCATGACGGATGAAATTCAAACACGGCTTGATTTTGAACTCTCAACCATTATCGATAAAGGATACGCGCCGTACTTTCTCGTCGTCGGCGACCTGCTGCGGTATGCGCGTGAACATAAAATTCTCACCAACACGAGAGGGTCGGTTGCCGGTTCGCTTGTTTCATTTGTACTGGGAATTACCACCGTTAACCCGATTGAGTATCAGTTGCCGTTTGAACGGTTTCTCAACCCCCTGCGCCCTTCACCTCCCGACATCGATCTTGACATTGCCGATAACCGTCGCGATGAAATGATTGCATACGCGCGTGAAAAGTACGGCGAACACAACGTCGCGCAAATCGGGACGTTCGGAACGATGTTGGCGCGCGGTTCGGTCCGTGATACCGCACGCGCTCTTAATTACGATCTCGCACTTGCCGACCGTATCGCCAAACTTATTCCCTTCGGTTCCCAAGGATTCCCGATGTCCATTGACCGCGCGCTTGAAGAAGAACCTGATTTCAAAAAACTGTACGACGGCGATGAAGATGTGCGCGCCATTGTGGACATGGCAAAAAAAATTGAAGGATGTGCGCGTCATATTTCCGTGCACGCCGCCGGCGTCGTCATCTCGCCGATTGCGCTTGATGAAATTGTGCCGACACAGTGGGACCCGAAAGGCGAAGGCAAACTGCTCACGCAATACGACATGCACGCCGTTGAAGACGTCGGATTACTTAAATTTGATTTTCTTGGGCTCAAAAACCTCGCCGTACTCGCCGAGGCGGTACGCCGCGTACGCGCCGTGTACGGACAAAACATCGACGTTGATGCGCTTCCGCTTGACGACAAAAAAACATTTGAGATGCTCGCGACAGGCGACACCATGGCCGTCTTCCAGCTCTCAGGTGACGCGATGACGCAATTCCTTAAAGAACTGCAACCTTCAACGATTCACGACATCAACGCCATGGTTGCGCTGTACCGACCGGGACCGATGAAAAACATTCCGGAGTATATTGCCCGCAAACACGGAAAGAAGCAGATTACCTATTATCACCCGAAAATGAAGAGCTTTTTGGAGCGTTCATACGGTATTTTGGTGTACCAAGACGACCTGCTCTCCACCGCACTTGAACTTGCCGGCTACACATGGGAAACCGTGGACAAATTTCGCAAGGCGGTCGGAAAAAAGATTCCGGAGGAAATGGCGAAGCAGCATGAAATATTCGTCAAAGGATGCGTGGAACACTCCCAGATGACAGAGAAGCAGGCAGAAGGTTTGTGGGCACTCTTTGAACCCTTCCAAGGATACGGATTCAACAAAGCGCATGCGGCCTCCTACGGTCGACTCGCCTACCAAACCGCATATATGAAAGCGCACTACCCTACCGCATATATGGCGGCGGTACTTTCTGCCGACGCCGGCGATGTGGACAAAATTTCGGAACTCATTTCGGGATGTAAACATATGGGTATCGAGGTGCTCCCACCGGATATTAACGAGTCTTTCGGTGACTTCTCCGTTGTGCCGAAAGAAAAAACAACCGACGGCACCGAAAAAATACGTTTCGGTCTCTACTCCATAAAAAACTTCGGCCAAGGCATCGCCGACATCATCATTGAAGAACGCAAAGCGCACGGGCCGTACGAATCACTTGAAGATTTTTTGTCACGCATCCACGATCGTAACCTCAACAAAAAATCACTCGAAGCGCTCATACAATCAGGGTCGCTTGACCGCTTTAATGAGCGCGGTGTGATGCTTGCTAATATCAACCTTATTCTTTCCTTTAATAAAGAGTCGGGTGAACACGGGCGCGCGCAAGATTCCCTTTTCGGCGGTGCTGCCGGTCCGTTTTTTTCACATCTCACACTTCCGCCCGCCGAACCGGCAACACAGGAACAAAAGCTTTCGTGGGAAAAAGACTTGCTCGGCCTCTACATTTCCGGTCATCCGCTGGACAAATATAAAAAGTTTTTTGAAACAACCAACACAAACATCGAGAAGCTCAAAAAAATGCATCCGAATATGACGTCCGTTGCCTACGGACTCGTTGAGGAAGTCCGACCCATCATGACAAAAAACGGCGACCGTATGGCGTTCGTACGTATTTCAGACTACACAGGAACGCTTGAAGTTGTGTTTTTTCCGAAGACGTACACGGAGTTTCGTGACAATGTACTCTCTGGAATCTGTATCGGCGTTAAAGGGAAACTCTCTGAAAGAAACGGCGAAATGTCGCTTATCGCCGACAAGGTTAAAAAATTATAAAACGGTGCCCCGACGGTTTCCCGTCAGGGCGTGTGTTACCGCGACTGTTCCCGCCGCAGAAGCCGTCCCCACTGGTTTTCATAAGAAGACCATTTGATGTGGGGCGAGGTCCACGACTGCTGGTGCAACGGCGGGTGGTGCGGGATATAGAAGCGCTTGGTGTTCGTTCCCTTCGGAACATGGCGCAGGAGCACCTGACTCGGGATGACGAGCACGCGCTCACTACCGTCGCACAGTCGGTACAGCACGATGGTAAAGTCCGACTTCCGTAGTGACGTACGTGTCACCCCCAACATGGCATAGTGACTGTCTCCGTCGGTGCGCACATTCTCCAAATAGTGGAGACGGCAGTCAAAACCGTTGATGTGCAGACGCATCTTACTAACCGACTTCACACGGTTTTTATACACCAACAGAACCTCTTCTACGGAAAAACCCCGTCCTTGTGCCTCAGTTGTGATGCGCGTGCGTAATTCGTCTTTTGTCACGTTGTTCTCCTTATCGGAAGAGCAGTTGAAGAGTCTGCGGGAAACTATATACTACAAAGACACCCAGGGGCAATATTTCATATATGAGCAATACACAATCGGAAGATCTTTCACCGCTACGACACACCCTCTCACACCTCATGGCTGCGGCCGTGCTGGAACACTATCCGGACGCAAAGCTTACGCTGGGCCCCGCCATTGATAACGGTTTTTACTACGACATCAAATTTACCGAGGCGCCGAGTGAGGATGACCTCAAAAAAATAGAAAAATCGATGAAAAAACTCCTACCGACGTGGAAGGAGTTTTCCCACCGTGAGGTGTCGAAAGACGAGGCGCTTGAATTGTTCAAAGACAACCCGTTTAAAACAGAGCTCGTCAACGAAATTGCGGAGAAGGGCGAAACCATCACACTCTACACAGCCGGTTCCTTCACCGATTTGTGCCGTGGCGGACATGTGGAGCACCCGTCAAAAGATATTGCCCCCGACTCTTTTACCCTTTCGCACATCGCGGGCGCGTACTGGCGCGGAAACGAAAAAAATCCCATGCTCACGCGCATCTACGGACTAGCATTTGAATCAAAAGAAAAACTTGACGCGTACCTTCATATGCAAGAAGAGGCAAAGAAACGCGACCACCGAAAGCTTGGAAAAGAACTTGATCTTTTTACCTTTTCCGACTACATCGGCTCGGGACTTCCGCTCTACACTCCACGCGGTGCGCTCATCCGCCGCCTGCTGAACGAATATGTTGAATCGCTCCAAACAAAAGAGGGGTATGAGCAGGTATGGACTCCGCAGATGGCTAAGGCATCACTGTTTAAGCAGTCGGGTCACTACGACAAATACAAAGACGACATGTTCCGCGTTGTCTCCAACTATTCCGACGAGGAGTTCTTCCTCAAGCCGATGAACTGCCCTCAGCACACGCAAATCTACGCAAGCAAAAAACGCAGTTACCGCGACCTACCGCTGCGTTACACCGACTTTGCGATGCTCTACCGCGACGAACAACCCGGACAGCTCAGCGGTTTGGCGCGCGTTCGGTCGTTCTCGCAGGATGACTGTCATATTTTCTGCCGTGAAGATCAGGTAGATGAAGAAATAGACCGCGCGCTCTCTATGACCAAAAAAATTATGGCGACCTTCGGGCTCAAATATCGATATCGTCTTTCCACCCGCGATCCCGAGCACCCTGAAAAATATCTGGGTAATCCCGACACGTGGGACAAGGTTGAGAAATGGGCGGAAAAGATTATGCAGCGGAATAACATTGACTACTTCCCCGGTCCCGGTGAAGCTGCGTTTTATGCACCTAAGATGGATTTGATCGCGACGGACGCATTGGGCCGCGACTGGCAGCTTTCCACCGTACAGATCGACTACGTCATGCCGGAGCGTTTTGACCTCTCCTACACGGACACTGACGGCTCGGAAAAACATCCTGTCATGCTCCACCGCGCCATCATCGGTTCACCTGAGCGTTTCATTATGATTTTACTTGAACATTTTGCAGGTGCACTCCCGTCATGGCTCTCACCCGTACAGGTCAGTATTCTTTCTATTTCAGACAAGCATGCGGAGTATGGGCAGGAAGTGCTTGCCGCGCTTTCAGGTGTCGGCATCCGCGCCGAACTTGATGATTCAAACGAAACACTCGGTAAAAAAATCCGAAATTGGAAAATGTCAAAAAATCCGTACGCGCTCGTGCTCGGTGATAAAGAGGTCGAGCAGAAAACACTGACGCTTGAATCGCGTTCGGGAGAAAAAAAGGAACTTACGCTTTCCGAACTTATTGCGCAATTACAGGAAGAAATAACGGAACGTCGTGCATAATTTTAAACTCATCGTCATACTCGCCGCTATTGCAGCCGCCATAGATTTTGTGTGGCTCGGTGTTATTGTAAAAAACTTTTACCAAAGTCAGCTGGGTGATTTGATGCGCCCGGCAGGCGTCTTCGGCGACATACGCCTGCTCGGCGCCGTTGCGGTGTACCTTCTGCTTGCTGCAGGAATTGTATTTTTTGTTTTGCCGAACGCACCGACCGCCGCTGCCGCCATCGGATGGGGAGCATTTCTAGGACTTTTGGTCTACGGCGTCTATGATTTCACCAACTGGACGGTACTCTCCCGCTGGCCGCTTGTACTCGCGCTTGCCGACATCGCATGGGGTGTTTTCATTCTCGGCTTCCTTTCATGGCTTGCCGTGCATCTCTCCCGAATCCTCTCGTAGCGCATCACGCGCCCCCAAACCGTTCCTCTTCCCGCTTGCGAACCTCGTCCTCTTCCAGACCGAAGTGGTGGCCGATTTCGTGCCACAGCGTCTCGTATATGACGTCTGGAAGGGTTTTCCCGAGTTCCTGCGCATACCCCTCAATGGGAAGCCGGTACAGCGTGATGGTGTCCGGAAACGCAAACCCGGCGTCATTATGACGCTCGGTTCTGGGCACGCCTCGGTAGAGTCCGAGAAGTTCTTTGTTTGACGTCAGTTTGAGCTCCCGGCGAGTTTTTTCAGAAACCACATCCTCCGTTAAAAGAGCGACATTTTTCACCAATGCGCGAAATTTCTCAGGCAAACGCACAAACGCTTCCTGCACCATTGTTTCAAATGCTTCTTTGGAAACACTGTCCATTACAGAAAAAATAAACCGATGAGTACGGTCGCCACCCAGCCCATACCAGAAAGCGCACCGGACGTCTTCAGCGTACGTTGTTCCAATTTTGAAAGCAGCGCATACGGCTGTCGTGTTGCCGTGAGCATCAGTTTGTCGATAAAAAGTCCGTTGAGAAGGAGTGTTGCGACAAACGCAAGCTTTACGTAAAACATCGGTTTTGCAAACCAGACCTCCCACGAAGGAACGGTGATAATGATGCCGGTGACAATGAGCAGAAATAATCCGGCAAACACGAGCCGATGCGTCCATTTGACCGCGGTTGCCGGCAGTGTCTGCACCGTTCCGCGAAAATACTGGAGACCCATAAAGTCCGCATGGGAGATAACGGGAATGGTGATAAGAAGCGCTAGGAGATGCAGTGCGACAAAGTCCATAAATATTACTTGAGTGTTCCTATCTGGTATGACGCGAGTATGCGTTCGGGTTTTGATTCTCCGCCGTGTTGACCCTCAAAACTTGAAGAACCGTCTCTGCCGCAAATTCGTATAATTTCTTTTGCTCCGCCGGGGTGTTTGTTCACATAACTTGTCAGATTGTAGACCAGACCGTTGACGACCGACCAGCAATCAGGCGCGGTGCTATGTAAAGCAACCTGCGACATCGTGTATGTCCCGAGAGTCGTTGTGTCCGGAGCGGACGTGGGCGCCGGTGCGGAGACCGTTGGTTTCGGTGTCGCCACCACGGGTGTCGGCTCGATATCTGCAGGAGAAACAGGAATCAGCTCCGCGACTTCTTTCGGTGGAGGCGGTATTTCGGCATTTAGTTTTTCCTCGGCAATCGGGGAAATAATCTGATACACAAACACCGTAGCGCTGAAAATCAATCCGGTGTACACGAGCAGCCCTTTTGAGTTCATACAAAATGCTTCTGAAATAGTTCGTACGGTTACGAGTACCGCCGTACAGGATATACCATGGGTTATTTTTCGTACAGGGTTACAAAATCTTATACTGCGCCGGTGCGGTCAAACAGATTCTCCGGTAGATAGATAATCTCAAGACCGACACGTATTCCCTGCTCGTGCTCCCACGTCGCTCCGCGTGATGTTTGCCAATCGGGCAAAAACAAAAGTTTGTCAACGAGCTTGTTTTCAAAAATAGGGCCGTAAAATTCGTTTAGCAGTCGCACCGGGTATTCCGACGACGGTTCGACAATCGCCTTTATCCGCTGCATGGCTAACTCAAACGGAAGCTGATCAAAAATTTCAATTCCCTGCTTCATTGCATGTTCAAATGCAATTTCAAATCGCTTTAGGTTTGCCTCAACAGAACCCGCACCGCCCGTTGTGATAGGACCGCACATCTGCCCGCGCGGACGGGGTATTCTGTCTAAAATACGCTCTGCGATGGCAAAAAGATCACCGTACGAACCGGCGAGATTGAGAGCGTCCCTGTCTTCCTGCATCCAATATTTTTCAAACATGCTAAGTAGTATACCATCCCTACTCCTGTGTCCTGCGGGCGCGGGCGCGATCAAGTTCCGTCAAATACTGTTTGCGCAAACGGACTGATTTCGGTGTAATTTCAAGATATTCGTCATCGGCCATTACTTCCAACCCGCGTTCAATGGAAAGTGTGAACGGTGGCACCAGGTTAATCGCTTCATCAGAACCTGACGCACGCATGTTCGTAAGCTGTTTTCCTTTTGTGGGATTCACCGGCATTTCTTCTCCTTTTGCTGTGTTGCCGATAACCATACCCTCATATACTTCCACTGCCGGCCCGACATAGAGTACCCCGCGGTCCTGCAGGTTCCACAGCGAATAGCCGAGTGTCTTGCCCGACACCATAGATACCATGGAACCGGTCGGGCGTTTTGAAATCTCTCCGGCAAACGGTTTAAAACCGATGACGCGCGATGAAAGAATTCCCTCTCCTTTTGTATCAATAATGAACTGGTTGCGGTAGCCCAAAAGACCGCGTGTCGGTCCCTCAAGTATAAGCCGCACCGTTTCGCCGTGTGTACGCATGTTCTGTAGAACAAACCCGCGCCTGCCGAGCCGTTCAATGACCGCGCCTTGAAACACATTCGGCGTATCCACCACCACTTCTTCAAACGGCTCTTTTTTCACACCGTGTTCTTCGCGCGTAATGACGTGCGGTTGCGACACCTGCAGTTCGTATCCCTCTCGGCTCATATTTTCAAGTAAAACCGCAATGTGCAGTTCTCCGCGTCCCGAAACCACAAAACTATCCGTTGACGTAAAATCAACACGCAGCCCAACATTCACTTCAAGCTCACGTTCAAGACGTTCTCTGATCTGACGCGACGTGACAAGCTTCCCCTCACGCCCCGTAAAAGGAGAATTGTTGACCAAAAAATTAAGCGTGATGGTCGGTTCATCCACCGCAATCGCCGGAAGCGGTTCCACGGAAGAATCGGTTGTGACTGTTTCTCCGATATCGATATCGGGCAGTCCGGCAATCATCACAATGTCACCTGCAGTCGCTTCTTTTGAATCAACTTTTTCAAGTCCGTTGAATGTAAACAACTTTGTAATTTTTCCCTGTCGCGTCTCCCCCGTCGCTTTTTTCACATACACACTCTGGTTTGCTGACACGGTTCCTTCGTACACACGCGCAACCGCAAGACGTCCGAGAAAGTTGTCATACCCGAGGTTAAACGGCTGAAGACGCAACGTTTTTGATTCATTACCCACTCCTGCCGCCGGTACGTGTTCAAGAATGGTGTCCAAAAGCGGTGTGAGGTCAACCGATTCCTCGTGCATGTGTTTTTTTGCGGAACCCTCGCGACCGATTGCGTACACTACCGGAAAACTTGCCTGCATGTCGTTTGCACCGAGTTCAAGAAACAACTCGAGCACCGCTTCCTCCGCGTGCGCGGGGTTTGCGGCCGGTTTATCAATTTTGTTAATAACCACAATCGGATGCAATCCGAGCTCCAGAGATTTTTTCAACACAAAGCGGGTTTGCGGCATGGGTCCTTCCTGCGCATCAACAACAAGCAAAACGGAATCAACGGAACGCAGCACGCGCTCAACCTCGGAACCAAAATCCGCGTGTCCGGGCGTGTCTACAATATTAATTTTTGTGCCGCGGTACATGACCGCCGCATTTTTTGCGTAAATAGTGATACCGCGTTCCAGCTCAAGTGTGTTTGAATCCATGGACACACCTTCGGCAACGGCGCCGCATTGCCGGAGTATGGCGTCGGTGAGCGTCGTTTTTCCGTGGTCAACGTGTGCGATGATGGCAATGTTTCTGACTTCCATAAAAGAAAAGTCGCCTCGCGGGCGGTGTCTGAGATACTACAGTAAAAAGCCTGTGGGGGCAATCAACACAGGTTGACGCAACGCCCTACCGGAGTACTCTGAATGCATATGAAAACACCACTCTTTCACGCACTGGCAGCTGCCGCACACATCGGTCTTATTTCACTCTTCTTTTTCTACGGTTCGTCACTGTTCGGTCCGGATGATAACGCTTTGATGCCGATGGCAATGCTATCCCTGTTTGTTTTGTCGGCTGCAATTATGGGGTATTTGTTTCTCTACCGCCCCATACTCATCTATCTGGAAGGCGATAAAGCCGGGGCGCTCTCCTTTTTCTTTAAAACAACCGGCTTGTTTGCCGGCATCACGCTTGTCTTTTTTGCACTCGCATTTCTCATCTCCCGTATATAGCAGACGGAAGATTACTCCAGCAAACACTCGCACGGTTTTTGTTTGAGTATTTTTTTCTGCTGCGCAACAGTGTGAAGAAACACGTTTTGTCCGCCTGCGCCCGTTGCATATTTTTTATTCAGCGGCGAGTGATGTTGATACCCGCGGCGCCTAAACTCACGCACCAGCTGTTCGTGACGCTCCCAGAGTGCTTTTTGCTTACCCACCCACCTGAGCGTCTCAGGGTGGTGCGAATACCCACCCTTCCTTTTGTGTTTCGTCAGAATATTCCACAAACCGTGGAGTTCGCGATGTTCAGCCAGCAGGTGCTTGCGGCACAGATGTTTCGGATGTACATCCCACACGCGCATACAAATTATGTATTTTTACAACGAAAACAACTCTCCATATGATCGTTGACCATACCGACCGCCTGCATGTGCGCATAGATAACCGTTGAACCAAGGAATGTGAACCCCCGTTTTTTGAGATCCGCCGCAAGAGCATCGGACTCTTTTGTGGTTGCTTTGTAGTCCTTGAGTGTCCGTATCTTATGGTGAATCGGTTTTCCGCCTACAAATGACCAGATATATTTTAAAAACGTGCCGAATTCTTTTTGCACTTCAAGAAAACGTTTTGCGTTGTTAATCGCGGCCTCTATTTTTGCGCGGTTGCGGATAATGCCCTCGTTTTTCAAAAGCCGCGCCACATCTCTTTTTCCGAATGTTGCCACCTTCTTTGGATCAAAACCGGCGAACGCATTGCGATAATTTTCACGCTTGCGAAGCACGGTCAACCACGAGAGCCCCGCCTGTGCACTCTCAAGCACCAAAAACTCAAACATTTTCCTGTCATTGCGCACCGGTCTACCCCATTCGGTGTCGTGGTATGTTTCGTACAACACATCACCTTCTTTGACCCACAGACAGCGAGTTTTAGTTTTCATTGGTGACCTTATCGGGATTTGAACCCGAGTTTCGACCGTGAGAGGGTCGCGTCCTGGACCAGGCTAGACGATAAGGCCATATACTACGGCATGTGCGTCTGTGTAGTCCACGTTGCTCTCTCGGTTCCGTGAGAGGGATTGAAAGCACCGACGTGCGTTCAATCCGTAGACCAGGCTAGACGATACGGCCGACCGCATCAGAATACGACACACACTTGCTTTTTTCAAGGTATGCGCGAACAATGGGTGTTAGAGAAAGGAGGCCGCCATGCCGAAATGGTTTCAGTACACCGTCATCGGCGTCGTTCTCGGCGCCTCCGCTGCCCTCTTCACGTTTTCCATCGGGTACAAGCTCTACAAGAGCGTGACCCGATGAACGCCGCGGCGGTCCCTCACAGGACCGCCGCTAAACCATTATCTGTTTATCTTTTGCTCCACTCTTTCCCCTGTCGCACAAGTAATTGATGTTTTTTCTCAGGATGTAGCAACACCTCCGAAACAGCACGCTCAATACGCATTGACTGTGAGCCCTTAAAAAGCACGATATCGCCCTCTTTTAAAATACTTTTTACAAACAATCCGGCATCACGCGCATTTTCAAAACTTTCCACCCGTTCCGCACCCGCATCTTTTGCCGCATCACGCGCCTTGCGCATACGGTTGCCGACGGTCACAACAACACCGATGTCCGCACACTGTGCGCCGACTTCCGCGTGTGCACTATCGGAAAGTTCACCGAGTTCGGCCATATCACCCAACACCGCGATTTTTCTTCCGCCGGAAACGTCTTTGAGCGTTGCGAGTGCTTCACGCAGCGCCACTGGCGATGAGTTATACGTGTCATCGATGAGCGTCGCTCCGTGGAGGCCCTCGAGAATATGCATGCGTCCAAGCGGAAACGCCCTTTCGGCAAGTGCGTCTCCGATTTCCACAAGATTAATCCCGTGCATAATACCGAACGCCGTTGCCGCAAGTGACGGATACATGGTTTGTCTTCCAAGCACGCCAGACAGCGTCATCGGCACGATGTTTCCGTCATGCGCGATTTTAAACGTTACGCCGGTCGGTTTTCCGTTTTTATCGTACATTACCGCGTAGTATTCACCCCGCACGTCCGCACCCTCCTGCGTTCCGAACGTAAGCGTCCTGCAAATACTTTCGTCTTTAAGTGCGCGCACACTCGGATCATCGTGTGCAAGTATCAGCGCACCGTCTTTGGAAAGCCCTCGGATTATTTTTGCTTTTTCGCGCAGCACGTCCTTTGCCGAATCAAAAAATTCAACGTGCACCGGTGCATCACCGATGTGGGTAATCACCGCGGTGTCCAGATGTATCAGCGACATTGTGTGATCCATATCACCCGGATGATCAACGCCCAATTCCAACACAAGCCACTCTGGATATGAAAATGAAAACACCGCTGAAAAAAAGCCGCGAATAATGTTGCCGAACCATCCGTGTACACTGTTCCACGCAGTTTCAAGGTTGAGCACCGACAACGGCAGTCCGAGCTCCGAGTTATAGCTCCGCGCGCTTGCACGGGTGTTTCCAAGACGGCGTGCAACGCATGCAACCGCCTCTTTTGTCGATGTTTTGCCGACGCTACCGGTAATACCGACAACGCGCGGACGGTGCATCCACAGCGCTATGCGCGCCTCAAAGGTGAGAATTGAAACAACTATTTTTTTTAGTATCTGCTTCATAACTGCTGGCGGTCCGGTGTAACGCCGTAGTAGTTGATGAGAAAATCAACAGTGTGCATAAACGGCTGTGTAAAGGTCTGTGATGCAAAATTTGTCCCTTTCGGGTCATCCGCATAAAAGAAGATAAGAAACCGCGGATTGTACGCCGGGAAATACCCGAAAAATGAGTGAAAGAACCGGTCTTCGTAGTACTTTCCGGTCGCAGGATTCGTCACCTGCGCCGTCCCTGTTTTCGCCGCAATCGCATACTCTTCTTTCTTAACCGTACCACCCAGCAGATACTTGTCCACAACCTCAACCAGCATCCGTGTAATGATTTCACTTGTTTCAGGAGCGATAATCTGCTTTTCGGCGGGGCGCGGAATAGTGCGCGGTATGCCGACCTCACTGATGATTTCACGGGCAACATGCGGCACCACAAGCTTCCCGCCGTTTGCAAGCGCAGAAAGCGCCCGTACAGTGGCAATCGGCGTCAGTGCGATGCCTTGTCCGTAAGCCGCGGTGATATATTCGATGTCCCGCGATGTCGTAAGGTTATCCAACTTTCCGCTCACCTCTCCCGGCAAATCAATACCCGTTTCTTTATCAAGACCGAAATTGCGCATGTATTCGGCAAACCGTTCATTACCGAGACGGGAAACAATATAGGCGACTCCTGTGTTAAGTGATTCGCCCAATACGGTTTGCATGGTGGTTCCCGGTCCGCGTCCTTTTCCGTCGTGGTTCCAGATAGTGCGCCCGTTTGCCTCAACAAACCCGCGGTCTGTATACGTCGACTGCGGAGTAATCACACCGGCATCAAGACCTGCGGCAATTGTCAGCGGTTTAATAATGGAACCCATTTCAAAAATACTTTCAACTATCGGATTTCCGAACACCCGCGGATTCGATACGTCATAGAATTCATTCGGGTTAAACGTCGGAAGAATGGCAAGTGCAAAAATCTCACCCGTATTCGGGTCAACAATAACGGCACCGAGTGAACGCGGAGAAAGCTCCTCTGCAACACCGGCAAGCACGTCCTCAAGAAACCCCTGTACATTCGGTTCAATTGTCGTAAGCACATCGCCGTGTCCTTCACCGTCATCCGCACGCGCCACATCTTTCACGTTTGAAAACACCTCAACAAAAATATTCTTGTACAACGTCTCGTTGTTTCGCTCAAGTGTCTCTTCATAGTATTGTTCGATGCCGTACCTGCCGACAAGACTGTCGCCCTCAAAACCGACAAAACCGATTGTGTTTGCAGCGCGCTCTTCCCCCGGATACAAACGCCACCGTTCCTTTTCAAGCACCACCCCGGGAATATCAAGCTCGTTGATCTTCTGTGCGCTTGCTTCATCAACACGGCGTATCAGCGTTTCGTACGGATCGTCTTTCATGGCCGCTTTTTTCATAAATTCCTCCTCATCAATATCTACGATCGCGGACAGTTGTGTATATGTGCTTTGTGTGTCTTCAAGTATGTTTGGTTTTATTGCAAGCGTCAGACCGGACGCAAGTGTCGCCGCCGAGACGCGCTCGCCGTTTTTATCCTGAAAAAAAATAGACCCGCGGTCGAAGATTCGTCCGTTGGGCAGTGAAAACTGGCGGTCGGCACGGTCGTTCCATTGCTCGTGCTGCACAATCTGCACCAGATACAATTTAACGACAAAGACAAGCGCGACCACAAAAAACAGCGAGAAGAGGATATAAATCCTTTTGTGATGCGTGTCGCTCTTCATGTGCCGTTAGTCACTGTCAGACCGGAATGAAAGCGTGTGGATGCGGCGTGATACAAACAGCGCAACGTCGGCTTCAACAAAACCCAAATCGTGTGCGCGCGCAAGCGTCAGTGAATCCATAACCTGCATATACTCCGCTTCAAGAAGCGCCACCTCACCGGCCGTTTCGGTCAGCGACCGCTCAACCGCCTGGCGGGCCATCGTGTGGGCAACCGTTTCTTTCATAAGCGTCAGATACGCACCGCCGAGTAGACAGCACGTGAAAAAGAGGGCGATAATCGCTTTTTTATGAAACGTATTCAGTTGGAGTAAGTCTCGTACCATGGTTATTTTTGAAGGATTCGTAGTTTTGCCGAACGTGACCGCGGATTATTTCGTACTTCCTCGTCTTGAGGCATAATCGGTTTTTTTGTTATTCTGACTGCCCCATCCGCCTCTTTTTGTTTTGAAAATTCTTTGACGATGCGGTCTTCAAGACTGTGAAATGAGACGACGGCAATTCGTTTTCCGGGCGAAAGCAGTGAAAATGTTTTTTCCAGTCCCTCCTTAAGCGCATTGAGTTCATCGTTGACCGCAATACGCAGCGCCTGGAAGGTCCGCGTTGCCGGATGAATCGCGCCGGTTCTGTATCGTCCGGGTACCGCACTCTTGATTACCTCAACCAACTGACCCGTCGTTTCAATCGGGTGTGCCTGACGTTCTGACACAAGTGCTTTTGCAATTCGGCGCGCATATCGTTCCTCTCCGTATCCGAATATCACATTTGCAATATCTTCCTCCGCCCAGTCGTTGATGATGTCGCGTGCGGTAAACGCAATGTATTCGGGGTCCGTCTGGAGCGTCATAGAAAGCGGTTCATCGCGCAGGAAGCTGAATCCCCGTCCGGATTCCTCGAGTTGCAGCGAACTGAAACCGAGGTCAAACGCCGCACCGTCTATCCGCGCAATACCGAGCCGTGCAAGTTCCGCATCCACATTTCTGAAATTTGCGTGAACAAGATGTAGTGTGCAGGTAACAGCAGAGAGTATTTTTTTCGCCCGCTCTATTGCATCGCCGTCTTGGTCAAATCCGACAACCGTTCCGTTCGCGCCGACGCGCTCGCACAGCGCATGCGTATATCCGCCGCCGCCGACTGTTGCGTCAACAACCACGTCACCGGAGGAAACCGAGAGTCCGTCGATCACTTCTTGTAAAAGAACAGGAATATGCATGCCTCCCTATATCGCACCGATTCCTCCGAGCTGCTCGGCGAGTACATCGGCCTCTTTTTCGATGCGTCGCGTGTAGGCATCCCACTGACGCTCATTCCAAATCTCAACCCGTGTCTGTACACCGGCGAACACTACCTTTCCTTTCAGCTCCGCAAAATCTCTCAAGAAATCAGGTATCAACATTCGTCCGGCGGAGTCGACGTCTACTTCGGAGGCACCGGCAAGCATAAACCGTGCGAACCCACGTGTGCTTGATTGACCCATACCGAGGTTGCCGAGCTGTTCTGCGATTGCTTTCCACTCTTTCTGCGAATACACAAACAAACATCCTTCCAACCCGCGCGTTACGACAATTTTTTTTCCCAGCTCCTGGCGAAACTTCACCGGAAGCGAAAGCCGCTTCTTGTCATCCAGTGTGTGTTTGTATTCGCCGATGAGCATGGGTGTGTAAAGATTTTTCCGGACAAGGGGAAACGCGGACAAGTGCGTTTCCCACTTTGTCCCACATGAATATTATTCTACCCCACCCTATCCCACATACAAACAAACTTATCCACTTTTTTGAATAGAAAACACCCCTCGCCGTATGTCTACGGCGAGGGGTGTTAAAACCCTGTATTAGTCGCTATCTTTCGGACGCATGAGAGGGAAAATCTGGGTCTCACGGACCGGCTTGTCCGCCATGAACGCAAAGAGTCGTTCACCGAACCCGAAACCGAATGTGGGCGGCATGCCGTACTCAAGCATCTCTACAAATTCAAAATCGGGCATCATCGCCTCCTCGTCCCCCCGTTCAATAAGCGCCTCCTGTTCTTTAAAGCGTGCCGCCTGGTCAATGGGATTGTTGAGTTCACCGTGCGCACGCCCCATCTCAGACCCCGCAATAATAATCTGCAGTGTGAGCGTCTTGCGCGGGTCATCAGGATGTTCCTGTGAGAGCGGCGCAACAAGTTTCGGATGATTGACGAGAAACGCCGGGCCGGAAATATTTTTTCTGCAGTACTTCCACAACGAGTCGGTCAGACGCTCGCGTGTGTCGCCTTCAAACCGTACACCAAGCTCGATGAGTTTTTCTTTGAGTTCTTTCTCGGACGACTCCAGTACGTTTACCCCCGTCATCTTTTCAACGGTGGACACATAATCAAGCTCTTCCCACTCGCGACCTAGATCAAACGAATGACCGCGCGTCTCAAACGCGGTGGTGCCAAACACTTCTTTTGCAAGCGTACGATAGAGTTCTTGAATGAGCCTCTTCCCTTCCTCAAAATCCATGTAGGAGGCGTAAAACTCCATGTTCGTAAATTCCTGCAGGTGCTCGAGACTGGAACCCTCGTTACGATACGCGCGTCCGATTTCAAACGTGCGCGGAATGCCCGCGGCCATCAGCCGTTTTTGCCAGAGCTCGCCTATTGAAATACGCAAAAAGACGTCCAAATCAAAGTCATTGTGGTGTGTTTTAAATGGCCGTGCTTCGGCTCCGCCGGTGGTCACCTCCAAGGTCGGCGTCTCCACCTCAAGAAATCCGCGGTCTTTGAGAAACTTCCGGGTCACGTCCCAAAACTTCGCCTTCTTCTCAAACAGCTCTTTGAGCTCTGGGTGTGAAATAAAGTCAAGATACCGTTTGCGCAGACGCTCCTCCTGATCGGTCAGCCCCACCCATTTCTCAGGAAGCGTGCGGAGCGACTTGGAGAGCATCGTCCAACCCGACGCCAAAATACTTTTTTCTCCGCGCTTTGTTTTTGTCGGCGTGCCGGAGAGGTCGATGAAATCGCCGATATCAACAACCTGACCGAAGAACCCGAATGTGTCTCGGAGCGTATCCTCCTTGAGGTATCCCTGAATTTTTCCGGTGCCGTCGTAAAGATCACAGAATACCGTTCCGCCGTGTTCGCGAATGGACATAACGCGTCCCGCAACCGTCACCGGTTCCTTGTCCGCTTTTGCGTCAAAGTCGGAAACCAAATCACCGATGGTTGTCGTGCGTTGTGAAGAGGGCGGATACGGACGCATTCCCTTCTCTGCAAGCAGAGAAAGTTTTCTGAGCCGTTCGTTTCGAATATCTTCCAGTGACATACACCCTCATTCTACACTCCGTATCTTATTTTTCTAGAGCGTCTCTAAAATTCTTGGGTGCAAGGCACGGTCAGGCGAGGCGCGCAGACGTACTGAAAAACTACGGCGAAGCGGCGAGCCGGGACCCGTAACGAAGCAGACGGGAATTTTAGAGATGCGAGGCTAGTCTATTTTAACGACGGTATACTCCATCGTCTTCCCTGACGGGGCGGTAAATGTAAATACCTCTCCCTTCTTTTTACCCACGAGCGCCTGTCCGAGCGGTGAGTGTGATGAAATACGTCCGGCTGCAGTATCCGCCTCCTCTGAACCCACAATGGTAAATTCTTTCTTCTCCTTCTCGCCCGCTTTTTGAAGCGTTACAGTTGAACCGATTTCCACGGCGTTGCTGTGGTGCATCGTCATGATTTCGGCCTTTTTGAGAAGGCCCACAAGATACTTAATCCGGTTTTCGGATTTTCCCTGTTCCTGTCGCGCTTCCTGATATTCGGCGTTTTCCGAAAGGTCGCCGAGCGCACGCGCGGATTCAAGTTGCCGTGCAATTTCATTGCGGCGAGTTGTAATTAAAAAATCAAGCTCGTGTTTGAGCTCGTTGTATTTTGCCTCCGTCAGGTACTGCTTCTCGTCCTTCATATGACGAGGCACTATACATGGAATATGCCCCGGACACAAGTGGAAAGCTAGTCTGCGGCCAAGATATCAAGATATTCGGGCGTATTCTGGTACATCCAGTCAAAAAACTTGCGCATCACCGATGCGGAACCGATGAGGTTGGTGACGGGCCCCCTCTCCATCACCATCGCAAACGCATAATGCGGATTTTCATACGGCCAAAATCCCATAATCCACGAGTTAACTTTTTCCTTTGAAACACCAAGTTCCGCCGTACCGGTTTTTCCGGCAATATCAACGTAGTCGACATTAAGCGCTTTTGCCGTTCCCTCTTCAACTGAGCGTCGCATACCCTCACGCACAACTTTGAAATCCTCCTCCGAAATAGCAACCGTTCCGACCGGCACAAGCGTTTCATCCGCGTACAGGTGCGGCACAATAGAGAGTCCGCCGTTTGCAATAAGTGACACTGCACGCGCCATTGAGAGCGGCGTCGCCTGAAAACCGTACTGGCCGATGGAGCTGTTATACGTATCACCGACCCGCCACGGGTCGTCGGGAAACACCTTCTGTTTCCATGCGATTGACGGGATGACGCCGTCAATCTCACCGGGAACATCAATGCCTGTTTTTTGTCCGATACCGAACATGCGTACGTATTTTTCAATATTCTGAATTCCGAGACCTTTCTGGTCACCGAATCCGCCGCCGATAGTCATGAAGTACACGTTCGATGACACCGCAATCGCCTGCCGCATATCAACCCATCCGTGCGCCTTCCAATCCTTAAACACGGTCGGCTTGTCCGGGTTGTACGGATTGGGAACACGGAGCGCGCCGTCGCTATAAAATTCTTTTTCGGGCGTCACAATGCCCTCGGTAAGCGCGCCGAGCGCAAGGAACGGTTTAATGATTGAACCCGGTGTGTAGAGACCGCCGACGACGCGGTTAAGAAACGGAAGGTTCGGATCGTCCATGTATGCCCGTATACGCTCGGTGTCACTGCCGTCAGTCATTATGTTCGGGTTATATCCGGGAATACTCATAGACACAAGCACCTCACCCGTACGAACATCCAAAATCACACCCGCTCCGCCGGCAAATCCGACGTCCTGCATGAGCGCATCGGCAAAATCATACAACGCCTTCTGCAGACGCGCATCGATCGTCAAAGAAAGCGTCTGGCCATCAACGGGAAAACCGACGGATGATTGCGACACGATGTTTCCGAGGGCGTCACGCTCAACAATCATGCGCCCCTGCACACCACGCAACATTCCGTCATAGGTAAGTTCGAGCCCCTCAACACCCTCAATGGAGCTTTGAAAATAGTTTCCATTTTGATCTTTTTGAGGATACCGCACATACCCGAGCACATGGGAAAGCGACGGGTGTTCGTCGTACCGACGCAGCGGAAAGGGGTCTTCGGGCACTTCCTGGCTTGTGGTGGCGTTTCCCAGCGGTGACTCGTTCCACGCCAACTCTTCCCCGGTACGGTCAAGAATGCGGCCGCGTTGTGAAAATATAATCTGCTCGTCAAGCCGGTTGTTTTCCGCGTGCTGTGCGTACGCTTCCCCGCGAATCACCTGCAGATAAAAAACCCGACCTGCGGCGACAACAGCAAGCGCGCACAGCGAGACGCAAAACAAAAAAAGTGCGCGCCGGGAAATCGGTTTTTCTATTTTTCCCTCGAACTGGTCTTTGTCGAACCGAGGAATATTGTGCGCATCGAGAAAAATTTCATCCGGCGCAATATCGTGCACGACAAGTTTGTTTTTACGAAAAAGATTCATAACGAATGCGGCTGCGGACAAAGGTCATGACACTAATCAACACAAGAGCGCACAGTGTGGCAAACCCCGGAATGCCGAGTATGTTGTGTGTGCCATATAGCACATCAATAATAACGCCGGCGACAAGTGCTTCCAGAAAGAACGGAAACCGGAGCGCACCGTACAACGACACGGCGGCAGGAACCCACCACGGGAGCACAAACGCACTGACGATGACTATAATCGCTATACTGATGCGCTGCATGAGCTCTGTTTGATATTATTGCGAAACAATCGAGACATTCCGTACCTCAAAAAGATTAAACGGGACAACGGCATAGACGAGCGCAAACGCGTCCGCTTCGTTTTCAACGACCGTGTCCACACGCGCAAACAACATACCGTCGGGCAGAAACACGCTTTCTCCGCGCCTTACGGCTTCTTCTTTCAATACAAGCATCTGCACGGTGCCGCCGCCGACGCCGCGTGCCACTACAAGAAAGTCCCGTGTGCCGACACGAACCGACTGCTCCGTGCCCGGGGAGGAAAATAACCGTGCACGAGATGTGTTGCCGTTTACCGTATCAATGACACCGAGCGCAATAATGTCGTCGTACGTTACAAGATCCTCCGGTGCGACACCGTCGCTCTCTCCCGCATCAAGTACAAGCGTGTCATACGGAGAAAACGGAGGTGATGCAAGCACGCGAGCCGTTGTCTGAGGCGATGATGTTGCGTCCGTGCGCGATGCAAGCATTTCTGCACGCAGCTCATCAAACAAGCCGGCTTTAAGGTTTGCTTTTCTGAGCTCTTCGGCTAACCGCGCGTTCTCCGCAAGTAATTCCTCTTTTGTCTGCGTTTTTTGAAACACACCGGCGACGCTCCCCGTCACATCTTGCCGAACCAGGTGCAGCGGCCGGGCAACCGCCAAAAATGCCTTCGTGATAAACACCGGCTGAATCATCGCAAGCACCACCAAAGCGCCGGCAGCGACAATACCAAGTATCCCCGGCAACCCGGGACCGCGCCGTCTGTATTTATAGTTGTGGTGGAAGCGCATGTTCTTCGTCGATAATTACCTCGGCAAACCGTTCCAAATCCTCCAATACGATACCGGTGCCGCGCGCAACCGACGTCAGCGGATCATCCGCAATGTATACCGGAATTTTCAACCACTCGGCCAAGAATACGTCGAATCCGCGAATGAGCGCGCCGCCGCCGACGAGGTACACGCCGCGTCGCATAACGTCTGAAAGTATCTCCGGAGGTGTTGTTTCAAGTACTTCCTTAATTGCTTCAACAAGCGCGTCAATTGACGGCGCAATCGCTTCACGCACGTCCGCATCAGTCACAATGACCTCGCGCGGAAGACCGGTCACCAGGTCACGTCCGCGGACGGCAACCTCAATAGGTGAGGGTCCCGGAATAATTGAACCCGCCTGAATTTTAAGGTCTTCAGCAGTCCGTTCGCCGATGAGAATCTTAAATTCGTCCCGGATGTACGACACAATGTCATTATTGAGGCGATTTCCGGCAATTTTGATGTTTTTACCGTTAACGATTCCGTTAAGCGACATAACGGTAATGTCGGTTGTTCCCCCGCCGATATCAACAACCATACTACCTGAGGCGTCATCAATTGGAAGCCGGATGCCGATAGCTGCCGCGGTCGGCTGCTCCACTACATGCACCTCGCGCGCGCCTGCATTGAGCGCCGCATCACGTACCGCGCGCCGTTCAACGTTCGTCGTACCGAACGGCACACCGATAACGACGCGTGGTCCGAACAGTTTTTTCTTTCCTTCCTGTACACGGCGGATAAGATGCGCAAGAAATTCTTCAGCAACTTCAAAATCAGAAATCACACCGTCAACAAGCGGACGCACCGCAACGATGTGTTCGGGTGTTCTGCCGAGCATTCGTTTTGCTTCCGCACCGGTGGCAACCACCTGTCCGGTTTTCTGATTGACCGCAACAACAGTCGGCTCGTTAATGACAATACCCCTGCCACGAACATACACGAGCGTGTTGGCCGTGCCCAAGTCAATGCCGATATCATCGCTCATGAGACCGTGCAGTCTCTGTTTTAGTTTTTCCCACATGACTCTATGCACGTAGTATATACGTGTGTGAGCGCGCGACAAAACCGCGCATCGCCGCGACTTACGGAACGGTTATGCGTCAAGAGCGCCCTTCAATTCGGAAACGGGAATAACCTCTGCGGTGTCGCTGTCACGTCGTTTGACCTCGACGGTCATACCTTCCAAATGTTTTTCTGAAATAACCACGCGTGTCGGAATACCGATAAGGTCCGAATCGGCGAACTTTTCCCCCGCCGAAACCGGCCGGTCATCGTACAGTACCTCATAACCTTTGCGCTCAAGTTCTGTAAGTATTTTTTCGGCATAGGCACGCACACCCTCACCGTCTTTGCCTTCAAGCGCAACGAGGTGCACGTCAAACGGCGCAACCTCTTTCGGCCAAACCATTCCCTTTTCATCAGCGAATACTTCAACAATCGTTCCCATAACGCGCGTCAACCCGATGCCGTACGATCCAAGATACACCGGTTCGTTTTTTCCTTCTTTTGTCTTGAACATCAACCCGAGTTGTTTGCATTTTTCAGTTCCGAACGTAAAGATGTTTCCCACTTCCGCCGCTTTCTTTGACTCGAAATCTGACTCCCTTGCCCCCAGTTTCTCGAGGGTTTCTGTGTTGAAAACTTCTTCGTTGACGGCGTAATTCTCTGTTTTGTGGACGTAAATAATATCTTCTCCGGCATCGCACACGACCTGAAACTCATGACTGAATTTGTCCGTAAAAAGGCCTCCGGACGCTGATGTAAGATAGGTAATACCGTCGAACCCACACCGTCTGAATACATTCATGTACGCCTCTTTCGACTTCTCGTAGAACGCCATGTGGTCTTCTTCCGACACCGAATATGAATACATATCCTTCATTACAAACTCGCGTCCGCGGAGTATCCCGCTTTTCGCCCGTGTCTCATTCCGCAGTTTGGTTTGGAACTGATGCACGTACTGAGGCAAGTCGTTGTAGCTGGCGATGTGCGGAACCATCATGTTCGTGATGGGTTCTTCGTGCGACCATCCAAAACCAACCTCGTTCCCTGATTTTAGTTTTGACTTGAACCATATGTCGACTTTTGCGTCGTCCCAGCGGTCAGTCTTTTCCCACACGGCCTTTTCCTGCATCGTCGACATGATGATTTCCTGTGAGCCGAGCTGCTCCATTTCTTCGGAGATAATCCGACGAATCCTATTGAGAACACGTAACCCGAGCGGTAGAAGATCATAGACACCCGCCATCTCCTTGTGGATGAACCCGGCGCGCGTCAAAAGAATGGCATTCTTTGCCACTTCGTCCGACGGTGCTTCCCTGCGCGTTTTTGTAAACAACTGTGATTGTCGCATATGAAAACATTGTACGTTCCGCTGTGCGTTTCAACAAGGTGTGGTATGGTGGGAACGGAACGCATATTCAACCACGGAGGTGCACATGTTCGTCAAAGCATTGAAGGCGGTGGGTGACGCGATTGACGCGCTCCTGAACATCCCCGAGCCGGAACGGACGGAGAAGGTCCGCCGCATGATGGACAACCTGCAGGAAGTGCACGGAGAACTTTCCGCGCATCTTTCCCGCGGCATCCAGGGCGAGGTCTTTCCGGACAAACAGCTTCCCCTCCAGGAGGAACTGCCCGGGCTCGAGCCCGTCAACTACCAGCTCGCCTAGACGTGCTGGGCGCACGTCCCCGTTTTGCAGCCGCGGCGCCACCGAGCGCGTCGCGGCTCTTTCTATTTAAAACAACCTTACGATATCGTGCACCGTCACCACGACCATAAGTAAAATAAGCAGTGCAAAACCGATGAAATTGAGCGTGTTGGCAACCGCCGGCCGTATCGGCGAGCGTTTGATTGCCTCAATACACAAAAAAAGTATGCGCCCGCCGTCGAGTGCCGGAAACGGAAACAAGTTAATGACCGCAAGATTGAGCGAGAGCATCGCCATAAACGACAACAGCGCTGAAAGTCCCAAACGAGCCGCGTCCCCGGTGAGCCCCGCAATGCCGACGGGTCCCGCAACCTGCGAGAAGTCCGCGCGCCCCGTAATCGCCTGAGTAAGAAATTCCCACAATCCCACCGCCACTGCCTTAAGTGCGTAGACAGTTGTTTGTGCGCCGTCGATAATCGCGCGGTATACCGGCAGACGAACTACTGCAACAGTGTCCAGCACCACACCGATGGTTGCGCGCGCCTCCCCGTCCACAAGTCCTGAAACAGGCGTTACTGAAAGTATTTCCGTCGTTTCGTCCCGTGTTACCGTCAGTGTCAGTTCCTGGTTTTCGTGGGCGGCAATAAAGTCGCGCACCGACTCTATTGAAACGTCGTCGGGGCGCACCCCTGTTGCGTCGGTGATGTCTTGTATCGCATCCCCCGGAACAAACCCCGCCTCATGTGCGGGGGTATTTTTCTCCACAAAAACCAAAACAGTTGCCGGCGTTCCGACGACACCTTCCGTGTTTTCATCAACCGACATCGGCAATCCGACGGCAAGTCCGATTGAAATAAGTCCCCAGGCAAGAAGAATATTAAAAAACACGCCCGCAAACAGCACCCACGCACGTTGCCACCGCGGCTGTGCATCAAGCGTTTCACTAAACTCCTCAGGGGACAGCGCTTCGGTGTCTTCGTCTTCTTTAAAGAGTTTAACGAACCCGCCGAACGGTATCCAGTTTATAGAATAGGTTGTGGCGCTCCCTTTCGGCTTCCACGCGTAGAGGCGCGGGGGAAATCCGATGCCAAATTCGTTGACACGGACTCCCACCGAACGAGCCGCCAAAAAATGCCCGAGTTCATGCGCGAATACCAGCACCGCCAGAACGACAATAAAAAGTACGACGGTCATGGTTATCCGAGAATTTCTTTCTCCTTTTTCTCAGCAAGCACATCAAGCGCGTCGTTTGCTTCTTTGATGAGCTTTTCCATCTCCTCTTTTGAGCGGAACTTGTCGTCCTCGCTCATGGCGCCGTCTTTTTCCTGTTTCTGGATGTCGCTCCACACTTCTTCACGGACGCCGCGGACTGAAATGCGCGCCTCTTCAAGTTTTTTACCCACAACCTTTACGTACTTCTCCCTGCTTTCCGTCGTCATCTCCGGAAATGACACACGGATGCCTTTGCCGTCTGAGCCCACCGAGACGCCGAGATTTGCGTCTTGAATCGCTTTTTCAATTGCAGAAGAAACCCCCTGATCCCACGGTGAAATACGGACGGTTCTCGCGTCCTCAACGCCGATATTGGCAAGCTGGTTAATGGGCATCATGCTCCCGTATGCGGGCACGCGGATACCGTCAAGAAGCGCCGCGCTCGCGCGTCCCGTGTGAATCGCCGATAACTCTTTGGAAAGCCACTCGGAAATCTCCTTTGTTTTCAGTTTCAGGTCGTTAAAATTGTACGCCATATGTGAATTATACCACGGCTTTTTCCTTTTTTAGGAGGGCTGTCTTCCGCGCACTTCCATACGCGTACCCTCCGACGGTTCCGTCGCTTTTGATAACGCGATGACATGGTACGCGCGGATCACGGTTTTTGTTCATAATGGATCCGACGGCGCGAAACGCCTTCGGACGGCCTGCGCGTCTCGCAACTTCCTTGTAGCTCAACGTCTTTCCTTTAGGGATTGCCGCAACAACCGCGTACACACGCTGGGCAAACGGTGTGCGCACTCCGTTAAAAAAGTGTTTCTTTTGCACCTTCATCTTTCTTGCTCTTACTTTTTGCGTCCGTGATGTGAGTCCTGAACGCTTTTCCGGCTGATTCCCTGTAGGTACAGAAATCACACGGCCCGCCGTTAAACGCCGTACCAATCGGCGGTATCTGGTCGCTGACAAGTATTTCTTTCATGCGGTATAAAGCAGGTTCTACCCACGAATCATTTCCTTCGTACGGAATCAGTTCAACTTCAAATTCAAGTTTTTTATCAAAAGCAGTGACATCGGTCTTTCCGTTTACATAGACAAAATACGCGGTCGAGGACACAGTAAAGTTGTTTCTACGAAACAGCCATTGATATATTTCAACCTGCTTCTTGTATGAAGGATAGAGATCATCTTTTGTTTTCGGACCCTCTTTCTTTGATGTCGCTTTATAGTCAACGATTATGAGCTCCCCATCCGGCTTTTTCCACACATCATCTATGCCCCCGCGAATAATAAGGTTTGTTTCTTGATGATGTGTCTGTATGCCGCGACGCAGTGCATCCCGCCACTCTTCAAGTCGCGCATCGTCAAACGGAACGGCATCAAGTCCGTATGCTTCAAGAAGCGGGTGCTTGCTCTGAGCCGCGCGATGAATGTCAAACTCCCTTTTCAAAAGCTCGTCTACGGCATTATTGAGCGTAAATGAGGGACCTTGTACGCGCTTCACTCCGAGACGTGCGTCAAGATAAAAACACCGCGGACATTCCGTAAAAAGCTCAATTTTTGAACGAGAAAACGTAAACGGCTCTTGTGATTCCGGATCGAAAAGTTTTTGTCGATACCCTGCCATAAAAAGAAGTGTACCATAAAAAAACAGCCCCCCGCCGCGGAAAACCGCGTCGGGGGTACGAACATCTGAGAGAGGTCACCGTTGCCAGCGTGGAGTGCGCGGCGTTTGGTCGCGCAGTCGCACCGTCTGGATGGCAGCACGGCGATGTGCGCGCTCACGGTCGATCGGCATGCATCGGGGCGACAAACGAAATTTGTCGGCCCAGTCCGACGTCGTGAACGGACCCTTCTCATCGTAGGGCGCCGGGTCGAGGATGAGCTCGCCGCTTGCGACGAGCTGCCCGAGCACCTCGCGTACGAGAAACCGATTCTCGAACTTGAAATGGTCGGTGATGACACGCCGTGTCAGCACCATCTCGTGGTTCGAGAACATGCTAAGCACGACGTAGCGAAACCGCTTCTCCTTTTCCTTCTTTGATGTGTTTGCCACACAAACCTCCTTCCTCAGTTTTCCTGGGTACAATATAACAGAAACTGCAAAAAAATCAAGTTCTGTGTTAGTAGTCCCCGTCTATCTTTTCATCCACACCGAGCACGCGGTGCTCTAAAGACCAAAAAACAGTGAAAATCAGAAGAGTGAGAATGGCGGTTGCGGTTGCAAGCGCATACAACTCGAGCGCTACCGCAACACCGATACCTGCCGACACCCACAGTCCTGCGGCGGTCGTCAGCCCCGTGAGCGTGTCTCCGCGCATGATAATAGCGCCGGCTCCCAAAAATCCGATACCGGTAACCACACCCGCAACAACACGCATCACATCCGCTCCGGTTACACCGAGGGTATCAGGCAACACCGCCGTTGCCACAAGCACAAACAAACATGCGCCGAGCGATACGAGTCCGTACGTGCGCAGCCCCGCATTCTTCCCCGCCCGCGAGCGTTCCGCGCCGACTAAGACACCGAGGAGTGTTGCGATAAGCAACTGCATGATGTACGTCTCGCGCGCCAACGACAGTAGTGTATCCATACAAAAAGTAAACTATACGCACAAATGGTGCGCTTCTTGTAAAACTTCATCAACTTTTTTGCCGGTAATGCCGGCATTCTCAAGCACATTCGGATCATTCGTCACATCTTTGCACAGCACAAGCCCGCGCTGATACATCGATTCACGTTCTTTTTGCGTCAGTGTCGTCAGACACGACAGCGGGTGCAGTTTTGTTTCTTCAATGAGATCCTGCAAGTTGCCGTGGTGCGGATATCCCCAACCGATAAGTGTCATGTTGACGCACCGTCCGTACGCAATCGCGTTTTCGGTAAACTTCGTATTCGTCACCAGCCATGACGAGCAGGTGCCTCCCGGCGGACACAGATTGTCATACCGGTTTTCTTTTAAATCCAGCATCCGCGCATGAATGTAAAGCGCCACCTTCACATCCGTTTTGAATCCCTGCGCGTTGTGAAATTTTGCTTCAACCAAAATAAGTTCTTTGTCGTTTTGCGCAACCACATCCACCTCATGAATAACGCATTTTCCGCGTAGCGTCGTACCGACGTCCACCTTGTATCCCTTCGCTTTGAGTATCTCGCCGATAAGTTGTTCAAACGGGTATCCGGAAGGCCCGAGTTCCAAAACCGCCCTTCTGAGCGAATAGCGTGCGGCAACCGGCAGATGTGCCGATTTGCGCAATAATCGTAGTGCGTGTTTGTAGATATGTGAGGTCGTCATGCCTTCCCGTACCTCTTTTTCTATGTGCGCGACAATGCTTTGCGCAACATCATCCGACGCGCCCGCACGTTGAAGCGACTGAAACAATTTCCGTGTATCAAATTCCTCAAGTGTTCCGTCAAGTTTGGTGACTAACATACACGTATCGTATCACATCAGGAAACCGTATTGACCACACCGCCGCCGATAACTTCCTCTCCGCGGTACAGCACCAGCGACTGGCCTGCGGCGATTGATTTCTGCGGTTCTGCAAACATGACCGTCAGGTGTTCGGCATCAAAGGCACATTCCTGAAGCGGCTGGCGGTAGCGGAAGCGCGCCTGATAGATGCCGCCTGGCGGCAGCACACCTGATATCCAGCGTTCGCTTTCAATATGCACTGAAGATACGTCGAATGTCCCCGTTGTTTTGAGATGCCGCGAAACCGTAATGGTATTGTTGGCCGTGTTTTTCGCGACCACATAAAACGCTCCGTCATCGGGCTGTTTGTCCGTCACCAAAAACCCGTGCCGTTGTCCGAGCGTGTACAGTACGGCGCCGTCGTGCGTGCCGATGACATGTCCGCTTTCATCAAGCACATTTCCGGGCACAACTTCAATAAATCGTTTCAAAAAATCTTTGATATCAATGTGCCCCAAAAAACACACCCCCTGGCTGTCTTTTTTATCCGCAACGGGCAAACCGAGTTTTTGGGCCAATTCACGCACGTGCGGCTTTTCATATGCGCCCACAGGAAAGAGAATGCGGCGGAGCGTTTCCTGTTTCATCCGCCACAAGAAATATGACTGATCCTTATTTCCGTCAACTCCGGCGTATAAATGCGCGTTACCTTCAGCGTCTGTGTGTTGCTGCGCATAGTGACCCGTTGCGACATACTCCGCTCCCGCCTCGTGCGCCCTCGTAAAGAAAGCACCGAACTTTATCCGATCATTGCACATCACATCCGGGTTCGGCGTTCGTCCTGCGGCATACTCCGCGATCATGTAATCGACGACTTCCTTCTTATATTCCGATTCAAGATCCATCGTTTGAAACGGTATGCCGAGGTGCGCGCACACGTCCATTGCATCCTTCCGTTCTTCCCGCCATGTACACGTCAAAAACGGCGGGTGCCATGTTTTGATAAACACCCCCGTTACATCGTGTCCCTCCTGTTTGAGAAGCGCCGCAGCCACTGAGCTGTCCACACCTCCTGACATAGCAACAAATACCTTACGCATACGAAACAGCGTATCATGCCCACAAAATTTGACACTTCAGTGCTTGTGCTGTATTATTAACGAAGAAAGGCGGGGTATTCGGGTACATGCTCCTCGCCTCGCGGCCGTGCCGCGGCATCTCCAGCAAGTACCCTCTCCTCCCCCCTCGGCGGGACTTCCCTCCACCGCCGAGGGGCTTTTTTATATAAAAAATATAGAAGTGAGTGCGTGAGCGCGGTATACTACCTTCAATGAAGACCATCGTTCAAAAAGAAGACCCCGTGTTGCGGACAACGGCACAGCCTGTTTCGCAAGAAGATATCGGAAGTAAAAAATTAACGTCAATCATCACCGCCATGAAAAAGGCTCTGGCAAAAGAGCCTGATGGTGTTGCTATTGCCGCGCCGCAAATCGGCGTGCCGCTGCGTATCTTTGTTGTTTCGGGAAAAGTGTTTAAAAAAGAAAGCGATGAAACCGTGCCTGAAGACCGCGTCTTCATCAATCCTGAAATTACCAAGCTTTCAAAAGAAAAAGACTGGCTTGAAGAGGGTTGTCTTTCCGTGCGCTGGAAGTACGGCGAGGTGCCCCGTGCGTTGAAGGCGACCGTGCGCGCACTTGATGCCCAAGGCAAAAAATTTACGCTCGGCGGTTCCGATCTTCTCGCGCAGATTTTTCAGCACGAGAACGACCACCTCAACGGCATCCTTTTTATCGACACTGCACGTAATGTCCGTGATATTCCGCCGCAAAAAGACGATGGCTAATGTTCCGCCTTTTGTATTCTTCGGGACCCCTGATATTGCCGTCGTGTCCCTTGAAGCGCTCAAAAAAGCCGGCTGTCTGCCCGTGCTTGTGGTGACCGCCCCTAACACACACCAAGGACGCGGAATGGTGCTTACCCCGTCTCCTGCGGCGCAGTGGGCGGATACCAACGGCATACCGACACTGAAACCGCAAAAACTATCTGATCCCGACTTAGCGGAGACGTTGCGTGCGTCGGGTGCCGACGTTTTTGTTGTTGTCGCGTACGGAAAAATAATTCCGCAGGCACTGCTGGATATCCCGAAGTTCGGCACACTCAATATGCATCCGTCGCTGCTTCCCCGTCACCGCGGACCCTCCCCGATAGAATCGCAGATACTTTCCGAAACGGATAAAAACAGTGTCGGTATTTCCGTCATGCTTCTTGATGAAAAAATGGATCATGGCCCCGTGCTCGCCAAGGAAACCGTTGCCGATGAGCTAAACGACTGGCCGGTGCCCGCGTCCGTACTCCGGCCGTTGCTTGCACGGCGCGGAGCGGCACTGCTTGCCACAGTTCTTCCGCGCTATATCGCCGGAGAACTTTCACCCGTGCCGCAAAATGACGCCGAAGCAACCTACTGCACAATGATAAAGAAAGAGGACGCGCTTATTAATCTCTCCGGTAACCCGCACGTAAACTATCTCAAGGTGCTCGCGTACGATATCTGGCCGCGTGCCTACTTTTTCACCGAGAAAAACGGAAAAAAAATCCGCGTCGTCGTCACCTCAGCACGGTATGAACATGACACACTGATACTCGAGCGCGTCATTCCCGAGGGAAAAAAAGAAATGACGTACGGTGATTTTGTCCGCTAGGCTTCGTCACCCCTTCCGAAGCCGAATTTTCTGATGAAATCCTTGAACATTCGGGCGCCGCGGCGTCCGCTTTTTGTTTTTCGCTCTTTACGCCTTCGCACTTCATCAAGCAGCTCATCTTTTGCCACATCAATCGCCGCGTACAGATCCTCTTCCTGCGCAACAACTCGAATAAGATCCCCCGGAACGGTGAGGTTTATTTCGCACCGAAAAATGTTTCCCGATTGGTGGTGGTGTGTCGTCTGACCGATTTCAACATCCGCCTGTGCGATGATTTTCTGATCGATAAATTTATCCAGCGACCGCATTTTATCCTCGACGTACGAGCGAAGTGCGGGCGTCATACCGATGCCCGTTGCTTTGAGATTGATGTTGATCATACAAAGGTATGGTCAGCGGGTAATGTGTTCATTCTAGCACCTCAATGGTTTTATTTCTCCCCCGATGCCCTGTTTTCATCCGAAGTTTTTTCAGAGGAATGTGTAGCTGTTTTGACAGAAGTTCCAGTATGCGCAGATTCGCGCGGTTCTCTTGCGCCTTCTCTTTTACGGAAACACTGTACGTTCCGTTTGTGCGCTTTTCAAAAAACTCCTTCCGCGCGCCCGGTGTAGCTTTTACTTTCAGATACATACCGTCATTGTACACGTGCCCGGTATCCCTATAAACGTGTAAACGCCTCCACTTGCGTGGAGACGTTTACAGAGTAAATAGTATAAAACCTCCAAAATATTGCAACCCCAGTTATCCACACATCCGTTTTTTGTCCTTTTTCCCTCCAAAAATGCAAATGCCTCCACTTGCGTGGAGACACCTGCATTGAAAATGCTACACCCACCCCATACGTCTGGCAAGTAAGTTATCCACAGATTCGCTTACCCCCCGAGGAAAGGGCAAATAGTAAAGAGCCGCGCACTGGTGGTTCGCAGCTCTTTAGAGGCACTCTCTGTAGGAGATGTACTTGTTATATACAACCCTCAGCGGGCCTACGTATCATTAAGAAGAAAGATCATAGTACAAATACCATTACTTCGTTCGGAGTGTGCACCACAAACGAGTTTTGTAGTAATCCACGGTATCTTGTGGCACACGGAGAGCATCAGGCTAAAATATAAGGCGCGTCCTTCATGGAGAAGGAGTGCAAAAAACATGGTGACCTGTGGTGTCTCCGGCGCCATGCGCGGTCGACCGCCGCGCGATACCATCTGATTTAAAAATAGCGCACGGGCACTGAAAAAAAGATGAAGAAGTGCTGACTTCGCAATTACCGTTTGGAAAAGTCAATTTCGATTTCGCGGTGTGATTTTCCTCGTGTTGCGGTCCGGTTGTTTTCAAGATCACCGCACGGCAGCGATACAATAACAGTGGTGCCTTTTTGCGGAAGGCTCTGCAACGTAATTTTTCCGTGATGAATTTTCACCAGTTCGTTGACCACGGCAAGTCCCAATCCGCTGCCGCCATGGCGACGTACGCGCGAGCGGTCGGCACGATAAAACGGCTCAAATACATGGAACAGGTCCTCGCGCGAAATACCGACACCGGTGTCCTGCACACGCAACTCAATAAAGTTACGGTAATCAGGCTCAACGGAGATACGGATTAAACCCTTTTCGGGGGTGTACGCAATGGCGTTTTTAAGCAGGTTCATAACAATTTGCTCAAGCGCGCTCTTGTTCCCCCGTACAATACGAAACTCCCCTTTTTCAATGCTGATATCCATCTCTTTGTGCCCGGCAAAGTGCGACATTTTTTTGACCACAGAAGTCACCACGGCGCCCAAATCCACGTTTTCAAACTCCATCTTCTCCGGACGGAGCAGCAGGTTGAATGAAAGAAGGTTATTGATAATGTCGGAAATACGGTCAAGCTCCTCAATGTTGCTTTTGAGCATCTGTTTTATTTTCGGCGTTACGTCGCCGTCCAACAGTCCCACTTCGATGTTTGTTTTGATGATGGAAAGCGGTGTGCGGAGTTCGTGCGCCACATTACCGATAAACTGCTTCTGACTTGCAAGTGTGTTTTTCGCCGGCTTAAGCGTAATGCGGGTGACGATATACCCGAGCACAATAGTCACCGTAGCAACGGCGCCCGCAGTGAGCAGAAAACCCTTCGTGCGCACATAGGCGATGTTTTGTAGAACCAAATCCGATGATTCCGGAGTCACCGGAGCACTCACCCCTTCCCGTATTCCCGTAATAAGCGTGATGAGAATATCCCGATACAGATAATCAAAACCGATGGCGATAGACGCCACAATCACCAGCGACGAAACGATATTCAGCAGGATGACGTTCCATGTAGTCCGAAAAAAAACGTCGAACTTATACTTGTTCACTAAGCCGGTAGCCAATGCCGCGAACCGTTTCCAGTACATCCGGACGACCCCCCACGTTAAGTTTTCTACGAAGGTTTTTGACATGCACGTCTATCACGTTACTAAATGACTCATAATTAAAGTCCCATAAATGTACCAGTAAATCCTCCCTGTTAATCACCTCCTTCGGGCGACGCATAAAGTACTCCAGAAGATAAAATTCCTTGAGCGTCAGAGAAATCGGTTTTCCGTCGCGGGTGACCGTGTGCTCGACCGGATTCAGCTCAATATCCTGGAATCGGAGCACCTCCGGAACCATATCAGCGGGCCGTCGCAACAGCGCATGAATGCGCGCCAACAGCTCATCGAACGAAAAAGGTTTGACCATGTAGTCATCCGCACCCGAGAGCAGCAGGTTCACCTTGTTCTCCGTCTCGTTCCGTGCCGTGAGCACCAGAATCGGCGTCGTAATATCAAGCGCCCGGGCCTCTTTGCAGATTTGCAACCCGTCTTTGGAAGGAAGCATGAGGTCGAGGATGATAAGGTCATACTCGCTGTGGTTAAGCGATATCCGGCTAAACGCCTTTTCACCGTCATTCAGTGCGTCAACGGCATACCCCTTCTTGGTAAGCCCCGCAACAAGTGCGTCTGCGAGCTTTTTTTCGTCTTCAACTACAAGTATTCTCATGGTTGTGCTGGATGCGCTGGTAATAAATACCGAAAGTACAGCCTAAAACAAGCATCGTGAACGCTTCATGAAGCGTCTTCTTAAATATGATGGCGGAAAAGTCGCTCCTTCGTTACACTTTGTATTACTGCGTCCGTTGATACCTGCCCACAAGTTGCGCCTGTTGCAGAATGTGTCCTTCCATTGCCTGTTCCACCTCTTTTTTTGTCACTCCCTCAGAAAAAGAGAGTGTCGAGTCAAGTGCGTAGAGTTTGAAAAAGTAGCGGTGTTCGCTCGGTTCGTACTCAGGGGGCGGACACGGTCCTGCGTACGCCGGCTCTCCTCTGCCGTTTGCACCGGCAATACCCACGGTTCCTCCCTCAGGAATGCCGCGCGTCTCCGGCGGAATGTTAAAAAGCACCCAGTGATCAAACACACCGTCGGGACGAAGCGCTTTCGGTACATCAGGATCATCCATAATCAACACGAGTGATACCGTATCCTCGGGAACATCAGTAAATGAAAGCGCGGGAGACAGTGTCCGGTTGCCGTCGCATGTATAGAGACTCGGAATCAACGCGCCGTCTTCAAACGCAGAACTGGTGATACGCATAACTGTTTCAGTTACTTCCTGCTGCTGCGTTGAGAGTTTTTGCAGAAGCAGTGCGGTGCCGATTAACGCCGCGATAATAATAACGGTAGATAGGTATTTCATAGAACTTCAGTATAGCAAATCAGTCTGTACGCTCCTTCAACAAATCCGCAAACTTTTTTTGTACCTTTTCCAGCTTCGGGTTTATGACAATTTGACAGTACGCCTTTTCCGGGTGACGGGCAAAATACTCTTTATGGTCTGCTTCCGCTTCATACCATTGTGTAAGCGGTGTAATTTCCGTCACCACATGACCGCCGAGTGTGCTCTGTTTTTCAAGTTCACCGACATACCGTTCCGCCTCTTCTTTTTGTTGCGGTGTTGTGTAAAAAATCGCCGAACGGTACTGCGTGCCGACATCGTTGCCCTGCCGATTGGGTGTTGTCGGGTCATGCGTCGCAAAAAACACCGTCAGCAAATCATGGAAGGTAATCACACCGGGGTCATATTCAATCCGCGCCGCCTCCGCATGACCGGTTGTTCCCGAGCACACCTCTTCATATGTTGGGTGCTCAGTTGTTCCACCGGTATATCCGGGCACAACTGAAACAACGCCGCGAAGCTCTTTGAAAACCGCCTCCGTACACCAGAAGCATCCCCCGCCGAACACAGCTACTTCATATTTGTGTTCCATAGAGCAATAACACACCCGCTACCGCAGCCGAACAAATAAGTCCGTCTAATCAAAAATATTGAGGAGATACTTATCAATATCCCGCTGGTCCATGTCGTAAAAATTCATTTTCTTTCGATGGAGTACGCGCGCCAAATCCCTGCCCACAAACCGCCAGTGCCACGGTTCAAACTGGTAGTAGGTGTTGCCCGGCGGGTATGAAAGAATAAATCCGTATTTGTATGCGTTGTCTTGCAGCCACTTATACGCTTCCGTATTGCCGAATCCGTCCAGACCGCCGTTTAATCCCGTCGTCGTAAAATCAACCGTGGTTCCCAGTTGGTGTTCCGAATAGCCCTGGTCGGCTGAGAACGCATTCGCTCCGGTGCCGTAGCTCACAGTATACCCCGTCTTCAGTGCCGCCTGTGTGCCGAATGAACGGTACGCGGAGCGGACAAACAACTCAACATCGTCGTCTTTCGCATCTTCAATAATATCTTCCAGAAACGATCTGACACTTCGGTGAATCTGCTGTGTGACACTTTCATCATAGAGATAATCCTTGTCGATGTTTACCAACCTCGGTGGTTCGTAGTTTTCATTCAAAAAATACACTTTGGAGTATTTCTGCAGTAGCTGAGGATCCAGCTTGCTCAGTTTTTCAAATTCCCCGACCGTGCCGGAGAGCTCTTCCACCTGGTCCTCAAGATTTCTTACGCGTGATTCCTGCAGATTCACTTCGTCGCGCAAATCCGCTTTTTCTTCCTCCGCCTTCGCAAGCTCGCTCTGAAGCGCCTGCACGGAGCTTGATGCCGCCACATACAGTCCGTTGAGTACGTAAAAACGATATCCGCCGTATCCGAGCGCCACAACGAGCACTCCTGCGAGTATCAAAAGCGCGTTTACTGTTTTTGGGGTCGGCTCCATGAATACAAAAATAACGTCTGCTGATTGTATCACCTTTTAATATACGAAAAAACGAAAAGGCACCCCGTACGGCGACGAGGTGCCCTGCTGACTTCTTCTGCCGATTCTGTCCTAGAAGGACTGGACCGGCAGGAGGAACATGGCCGCCTTCTGGCGGGGCTGGATGAACAGCTTCCCGCAGAAGACCTTGAGGCGGGCCGGCTTGCGACCCGTCGGGGCGTGCTTGACGCCCGAGCCGCGGCGCGCCATACGCTTGAGCTCGCCGAGCTCCATCTCCGTGTAGCTGTCGACCCGGTGCGAGCGGCGCTCCTTCTTCCACCAGAGCTGACGGCGGCGGGCGCGGCGACCCTTCATCTCGAAGATTCCCATGTTTCTCCTCCACTTGAAACCGCACGGAATTGCGCAGTCTCACTCCTTTTTTTACGATATCACAGAATAGTCATTCTGTCAATATGTTTGTGTTATTTTGAGAGCTTAAAGCCCCAGTACGCCATATATCCGGCAACGGCAACCGCAATCCAGCTGACCCCCATAGGCACCACCCACCCCGCGACATACGCCAGTTCTCCGGAGAGTACGCGCCATAGATGTAATAGGGCGATGATAAGAAAAATTGCACTTGTCGCGGATAAATATGTTTTTTGATTCATACGGTTATATTAATGAAAAACTAATAAACCTTTTTATACACTTTACAGTGTAAAACGTATGAAAAAGAGTACGAGTAGAGCGTGGGATAACTTGAAACGTTTTGTGTCCGGCACGGTATACTATATATATGAAAAATATTGTCCAAAACACCATACTGCTTGTATGTGCGGTAGTACTTGCTCTCGGCGCCTACCCCGCCTTAGCGCGTGCCGACGCATCTTCACTTGAAGTGTCGGGATGGATTCCCTACTGGGCCGCAAGCGCGGGCACGAAAGATGCGCGAAAACATCTGGAGGAGTTCTCCGTAATTTTTCCTTTTAACTACTCGATAAAAAGTGACGGCACGCTCTCTGATTTAGGAAAAATAAAAAAGAGCACGTGGAAAAAATTGTTCACCGCCGCAAAAAAGAAAGACGTGCTCATAATTCCGACGGTTATGTCGAGCAACACGTGGCTCATCCACGGGATTCTCAGCGACAAAGAAAAACGTGAGGATCACATTGATGAAATCGTCTCAATGGTGAAAAAAGGAAAGTACGACGGCGTGGACATCGACTACGAAGGAAAAAGTGCCGAGACGCACGATGCGTTTGCGCTCTTTCTGAAAGAACTCAAAAAAGAGCTCGGAAAAAAGAAAGTGCTCTCATGTACCATTGAAGCGCGCACACCGGCGGATTCTCTCTACCGCACGCTCCCCACGGACATACAATTCGCCAACGACTTTAAGGCAATCGCAAAATACTGCGACCGCGTGAACCTCATGACGTACGACCAGCAGCGCGCCGACATCAAACTCAATGACGCGCACAAAGGCGAGCCGTACATTCCTGTGTCCGACCCCGCATGGGTACGCAAAGTGATTGAACTGACGCTCAAAACCATTCCGAAAGAAAAAATCTCACTCGGTATTCCCACCTACGGACATGAATATGAGGTCGTGGTGTATTCGGACGCGTATCAGGAATACGGTAAGACCGGGGCATTCAATCCGTCGTACGGCAAAAAAACGGCAAAAAAATATCGCCTGACGCCCGAGCGCAGTGATGCGGGCGAACTTCACTTTTCCTTCCCCGCAGTGGAAAACGCCATTCAGTTCACTTCAGGTGTGTCTATTCCGAAAAACACGTCGGACGCAATGCGTGCCGCCGCACAGAGTTTCTCGTACACCGCCACCACAAAACTTCCGACAGTGTTCTACTATGCGACATGGAGCGACGCCGAAGCCATCCGGCAAAAAGTTGAGTTGGCGCGTGAGTATGACCTATTAGGTGTGGCAATATTCAAAATCGACGGCAACGAAGATCCCGAGATGTGGGATGTACTGAAATAAATTTTTCCTCCACAAATCAAAAATCCCTACTTGCGTAGGAATTTTTGAGTAGGTCACACAGTCGTAGCACTCTATTAGCCGAAGCTTCACGTGCGTGGCCTTCACTTACGATCCGGCCTGTCCGACTCCGAAACCTATACTCATTTTCCCCGCTCACACTTTTTTGTCAATCAAAAAAAGACCCTTTGTGGATAAAAACGGTGATAACTGGTGGAAAAAACGACCGTGTACTTTTTTCCCTTTATTTTTAAACGTGTTCTGGCATACTGAACGGTCATGGTGCCGAAAAAATACAGACACGTTGACCGTTCCCTGCGCGTGAAGAGATCAGCGACGGGACTCGGTTTGTTTACCGAAAAACCCATTGAAAAAGGCGGTTTTATTATTGAATACACAGGAGAGATACTCACCCGGTTGGAGGCGGACACGCGCGGCGGTAAATATCTGTTTGAAACAAGTGCGCGGCGTTTTATAGACGGACGCTCACGCGCCAACATCGCACGGTACATCAACCACTCCTGCACGCCGAACTGCGAGATTGATATCCGCCGCGGGCGCATTCTTGTGTTTGCAAAAAGAAAAATCGCCGCGGGAGAGGAACTTGCGTACGACTACGAGGAGGAATATTTCAACGAGTACATCAAACCGCACGGTTGCCGGTGCCGGACGTGCAGAAAATAACGAGACGTTGTTTTCACGGAAAAATCATACCCCCTTCTGTAATGTGTGTCATAACGAACGCGTGTGTCACACACCGTTCGTTTCGGCGTCTTCACACTGCACGTCGATACTTATTAGCACTAGTAACCATGCCTTACCAACTAAAGGCGCTTTATAAAATTAAAAATAATTACATTAACGCATGAATAAAACTCTTACAAAAATAATGATGACCACGTTGCTCGTACTTCCCTTCGGTCTTGCTCTGCCCGCACAGGCGGCAACCACATGGGATGTGACTGGCAACTATGTCATCAATATGGACTATCTGGGTACCGGCTATCCCCACGACATGTCCTTAACGCAGGACGCCTCCGACAACCTCACCGGTAACGGCGGTTCCCCTGCCGGAGCCAACGTATACACATGGGTGATTACCTCCGGTTCTGTAACCGGAGACACAATCGACTTCCTGGCAAACTACACAGCAACACCCGATGCGGTCGTACCGCAAACGGTACTGCACGTCGTCGGAACAATCGCCGGAGACGGCACCATGAGCGGCACCTGGTCTGACAACTATCAGGGAGGCGATCGCTCAGGCACATGGGAGTCAACAAGCGGCGTTGCACTCGGCGGTGAGTTATCGGCGGAAGACTTCGGTGTCGTGGACTATGACACCGGTCTCGGACAGCTTGCGGGTTACACCGCAGGATTTGGTCTCACCGATGCGACACTTGCAGGAGCAACCTCCGTGGTCGTGAAATTATATTCAGGACCCTCGGAATCCGACTTGCTGCAGACAAACACAGCAATCCTTCCGAAATTCAACGCCGACATTACCGGCACACAATTCTCTTCTCCGTTTGACGTATCCGGAACCTTCGACTACGCAACTGACGGTTATTGGGTAAACGTTCGTGAATCGCAGTATGGTCAGAGCGTCCCCGCAACACGCGTGGTGGCGACGGTTACGCTTGCAAACGGTAAAGTAGTAACGGCAGAAAACACAAACCTCACAGGTGATCCGACAACCATCTACCCGCCGGTTGCCGTGACCTACGTAACAACAAACGCAGCAACAGGTATCACATCAACTGACGCTGTGCTGAACGGCACCAACGGTGATGAGGCAGCAGACGGACACTCATTCTGGGTTTCGCTTGCGCCGTTTGCCACTACAAGTCCGGTCATTCCGGCCGGTGTCTACTCAACGGTTGACCTCGGACCCGTCGCCGCGAACACCTCGTTTTCTGCCGCATTGTCGTCAGCAACGGGTATGCCTGCGGTAACACCGGACACCACGTATTACTTCGCGGCTTGGAGCTTCGTTGACGGTACATGGTACCCGGGTGAGATATTAAGTTTCACTACGGACGAGGTGGTTACTCCTCCCCCGCCTACAACTGGGCCGACTGACAAAAACCAGTGTAAGAAGGGCGGTTGGATGACATTTACTGACCCGACATTCAAAAACCAGGGACAGTGTGTCAGCTACGTTGAAAGAAACGAACACGCCGACGAAAAGAATGAAGAAAGACATGAAAACGAAAATCATCGTAACGGGCACTCCAACCGGGGTCACAACCGCGAACATTAATAGATACCAGTAAACCGCAAAACAGCCCTTCGGGGCTGTTTTTGTTAATGCGTAAGAGATATGTGGTTTCGCCAATTTTTTATCAGACCTGCCACACCGAACATAACCGCCGCAAGTCCGAGGAGTTGTCCTCCGGGGCTGTCGTCATATCCACCGTAGACAAACATGAGCGTCCCGAGCACTATTTCGAGAACGGAAAGGAGAATTCTTTTTGTGTCCATAAAAAGGTTGCTCCGGTGGTAGGATTCGAACCTACAACCAACGCCTTAACAGGGCGCTGCTCTACCATTGAGCTACACCGGAATATGCATCTGCAATGTACAACTGCGGGTCAGTATAAGTTTTTTCGGTTTAAAAATAAAGCCCCTGTGCTACACTATTCCCCATGTCCTCACTATCAATCACCGTAGCTTTCATTGCCGGACTTGTCTCGTTTCTCTCTCCCTGCGTGCTTCCGATTATTCCCGGATTCCTTGCGTACCTGTCCGGTGCATCCCTTACTCCCGGCGAAGAGCGCTCGGAGCGTGGAAAGACGTTCCTCAACGCTCTCTTCTTTGTTCTCGGATTTTCTCTTGTCTTTGCAGCTTTGGGCGTACTCCTTAACACCGTACTTGAAGGTGTCGCGTATGGGTTTCAAACATGGCTCTCGAGAATCGGCGGAGTAATTATCATTTTTTTCGGTTTGTACCTCACCGGACTTATCCGCATCCCGTATCTTGAACGTCCGCACTCGTTCTCGATGAAAAAACGGTTCGATTCACGGTTTCTTTCATCCCTCCTGTTCGGTGCCGCATTCGCCGCCGGATGGACCCCGTGTGTCGGTGCCGCCCTTGGTGCAATTCTTGCCCTTGCGGCAACGCAACCGAGCTCCGCATTTTTTCTTTTACTGTCGTACTCGCTTGGTCTCGGTATTCCCTTTCTTGTCGTCGGTTTTTTTGCATCGCGCGCCGACGCGTTCGTACAGCGGAACGCCGCAAAGCTGAAGTGGGTAAATGCTATATTTGGCGTCATTCTCATCGCGCTCGGCATACTCATCTTTACGGAACGTTTATCGACAATTGCAAACTTCGAACTCCTTAACCGTATACTGCTGCAATAATATGTCCCACAAAACACTCGGCCTCATTACCGTACTTGTTCTCATTGTGGTAAGTATCATCACGCTTGAAAGCGGAAAGGTGCGGCCGACGACAGTTGTTACGAACACCGACATCATCCTTGAAGCGCCCACCACAACAGCCCCGGAGACATCATTGCCGGCGGAATCTTCGGAAGAAACACCCTCGACACAGCAACCGGCCGCGTCAACGCCCACATTTCTAACACCCGCACAAAAAGCGGAAACATTCGAACGTGGAAAAGAAATCTCGTCTCCAAATAATTTTATCAACGTTGATAACATCACCGTACAAGGGGAACTCGAAAAGGGCAACGTTGTGCTCATTGATTTCTGGACATACTCGTGCATCAACTGCCAACGCACACTCCCCTACCTCAACGCGTGGCACGATGCCTACGGGGATAAAGGACTGACCATTATCGGCATCCACACGCCTGAATTTGACTTTGAAAAAGAGTTAAAAAACGTGCAGGCTGCCGTTACCAAATTCGGCGTCCATCATCCCGTTGTGCTCGATAATGATTTCTCGACGTGGCGTTCATACAACAACCGTTACTGGCCGCGTAAATATCTCATTGATATCGACGGATTCATCGTGTATGACCATATTGGAGAAGGAGGATACGTCGACACCGAACAAAAAATCAGAGAGGTGCTCCTCGAACGTGCTGTGCGGCGTCATGTCGACGCAGACCTTCCTTCACAGCTTGTGAGCACCTCCGTATTTGCCGACACCACGTCCGGAAACCAAACACCGGAAACATATTTTGGTGCCGCCAGAAACGTGTCTCTCGGAAATATTATTCAAGGAAAGATCGGAACACAAACAGTGGAGGTCCCTCAAACACTTTCAAGCGACACCACATACCTTGGCGGCACATGGAATATACGAGACGAGTATGCGGAAAACACCGGGAACGCGACTATCGTGCTTCGGTACCGCGCAAAAATCGTCAATTTCGTCGCTTCTTCTGAAGAACCGGTGGTTGTGTCGATATCCCAAGACGGAAAGAAGGTTCGTGACGTCACCATCAACGACGCAACGCTGTATGAGCTCATCCGCAACGATACTCCCGGCGAACACACCATTGAAATCTCCGTGCCCGAGAGCGGGTTACGGGCATTTACGTTTACATTCGGATAAGTTGCCGGAACGTAAAATATTGTGGTACACTGCCTTCGCCTTACACAAAGGGGTAAGGCACTATTAGTAGACTAACAAAACCAATAGATGCCGTCGCATGACGGGTCATCACAGGGGTTTTTGCCCTTTTTTACGTATCACAATGGAATTAAAAATTAAGAAAGCAACGTCTGAGGAAACAAAAACGGCTCCTGAAGCCGACCTCAGCCCGATGGGACAGATGCTCTCACAGAGCAAGACGCCGCCGGTTGCAGGCGACATCGTGGAAGGACGCGTGATTGCGCTTCACAAATCATCGGTCATCGTTGATATCCCGCCGTTCGGTTCGGGTATTATTTACGGACGCGAGTACAACAACGCGCGGGATATCATCAAAAACATCGCCGTCGGGGACGAGGTTTCTGGTACCATCGTCGAGACAAACAACGAAGACGGTTACTATGAACTCTCATTACGCGAGGCGCGCCAGGCAATCATCTGGAGCGACGCGGAAAAGGCGGTAAAAGAAAAGAAAACATTTGTTCTTCCCGTCAAAGAAGCAAACAAGGGCGGTCTTATTATTGAATGGCAGGGCATCGGAGGATTTCTTCCGGCGTCACAGTTGGGCGCGGAACACTATCCGCGCGTTGAGGGCGGTGACAAAGAGCGAATTTTCGAGGAGCTTCTGAAGCTTGTCGGAGAACTCGTCACCGTCGTCATCATTACCGCCGATCCGAAGGAAGGGAAACTTATCTTCTCCGAGAAAGGTATCGGGGAGAAAGAGAAAGAGGTGCTCATCGAGAAGTATCATGTCGGCGACGAGGTTGAAGGAGAAGTGACCGGCATTGTTGATTTCGGCGTGTTTATGAAAGTTGAGGAGGGACTGGAAGGTCTCGCACACATCTCCGAGCTTGATTGGGGACTTGTTGAGGATCCGCGCAAGATGTTCTCCGTCGGTGAGCGGGTGCGCGCAAAAATCATCGAGATAAAAGACGGAAAAATCTCACTCTCTATCAAGGCGCTCAAGGAGAACCCGTGGGTGAACGCCGGAAAGAAGTACAGCAAAGACGACGTCGTACAGGCGGTCATCATCAAGTACAACAAGCACGGCGCGCTTGCCTCCGTTGAAGAGGGTGTGGCCGGACTCGTACACGTATCTGAGTTTGAGTCGCTTGAAAAACTGCGCGAAACGCTTGAACTCGGTAAATCATACGCGTTCAAGATTAATCTGTTCGATCCGAAAGAACAGCGCATGACGCTCTCCTACGTCGTGGACAAAAAATAATTCCGCATATAAAAACACCGCGCCCGAAACCGGGCGCGGTGTTTTTATTTTTAGTTGAACTGTGACATCGCTTTTTCTTTTCCTTCGGTTATGAGCACCTCCAGCGCCTCGTGTGCTTTCTTAAACACTTTTTTCAACGCCGTCATATCATTTGCTTTATATTTTCCGAGAAGAAAGTGCAGCACCTTGTCTTCTCCTGACGGTTTTTTTATTTTTCCCGACGGCGTGTGCGGCGCAATACCAAACCGAAAACGCACAAACGCGCGCGTCTTGAGCTGCTTGATGACGGAATCGAGGCCGCGGTGTCCGCCGGAACCGCGGTCAAAGGAAACTTTCAGTCCGCCGAGCGGTAAATCAATGTCGTCATATGCGACAATGACGTATTCCGGCTTAATTTTCTTGGTTTTTGAGAGATAGGCAACCGCACTGCCTGATTTGTTCATAAACGTGTCCGGTTGTGTCAGAAACGCCGCCTTCTTCCCTATTTTTCCTTTTGCAAACTGCGCGACGGCTTTTTTTTCAAATTCCCATTCGGAAAAATCCTCCTTTCCGTGCAAAAAATCAACGAACATACGTCCTGTGTTGTGACGCGTGTCTTCGTATTTCTCTCCGGGATTTCCCAAACCGACGATAAGATAGTTCATACGCATACCATTGTAGTGTGCGCATGTGTGTTGCGTCAACAAAAAACAAAAACACAGTTGCAACACGATAAAAAATCTTGCGTCAAGGGTTGCGCGCGACTACAATGAGCACAAACGAAAATGGAATCGCACGAACAACTCACAGCGACGCCATCTCACGTATCGCCACCGCGAGGTTCGAGTGTCTTCCTCTCGGAACTCATTCGATTCGTTCTTATCGCCGTGTTTGTCGTGCTCCCTATCCGCGTGTTTATCGCACAACCGTTCATCGTGTCCGGCTCATCTATGGATCCGACGTTTAAAAACGGAGAATACCTTATTGTAGACGAGATTTCATACCGTTTTGAAGAACCGGTGCGCGGCGATGTGGTTATTTTTAAGTACCCGAACGATCCGTCGAAGTATTTCATCAAACGCATCATCGGTCTCCCCGGCGAAACCGTTTCTATCTCGGGCAACAGTGTCCAAATCAAAAACGAAACTTCACCCGACGGTATCACCCTTGATGAAACATACCTGTCGCACCTCACATTGAGCCGCACCGACGTCACACTCGCAGACGATGAATATTTTGTAATGGGTGACAACCGCACCGCAAGCTCCGACTCGCGCATCTGGGGACCGCTACCGCGCGACCTTATCATCGGGCGTGCATTCGTACGCCTACTGCCGGTCACCAAGATTGCATTATTCCCCGGCGTTCACCGCTACGAACCCGAAACAGAGAACTCGCTCGCACAGTAACGAACACACAACCGAACACCTATGACCATCCACACCGCTCAGACAAAAAAAAGACACACTCCTTCCGGCGAAGACGCGTCATACGGATACAAAGGCGACCTGAAAAAGGCGGTTGAAATCGCCGACTACTACGGATTTTCGCTCTTCCGCCCGCTGTCGGTCTGCAAAGAAGACCGTGCATGCGAAGAAAAACACGGATGCCCCGCACACCATGTCGCCGCGCTCCGCACGTTCGTCACCAACGATGTGCATCAGGGAAACGTTGTGCTCGCCGCACACACGCGCAAAGCGCCGTACAAAAAAAATCTTGAACTGCGCCTCGAAGTTATCGGTGACCGTGAGAGCTCAGCGGAAGGACTGCTCTTCCAGACTATTCAGGCAATTTTGCGCGAGTATGGATACCGTGACATCGTAGCAACCGTTAATTCCGTCGGCGGACGCGAATCAGTCGCCGCATACGCGCAAGCGATCACCGCATATTACCGTCCGCGCCTCAGCGACTTGGAAACATCGTGCCGCGAAGCGTTCAAAGAAAGCGTGTTTGCTCCCCTGCGCTGCAACCATCACCGTTGTCTCTCCTTGAGAAGCGAGGCTCCGCAGTCGCTTAACTATCTGTCGGAACAAAGTCGTGAACATTTTAAGGAAGTGTTGGAATATCTTGAATCGCTTGATATTGCCTACAGTGTCGACCCGTTTTTGGTCGGTCCCGAACACTATACGTCGCGAACTGTTTTTTCTTTTGCACCGGTTGCCGAAGAGGGGGTGCTTCCTGAACCGCTTGCATACGGGGAACGTTATGATCATCTCGCACGAAAAATCGGTCTGAAAAAAGGAATCCCCGCACTACAGGCGACCCTTTCGCTTCCGACGCGTTCTTTGAAGGAACGCTTTGTTGAACTGAAACGTTCCTCCAACCCGTCCGTATACGTCGTGCAGGTCGGCCTGCAGGCAAAAATCCGCGCGCTTCGTATCGGAGAGAGCCTCCGCAAGGCGCACATAAAAATACGGACCACACTTCACCAGAATAATGTCGCCGAACAGATGAACCGTGCACGGCTTACCGGAGCGCCGTTTATCGTCATTATCGGTCAGAAAGAGGTGTTTGACGACACCGCGCTCGTGCGCCACATCGCCACCAACCAGCAGGATTCCATTCCCCTTTCACGTCTTTCTGAGTATCTCAAGGACCGCTCGCGGCGGGTTTAAATCTTGCAGGTGTTTTCAGGCCGTGGTACTATGTCGGCTCGTATGGCAAACGTACACATAACCAAATCCGACCGCGAAAACAACATGAGTATCCTTCGCCGTTTCCGGCAGAAGGTAAACGAATGGGGCGGTTTGCGCAAAGTCCGCTCACTGCGGTACCACAAACGCGACCTGTCCACCTACGTGGTAAAGAAAAACCGTCTGCGGGCAATTGAAAAAAAGACCGTCCGCGCCAAGCTTTTCAAGCTCGGACACCTCGACCGCGCGTAAGCCATGACCGTTTCGTTTTCCTCGACACTTTCCCGCACGGCCCCTCTTTCCCTTCCGAAAGAGGGTCGTCTTTTGAAACGAATCGCGCACGCCGTGCTCGGAGCGTCATATGACCTCTCTGTTGTCTTCGTGGGAGATGCGCGCGCACGCCGTCTCAATCGCACACATCGGAAAAAGGACAAACCGACAAATGTGCTTTCCTTCCCGCTCTCGAAAAAAAACGGTGAACTGTATATTGATCTTCCGCTGTGTTGCCGTGAAGCGCCGTCATTCGGCACTTCCGCGCACCGCCACGTCTATTTCCTCTTCATACACGGCCTGCTGCACCTGAAAGGTCTTGATCATGGAACGCGCATGGAGCGCCTCGAACAGCAACTTATGAAACAGTTCTACAAAAAGCGCCGTGGTTAATTTTTTCCACAGGAGGTAATCCACCGTAAACCCCGTATCTTGGGGCTTTTTTGTTATACTGTACGCATACATGAGCAGAATTGTTTCAACAGGTCTTGATGTCGGCACCACGACAGTGCGGGCGGTGGTGTCCGAATATGCACGCGGAGAACGCGGCCCTGTTCGACGCATTATCGGCATCGGCGACTCCGAATCAAGCGGTCTCCGGCACGGTTACATCGTCGACAACGCAAACGTCACCAGAAACGTACAGCGCGCTATTTTGCAGGCGCAAAAAAGCGCCCGAACGCCTGTCCAGAGCGTAATGCTTGCCGTCGGCGGCACCGGTCTGGAAGGATTTGTAACTACGGGGGTGTCAATGATTTCACGCGCCGACCAGGAGATTACCGAATTGGACGTCTCCCGCGCCATAAAAGCATCTGAAGAAGCGCTCCCTGAATCCGCAAAACTCAACCGCAAAACCATACACACGATTCCGCTCTCGTACAAACTCGACGGCAAGGAGGTGCTCGGACGCGTCTTAGGAATGAAAGGGCTCAAACTTGAGGTAAAAACTATTTTCATCACTGCACTTGAACAGCATCTCGCCGATCTTATTGATGCGGTTGAAAGCGCAAACGTTGAGGTTCGGGAAATCGTCGCCGCACCGATTGCATCGGCTGTCGCCGTGCTTTCAAAAACACAACGTATCGCCGGATGTGTGCTCGTCGACATCGGCGCCGAAACCATTTCGCTCATTGTGTATGAAAACGACGTACCGATATCGCTGAAAGTGTTTCCGCGCGGTGCGCACGATATCACCAAAGATCTGGCGCTCGGGCTGCGCGTATCGCTTGAAGATGCGGAAAAAATGAAAGTGCTCGGCGATGTGCGCGATACGGCCGTCACGAAAAAAAAGATGGATGAAATCGTCAACGCGCGTCTGCGTGACATCTTTGACCTCGTAGAAACACATCTCAAAAAAATCGGCAAAAACGAGTTGCTGCCCGCGGGTGTGGTCATTACCGGCGGCGGCGCGCAAACGCAAAACGCGCAGGAGCTCGCCAAGAGCGCTCTCTCACTTCCGTCACGTGTAGGTATCATTGAAGTGAACTCGGCGGCGCACGGACAGGCATATGACCCGTCATGGGCGGTGGCGTACGGACTTTCTATCTTAGGACTTTCTCCCGACGTCAGTGCAGGTGCTGCACTCTCGGACCTCTCCGGAGGCGGTTTGAAATCACTACGAGGCGCCGGTAGCGCTTTGGGAAACTTCTTTAGAAAATTGCTCCCCTAGACAGCGCTGATTAGATAATGTTTTTACAAATCGGTCAATTTATACGGCCGGTTTTATAGCTCTGGCACCATACGCCCGTATCTGATAGGATGACTGTATTACGGGGTAATTATACGCGGCTTGCAGGAATGCGGGCCTCCCTAGTCTGTATGGCAACCAAAATAGAACCGGAAGTAGAATCATTTGCTCGAATTAAAGTCATCGGTATCGGCGGTTCAGGACTGAATGCGGTTAATCACATGATTAACGAGAAGGTCCGAGGTGTTGAGTTCATCTCCATCAACACCGACGCGCAGGATTTGCATCACTCGGTTGCAAAGAAAAAAATTCACATCGGTAAAAACCTCACCAAAGGTCTCGGTGCCGGTATGGATCCCACCGTCGGACGACGTGCCGCGGAGGAAACGCGGGAAGAAATGCAGGAGGCCATCAAGGGAGCGGATATGGTGTTCATCGCCTGCGGTATGGGAGGCGGAACCGGCACGGGAGCATCCTCCATTGTGGCCCAAGTCGCCCGGGAGCTCGGCGCCTTGGTTATCGGTGTCGTTACCCGCCCATTTTCATTTGAAGGACTCCAGCGCCAGAGGATTGCCCAACAGGGTATTGATGAGCTGAAAAAGGAGGTTGATTCGCTTATTGTCATCCCCAACGACCGCCTATTTAACGTTATTCAGAAAGAAACAACACTGAAAAACGCGTTCTCCATGTGCGACGAGGTGCTGCGCCAGGCCGTCGAAGGCATTGCCGACCTCATCACCATCCCCGGTATCATCAACCTCGACTTTGCCGACATCCGCGCCGTACTGCAAAACACCGGTTCAGCCCTCATGGGTATTGGTATCGCCGGCGGTGAGCGGCGCGCGGTTGAAGCGGCACAGCAGGCTATCAACTCCCCGCTTTTGGATGTTTCTGTCACGGGTGCGAAAGGTGTTTTGTTTGCAATTGCCGGCAGTGAGGATCTCACCATGATGGAAATCCAGGATGCGGCAAAAATCATTACCGAAAACGTCGACAAGGAGGCGCGCATTATCTTCGGTGCCGTTAAAGATGACCGCCTGAAGAAAAACGAAATCAAAGTGACCGTCATCGCATCCGGGTTCCCTGAAGGCAACGCCGTTGCACCGTCTCTCTTCGGTGCTGCTGTTCGAAAAGAAAAAGAGGAGGCGGGTATCTTTAATTCGTTCACTAAAACATCCGCGAGCGAAATAAAAAAAGACGAGAAAAAGGAAGAAAAGAAGGAAGATGTTGTGCTTGAAAAACCGGCTCCCGAAAAAGTAGAATTGAAACCGAAAGCTGAGGAAGAGGATGATGATGAATGGGGAGCAATTCCTGCATTTCTCCGAAGAAAGAAGTAATCACAGAAAAACAAAAAACCCGCAGAAAGCGGGTTTTTTCGTTCCTGTTGCGTCCTCTGGTATACTGATTCTTATGTACGACCTTACCATCATCGGCGCAGGACCCGGAGGCTCCGCAGCTGCCGTCTATGCGGCCCGTAAACAGCTGAAAACCCTCCTTATTGCAAAGGAGTTCGGTGGACAGAGTATTGTCTCCCCCGACATTCAAAACTGGATCGGCACCCCGTCTATCTCAGGCAACGATTTGGCGCGCTCATTTGAGTCACATGTCGAGAAGTACGCTGATTCATTCGTCACCGTCAAAAAGGGTCAATATGTTACCGACATCAAAAAAACTCCCGAGGGATTTTCTGTCACAACCAACACGGACATTTATGAAACACGCTCTGTTTTGATTACCAGCGGTTCCTCACGGAAAAAACTGGATGTCCCCGGAGCAGCCGAGTTTGAAAACAAAGGAATATCATACTGCGCGTCCTGTGACGGGCCGCTGTTTGCTGGACAGGATGTCGCGGTCATCGGCGGGGGTAATGCAGCGTTTGAAAGCGCGGCACAGCTCCTTGCTTACTGCAAGAGCGTCACACTCATCAACCGCAGCGGCTCATTCAAGGCCGACGAGATAACCGTCGCAAAGGTACTTGAGCACCCGAACATGAAAGTGGTAAAAAATGCGCAGATAATGTCTGTCACCGGTGATACTTTTGTTTCTGGACTCACCTATACAGACTCCGACGGCGAGCACACGCTCCCCGTAACTGCTATTTTTGTTGAAATCGGCATGATGCCGAACACCGACTTTGCAAAAGAACTGCTGAAAATGGATGAATACGGACGAATTGAGATCGAACCGTGGACACAGCGCACAAGTGTCCTTGGTATATGGGCCGCCGGCGACTGCACCAACGTTCGCTATCACCAAAACAACATCGCCGCCGGCGATGCCGTACGCGCACTGGAGGATTTGTATTTGTTTATAAAAACAGGAAAGTAGATTTAATGCCTGCAAAATTAAATCGGTTGTGCATCCTTTGTGGTCCTTCCGGAGTCGGTAAAACAACTCTTGTGCAGAAACTGGCTGCGGAGAACCCTGACATATGTGTCGCCGTGACCCACACGACGCGCCCACCGCGTACCGAGGAGAAAAACGGCGTGCACTACCATTTTGTTTCCAAGGAAACCTTTGAGCATATGATAGACAACGGTGCGCTACTGGAGCACGCGGAGTATCCTCCGGGCAGCGGGGTGTACTATGGGACATCACGTGCGGAGTCCGAGAAGGCTGCCTGTGTAGTGCTTGTGGTTGAAACGCAAGGTGTAAAAAATATGCGGCAAAGGCGACCTGACGCATCCACCGTCTTTCTGCAGCCTCCGAATCTCGACGCGCTCCGGCGGCGGCTTGCCGCGCGCGGAAAAGATTCTCCTGACGCTATCAGTCGCCGGCTCTCGTATGCACAGGAAGAAATGAGGGAGGGGGCTGAGATTTGTGACCACGTGGTCATCAACAAAGACGGTCCGTCCGGACTAGAGAGTGCATGCCAGCAATTCCTAAAAATCGTACGGGCTTAATCATCAACAAAAAAGTGCTTTGTGGGCGATACAGGACTCTCCCTCGACTAACTTTTTGCCGTCGCAAAAAGTTGTCTGGGCACTGACTCGCGGTTTTGAAAGCTTTCAAAACATCGCTCCGTCATTCGAGTCCTGTATCGTCTAACACACCAGCATACAAAAACGACACCACGCGGGTGGTGCTATTTTTGTATGTGTGGGCGATACAGGACTCGAACCTGTGACCTTCACAATGTCAATGTGACGCTCTAACCAGCTGAGCTAATCGCCCGATACCGCGCCATTGTAGAATACAATCAACCTTTTCTCAATCCCCTACTTTTGTGCTATAACAACACTATCGCAGGAGTCATAAAGGTCGAATTATTAGCACGCTTTTTCAATAGCACTATGGCGGAAAAAGAAATCGGAGTCATCACACACTGGTTCGACAAGATCGGTGTCGCAGTTATTAAGCTCAAAAGCGCGCTTGCCAAGGGTGATCGCATCAAAATAAAGCGCGGCGAAGAAGAGTTTGAAGAAACTGTGTCTTCCCTTCAAATCGAACATGAGGACGTCGAGAAGGCAAAAAAGGGAGACGATGCAGCGATGAAGCTTTCTCACAAGGCCCATGAGGGCGCTGTTGTTTATAAAGTTGAGTAATGTGATGACCTTGTCGCACGCGCTTGCGCGCATAACCTTATGAAAAAGGGGTTGTTTTTTGTTGCCGGCCTTGCTGTTATCGCAGGGGCACTTACGCTTCCGCGTTTTGCGGGCGCACCGCTTTCTTTGCGCGGTGCAATCGGCGCACTCTCCGGAGCACGAGAACCGATTACGCTTGGGTTTGGAGGAGACGTAATGTTTGACCGGTACATACGCCAAAAAGCGGACGCGCACGGGTATGACTCCATTCTCGCGCCAATTTCCTCTCTATTGCGCTCCCACGACATCGTCATCGCAAACCTTGAGGGACCAATCACCACATTTGCTTCGGTCAGCCAGGGAACACAGCCGCTTGAACAAAACAACTATATTTTTACCTTTTCCCCGGAAACAACAGAGGCTCTGAAGGAGGGCAACATCCGCCTCGTGTCCCTTGCAAATAACCACGTGTTTAATTTCGGAAACCGCGGACTTTCACAAACGAAACAGTATTTGAGTGATGCCGGCATTGCATATTTCGGCGAACCGTTTTCACACACGTACCACATCGAAGACATACACGGGACACGGATTGGATTTATTGGGTTTAATGAATTTTTTCCGCCGGCAAAGGGAGACATTTTACAGACTGTCTCTGACCTCGCCACGAGCACCGACTTTATCGTCGTGTTTATGCACTGGGGGTACGAGTACACACCGGAGCCGAATACGTACCAGCAGGCGGTTGCGCGTGAATTTATCGATGCCGGAGCGGATTTCATCGTCGGCGGACATCCGCACGTCATACAGACACATGAGGTATATAACGGCAAAGAAATCTACTATTCCCTCGGCAACCTCGTGTTTGATCAATATTTTTCTGAGGATGTCCGTTGCGGACTTTTTGTGACACTTACACTTAATCCGGAGGATTTTTCATATACCACCAAAGAAACAACCGTCTATCTCGAGAAGGACGGCTCAACGATACAGAAAGAGTGTCGAGGTGAAACTGTGTCACCGACGAGCTAGCGTCGGAGTCGTCTTGTTATTTCTTTGCGACGGATTTCTTCCATTTTACTTTCTTGTAGCTTTTTTTCTGACGGAGAATTCGAAAGTTGAGAAAAAAACACCCTGCGCATAGCGGTCACTGTAGTGTCTGTGTTGTTGATATCCTGAAGTTCCAATTTTCGTTCCTTTTCCTTCCTGATTATTCGGATAACATACAACAGCTGTTCAAACTTAGGAACAAGCTCGGTCCTTCCCTTGTCCTGCGCGTATTTCACGCAAGCTTCAAGTTCTGCTTCAATTTGGAGAACCAGCGCCAGCTGTTGCGGATGTGTTTTGATACGCTCGCGGCTGTTCGTATCCATGTTGTCCCACAATTTAAAAAGTGAGATGGTGGGGTTCGTATCCAAACTCATTACCATCCGAGGCACCCCTCTCAGCGGACCGCGTTCCATCAACGGCGTCTCGTGAAACATCACATCAGTAAGCTCACCGTCATCAATCTCTTGCTTGATGGAGTGTGCTTTTGTACGAAGTTCCCGCATACCCATCCCCACATCAACAGCCATGGGTATGAATTTTTTGTCTTTTAGAATCTCAAATGTCACTGCAAGATCCGTCCCGCCGAACACATCATCTGTTCGAGCCGACAGTTCCGGATACGCCTTCACCTCATCGCACGAAAGCCAATCATATTTTCCGATATACACATACAACATCGCCTGAAGGGCAAAGCCTGCCTCCCTTTCCAGCGGGTCGCCTTTTTTGAAACTTTTTTCTCTCTTTCTTAGTTTCTGCTCTTGCTTTTCCAGCTCTTCCCGCGTGTACACATCATCATGGTCTTTGGGATTCACCGCTTCTTCCGCGGTGATTTCCATCCCTTTTCTGTTCACCCGATGCACAAGCGCTTCGTGTTCATAAAGCGGGCCGCGCCGTTTTTCAACGGATTGTGCAGTCGGTGGTTCATTGGAATGACCTCCTTCAAATTTCATGTGACCTCATCGGGATTCGAACCCGAGTTTTCACCGTGAAAGGGTGACGTCCTAGACCAGGCTAGACGATGAGGCCTCTTCGTCTTTCGACCGCAAAAATATAGCATTTTTTCCGAAATATGGCAAAATAATGCGGTCAAACAGCGCCTGGTGAGGTGGCTGAGTGGTCGAAAGCGCCACACTCGAAATGTGGTGTCCGAGAAATCGGACCGTGGGTTCGAATCCCACCCTCACCGCATGAAACTGCTTGCAATCGAAACATCCTGCGACGAAACCGCCGTCTCGGTACTTTCGTGTTCCGGCGATGCCCGCGCGCCTCAGTGCACCGTGCTGGGCACGGGGCTGTATTCGCAAGCAAGCAAACACGCAGAGTTCGGGGGCGTCTATCCCAACCTCGCCAAACGCGAACACCAGCACAACCTCGTGCCGATGCTTGAAATTGCACTGAAAGAGCTAAATACAGACGTGCGCAACACACAAAAAACGGACACTGAATCGCTGAAAAAAATACTTGAACGTGAGGGACAACTTCTGGATGAACTCAACGCGTATCTTGTACAACACCCCGAAAACCCGGGGCTTGATGCCATCGCCGTCACGCAGGGTCCGGGGCTCGAACCTGCGCTCTGGGTGGGGCTTAACTTCGCCAAAGCGCTTTCTGTTGCATGGCAGATACCGCTGATTCCCGTTAACCATATGGAAGGGCACATCGTCTCAGTACTCACTGAAAACAACGACGTGACATTCCCCGCCGTCGCCCTGTTGGTATCAGGAGGGCACACCGAACTGCAGCTGGTACGCGACTGGGGCTCCTACGAGCTCCTCGGTCAGACGCGCGATGATGCGGTCGGTGAAGCCTTTGATAAGGTGGCCCGCCTTCTGAATTTGCCGTATCCCGGCGGACCGGAGATTTCGCGCCTTGCCGCCGAGGCACGCGCATCGTCTTTAAAGGCACCGTTTTCTCTTCCCCGTCCGATGCTGCACTCCGACGACTATGATTTTTCATACGCGGGACTGAAAACCGCGGTACTCTACAAGGCAAAAGAACTCGGCACATTGTCTGAAACACAGAAAAAAGAAGTCGCGCGTGAATTTGAAGACGCAGCCATTGAGGTGCTCATCGAAAAAACAAAAAAGGCGCTCTCGGCAACCGATGCACGCACGCTCATCGTCGGCGGCGGTGTCATCGCCAATGCGTATCTACGCAACGAGCTTACGGCGATGCTCTCGGAGTTCCCCGACGTGCACCTGCTGTTGCCCACCCGTGAACTTTCAACGGACAACGCGGTGATGATCGGCATCGCCGGCTATATTGCATGTAAAAAAGACCCCGCTTCCTTTGGGGTATTTGCTCCCGACCAAACTCTGCGTGCACACGGCACACTGCGACTCTCCTCTTAGACAACCAAAACACCCGAGGACAGTAAAACGTAGTTGAGGTACGACAAAAGCACGACAAGCAACAGGAGTGCGACTCCGTGCAGAAATTCACGCGCATGCCGACGGTGCACCTGATGCCAGATCATAAGCAGGATCACAAGCGTCAGAAGCGCACCGATAATGAAGTACGCAACGCGCACCAGCGAGCGCGGCTGTGTCAGAATCTCCTGCCAGACTGTCGCCTGCGACACTTTTTCAACAGGCGCTGAGGCAGGTTCTCCCGCGTCGCCTTCAGGCGCGTCAGACACCGCTACCTGCGTTTCCTGTGCCGCGGCACCGACGACGTCTTGTGCCGGCTGACCCGGAACAAATTCCTGTGTCAGCGCCACCTCGCGGTACATATCCGGCGCGGGCGCAACTTCCGTCTGTTCTCCGGCAACTTCCGCATCAGACACCTCCTGTTCCGGTGTCGCATTGATTCGTGTGGTAATGGCAACCGGTGAAGGCGCGCCGAACAGCTGCACCACATAAATGGTCTTCTTTCCTTTGTAGGTCCCCGGAACGGCAGCAATGCCGACTTCGGTAAAATTACCGTTGAGAATGTTTGCGCGGTGTCCCGGTGAATCCATCCATGCCTGCTCCACGTCTTCCGAGTCCACGAAGTTTACCGCCAGATTTTCTCCCGCGTGAATAAACTCATATCCCGCGCGGTAAAACCAGTACCACGGGTTAAGCCCCGCAGGAGAGGTGTGTGCAAAGTATTCATTCTCCGCCATGTCTTCTGCTTTCATGCGTGCGGCTTCTTCAAGAATAGGACTGACGGTAAGTTGTGAAAGACCGGCGTTTTCGCGGTCGTCGTTTGCCAAATCAACAAGCACCGCAGGAAGCACCGCCGCGGTAAATTCCGTTGAGGTGCGGATCAAAAGCGATTGGAAAACGGAGAATCCGAAAGTAAGCACCGTCACCAAGAGGAGCACGACAATAGAGGCATCACGAACCATGTGGGGTTTGTGATCATTGCCGTGATGCGGTATGAAGTAGTCGGTAAGGTGTTTTCGCATACGTTCTAGCATTGTTCTACATTTTACTGTGCCGCGGCTTCATCAACAAGCTCGCCGTACACCACCAACACGCGGTCGTACTCAAGCGTGTCACGATTGTAGGTGCCTGAGCATGTGATGAGCCGAATACCTGCGTAATCGAGATTACCGTACACTTTCTCCGTCGGAAATTCGTCGCGGTTATACCGTTCAAGTGCAGTGACGCGGAATGTCGCCGTGGTGCCGTCTTCTCGGTCTATATACACCAAACTTCCTTCCTTTAATTGCCCGAGAAACAAAAATACGCCGGGACCCTGATACGAATCCACATGACCGAGCACAACGGAGGGTCCGAGTTCTCCGGGTGTGGGACCGTATGTATACCAGCCGACCTCCGTGTATCCTTCAGGAACTTCTATCTCGCCGTTTTCCTGCAACCCGAGCGGAACAAAATTCGTATCAATGAAAATGTCGGGAATGCGCAGATGCACGGGGTCTGACTCAGACAGCGGTGTGGCATGCGGCACTTTTTCTTCAAGGGAAAGCATGTTACGCGCCGATGCCACAAGTGAATCTTTTGTTGCAGGAAGAGTTCCGTTTTTCCACGAAATCGCGGCAGTTCCGGCAACAGCCGCGAGCAATAAAATGCCCGCTGCCGTTACGTTTTTTGTTCCGCACATTTTTTCACCAAGAGATTTCATATGATGGTCAAATAATAACCTTTTTTGTGTCTTTTGTCAATTCATCCGCGCCCTACCCCTGTGTACAAAAAACAGCCCCAAAGGGCTGTTTTTTGTGCCTATTATTAATGGTTTATTCAATACACATCCGGAGACCTCCACGGCCCGTTGCAGGAGCACCAAGCGGAAGAATGGATGTTTGCTCACCCAAGACCTCTCCCTCGTTGTTGCTTGACGAGCTTGATGAGCTGCTGCGGCGTCGTGACGAGCTTCCGCCGCCATCATCGTCATCGTCATCGTCGTCATCATCGTCTCCGCCACCGTCTTGTTTGTTGTAGAAGTCGATATGCAATGGGTCTTCATCATCCAATTCAACATATGTAAATATGTCAAATTGTTCAGAAGTGTAGCGATTTACTTCCTCCTCCGCATCATCACTATGATCAACATCGCCTTCGGTCATGTGATCCGAGGACCAACCATCCTGGAGTTCCTCAAAGACACCGTAGCCAAACTGACCAACATCGTCCGCAGAGAGACAATAGTAGCCATCGCCATCCGTAATATCGGTGTCGAGAACCTGACCTGCCGCTGACGTCGGGAATGGACCCGTGCCTTCTTGAACTGTTTGGAGTGTGTTTTGTGCCGCAAGCTCCTGGACAAACTCAAAGAGTCCAATTGTCCAACCTGAAAGCGGGTTACCATTTTCGTCAAACTTGTGACCCTCAATCAAACACTCGTCATCGCCATTTCCGCCACCGTCTCGTTCGTTGTAGAAGTCAACTTGCGGAATCCAGCCGTTATCCGGGTACCCAATAAGAGGTGTGTGCACATTACCGTCAATTTCTTCCCCTTCCTGGTCGCTACCGTCAACCGTAACTGAGTCAAAACTCCAACCTTTTTGTAGCTCCTCAAATGCCTCAAAGGTTGAGTCGCCAGGCTGTTCTTCTGAGGTAACACAGTAGTAACCATTTTCATCGGTTTCGTCCGTCGCGAGCGGAGTTCGCACTTCGCCTTCCTCCTCGTACGACACCATGTTCAGTCCGATCGTCCATCCTTCAAGCGGTGTTCCTTCCGAGTCGTACTTATATCCTTCAATCAAACAATCGTTTTGTGGAATACAGTAGAGCGCGGCATCATCAAGATACGCACCATATGATGTGTCCGTGCCAATTTCTCGGAACCCAACATCGACTGAATTTGAGCCCGCAACAAACGTGCGTGATTCAAGTGACCAATCGGTTGCTCCGCCGCCTGCGCGTGCAATTGACGGACCAAGCGCCGAGCCATTTACCGTAAACTCAAATCGGTTGTCTTCAAGCTGTCGTCCCGGTCGTGGAGAGTATTGCGTCTCGACGCGATACGCCCAACCCGGAACCGTTTCAATGCTTTGCCAAATAGCTGTCGGGTGGTTCGGATCAAGTTCTGCGTGCTGGTTACCTGCAAACGGCGCACCAGCAACATTGTCTTGAATTTCAATACCGAACTCGTTTGTAATCCACTCAAGAAGTGGTTCACCTGTGTAGAAGATTCCATATCCGCCACCATTTACATCCGGGGCTTCAAAACCACCGTTTGCAAGAAGGTTTACTTCTGGGTCACAGATTGGCTCTGGTTCTGGGTCTGGTTCACAACTTTCATTCTCACCTGTTATGACAAGTTTGTAGAGTGCACCTGCGTATGCGTGCCAGTTATACACTTCAACTTTGAGTACGTTTGTACCTTCATCAATGTAGTCTGCTACATCGTACTGGTCTTGGTACTGGTTGTTGTAGTTGTACTCTTCACACTGCTGTCCAACCAAATCACCAACAAAGTCACAGAAGTTTGTCTGCCAGTCATTGTTTACGTAGCTAAACTCCTGTGGAATTCTTTCTTCATTAATCCACACTTTGTATGAGTTGTCTGCCGCAATGTCGAGAATTGCTGACGTAATCGGACCGTCCCACTCAAATTCTTTCTTGAACGTACGGATTGGACCACCAATGCCGTTTCCTTCCGCGCTCTTCTGGTCCCAAATCCATGTTGCGCCTGGAATTGACGCTGACCATGGGCCAACGGGGATGATTTCAAGCGCCGGTGTGTCACCGTTTTCAACCACGACATTCGTTGTGTCACTAACAATCGTGAGTTCGCACATATCATCTTCCGGCTCTTCATCTACAATCTCACCACAGTATTGAGCGTCACCTTCAAGGGCAAAGTGGTAGAGAAGACCGCCCGGGTTTGTGTGTGAGTCATCGGTATCCCATGGCCAGTTTTCTACAGTAACCTCAAGAGTGTTAAGACCGTTTTGAACCGAACCAGATAGGTTATGTGAATCAGATGATGAGAAATTATCAATTGTTGCATCAGAAGCCACAGGGCTGCCGTTGAGCTTAATCTCATATGAGTTATCTGTTGCGATTTCAAGATCACCGGCGAGCACCGTACCACCTGTCCAATTGAACATCTTCTTAAATGTGTACGTGTCTCCATCTCGAGGATTTTCGGCCTCTTCTGTCTTCCAAATCCATGTTGCACCGAGAATACTTGTCCAGTTTCCGTGTACCCACGTCGGAACAGCGTATGCGCCCGCTTCTACAACCCAGTCCTGCGTGTCACTATAAAGGTCTAAGTAACAACCCTCCGATTTTTCGGTAGGAACATTCCACGCAACACAGTAGTAGTCGCTCGCCCACCCCCCTTGCGGCTTATCAATGAATTCCCAGTTGTCGTAGTTGAGGATATCCGGTCCGCAGTACATTTCTGCCGATTCGTTTTCGGTTGTGTTCGCACCCGTGAAAGGAATGTAATCAGTGTCAAAGACCTCACGGAGCCAGATTCTGTTCATATTTGAAGCATCGAACGTAACCGAACCTATGAATGGGGTACTCCACGGCGCGGGAGCGATTTCTGTCTCATCACCAGGGTTTGTTGATGACGCCGCATTGTCCACCCACTGGAATTGCCATTCCGCAAGTGCACAGCCATTACCTGCGTTCGCGTTAAGCCATCGGTTTGCCGTGTTTGATGTTACACCGTTCAGTGTTGATGTACCTGCGCCCCAGTTCGGGAGGTCGCTTTCTTCATCACACACGATTTTCTGTGTGTGAATGGTAACCATGTCGCCCGAAGGAACCTCTCCTTCGTTGTACGCGACACAGTGTGCTGTTCCGTTTTCGGGAACAAAGGTGAGTTCTTGGTTGTCGTTATTGTCCGAAGTGTCTCCATCGCCCTCACAATAGAGGCCCAGTACGTCCTCGTTTGGAAGCTTGTTACCGGCACCGTCTGTTTCAACAACAAGATAACGACCGGTTGCCGCAAGGTTGTTCCATGTAAGAACTCCGCTGCCGTCAGTTGAACCATCTTCAATAAAAGGACCGCCCAATTCCGGGTAGGGACCCTCAGTATCGGTTGCATCACCGTGAACATAGCCAAAGGATGCGCCTTCTTGCAATGCACAACTTACTGGCACTGTTCCATTAACACCGTTTTCTGAACGAACCACCGTCGTCCCTTCAGGACAAACATATTTCGTAATTTCAATTGAACCTGTTGGATCGCCGGGATCATTTTGTGTACACGCGTCCCCAACTCCGTCCTGGTTGGTATCCATCTGATCGGCATTTGAAACCTGCGGACAGTTGTCTGAATCATCAGGAATTCCATCTCCATCAGTGTCTGTTGGAATAAGCGTACATTGACCTTCTAGGAGAGCCTCATATCCGTCTGGGATTGTCTCTTGTATTCCGTCGATGTTTGAACAAACATCGGTTGGAGGCGGGGGTGTCAAACTTCCACAGCCACCTTCAGGAACAGGATAGACATCATTTGCGTGCCCAGCATGACCGTTAGTATACGGAGCTGGAGTATATACTTTTTGACCATTGTCCCAGTGACAAACAGTGTCTTCTGTTTGAGCGAGAGCAAAAGAAGTGACCCCAACCACCAAGAGCCCCATAAGGGCAACCCCAATTCCTCGATACAATTTAGATGAATTCATGATAAATGTAATGTTTTTATCCGCCTCAGGCGGAACGTTAGATAACTACTTAATGAACGGGTTTCAAATTTTGATTTTAATTTTGGTTAGTATAGAAGGACCCGCCGGCTCAAAAATGAGTCTCGGGCGTTACTTCCCCCAGTACATGACATTTTATGCTCGTCAAGAGCAAAGTCAATACTCATAGAAAATTCATTTTGTTGGTAATCTGTTGATAAAATCACAAACCATTTCTATATATTTGTCAATGTTTCCCCTGCTTCTCTATTGATGACGTTCCGGTGATGAAATGTTTTCAAAATGAAAGTTATCCACACAAACATTTCACGAAAAATCAAACATCCCAATACACGCCCACACGGCAGGTGTTGTGTGTGTGATGTCCTTTATGATGTCCTTTATAAAAGACATCCGTGTCCTTTACCGCTATCCCCTCAAAAACCGCCGCAATATTCGTCTTTCCCGCCCGCACTGGTATTATGGCTATATGTCATTGGATAAATTTAAAAAACCGTACGATCCGGGCAGTGTGGAGAGTACGATTTACGCCGAGTGGGAGAAAAGCGGTTATTTCAATCCTGACGTTTGTGTAGAAAAAGGAGTCACCGCTCCTGACGCGGAGCCGTTTTCCATTGTTTTGCCGCCGCCCAATGTTACCGGCACACTCCACACCGGACACGCAATGACGGTTGCCATAGAAGATGCAATTGTCCGGTATGAGCGCATGCGGGGCAAAAAAACACTTTGGGTTCCCGGTACCGATCACGCCGCCATCGCAACGCAGGCAAAAGTAGAAAAACTTCTTGAAAAAGAGGGCGTCCGAAAAAGCGACCTGAGCCGTGAAGCGTTTCTTGAACGCGTAAACGCGTACGCGCTTGATTCACAAACAACCATTCTGTCGCAGCTGCGCGCGATGGGCGCGTCACTCGACTGGTCACGGCAGGCGTTCACGCTTGATGACACGCGCACACAATCGGTGCAGACCGCGTTTTTGCGCATGTATGAAGCGGGACTCATCTACCGCGGAAACCGAATTGTGAACTGGGACCCGAAAGGACACACGGTGATTTCCGACGAAGAGGTGGAGCACGAAACACGCACCGCCACGCTGTATACCTTCCGCTACGGCGCCGACTTCCCTATTCCGATATCAACAACACGTCCCGAAACGAAAGTCGGCGACACTGCGGTTGCGGTGCACCCGAACGACGCACGCTATAAAAAATTCGTCGGTCAGACGTTTTCCGTTCCCGGTTTCTGCGGCGTGCCGCTTGAAATTCGCATCATCGCCGATACCGCCGTTGATCCGGAGTTCGGCACAGGCGCCCTGGGCGTGACACCGGCGCACTCGCACATTGACGCGGACCTTGCGGCAACGCACAAGCTTCCCTTCCGGCAGGTCATCGACGAGCAGGCACGTATGACCGTCGGTGATGAACGGATTCACGGGAAAAAAGTCACCGAAGCGCGCGAAACGATTGTTGCCTGGTTGAAAGAAAACAACCTTTTGGAAAAAGAAGAGCCTGTTGAACAAAATGTCGCCATCGCGCAGCGCTCCGGCGGCGTTGTCGAACCCCTGCCGAAGCTGCAGTGGTTTATTGACGTCAATAAACCGTTCTCAGTCCCCAACACAACACAGACGATGACACTGAAAGAATGGATGCGCACGGTTGTTGATGAAAAACGAATCACCATTCTCCCTGACCGGTTTGAGAAAGTATATTTTCACTGGATAGATAATCTGCGCGACTGGTGCATCAGCAGGCAGATTTGGTACGGACACCGCATCCCCGTATGGTATCGGGGTGATGAGATGTTCGTCGGCACAGAAGCGCCGGACAAAGACGGCTGGGTGCAGGATGAGGACACGCTTGATACATGGTTTTCCTCGGGACTCTGGACGTTTTCAACACTCGGCTGGCCCGAAGAAACACCCGATTTACAGACATATCATCCGACAAGCTTGCTTGAAACCGGCTACGACATTCTCTTTTTCTGGGTAGCACGCATGATACTCATGTCGGGATTCATGCTCGGCGACGTTCCGTTCAAAACAGTCTACCTGCACGGTCTTGTCCGCGACGAACACAACCGAAAAATGTCAAAATCTCTCGGAAACGTCGTTGACCCCCTCATACTTACGGGCAAGTTCGGCACTGACGCGTTGCGTATGGCCATGATAGTAAGCGTCGGTCCGGGAAGTGACAGTGCGCTGTCCGAGCAGAAGGTGCTCGCCTACAAGAAGTTCGCCAACAAACTTTGGAACATCGCGCGTTTTGTGTTTGATAACACTGCCGACGCGCCCTCGCAGCAGCCGGAGCTTCTTTCGGCGCACACGGTGCGCCTCGAGGAACTGAATGCTCTGACAGAGGAGATAACACGCGACATGGAAGCATACCGTCTCTATCTCGCAAGCGAAAAACTGTATCACTATGTCTGGCACACGTTTGCGGACATTATTGTTGAGGAGACAAAGTCCGTCCTTTCGGGAGACGACCCGGCGGCGCGCGCATCAGCACAGTGGATGCTTGAGGAGATTTTGAAGACATCCCTGAAACTCTTGCATCCGTTCATGCCGTTTATCACTGAGGAAATCTGGAAGTCACTCCCTCACCGCGACCGTGATATGCTGATGGTAGCTTCGTGGCCGAAATCGTAGTATGCCTTTTCTTCATTCCGCAACATTTGCATTCCTCGGCGGCGTCATCCCCGCGTTTTTCTGGCTGTGGTTCTGGCTGCGCGAAGACCGCATGCATCCCGAACCGCGCCGGCTGCTCATCGCGACGTTTCTCGTCGGTATGCTTGCCGTACCGATTGCCATCCCGTTTGAAAAACTATCCGAGTATCTTATTCCCGCGACGCTCGGTGTCGTCGTTGTGTGGGCAATCATTGAAGAACTTCTGAAATATGCCGCGGCATACGCGGGCGGGATGCACACACATGCCGAAGACGAACCGATTGACGCGATGATTTACCTCATCACTGCAGCGCTCGGATTTGCCGCGGCGGAAAACGCATTGTTTATTCTCAACCCGCTTATTGAAGGCGACGCTTTTGTCGGCATTCTCACCGGCAACATTCGTTTCATCGGCACGTCACTGTTGCACGTGGTGTCATCTGCAATTATCGGCGGCGCCATCGCGCTTTCATTTTACAAGCGGAAAAAAGTCCGCCATGAATATTTCTGGGTAGGACTTGTGCTTGCGTCGGCAATGCACGCGGCGTTCAATCATTTCATTTTGCAGTCACAAGGAAACGGTTTGTTTATCGTCTTTATCGCGCTGTGGGTGTCGGTTATCGGTTTGATGCTTTTATTTGAACGCGTGAAGCGGGTTCGTCCCGTGACGCTCTAGCACGTTGCGCGCGAAGTGCTACAATAACCGTATTCAATTACATACTATTCATCATCTCACTACGTATGGGTAAACAATCTTTCTTTCAGCGACTGACCGGTGCAATCAACACAGACGAAGAAATGTTTGAGGACGAGCCGGTGGCGACACGGTCACTGCGCCGCACAAATATTTCAGAACCGCTTGAAGAGCGCGAACAGGAAGCGGAGCTTGCTGTTGATGTAAAACAAACACCGTCTGAAATCATCATCAAAACCATGGTTGCCGGCGTTGCGCCCGAAGACCTTGATGTATCCATTTCACAGGAGATGGTGATTATCCGCGGATCCCGTCGAGAAATATATGAAGCCGATGATGATGACTATTTCCACAAAGAGTTGTACTGGGGATCATTTGCGCGCACCATTCTTCTTCCCGCCGAAGTAAAGTCCGAGGAAGCGGTTGCAGAAATTAAACACGGACTGCTCACAATTCGCCTGCCGAAGATTGATAAGCAAAAACAGACGAAACTTCGCATCCGAACTATTTAAATAAAAACCGCTCAAATGAGCGGTTTTTTGATTTGATTGAAGAGAAGGAATAATTTGCTAGAATGTGTCTGTTTGCCGAGGTAGCTCAGTTGGTTAGAGCATCTGCCTGAAGAGCAGAGGGTCGGCGGTTCGAGTCCGCCCCTCGGCACAAATAAAGTTCACAGGGCCTAGAAACCCAGTAAATCCTGGAGGGTAGACTGTGTGCCCTGACTTTCTCCGCCGCCCGTTAAGGAACGCACGGAGTCGATATACGGCTGAATGAAATAAAACGCCCCCACCGACGCGCCGATAATGATTACCCAGTACAACGTGTGCATTATCCTTCCCCACACCAGCGAACGGCGCAACTGATGCAAAATTTTATTGTTCTCCCTAGAAAGTTCCGCAGTCTCTTCAAGAAGTTTTTTCTCGTCAGGATTCATGTTTTCAGTATATCATTTTGGTGCCCCCACCAGGAATTGAACCCAGATCGTTTCCTTAGGACGGAACTGCTCTATCCGTTGAGCTATGGGGGCAATGTTTATAATGAGAATCGGCCACGAGTTTCTAGTTCGCTTCGCTCACAAGAACTCTCGGCCCCGGCTCATCCCGCCCTACGGGACTGCGCCATTCGATTTCCGTTCCCTTGCTACAAAACAATGATCATCGAACACTGACGCGTCCGATTTCCTTGTTTTGTGCGGGTACCGGGAATCGAACCCGGGTCTCAACCTTGGGAAGGTCGCATTCTGCCACTAAACCATACCCGCGCCTGTTTCAGTATACCGACTCACTCTCACCGAAACCAGGAAAAGATTTTTTTCCAAAAACCGGCATCCTCCTTCTGAAGACTTGTGGTCGCCTCCGTGTCCACAAGCATAATTACTTTTTCTCCCGGCCGAGCAATTCCGAAGCGTTCTCGTAGTTTAGTTTCAACACCGGTTTCGTTTTGTAGGAGTGCGATCTCGGATTCAAGAAATTCAGACCGCTCATTTAGACTCTTTTGCTGTATCTGCGCTTGCTCAAGCAATTCGGTCGCCTTCCGCTCTTTTACATACACATCCCATGTTCCTTTGCCGAGCAGCAGCGCCAGCGCGCACAGCGCGATAATCGTCAGGTTCGAGGAGAGCATCCGGCGCCGTTTTTGTCGCTGTCTAAATTCAAGCATGGGTACAGTATATCCAGCACTTACCGTTTCTAAAAGCAGTGATGAAGTGGTAGGGGTGGTAAGTGCTGGATATACCGAAACCGAAGACCGTATGATACAATTTCAGTCGCCTATATGTTATTTCACAAAAAGACGCAAAAAGTGGTGAAGGTGGTGTGGATTGTCATCGCTGTGCTCGTCATCGTCTCGATGATAGCGCTGT
>CAYUSN010000003.1:0-106792 GCA_964447415.1 uncultured Candidatus Saccharibacteria bacterium
CCTCACGCGATGAAATCCAAAAAGCAGTCATGGGTATTGTGACTGACTCTTCGGGCGACTTTCCGACGAACGTCTACAACATCCACAAACTCTTCCGCTCCGAAGATGAACTCAAGGCGCTTTACGAGGCAAACAAGGGAAGCTACAAGACGCTTAAAGAAGCGCTGGTGGAGGACATTGATGCCTTTATCGCTCCTATGCGGGAGAAGCGTGCTGAATTTGCGAAAAACGAGAAATACGTGCGTGATATTCTGCGCGAAGGAGGGAAGAAGGCGCGAGCCCGCGCGCAGGAGAAGATGTACGAAATTCGTCAGAAGGTGGGGATTTTGTAGGAAATATTATGAAAAATCAAAACGATTTCAAAAAAGGTAGGCACACCAAATACAGCAACAAGATTGGCCTATATAGCAACAGTAAGGGAAGTTTTATCAAGAATGATACCGAAGTAGTTCTGGACTTTCCTTTCAAAGATACCGTGCTGGAGGCTGGTATGAGTAAGGAAGATGTGGGGAGAGAAGAACGTTTTTTACATCTAGAGATTGATAGTAAAGATATTGACACTCTAGAAGAACCAAAAGTACTGACCGACTTCCGCTATCTTGATAAGAATGGTGAAAAAGATTTAGATAAAAATAGCGACATTGAATTTTTTGATAGCGAAGGCAATCTCAAGCAAAACCTACTTATTAAAGGTAACAACCTGTTGGCACTATATACCCTGCGTGAGCGCCTTGCAGGGCAAGTAAAGTTTATTTATATAGACCCACCCTATAACACCAAAGGCGATGCCAATTCATTTGCATACAACAACACCTTCAACCACTCATCTTGGCTCGTTTTTATGAAAAATAGACTAGAGGTAGCCAAGGAACTCTTGAAAGACAATGGTTTTATAGCAATTACCATAGATCACTCCGAACTACTTTACTTGGGTGTGTTGGCAGATGAGGTTTTTGAAAGAGAAAACAGAGTAGGAATTGTAACCATTGTCCATAAGCCAGAGGGAAGAAATCAAGAGAAGTTCTTCGGTACGTCAAATGAGTTTATGTTGGTTTATGCAAAGAATAAAGAAGTAGCAAATTTTCATAATGTGGTGCTTGACCCAGAACTGGCTAAGAAATATAACCTTTCAGACAACATCGGTAATTACCGGCTACAGAACTTCATTAGGCTCACTGATGGACAGTTGGCACTTAGGAATGTTAGACCTAAGTTTTGGTATCCAATTTATGTCAATCCTGAAACACTTGAAGTAAGTGCCTACAAGAATGACAACTACCAAGAAGTTTATCCTATTACGACAGCTGGTGTTGAAATGAGTTGGAAGGCGTTGCCCGACACGCTTGATAAAGATATTTCCGAAGGAAATATAATTGCAGAGAAAGATGGTGACGGAAGAATAACTATTCTTGAAAAAATCAGAGAGGGTCAGGTTATAAAGACCCACTGGGTTCGCAAGGAATATAACGCCATTCAATACGGAACAAAAGTTCTCAATGATATATTTGCTGGCGAGAAAGTTTTTGGTTTTCCGAAATCAATTTATGCAGTTGAAGATATATTAAAGCTCACAACTTCTGGGGAAGATATAGTCCTTGATTTTTTCAGTGGAAGTGGCACGACGGGACACGCCACAATAATGCTCAATTCCAAAGACGGAGGCAATAGGAAGTTTATTTTAGTAGAACAAATGGACTACATTGAAAGTGTTACAAAAGAACGTCTTTCAAGGATCATAAAATCCGACTATCCAAATGATAACTTCGTGTTTTTGGCCCTAAAAAAATACAACCAGGAATACGTTGACCTTATTACGAACGCTACCAGCTTGTCAGAACTTGAAGATATTTATGTTGATATGCGCAACAACGCTTTCCTTAAGTTTTGGTTTGACCGCAAAGAATTTGAGAAGGATGAAAACTTCCGTAATCTAGACATTGATAAAAGAAAACAAAAACTAGTGGACGTACTGGATGAAAACCAACTTTACCTAAATTACGCGGATATGGATGACACAAGGCATAAGGTAACTGGGGACGAAAAAGCATTGACGCACAGGTTCTATGGCACGACAGAAAACTAAAATTAGCGAAACACTTGGTAACTTTCTATTCAATAAAATAGAAAGTGATCCAGGCTATCAACAGTGGGCTTTGGATTACGTGATACCAGATTACATCACTGATAATCTGCACCCAACCAAAAAATTACGTGTGTATCAACAAGGTGCACTAAAGCACTTTATTTGGCTATATGAACAAGACAGAGCTAGGGCGAAACACCTCCTGTTCAATATGGCGACCGGAACTGGTAAAACGCTCGTAATGGCATCGGTCGTTCTGTATCTGTACGAAAAAGGTTACCGCAACTTTTTATTTTTGGTACACCAAATACAAATCAAAGACCAGGCCATAAAGAACTTTACTGACTATAAGTTTGAGAAATACCTCTTCAACCCAAAAGGTATAAAAATCAACGGACGAAACGTAGATGTAAAAACGGTCGAAAGTGTGGCTGACACTGGACGCAATTCAATCAATTTTATGTTCTTTAGCACCTCACTACTATACAACCGTCTAAAAGAAGACCGGGAAAACGGACTAACAGCTGCAGACTTCGCCGACAACAACTTTGTAGTCATTGCAGATGAAGCTCACCGGCTCAACGTAGATACCCGTAGTAAAAACAAAAAGGACCAGGAGGAAATACTCAACTGGGAAACCGCTGTGATGTCAGCAATCAGGGCTCGGGAAGAAAATATACTGTTGGAATTTACTGCCACGGTTGATTTGGCAAATGAAGCTATTCATACCAAGTATGAAGATAAGTTAGTTCATCGCTACGACTTCCTTCAGTTCAACAAAGATGGATATAGTAAAGACGTAAAGTTTCTATACAACCAAGAGGTTCACACCGAGGACCAGAAGCGTTTGCTGATTATAAACGCCGTTGCTCTGAGCGAGTACCGCAGACTGTTGGCAGAGCGTGAAATGGGTGTTTTTATTAGTCCAATTGTCCTTATAAAGTCCGTGAAAATTGCTCAAAGTGAAGAAGATCGCAGATTCTTTGACAGTGTGATAGGCTCCCTGCGACCAGATGACTTGAGTCGTCTAAAAGAACTTAGTCGTGAGAGTAATAATCGTGAACACGAGATTTTGACTGATATGTTTGCCTGGCTAACTTCTAAAGAAGCCGGACTTATTTCGCAAGGTGATTGGGATGGCTTGAAAGCGTTTACTGCCGAAATACGAACAAGTTTTGCTCACGATAACACGCTTATATACAACAGTCAGAAGAAGGAAAAAGCCGAACTTTTACCACTACTAGATAGTCCACGAAACACCATACGTGCCATCTTTTCAGTCAATGCGTTGAATGAAGGTTGGGATGTGTTGAGTTTATTTGACATCGTCCATTTTGATATTTCCGAGAGCAAGAAGGTGTCACTACAGGACATCCAGTTGATTGGTCGTGGTGCAAGGTATTGTCCTTATGAACTACCAAAGACATACAAACAAGACGACAACCAAGCCATGCTTGAAGTGTTCGCCGGTCGCAGTCTTGAGTTTGATAGGTATAAACGCAAGTTTGACAATGACCCATATGATAAAGGACGTGTGTTGGAAACCTTTGTGTACCATTTTGTAAAGACAGGCACGTTCCTAGAGAATTTACAACGTGATTTGCTCGGTGAAGGTATTATCAGTGAGGGGATTGAAAAGAAGACTATTGCAATGAAGCAAAAATTCCTTGATAGCGAAACATACAAAAAGGGGTTTGTGCTAGTAAACCACACTGAAAAGAGGACCAAGACATTGGGTGAAGAAATTGATACGACTTTCAATCGTATTATAAAGGCAGGCTTATATAATCTACGTGCTAGGGGTTTATCTGACTACGAGCAAAACCAAACCGTAGCTAGTTATAAGGTTGCTGTAATCCGCATAACAGAGGAGTTTTTCCCATTACCTATAATTCGTAAGGCGTTGGTATCAGCTGAGGCCAACTTCTTTCGTTTCAACAATCTTAGTGATCATGTTGTTGGTATTAAAACAATTGATGAGCTGATTGAAAAATATTTACCACTATATGAAATCAAGTACACCTACGAAGAAGGAAAAAACATAAGTCAGCTTAGCCCAACAGAAAAGTTGCAACTGCTCGTCGGTGTAATACTACCGGAAGTGCGCAAAGCGATTGATATAAATATGCCCCGCGTTACAGGTAGTAAAAAGTTCCGTCCAGTATCACTGTCATTTGTATTTGGCAAAGAAAAAAACATCTACCTGATGTCGTTTCCAGTTGAAGATCCCGCTACTGGCAAGAAGATTTTTTTGAGTAATGATGAACGTGCTAAAGCACAATCCGACCACGATAATCCCGAGTTGCAATATGATATTCAGTCTGCCGACTGGTACGCATACGATGAAAACTTTGGTACAAGTGAAGAAAAACGCTTTGTGAAATATGCGGCAAGTCAGATTAATGATTTGCGTGCAAAATATGAAGGGGCTGAGATTTATCTAATACGCAACGAGCTAGACTACTGGCTTTTTAGTCCACAAGACGGGCGCAGATTTAGTCCAGATTATATTTTAATAGTAAACGACATAAGGGCTGGCGAAATGTACTATCAGTGTTTGATTGAACCGAAGGGTGGTCATTTACTTGAGCAAGACGCTTGGAAAGAAGAGGCACTAATAAGTCTTGCTGACGATAGTGAAGTTGTGTTTGATGCCGAAGACGGTGATACCCGTAATTATCGTGAGTATCTGGAAGAAGTCAGTAAACACGGCTATAAAGAAGTAAAAAATTTGGGCTTAAAATTTTACAACTCCGACACGAGGGGTGAAGAAGATTTTGCCTTAGACTTCCAAGCAAAATTACTTTCATAAATGATTATAAGAAGAGCTGTAAAACGTGGCCAGGCGCTTTTTTATGTCCGTTAAACAAAAACCACCCATTCGGATGGTTTTTGTAAGCGAGGTGTGCCTTTCGCGCGCCTTTGGCGAGTATCCGTAACTCAATCATTCCTCCTTCCCCTCAAGCTCTCGTGCATCAAGCATCTTTTGCTCAGTTCAACCTCCAGCTCTTATCGACGGTCCCTGCGTTGGCGTAATGCAGAAGCGGCAGCTCTTTTTGAGTTTTTGCTGGTAGCTTTACTGCGCAGAACCTTCGATGCGGCCTTTCCCGCTTTCGGTGATGTCTTCGCCATAATACGACTAATGTAGCTCTTTAGTGAGTCGACGACGCTCCACTACATACCCTATTATACTCCTACCGAGACAGTGGATTTGAAAAAATACAGAATTTGATATACTCCATCCATGACAGCGGAATACTGCTGTCTTTATCAAGAGAGTGGCGAGGGAACTAGCCCGATGACCCACCGGCAACCTACAGAATACGCAAGGTGCCAAATCTAGCCCCAAACGGGGAAAGATGAGGTCGATGCATCCTTTCCTGCGCGGAAAGGTCTTTTTTATTTCTTATTTCAAACACATATGATTCATACAGCAGAATCAGTTACCCTCGCACATCCCGACAAAGTGTGCGACCAGATATCAGACGCCATCTTAGATGCATGTCTTGCACAGGACCCGTATGCGCGCGTGGCGGTGGAAACCGTCGGCGGGCACGGACTCATTACCATCACGGGGGAGGTGACGACCTCAGCTTCCGTGGACTTCAGAAAAATTGCGGGTGAGGTATACCGCGACTGCGGATACACGACCCCTGTGGGCATCACGGTCAACATCGTGTCGCAAAGCCCTGAGATTGCGCACGGCGTAGACCGAGCAGGAGCAGGGGATCAGGGCATCATGGTGGGCTACGCAACCGATGAAACCCCTGAGCTTATGCCGCTTCCTGTGGTGCTCTCCCGCGCACTTACCCGTGCGATGGGCAGACACGACGGCAAATCGCAGGTGACCGTTGAAAACGGGCGCGTGACACGCGTGCTCACGTCTTTGTGTGAAAGCGGGGATATGAGCGATGTGGCGCTTGAAGAAGCGGTGGCACGCGAGATTGTGCCGCGCTTGGCAGACGGACTCTCACTGCAAGAGGCGTGGATGCGCAATCCCAACGGTTCGTGGAGTATCGGCGGATTTGATGCGGACACAGGACTCACGGGGCGCAAAATTGCGGTTGATACATACGGACCGACCATTCCCGTGGGAGGCGGTGCGTTTTCGGGAAAGGACGCGACGAAAGTGGATCGGAGCGCCGCGTACATGGCGCGCAAAATCGCGTGCGGGTATCTGCGCGCGCGAGGTGCGCGGGAAGTGTTTGTGCACCTTGCGTATGCAATCGGTGTCGCAGAGCCCGTGATGGCGGTGGCAACCGTTGACGGCGTGCAGGAGAAAATCGTCGGATACGACCTCACACCGCGCGGCATCATTGAGGCGCTGGACTTGCGTCGCCCACAATTCCGCGAGACGGCAAAGTACGGCCACTTCGGCAACGGCTTTCTGTGGGATAGGTGATAAAATAGGAGAATGTCTGAAAAATACTGGCGAGAAGAGGACAAAAAAGCGCTCCATGCAGCCCGTTCATACGGCGAGCTTTTTGAGGTTGCACGATGTGTTATGGAGCGAATGCCACGTCCTCGCGGACAGATGTGTGGCCCGATTTCAACAGGCGGGGCAGGATCGATTGAAGCAAACCTAAAACGTTTTGAAATCGCATACGAGCACGCCTTGAAGCATGGGGTGGAGATTTTTGACCAAACACCTTTTGAGCGGCACATTCACCGCATCCAAGAAAACAGCGATGAAGCAAACACATACTCCATGGGTATTCTTGAAGAGTTCTACCTTCCTATATTTGAAAACAGGCTCGTGGACAAACTTTTTTTCTTGCCCGATTGGCAGACATCACGAGGTGCTTCCTGGGAACACGAGCAGGTGAAGCGTCTGGGTCTTGAAATCGTCTACCTGCCTGAGGATATGTTCTAGTGATAAAATGAGAGCATGAAAACCATACTCGTTGATGCGGTATACGTGTTTGTAGATAAAGAGGGGAATATTGATGCGGGGCTCCACAAGCTTTTAGAGACATACCCGAACCGAAAAATTCTGCTCACCGGCGCTGATGATGTGCAGTTCAAAACATGGAAACTCGACACAATGCCGTATGAAGTATTCACGCTCAAACATAACACTGAAAAATCAGACCCCGCGTACTATCAAAAGATGCTGGAATATTTCGGTCTCTCCGCAAACGATGTAGTGTATTTCGAGCACAGCCCCGACGCAGTCAAAAGCGCCGAATCTGTCGGCATTACCACATTTCTCTTCGATCACGAGACGCGGGATATGAGCGCTCTCAAAAATTTCTTGGATACGAATTTGGGGTAAGATGAACACATGCGTTATTTTATCGGTTTTCTTATTGAGGGAGAGGCAGGCACGTGGCATGAGGCGCTCACCCGCGACATATCCGAGCGCTTCGGCACCCGCAAACTCCACGAGCGCGTGGTCCCGCACATAACTCTCTATAGGCCGTTTGATGCCGATGACATCGCGCCTGTTAAAACCCTGCTTCAGTCATGGACAAAGCAGGAGCATGCCCCCGGAACAATTACGCTCTCCGGATTCGGTCACTTCACCGACCGCGTTGTGTATGCGTCTGTCACACTCGAAGCAAAAGCACAGCAGAACATTCTTGCTCTGCGCAGGGAAATTATGACCCTTCTTCCCAAAGAGGACTTTCCGAACTGGGTACCGCACGCAACACTTGCCGATGAGTATGAGACACCGGAGATCATCACCGAAGTATGGGAATATGTGCAAACACTTCCAAAACCTGAATTTACCGTTCCGTTTAATAACGTCACGCTCTTTCGCAACAGAGCAGGCGGAGGTTGGGATGTAGATGAAATTTTTCAAATTTTGCACTAACACATTCAACATTTATGACCACGAGGATTTCAGGAGGTACCGTGCACACACTGCCCGCTGATTTCAAAAAGATGCTTCTTGCGCATCCGAAACTGCACATACTGTGGGAAGACATCACGCCCTTGGCGCGCAATGAGTGGATTTGCTGGGTGACATCGGGCAAAAAAGAGGAGACACGGCGCATCCGTATTGAAAAGGCGCGCTCAAAGCTCGCTTCCGGCATACGCCGCCCGTGTTGCTGGGCAGGGTGTACGCATCGGTAATGGTATACTTGAACCCATGGACACAGTTAGTAGAGGACCGGAACAAAAAAAGAACCGTACGTTTCTCATTCTCGTGCTTTTTTGGGTGATGTATCTTGCACTGATAAGCCCCCTCGTTCTTGGTAAGCTTGACTATCTTTCATCCGGAAAATTATTCCAGTTTGAGGAAACAATTACCGCAGGTCGCGGAGGCACAGCATCTTCTGCTGAAGAAGCGCTGCAATATGCAATCCAAGAGCAGCAAAACAGCATGCTTTTTTCTCAAAAATATGGATTCTGTGACTCTTTTCTTGAAAGAACCCGACCACTTAATTCGTGTAAGTATGACTGTAAGAACTTCACGATTAGCAAATCAGATCCTTCAAACAGCTACTACATGGTAGATTATGAGTGCCAACACACGGTTGTGTTTGACGAGTACCGATATACCCTCTTGTGGGCGACAGTCTTACCGATACTGATGACGCTGCTTTTCCTTCTGCTTAAAAAAAGAGGTGACCCTCATCTCGTACCAAAAATCATCGCGTTTATCCTCTTCTTTTTGTTTCTTGCAATACTGGTTGGTTTCTATTTGGGTGCCTACAAACTATACATTGGCTTCTAACATCAATAAAGGTCTTAAAAAAATTCACCAAACATGAAACCAAATCCTGTCGTACATTTTGAATTACCCGCAGACAATCGCGAGCGCATGCGCGCCTTTTATGAAAAAACATTCGGCTGGCAGACGCAACAGTTAGGACCTGAGATGGAGGATTACGTTGTTGTCACGACGACTGAAACGGATGAAAACCGAATGGTAAAAACTCCCGGCACCATCAACGGCGGTTTTTACCAAAGAGACGCGGCGCAGGGAGCGGTACATCCGTCCGTTGTTATCTCCGTTGCAAACATTACCGAGAGCATGGAACTTGTGAAGAAAAACGGCGGCACCGTCTTAGGTGAACCGATGCCGATTCCCGGAGTAGGCACGTTTGTATCGTTTACCGACACCGAGAGCAACCGCCTGAGCATCCTCCAACCCAACGAGGGGATGTAGTGCAAAAAATGCTATAGTGACACCATATGGGTTTTGAATCAGGCCTTGGGTTCGGTCTTCGGCACGAATTACGGCCCCAACTTCGGCTCGAACAAAAACAAGCACTCAAACACCTGCTTGAGCTACGCCTTACCCTCAGGCATGAAGGTTTTTTTAAAGATGCCGTCCAAGGCATCGAAGGTATGCGAGTTGCCGACGGCATCCTAACCGATCAAGGATTGCGCGGACTCCTTATTGGGGGTCTCGCAGAAGCTGTTTGGAACCCTCGTCATACACAAAAAGATTTTGACACCCACAAAGATGTTGATGTACTCGTGGCCGAGTCTCCCGATGTCGGAAAAATCAATCGGCTTCAAGGAGGTGTTGACTGGTGGCTACCACAGGAAGAGTATATGAAAATATACCATCGAGGTGTTGATTCGACAGAGGAAGGAGTGCGGTGCTTTTGGGAAAATGCATATGGGGTGCGTTTGGCATTCGGTGTGCATAATGACTACTTTAATGATTTTGCGCCCGGCCTTTATTTGCCAGACCCAAGTTTTGTAATCGGTATGCGGAAAGCGGAGGTGTTCGCAAAAATTAGTACCGAAAAGGTCTCTATTGATTATGATGTAGAAGAAGCGTTCACAGAAAAACTGGAGAAATCGATTAAGTATGATCGCGCACCGGTCGTCAAAAAAGTGAAGAGTTGGGATGAAGACACGCTTGTGACGGTAAATGCACTTGACGATTTTGGTCACGAAACGTATGTGGCAATCAATAGTGTTGGAAGATAAAAAGAATCCCCCGTATGAATCATGACATCGCTTTCAACGCCGGTGAATACGACGCGCATGCACAGGAGTGGGAAGAATCACTCAAAACAAACATTGCGCACAAGTACATGGAAAAACCCGCCATGGAGGCACTGCTTCCGGCAGACCTCACCGGTATGTCGGTGCTGTGTATCGGCGTGGGAAGCGGAGAAGAGTTAGAGGAAATACAAAAGAGAGGAGCGGGGAAGATTGTCGGCATCGATATTTCGGAGCAATTGCTCGCATCCGCCCGTACGAAATTTCCTCAGGCGGAGTTTTTCATGTTAGACATGATGAATGTCGGCATATCATTTGAAAAAGAATCGTTTGATATTGTGTATTCAAGTTTGGCATTTCACTACTCTCCCGACTGGGACACCCTGCTTTCGGGCATCCATGCCGTGTTGAAGCCGCAAGGAATGCTTGTGTTTTCGACACACCACCCGACGTACTGGGGAACAAAGGAGACGGACGGAACATTTGCTGAAAACGCCCGCGGAGTAAAGCTCACCAAACACACGGCGATGCTGGGAAACATCAGGATTTTGTACTACAACCACCCGAATGAAGAATCCATCATTGAAAGCGTGCGGTATGCCGGCTTTAAAAACATTTCGTATCACGTTCCGAAAGTCGTTGATATTTCCGAGGACCACAGAAGAAACATGGGCGCCGACGAACTGCAAAAATACGAAACGTTGAAAGAAAAAAGTATTGCGCGGAACCTTTTTCTTGTTGTCCGCGCGGAGAAATAATTTATACTAATTGTCTTCGTGACACGATTTTACTACATCAGTCTCACGACACGATTTTACTAAATCGCATGAAACAGGTCATCATCGTCCACGGGTGGGAGGGAAATCCGAATGAACCCGCACTGCAGTGGCTCAAAGGAAAATTGGAGGAAAAGGGTGTGTCGGTCACTGTGCCGGCAATGCCTGATCCAAGTGCGCCAAAAATCGAACCGTGGGTGGCAAAACTTGCGGAAGTATCTGTGTGTGGCCCCAACACTGTATTTGTCGGTCACAGCGTCGGTTGTCAGGCGGTGCTGCGCTTCCTGCAGACACTTTCGGAAGAACCGCAGGCGGCGGGTATTGTGTTATTGGCACCGTGGATGGAATTGGATATGGAAACCATCAAAGAGGAGGGTCCCGAATCAGAAGCAATCGCGCGTCCGTGGGTGGAAACACCGATTGATTTTGCAAGAATCAAAAAACAGGTGGGGAAGACGGTTGCCATTTTTTCCGATGACGACGTCTTCGTTCCGTTGACGCAAAAAGACTTGTTTGAGAAAGCGTTAAACGCAGACACCGTCGTTGAACACGAGCAGGGACACTTCAGTGTGAGCGAGGGGATTGTTGAGATTCCCGCAGTTCTGCGTGCTGTCGAAAAAATTCTCGGAATATAAGTGCTACAAAAGAGGCGAGAGCGCCCGGAAACTACTTGACTTTTTGTTTATTTCTGCTATAATAGCAAAGGATAGTCAAGGAACGCTCTTTGACTCGGGCGACCGCACATTTTTGCGGTCATCATAGACTAGATAAGGAGAAACCGAATGAAGATTCGCATGCTGGTGGTGTTCGTCCTCGTCCTCGCGTCCTTCGGGACGCCGATGCAGGCGACGGATGTCGCCACCTCCATCGAGATCCTCCCGCTGGGAGCCGGTCTGGACAGGGTCATGTTGACCCCGGACTACTTCACTCGGGTCGGCGACGTCAGCTTTTATGGCTTCGTCGAGTACTCGGGTGAAGCCGGCGGATGGTACACCAACCATTCGGCGACGTGGCTCCCGGGTGGTTCCTGGATCGGTCTTCGGGCCGAGGTTGAGGTTGCCGGCAGCGATCGCACGGTGCGGTTCGGCGCTCGCAAGGTGTTCTAGTTCTCCCAACCACAACCTTCGAAAGGAGGTTCGAGGAAAAAACAAGCCGCCGAAAGAGTCGTCACTCTTCTCGGCGGCTCTTTCGTTTCTAAGTAAATACGCCCGAGACGTGTTGTTAGAAAACACTTGCACGCGCACACAAGCATCCGTACACTGCTATACGGACGGACGCGCAATTCCGCGCACCTGACGAAGGGAGCACCTCATGCGTAAGGCACGGCAGGGTCGCAACCGCCACTGCAAGAGGCTGTCGCTGCGGTTCTTTCTCCAGAACCGCTGGCCCAACCACCGGCGGGTGATCCTCGCTCTGCGGTGCAAGTTCGCCTGAACGCGAACAAGAAAGACGTTTTTACAGGGGGCGCCACCACGGCGCCCCGCTTGTTTTTTTACGTTACGACCGTATACTGAAAGAGTAGCGATGACGCCGATAACACGGCCGAGCTTAGGGGAAGAACCTCCGCCCATAACGGAGCAGTAGAACCTCTCGGGTGCGCCCGACACAGCGCGCAATGAAGACAGAAGTGAGGTGGCACCGCGGTCTCATGATCGCCCTTACACATTCAGCAGACCTGCACGGTTTGGTGGATTGGTAAGGGTGATTTTTCGTTTATACTTAACAGTACGTACACATATGAACAACCGCATCTACATTAAGGATTTAAGCAGTCACATCGACAGCACTGTTACCATTGCCGGCTGGGTATCCGTACGCCGTGACCACGGCAAGCTTATTTTTATTGATGTACGCGACGAAACAGGCAAAGTACAGGTTGTGGTTACGCCGAAAAACGCCGCAGCACTTGCAGTAGCAAACACACTGCGCTCCGAGTGGGTGGTAACACTGCAGGGGGAAGTGAAAGCGCGTCCTGAAAATCTCGTGAACGCAAACGAGCCCAACGGTTCCATTGAATTTGGCGCAACGGCAATTACCGTGCTCTCACAGGCAGTGACACCTCCGTTTGATCCGACACAAGACACTTTGGGCACAAACGAAGAAACACGACTGCAGTACCGCTACGTAGACCTCCGCTCCGCGCGCATGCAGAAAAACATCCGCATCAGATCGGAGTGGGTGCAGAAATGCCGCGAATTTTTATTTGCAAAAGGATTCACCGAAATTGAAACGCCGCTGCTCACACAATCTACTCCCGAGGGGTCGCGCGACTTTTTGGTGCCGTCACGACACGCGCCGGGCAACTTCTACGCGCTTCCGCAGTCACCGCAACAGTACAAACAGCTTTTGATGACGTCGGGGTTTGAAAAATATTTCCAGATTGCGCGATGCGTCCGCGATGAAGACCTGCGCGCCGACCGCGGGTACGAACACACCCAGCTCGACTTGGAAATGGCGTTTGTGACGCGTGACGAGGTGATGGACCTCGTTGAGGAGATGATTACCACGGTCGTGGAGCACTTCGGAAAAGAAATCAAACATAAACCGTTTCCGCGCATCACCTATACGGAGGCGATGAAAACATACGGCGCCGACAAATTTGATATGCGCACACCCGAAGAAAAAGAGAAGGGGGTTTTGGCATACGCATGGGTCACCGACTTTCCGTTTTTTGAAAAAGGAGACGACGGCAAGTGGACGTTTTCACACAACCCGTTTTCAATGCCGAAAGAAGAGCATTTGGAATGGCACATGAAAGGGGAGCACATTGAAGACATCGTCACCCAGCAGTACGACCTGGTTTGCAACGGGTTTGAAACAGGCGGCGGTTCCATCCGCGCGCACCGACCTGAAATCCTTGAAGCAACGTACAAAATCATGGGATACACGTCCGAGGAAATACAAGACAGCGTGGGTCACATGCTTGAAGCGTTTTCACACGGCGCCCCTCCGCACGGCGGTATCGGCATGGGCATTGAGCGCGGGGTCATGATTGTCACCGGTGAGGCATACCTACGCGAGGTGCAGGCATTCCCGATGACCGGAAAAGGAAAGACCGCAGTCATGCACGCGCCGGGACCCGTCACACCGACCGTTTTACGCGAACTCGGACTCTCGGTCCTCAAAAAGGACGAGAAGAAATAACCTCCTGCCATGCCTGAGCCGTTTGTCATTAAAACACCTGTCTTTGAAGGGCCGCTTGAACTGCTGCTCTCGCTTATCGAAAAGCGCAAACTGCTGATTAACGACATCGCGCTTGCCGATGTCGCCGACGAATACATGGAGCACGTGCGCACTCTGTCGCAGTTTCCGACGCGCGAGGTCGCGCAATTTGTGCTTGTCGCGTCAACGTTGGTGCTCATCAAGTCACGGTCGCTCTTGCCGGAATTTAACCTCACACAAGAAGAAGAGGGTGACATTCAGAATCTGCAGGACCGTCTGCGCCTCTACCAGCGCGCACGGGAGCTCTCGGCGCACGTGCGCGAGCGTTTCGGTGAACATGTTCTGTTTCCGCGTGAAGAAACAACACTGCCGTTTGAACCGGTATTTGCACCGCACCCGTCCATCACCGCATCGCGTCTGTACGAAGCGCTCAAGGGCGTTGTCGCGCGGCTGCCGAAAACGGAGCAGCTGCAAAAAACCGTCGTTGAAAAAATCATGAGTTTGGAAGAGATGATGGACCGGCTTACGGGGCGCATCAAACAGGCGCTCTCCATGCGCTTCTCGGAATTTGCAAAAGCACATGCGCACGGAGGCACCACTGAGCGGGAGGTGAAAGTCAACACAATCGTGTCGTTTCTGGCGATGCTGGAACTCGTTAAACAGGGGATGCTTGCCGCGCGTCAGCACGCGACATTCTCCGACATTGAAATGGAAAATGCCGCCGTCGGCACACCGCGCTATACTGCATAAACCACCATGACACCGTACGCTTCACAACTGGAATCCATTCTGTTTTTCAAAGGGGAACCCGTCTCTTCGCGCGAGTTGGCAAAAATGCTCTCGCTCTCCGAGTCGGAGGTGCGCGTTGCCGCGGAGGAACTGCAGGGTCACCTTGCGTCTGAGGGACGCGGCGTCCGGCTCATGCACAATGACGACGCCTACCAACTGGTAACGGCACCCGAAATGTCTTCAAAAATCCAACAGCTTATCAAAGAAGATTTACAAAAAGATCTCAGTAAGGCGAGTCTGGAGACGCTTTCTATTGTGCTGTACTACGGACCCGTTACCCGTGCGCGCATTGACTACATCCGCGGCGTGAACTCGTCGTTTTCCGTTCGCGCGCTGTCCATCCGCGGACTCATTGACCGCGCGGAGAACCCGCACGATCAGCGCTCCTACATATACACGCCGTCGATGCAGCTGCTCTCATACCTTGGTGTTGAAGATGCGACGCAGCTTCCTGAATACACCGTCATGCGCGAAGAAATAACACAATTTGAAGCACGCGAGAAAGAAAAATTAACCGATAACCCGCCGAACGCGTAACATCATGACGGGCTACCACAACACCGTGCGACATGTGCCGTACGCGCTTACCGGAGTGCTCCTGGTGTGCGTTGCCGCGCTCATCGGTGTGTCGCTGTTTTTGAATAATCCGAAAACGCCCGACGCATCCGCACAGACAGAGATCGCAACAACAACACTTTCACTTGCATCGCCGCTTGAGGCAAAAGCCGCGTTTGTGTTTGATGTGCGCAACAACGCGGTTCTCTACGCGCATAACGCCGACGAACAGCTGCCGCTTGCGTCACTCACGAAAGTGCTCGCCGCGCTTGTTGCGCAGGAATTTTTCCCGGCCGGTACACAGGTGACCGTCTCAAAAACCGCACTCACCGAAGAAGGGGAGTCGGGGCTCGTTGAGGGAGAAGTGTGGGATGTCGATGAGCTGCTCAAATTTATCCTCATCACTTCGTCAAATGACGGTGTTGCCCTTTTGGAAGAGGTGTACGACTCGCTGGACGAGGAAACGTTTGTGCAGGCGCTTGACCGGCGCGCGCGCGAAATCGGACTCACCACGTTTTCCATACGAAACGCCACGGGACTGGACGCCGAGGACACCCTGCGTGCAACCAATTACGGCTCTGCGCGCGACGTAGCAAAACTGTTCTCCTACGCACTGTTGTCGATGCCGGATATCCTCGATGCGACCCGCGCGGGCACTAATTCCATTTCTTCACTGTCGCGAGTGCACAAGATAGAAAACACCAACGAAGTCATTGACCTCGTGCCGAATGCCGTCGGCGGAAAAACGGGTTTTACGGACGCCGCGGGAGGCAATCTGGTGATGTCGTTTGACCGGGACATCGGAAGCCCGATTATCATCGTCGTGTTGGGTTCAAGTAAAGAGGGACGGTTTTCCGATATGAAGACACTTGTGGACGCCGTCCGTTCACAGTAGATAGTTTTGGAGTACACTACATGAAGTATGGAAATTACTGATGCAATTAAAATCATCGCGCCGACCACCTTCTCCTTTTTTATCGGCATCCTCGTGACGCCGATTATCACGCATTACCTGTACACAAAAAGTATCTGGAAGAAGCGAGCAGGGAATACGCAGGGAATGGGGGATGACAAAGGCACGCCGATTTTCAACGAACTGCACAAGGACCGCGAGACGCACACGCCGCGCATGGGCGGACTCGTCGTGGTCTTTTCCGTCTTTATCACCGTCGCCGTGTTCTGGCTGCTGTCGTACCTCGGCACCGGCGGACCTTCAGGAAAAATTGACTTTCTGTCGCGCACACAGACATGGCTGCCGCTTGCCGGATTTCTCATCGGCGCCATCGTCGGGTTCATTGAGGACCTGGTGGTGGTGTCCATCTCGCCGCGCTTTCCCGACGGACTGCCGTTCCGCTACCGCGCATTGCCGCTTTTGTTGTTCGGACTGTTTACCGCATGGTGGTTTTATGAAAAGCTCGGCATGTCGGAGGTATTTGTGCCGTTTTACGGACATGTGGACCTGGGGCTGTGGTTTATTCCGTTTTTCCTTGTAGTGCTGCTTGCCGTACTTGCATCCGGCATCATCGACGGCATTGACGGGCTCTCCGGCGGCGTGTTGGCAACCGTCTTTTCGGCGCTCGGCATCATCGCCGCATTTCACAATCAGATTGATATGTCCGCACTGTCGTTTGTCATCGTCGGCGGACTTTTGGCGTTTTTATGGTTTAACATCCCGCCGGCGCGCTTTTACCTCACCGAAATCGGCTTTCTCCCGCTCGCCATCGCACTCACCATCATCGCGTTTCTCACCGATACGGTGCTCCTGCTCCCGATTATCGCGTTCGTACAGTTCATCACGGTCGGCACCAACATTCTGCAGGTCGCGTCAAAGAAGCTCCGCGGCAAAAAGATTTTTCTCGTCGCGCCCATCCACCACCACTTTGAGGCTCTCGGCTGGCCTCCGTACAAGGTTGTCATGCGCTACTGGGTACTCTCCGTTATCTGTGCGACCATAGGCGTACTCATCGCGTTGTTAGGGTAAGGTTTTCGTTGTATGACAAAAAAAATAGACACACCGTTTTTGATTATCACCGTACTTCTGGTGCTTGCGGGTCTGTTTATTTTTGTATCCGCAAGCTTAGGACTGCTGGCGCGCGAAGGAGCAGACATGACCGGACAAGTCATCAACCAGGTCATTGCAATCGTCGCCGGCGTTGTGCTCGCGGTCATTGCAACCAAACTGCCGACGCCACTGTGGAATAAATACGCGTTCTTTATTTTTCTCGGCGCCATTGCTTCGACGCTTCTGGTGTTTGTTCCCGGACTCGGCATTGAACATGCAGGTGCGCGCCGGTGGATTGAAGTCGGGTCCTTTTCCGTACAACCGGCGGAGTTTTTAAAATTCGCGTTTATTCTGTACTACGCCGCATGGTGCACCGCGGTACAGAAAAAAATCCACACGCTCCGCTACAGCATCTTTCCGCTTCTCGGACTCCTTGCGCTGTGCGCCGTTCCGCTTATCCTGCAGCCTGATTACGGAACACTTGTCATCATCGGTATTACCGGCTTTGCAATGCTTCTGACCGCGGGCGCGTCATGGAAACACATCGCCATTCTCACGTTCGCCGGCGCCGCATTTCTTACCTTTGTCGTAATGACCGTCCCGTACGTGCACGACCGCGTCACCACACTCTTTGATCCGAGCCGCGATCCGCAGGGTGCGGGCTATCAGATTCAACAGTCGCTCATTGCCATCGGTTCAGGCCATGTCACCGGCAGAGGGTTCGGCCAGAGCGTGCAGAAGTTTAATTTCCTTCCTGAGCCGGTGGGTGATTCCATCTTTGCGGTCTTCGCAGAGGAGTGGGGCTTCGTCGGAAGTCTTATGCTGTTGGCGCTGTTTATCGCGTTCCTGTCGCGGGGATACCATATCGCACTGCGTGCGCCGAAAACATTTTCACGAATTGCCGTCGTCGGTTTTATCACGGCAATTACCATACAATCTTTCATCAACATCGCGTCCATGCTCGGTGTGTTTCCGCTCACCGGCGATCCGCTCGTCTTCGTTTCGCAGGGAGGAACCGCAATTGCCGTCGCGCTCTTAGAAGTGGGTATCGTGCTGGGCATCTCCAAAACCATACCGCACACGGCGTAAGACGACGTACCGCTTTTTTGGTATACTACAGGGGTATTCGCAGTGCGCGGATACCTACTTTTTATATGCGCATCGTACTAACGGGAGGCGGTTCGGGAGGACATTTTTATCCGATGATTGCGGTTGCTCAGCAAATCAGAGCGCTTGCAAAAGAACAACGGCTTCTTGAACCTGAGTTGATCTACATGGCACCTGAGGAATACGACGCCGACGCGCTGTATGAAAACAGCATCGTCTTCAAACACATCAGTGCGGGCAAACGGCGAAAATACAGATCACTCCTTAATATTACCGACGGAATAAAAACAGGGTGGGGGATTCTTAAGGCAATTCTGAAGATGTATTCCGTCTTCCCCGACGTTGTTTTTTCAAAAGGCGGATACGTGAGTGTGCCGGTGGTGCTTGCCGCGCGTATTTTCGGCATCCCCATCGTTATTCATGACTCAGACGCCGTACCGGGACGCGCGAACTCATGGGCGGCAAAATATGCGCGCCGCATCGCCATTTCATACCCTGAATCCGCGCAGTATTTTGAATCCATCATCCAGAAGAAAAAAAACAAACCCGTCATCGCGCTAACCGGTAATCCTGTGCGTCACGAAGTGGAAACGCTTGCGACTGCAGGTGCGCATGAATTTCTCAAACTTTCGCGTGACATCCCGACAATTCTGGTGCTCGGCGGCTCACAGGGCGCACAGATGATAAACGAAACGCTCATTGAGGCGCTCCCGGAGCTTGTCGAACACTATCAGATACTTCATCAAACCGGCAAAGAACACCACACCATCGTTTCGGAAAGCGCGAAGATGATTCTTGAGAACAGTCCGCACAGAGATCGGTACCACTCGTTTCCGTTTCTCAACGTCGTTGCTCTGCGCATGGCGGGCGGCGCCGCCGACCTTGTGATATCACGCGCGGGCTCGGGTGCTATTTTTGAAATCGCGATGTGGGCAAAACCGGCTATTTTGATTCCCATACCGCAGGATGTGAGCCACGACCAGATTCACAATGCGTTTGCCTACGCGCGCACCGGCGCCTGTATTGTCATCGCACAAAATAACCTCACACCGCACCTGCTTTCCTCTGAAATAAACCGGCTTATGGACTCGCCTGACGAACGCAAAAAAATGGTCGCAGGAGCAAAAAGCTTCGCACAACCGCAGGCTGCACGAAAAATCGCACAGGAGGTGCTTGATTTGGCGCTTGAGCATGAAGAATAGTATGAGCTCTGTCGTCACCAGATTCGCGCCCTCACCGACCGGCTTCCTCCATATGGGAGGCGTCCGCACCGCGCTGTACAATTTCCTGTATGCTCGCAAACACGCAGGAACATTCGTTCTGCGTATTGAAGACACCGATGTCGCCCGAAACCGGCAGGAGTGGGCGACGGGACTCGTGGATGACCTCGCGTGGCTGGGACTCTCGCACGACGTATTTGCAAAACAGTCCGAAAGAACACAATTGTACCGTGACGCGGTCAAGAAACTTATCGACTCGGGACACGCATACATATCAAAGGAAACGCCGACCGAGGAAGGTCAGCGCGACGAAGTTGTGCGTTTCAAAAACCCCAATACCGTGGTCACCGTCACCGATATCATTCGCGGCGAAGTATCCGTGGATACTACCGACTTGAAAGATTTCATCATTGCGCGCTCGGTTGATGAGCCGCTGTACCATCTTGCGGTCGTCATCGACGACGCCTTGATGGGTGTTACACACGTCATCCGCGGTGAAGAACATCTCTCAAATACACCGCGCCAGATTCTCATTCAGGAGGCGCTCGGCTACTCGCGACCGGTATATGCGCACCTGCCGCTGATGCTTGCCACCGACAAAAGTAAACTCTCCAAACGCAAACACGGGGAAGCGGTGTCGCTCACACACTACCGCTCCCGCGGGTATCTGCCCTCTGCAATTCTTAACTTTCTGCTGCTTATCGGATGGAATCCCGGAACCGAGCAGGAATTTTTTACACTCGAAGAAATGATCGCGCAGTTTGACCTTGCAAAAGCGCAGAAGGGAGGCGCGGTGTTTAACGTCGAGAAACTCGACTGGATCAACAAGCACTACATCATGCAGATGACGGCAGATGAACAATGGGAGTGGATTGACCGCTTTACACCGCCTGAATATGACCGCGGGATGCTCAAAAAAATTCACGCACTCGTTATTGACCGCATTTCCGCGTTCGGTGAAATTTCAGATTTATTTGCGAAAGGGGAGTTCACGTATTTTTTCTCGGCTCCTTCATACGACGGTGTCTCGCTCTCATGGAAAGACGCCTCGCCGGAGGATACAAAACGACACCTCGCACAGGTAGCCACGCTTCTGGAGGCCGTTTCAGACGATGTATTCACCGCAGATGGTGTAAAAGAAGCCGTGTGGGGCTACGCCGAGGAACACGGACGGGGCGCCGTGCTCTGGCCGCTGCGTGTCGCGCTCTCCGGACAGGAAAAATCAGTTGATCCGTTCACCACCGCCGGTATTGTGGGTAAAAAAGAAACGCTCTCACGTCTCTCATCCGCAACCGCACACCTCTCATGATGCTCAATCGCCTCATCACACAAACCATTTTGATTACCATACTCTTGGCACTTTCAGCCGGAGCCTCTGCGGCGTCACTGGATGACCTGTACGATAAAATCAACGAGAAGCAGGACCAAATTGAGCAGGTTGAGCGGGATATTAAAAAGTATGAAGCAGAGCTCCAGAAAGTCGGCGCCGAGCGCGGTACGCTTGAGGCCGCGATTGCGGAGCTGAATCTCACGCGTCAAAAGCTGCTGTCTGATATCTCGCTCACGCAGAAAAAAATCGAACAGACGGAATACTCCATTGAAAAACTGTCGTTGACCATCGGCGAGCAGGAGGCGCGCATACAGCGGAATAACAACGTGCTGCGAGAAGCGCTCCGGACCGTGCATGCCGCCGACAACGAAACATTCGTTGAGGTGATGCTCGGACGCGACTCATTTACCGACGTATGGACCGAGATTGACCAGCTCGGACAGATACAGGAAACGGTACAAGACGAGCTCATCGCGCTCCGTGAACTGAAGGCGGAACTTTCCCAGCAACGCGAAGAAGAACAAAAAGAATATGATGCACTCTCGTCATACAAATCGAAGTTGAGCGGTCAAAAACAGGTCATCGAAGTCAACAAACAACAAAAAGACCAGCTCCTCTCTACCACCAAAAGCAAAGAAGCCGAGTACCAGCGTCTTCTTGAAGAAAAACGTGCGGCTGCAAAAAAGTTTGAAAGCGAACTGCAGGATTATGAGGCGCAGCTCCAGTACGCACAGGATCCGAGCAAGCTTCCGCAAAAGGGAAGCGGGGTGCTCTCGTGGCCTATTGAGAATCCGTACCTGACCCAGGGCTATGGCTTGACAAGTTTCGCAAGAAGTGGTGCTTATGGATATGACAAATCGGGCCAACCGAACCCGCACCGCGGTGTGGATTTCCGCGCATCCGTCGGCACGCCGGTTTTGGCGGCCGCTCCGGGAACCGTGCGCGACGCGGTGAACATGGATGCGGCAAAAGGATGCTATTCGTACGGCAAGTGGATTCTGATTGACCACGACAACGGGTTATCCACACTGTACGCGCATCTCTCGGTCATGTCGGTTGCCGCCGGCGACTATGTGAAGGCAGGTAAAATTATCGGCTATGCAGGCGCATCAGGCTATGCGACGGGTCCGCACCTGCACTTTACGGTCTTTGACCGCGACGCCGTGAAAGTATCGCCGTTTTCTTGGAGCATCGGCTGTAAAAACACCAAAGTACCGTACGCGCCGTACGAAGCATACCTTGACCCGAACGCGTACCTGCCGAAATAAAACTATCAACAGCGGGTGCGCGCGGCGCAAATAAACGTGCTATAACGTTTGTATATGAAGTTTCAGGTACCAAACCACCGCGGATTCATCCAATTGATCCTCATTATTGTCATCGCGGTTATCGTGCTGGGATACTTCAGCATCAACATTGCCGACGTCATGGCGTCTCCGGTCGTCAAAGAAAACCTGTCCTACGTGTGGAACCTCGTGAAAGACGTCTGGGGGACGTATTTAAGCGGACCCGCGACGTGGGTGTGGGAACATATTGTGAGCGTTTTGTGGGATTTATTTTTACAGGGCGTCGATAACTTGAGAGACAACGGCGGGCAGATTCCTGCACAGGAGATAAACATTGAGTAGAGGAAACGGATTACGACAAAAAAAGGGCTTGCAGACGGGGTTATTAAAACCCCCTTATTTTTATAGTATATAGGTCGGAAAAGATATATTGTGCGACGTTATATCTCTCGTGAAACAAGTACTCCCCTCATGGGGGTCATTGACAGTTTTTTGCTTTTGTGAGCCCTGCCTGTTGCGCCTGTAATTCGCTCTCAAACCAGATTTTATTTTCTTCTTTTATCTGGCTTGCCCCGGCACACCAGGGGTAGTGATACTTAGTGCCGTTTTTGGAGGCAACGACCCTTCCCCCTGCCCCCGGCAGGGCATCACTGTTTTTTAGGCCTCCTGGAGACGTTATAGCGTTGTCTGCCGAGTGTTCTGCAGGATTTCCATCATCGGTGCCGACCTTTGAACCGCTGTCTTTTGGGGGTGCGACAGGGAGGATGTTTTTTATGGAAACGGGGCACTGCACTTCCCTTTCTGACTCTATTTTTGCGGCCCCGTAGGAAAGCACGGCTATGCAAAAAGCCGCAGATACCAGCACGGCGTCGCGGGCAAAACGAAGGCCTCGGGGCTTGTTTTTCAGCCACAATACCTGTATACTTCCTCTTGCTTTTTCAAATAAAAACGACATATGGCACATAGGAAAGCCGGCGGAACAGCTAAAAACCTGCGCGATTCAAACCCGAAATTTTTGGGCGTGAAGATCGCAGACGGACAGACTGCAAAACCCGGCGCAATCATCGTCCGCCAGCGCGGCACCAAGGTAGAGGCGGGAAAAAACGTTCGCATGGGCAAGGACCACACCCTCTTTGCGGTTGCCGACGGCACCGTCAAGTTCCGCGTAAAGCGCACCACCAAATTCAACGGCGCATCCGCCCGTCAAAAGATTGTAGACGTCCTCTCTTAAGAAAAAATAAAACAACCTCCCGTTCAGGAGGTTGTTTTCGTATCTGTCCGTCTTTGTATTACTTCTCCGCCTCAACGCGAATCGTAATCGTTCCGAGAATATCTCCAATGCCGACTTTCACCGACGTGTCCCCGACTTCTTTGATGGGTTTATCCAGATGAATGCACTCGGGAGGAATCGCAACACCCAATTGATCGTACGCACAGCTTGAAATACGCTCAACATGCAACGCACCGAACAGGTGACCCTTGTCATTCACCTTCTCGGTGACCGTCACTGTTTTACCGCTGATTTTTTCGATACAGTGCGCAACTTCCGATTCATGCATTGTTTTCTGTTCGGAGAGTTTCGCTTTCTGCGCTGCAACCATGGCACGCGCAGCGGGTGTCGCCGCCTGCGCAAGTCCTTTCGGAATGAGACTGTGCAACGCGTAGCCGTCGGCGACGGTGACAATGTCAAACCGCCTTCCTACCTTGGCAACGTCTTTCAATAAGATGATTTCCATAGAGGTATATAAGCATACTACACCTATTTCACGAGAAAAACATTGACAGTGTACTTCCACAGGGGGCACAATAGCCCCAGAAGCATGGTCTGGCGCACAGACCGTACTACCCCGAAAGGAGGTGATTGGGCTGTGGATAAACGATTCGTGGAGGCGAAACTCGTGGATGCGAAGGTCAAAACCCTCGTAGAGCGGCCGAACGGCGACATCAGAATCGTCGACTCCCTGCCCCTGGGCGGTGAAGTCGCGATTCATTTCGCCAGCGGCGTGCTCCGCGAAGACGGCACCGTTGAGCGCAGGGTCGACGGAGAAATTCACTCGACCATTACGCTCTCCGGCCGCACACTGTCGGAGGTCACCGAGGAACTCCTCAAACCGTTTCAGAAGCAGGAGGGATACCGTGCAAGGAGAACGCAGAGCAGCTAGCACCGTGCGCCACACCCTGTCGTTGTGAGCCGACCCCGCACCCCGCGGAACCACCGGCTCATTTTTCGTCAAGAAGCAGTTTCACCGCCGCATCCATCTGCGGATCAATATCATTTTCAAAATCCTCGGGCGTACGCACCACTTCAATGTCTGGTGTAAGTCCGCCGTCTGAAATAGAAACACCTTCAGGTGTAAACCACTTTCCGATGGTGATTTTGACCGATGTGTCGGCGGTTACCGGAATCAGCTCCTGCACGGAACCTTTGCCGAACGTTGTTTCCCCCACTATTGTCGCCCGTCCGTGTTCCTGCAATGCACCCGCAAGAATCTCGGATGCTGACGCGGAGCCGCGGTCGACAAGCACCGCCATGTCAATCCCGTCCGGAAGCAGCGGGTAACCGAAACTGCGGTACTCCTGTGTCTCTCTTCCCTGCTCAAACCGTTCCGACACGACCACCTGTCCTTCGGGTAAAAAGTAGCTGGCGATTTCAACCGCCGAACCCATGATGCCGCCCGGATTACCGCGCAAATCCAGAATCAGTTTTGTACTGCCCGACGCGAGAAATTCCTTCAGTGCGCGGTACACCTTCTGAACCGACTGCCCGTCAAAGTTGTACAGCGCAATCACATAAACACCGTCGTCACGGAGTTCGCCGGAAAGCGTCGGGATGGAAATCTCTTCGCGCGTAATACTCATTTCCAAAAATTCATCCTCCCCTTCACGCGAAATGGTGAGCGCTACCTGCGTTCCCACGTCTCCGCGAATGCGCGACACTGCTTCGTCAACCGAGAGATCGAGTGTCGGCTCATCATCAATTTTTACGATAATGTCGCCTGAGCGGATGCCCGCGCGCTCCGCGGGTGTTTCCTTCAGCGGTGCAATTACCACGATGCCGGCGTCTTCCTTTCCGATTTCCATGCCGACACCGCCGAAACTGCCCGCGATGATGTCGTTGAAATATTGTGTTTCCTCAGGAGGAAGAAAAACGGAGTACGGGTCACCGAGCGAATTCATGAGACCGCTGATCGCGCCCCACACCTTTTCCTGTGATTCCACGGAGTCGGCGTCGTAGTACCGCTCATTGATGGTGTTCCAGACGCGCCAGAAATCCGAAAAGTCGGCGGGTACGGATTCCGGCGTCTCCACGTTGACCGCATCCGTCACCAACTCAACCGGCGCAACCGAGTCGCGGCCGATAAAAAAACCGGCGGCAAAAAGTACCGCTCCCAAGACCACTACCCCGAGTTTTCTCGCACGCTCAGTATTCATAGCCAGACCAGTATCGCATAGAGTAGAATAGAGTATCAAGGAACAACATGCTGTCGCTGTACAACACATTGTCAAAAACGAAGGAGCCCTTCTCCCCCGCCTCGGGCAACACGGCGCGCATGTACAACTGCGGACCGACCGTCTACGACCGCGTCCACATCGGCAACCTCCGCGCGCTCCTGTTCGCCGACACGCTCCGACGCGTGTTGCAGTACGCAGGATTTGACGTACAGCAGGTCATGAACATTACCGACGTCGGTCACCTCTCCTCCGACCAGGACGAGGGCGAAGACAAAATGATGAAGGGTTTGAAGCGCGACCACCTCCCCGTTTCCCTTGCGGGACTCAAATCACTCGCCGACCGCTACACGGAATTATTCGCGCAGGATATGGAGGCGCTCAACGTCCTGCCGCCTGCAGTCATGCCGCGCGCATCCGAACACATCAAAGACCAAATTGACCTCATCCGTCGACTTGAAAAAAAAGGACTCACGTACACCACATCAGACGGCGTCTATTTCTCCACCGGCGACTATCCGGCATACGGAAAACTCGGCGGATTATCGGAGAGTTCGGATGAGCACACACGCGTGGAAGAAAACGCGGAGAAAAAAAATCCGCGCGACTTCGCGCTGTGGAAATTCAATGCGGAGCTCGGTTGGGAGTCGCCGTGGGGCAAAGGATTCCCCGGCTGGCACATTGAGTGCTCCGCGATGTCCATGAAGTACCTCGGCGAGACGCTTGATATTCATACCGGCGGCATCGAACACATTTCCGTACACCACAACAACGAAATCGCACAGGCGGAAGGCGCGACCGGAAAAACGTTCTCGCGCTTCTGGCTTCACAACGATCACGTTCGCGTGAACGGCCGCAAGATGGCAAAGTCAGAGGGCACCGGACTCACGCTTTCTGATATTGAAAAAGAAGGTATCACACCGCTCGCCTACCGCTACTGGGTGCTCACCGCGCACTACCGCTCCGCGGTGAACTTCACGCTAGACGCCGCGCGCGGTGCGCAAACCGCGTATGAAAAACTGAAAGCGCGTCTCGCCGACTTCCCTGACGCCGGCTCCGTTGACGCGGCATACGACGCGAAGTTTCGCGAGGCCGTTGAAGACGACCTCAATACTCCGCAGGCGGTGTCACTCGTCTGGGATTTGCTGCGCGATGAGGATGTAAAAGACGAGGATAAAAAAATGACTATTCTCGCGTGGGATGCGGTGCTCGGATTGAAGTTAAACGAAACGGAAGAACTGGTCGTTCCCGAAGACGTGAAAGAACTCTTGCACCGCCGTGAACTCGCCCGCGAAGCAAAGCACTGGGATATGGCCGACACGCTCCGAAAAGAAATCGAGGAAAAAGGATTCGTGGTGAAAGACACACCGGAAGGACAAAAGATTTCGAAGTCAAACTCCTAATACACTAAAAAACGGCTCAACAGAGCCGTTTTTTAGTGTGTTGCTATCCCCAAATAGCGCACAGGTACTCCCCCATTCTCTCTTTCTTGCGCACACACCCTCTGTGGTACTATGCGGATGCAATGACACCGTCACACCAGACAAAACCGGTCCGCACACCTCCGCAGGACGTTGAGGCGGAAAAGGCGCTCCTCGGTTCCATTCTCCTTCGCCCTGAAGCAATCCACGAAGTCGTCGATATTCTCACACCCGACTCGTTTTACCTCGGCAAGCACCGCACCATCTTCGGCGCGATGTTTGATATTTTCAAACACGGCGAATCCGTTGACCTCGTGTCGCTCTCCTCGCGCCTCAAAGAACTCAAAGAGCTCGACAATGTCGGCGGCATGGCGTATCTCACCTCGCTCGTGGACACGGTGCCGTCGTCAATGAACGCAAAGCACTACGCGGAGATTGTGCAGAAAAAGTACACGATGCGTCAACTCATTGAATCCGCGCACTACATCTCAGAACTCGGTTTTGCGGAAGAACAAGAGATTGAAGAAATTTTGGACAAAGCGGAAAAGAAAATCTACGAAATCACGTCGGCGCCGTCAAACCAAAAATTTGTTCTGCTCGGTGACGTCATCGGTGAAACATTTGAGCGTCTCGACCGTTTGCACAAAAGCGCAGGGGCGCTTCGCGGTGTGCCGACCGGCTTCCCTGAACTTGACCATAAAATCGCCGGCTTCCAGCCCTCTGACCTCGTCATCCTCGCCGCGCGTCCTTCCATGGGAAAGACCTCGCTTGCACTGGATATCGCACGGCATACGTCCATCCGTCACAACACATCCGTCGGCGTCTTTTCTCTTGAAATGAGCGCACAACAGCTTGTTGACCGCATGTTGGCAGCTGAGGCACAGGTGGACGCGTGGAAACTGCGCACCGGCAAACTCTCCACCGACGAAGAGTTTGAGCGTCTCAACGAGGCGATGTCAAAACTCTCGCAGGCAAAAATCTATATTGACGACCAGCCGGGCAACAATATTCTCAAGATGCGCTCGGTGGCACGACGCCTCAAGAGCGAAAAAGGGCTGGATATGATTATTGTGGACTACCTCCAACTCATGGTGCCCGCAGGCAAAAACCGCTCCGACAACTTAGTCCAGCAGGTCACTGAAATCTCGCGTTCACTCAAACAGCTTGCCCGCGAACTGGATGTGCCGGTCATCGCGCTCTCTCAGCTCTCGCGTGCCATCGAACAGCGCCGCGGACGCCCGCAACTCTCCGACTTGCGTGATTCAGGCTCCATTGAACAAGACGCCGACTTGGTGATGTTTATTCACAACGAAGACCGCTACAAAGAGGGTGCGGAGCGCTCAAATGTGGTGGAGCTTATCATCGCCAAGCACCGCAACGGTCCGACAGGCACACTCGAGCTCTACTTCGACGACAAGAAAGCCACCTTCCGCTCCATTGAACGGCACGGACTGGACCAATTTGAAAAAATGCCCGCCGACAGCGGCGCGCCCGCTCCGGATATTTTTTAATGTCTACTATATGGAAAAAAACCAAAAAGAACTTGATGTGTGGTTTAAGGAAAAGGGTTGGGACTACTGGGAACCGCTCGCCATTACCGCCCGTCTCTTTGAAGAGTGCGGTGAATTCGCCCGGCTCGTCAATCACGTGTACGGTCCGAAGAAAAAGAAGTTGGATGAGCACCAACAGGACATGGAGGAAGAAATCGGCGACATCATCTACACCCTCATGTGCTTCGCCAATTCGCACAATCTTTCACTGGACAACGCCATCCGCAAAAGCATGGATAAGGTCATGGAGCGCGATAAAGACCGATATAAAAAGTAGCTAGTATAAAGGGCCCAGTGGACGAATCCACCGGGCCCCCTCTTTCCTTTCGGAAGAGCGTTCGTGTCAGGTGAGGAGCTCGACGGTGTTGGGCGACATGGTCGCCTTCCCACCGCCATCGAGCATGACCTTGAGGATGAAGTCGCCCCGGATCTCGGCGACGACGCCCTTGGGCCTGCTCGCCATCGCCGCGTCGAGCACCTTCGTGCCGACGTCGATGCCGAGCCGCTGGATCACCAGCTTCCGGCGCGAGAGCGCCCTCCAGAGCGTGATGGCCTTGATGGTCTGGTGGAAGCCGACGAAATCCGTGTATTGCATGATGCCACGGATCTCCGCCAGCATCTCGCTCTTGGCCTTCTTGTCCCTGGTCCTGTACGACCTCTCGGAGAGCTGGTCGACCCGATCGAGTTGCTCCTGTGATTCGGCGAGGATGAACCTGTCCCGCAACTTCTCCTTCATGTGGTACCTCCCTCTCGTTGCTGGTTGGGTTGGTTAGGTGGACGGGTCGAGGATCTTGGCGACCGCCTCGGGCTTGACGATGAACCGACTCATGTCCGAGCCAGCGTAGAACGGCCGACGTTGATTCGTGCGCATCCACGTGGCCAGCTCGCGACACTGGTTCGCCATCTCCTTCTCGATCTGTTCGACCGAAGCGATCTTCGGCGCGTGCCAGCCGCGGCGCTCCCTCCACCAGCGGATGATGGGGTTGCGCTTGGTGTGCTCGCTGACGACCTCTTCGTGGCGCCGAACGGAGCGGTTGTGGAACTCCGTGGCGGCTTCCTTGAAGACCTCGACGATCTGCTCGGGGGTGAGCGTCTCCCACTCCTTGCCGCCGAAGATCGGGACGTCGTCGAAGAAGGTGTGGAACCTATCGATTGGGTCCGTCGGCTTCTTGTTCAGATCGATCTCTTCGACCGAGACGACCCGCATTCCCTGCGCCGTCTTCTTGTAGCCGATTGTCAACATCTTTTTTACTCCTCCTTTACGAGGCAGTGGTTGATCAGAAAACCGAGATGGCATCCTGGTTCACCGCACCACTTACATCTGTAGAGTATTATACACATTTTTGTCATAATGTCAATTGCAAAAAGAAAAAGGTAAAAATAAATTTCTGTTAAAATACCCGTATGCACAGCATTCAGAAACTTGCTGAATACTTCCAGAAATTCCCCGGTATCGGACCGAGGCAGGCGAAGCGTTTCGTCCATTTTTTGCTCACACAGGAAAAAAGCGTGCTGGAAGACCTCTCCAAACGCATAAGCGAGCTTCGCGGTTCAGTGACGCAATGCAAGCAATGCTTCCGCTTCTATGATGCCGACGGATACGCCGAAGTGTGCGATATCTGCTCCTCACCCAACCGCGACACGCATCAGCTTATGGTGTTGGAGAAAGACGCGGACTTAGACGCCATTGAGAAAAGTGGTGCGTACACAGGACGCTACTTCGTGCTCGGCGGCACCGTTCCCCTTCTTCAGACACAGGCAAGTCCGTTGCGCACAAAAGAGCTGAAAAAACTGCTTGATACAAATGCAGAAATAACAGAAATCATTATTGCCACCGGCGCACACCCCGAAGGTGAAATGACCGCACAGCACGTGCGCCTCTTCCTCCAGCCGTTTGCGGCGCATAAAAAACTGCGCGTCTCGGAACTCGGCCGCGGACTCTCCACGGGCACCGAATTGGAATATTCCGATGCCGACACCATTAAGAGTGCACTGGAGAACAGAAAATAAAAACACCCCGCGCGGGGTGTTTTTTAGTTTAGATTTCCGAGAAACCGAGAAGATTAATCGGCGATTCCTCGATAAGAACATCGTTTATATAGGAACGGGAAGAGATAATCTCTTGAAGATATTTGGTTTGCCCGGCTTGATATATATTCGGTTCGTTGGGAATGATGTATGTTTTGATTCTCCCCACGTGCACAATCTCAAGTCGCGGCTCTTGCGGGTAGTGCTCCGCAATCCATTCATTCATTTCTCGCCGTGTCATAAACTCATATTTTTGCCCCGTATCAACTTCAAACACGCCGTAACGCTTCATATTCACGACCACCTCATCCGCAGTATCATAGCCATGAAATGTCGGGGTAAAATCTCCCTGTATATCTCCACCTTTTTCCGGTTCTTCCCAGTAGTACGTGTACGCACGTGTATCTTTAATCCACCTCTCAAAATAAATAAATTTATATGCCCCCGAGAGATTCGTAGAGACAACAGTGCCGTCTTTCGTCGAACGCACAACTAATTTAGTGGGATACACATAATGGTTGCCGCGGTCCTCCGGTTCTCTGTCTTTATCATCTTCGTGCACAACAACCAGCTCACCGTCGGTTGACACTACATCACCTCCAAACAGGTATTGATACGGACGCGGCGGTTCGACGAACTGTGAGATAACTTTAGACCCCTCCACGGTGAAGACGCCCCATATATAATTGGGATAATTCTCACCGTAGTTCGTAATCAAAACCTTTGTCCCATCGTAAAACCCTATATCGTGCCCCGTATAGAAGGTATCCGGAAGCGGCGCGGTTGTTGTGTCTTCGGGATTCTCCAAAGACAAGGTCAGCAAAACCTCCTCCATATCTCCGTATTGAATATCGGAGTCTTCTGCACACCAGCGGGGAGTCGTTTGAACAACAGCCATTCGTTCCTCATCCGTAGAGAGACGCAGGGTAAAAACAAAACCGGGGCCCTGCGCGAGCACGCGCTCTTTGGAATCACGGAGAGACCGCGCGACTATTTTGTAATTTTTGAAACTGCAATAATACCCAAAAGGGCTTTCAACAGAATCTCTTTCATTTATTACATACACATATTCTCCCGTTTTCGGAGAAACAAAACCGGCAAACCCCTCGCCCGTAGAAAAGAGCTGGCGTTTCTCTGAACCATCCATATTCGCAACAAGTATTTGGGTGCTCGTCGCTGTGGCGTTTGCAGGTGGTAATTTTGTATACACCACAACGGTTTTGCCTGCTTTCGCCTGCTGTTCTTCCCCGCTGGTGTTCTCGTTATTTTGTGCAGGTGTCAGATATGCGTACAAAAAGGCTCCCGCCACCACCGCGGCAGCAAGGGATACGGGGATAAGCCACTTCTTTGATGATTTTTGCGCCTCAGGAACTTGCTGCACGGGAGCTTGTAGTTCCATATAAAAAACTTGATTAGTAACTTTTTTATTGTAGCACCAAATAAAAAATCCTCCTTGGGGAGGATTTTTTATACTTTCTTGATGGTTGCTTTCGTGTACGGCTGGCGGTGTCCTCGTTTCTTGTGGTAGCGGCTTTTTTGGAGGTACTTCACGACAAGCACTTTCTTTCCCTTTCCTTGTTCGTTGACCTCAGCATCGATCTTTTCACCCGCAATGTATGGTGCACCGACAACGGTCTTGGAACCGTCATCAGTAAGGATAACTTTGTCGAATACGACCTTATCGCCTGATTTTGCTTCAAGCTTCTCGGTAACTATTGACTTGTCGTCGGAAACAAGGTATTGCTTGCCCCCGCTCTCAATGACTGCAAATTTCATAGAGGCATACTATATCAAACCACCCCTTAAAAAACAAGCAAAATACGCTATACTGGCCTCGTTTAAGCTGATATTCGGGCCGTTAGCTCATCTGGTAGAGCGCATCCATGGCATGGATGAGGTGACCGGTTCAAGTCCGGTACGGTCCACACTGCCCCTGTATGGGCTACCATACGAGAGGTCAGTCGGACCACATGGATGCTGGAGCTCCCGTGTCCTCGGAGTCGAGAAAAAATAAAAACAAGCTTTTCTTTTTTCTCTTTCCTCGAACACTTCGCTCTGGCGCACCCGCGTGTCATCCCCTTTCCGCTCTCGTCGTTCAACGGATAGGACTCACGCTTCCGAAGCGTGTAATAGAGGTTCGATTCCTCTCGAGAGCACATGATAAGAACAAAAAAGGTCGGGGTGTTTGATTCCGGGTTCGGCGGTATTGATATTCTGCGCGGCATCACCCGGGAGCTTCCCGAATACGACTACCTCTACCTCGGTGACACCGCCCGTGTACCCTACGGTTCCCGCTCCAAAGAGGTGGTGTACGAATTTTCAAAACAGGCGGTGGATTTTCTCTTCTCACACGGCGCCGAACTCATTATTTTTGCCTGCAACACCGCATCCTCAGACGCACTCAGACGCATTCAACGCGAACATGTGCCCGCACACCATCACGGCAAAAAAGTGCTCGGTGTGCTGATCCCCGCCGCCGAAGCGGCCGTTGAAAAAACAAAAAGCGGTCGCATCGGTGTCATCGCCACCGAAGGCACGGTGCACTCAGGTGCGTTCCCACGTGAGCTTCGCAAGCTTTCTCCCAAGCTCACCATTTTCCAACAGGCCTGTCCCCTGCTCGTCCCGATTGTAGAAGAAGGAGAAGAACACTCTCCTGCAACCAAACTTATCATTGAGCGCTATCTTTCGCCCCTGCGCACCAAAAAAATTGACACGCTCATTTTGGGATGTACGCACTACGGCATTCTGCAGCCACAGATTAAAAAGGCGTTTGGAAAAAACATTACTATTATTGCAGAGTCGCGCGTCGTGCCGAAAAAACTGAAAAACTATCTTGCGCGGCATCCGGAAATCGAACGGGCACTCACCAAAAAAGGTTCTGTACAATTCTTCTCCACCGATCTCACCGAGCGGTTTCTGCGCCTCGGCAGCCGCTTCTTCGGCAAAAAAATAAAGGTAAAAAAAGCACTTCTCACCTAGTGGTATACTAGTCGCATATCCGCTAATTCATTCTTACCATGGACACAACAACACAGGCATTGAACAAACTTGAACAGACAATGAAGGAGGAAGTGCGTTCGCTCGAAAAAAAACAGGAAAAGCTCAAAGAGTTGCGGCGTGAGGCGGAAAGCAAAAAAAGAGCGTACGAAAACGCCCAGGCATCGGCGGATGAAAAACAAAAAGAAGCGAACAAGGTGAAAGAGAAACTTGGAGAAGCAGAAGCCGTTGTCGCTTCCCTCGAATCAGAGATCACAAATCTTGAAAAACAGCGGGAGGAAAACGAAAAAAAACTCAAGGAGCTGCAGGAAACTATCGAGGGCGGGAAGTAATTCCTCCTTGGTTCACCGATAGTGTGGACCTACCGGGAGTCGAACCCGGGATTCGGCAATGCGAATGCCGCGTAATACCACTTTACGATAGGCCCTTTTCGTCCTTTACCCTGAGTATTTTAGCAGTATTTTTTGATTTTTGAATGGTCACCGCGTCGCCTTCGGAGAGCGTAAAAAACGCCTCCTGGTTGTCGGCGTAACAAAACGCCGGTCCTCGGGTAATGATAAACGAAAGTGTTGCGTGTTCTGAGACAACGATGTGGTCGGTCTGTTCGGTGCTGTTATTAAACGCCAGTCCGATGCCCGATTCAAAAATACTGTCGGTGACGGAACGGTAGTATCCCGTTGCACCCAGAGAGGTCGCGCACACCACACCGTCTCCGATTACTTCTTCGTGAATCTTCCGTCCGTCAATTGAGACGCTGTAGCGGATGGCATGGCGGGGGTCAGCGTTGTGAATAATGGCATCGTTGAGCGCCTCGGCGGTTCCCGACGGTGTCTCGATGCGCAATTTCAGGAGTTCTTTGATGTCGTATGCACCGCCGAAAAAAGATTTCAGCACGTATTCGTTTGAGTGTTCGTGCGCAAGTTTTGCAACCTTGCTGTTTCGGAGAAAAAGTTTCGGTACGCCGGGGCGTTGGTGCTCGGCACGCATGAGTGTTCCGTCGCCGCCGAAGGCGATGACACATTCGGGGTGTTCTGTGACGACGGAAAACTCCTCCGCAAACGGCGCGAGGAGTTTTTCGAGTTTTTCATTATCCGTACTGACAAGCGAAATCTTCTTCATTGTCGGGCTGCTGGGAATCGAACCCAGTCTACACGCACCCGAAGCGTGCGTACTACCGGTATACGACAGCCCGGTGGACCCGACCGGATTCGAACCGGTGACCTCCTCATTGCAAATGAGGCGCTCTACCAACTAAGCTACGGGCCCGTAGCGGAAATTAGGATACCATACAATCCTTTAAAAGAAAGGCTTTTTATGGCAGTATAGTTCTGTCTTCGGGCGATTAGCTCAGTTGGTTAGAGCGTTCGCTTCACACGCGAAAGGTCACAGGTTCGAATCCTGTATCGCCCACAGTAAATGCGTAGCATTTACGCGTGGATTCGAAAGTCGGAGCGCGACGGCGCGAGACGAGGTCGCGAAGATTTTCAACAGAAAATCATTCGTGACCGAATCCTGTATCGCCCACACATGAACACTGAACTTCTCTTTATACTCAACGGTATTCTCGGCAACTCCGCTCTGCTCGACGGGGTCGTGCTTTTTTTCGCTAAATACTACATCTACGCCATTGCACTCATTGCGGCAGTTACGTGGTACCGAGACATCTGGAAAGAATCGCTGTCTGAGTTCTGGCAGGACACAAAGGCGCTCATTGCGGCTGTTGTCGGCGCCGAAGCGCTCACGCTCCTTATCCGCTTTTTCTACGACAGCCCCCGCCCGCTGTGGGAGCTTGATATTCCCTACCTGTTTGAAAAAACGTCCAATTCGTTTCCTTCGGGGCATACGATGTTTGCGTTCTCGCTTGCAACCGCGATGTACTTCTTCGGCAACAAAAAAATCGCCTACATGCTGTACGCGTCAGGATTCTTCATCGGCATCGCGCGCGTCGCAGCCGGCGTACACTATCCGACCGATATTCTCGGCGGCATTGTTTTAGGAACCGCCGTCGGATATGCGGCGCACTACTTTTTCAATCCGCGGGACAAATCAAGCACGTGATCCAAAAAGTGCGGGAGCGGAATGCCGACTGCATCAAGTGAGTGCCGCAGCGGGGCGCCGTCGTGCAATACGGGCGCCGTTTTTGTTTCTATGAGATAGATGCCGCGCGGTGATACCACAAGCTCAGACAGCGAATAGTGGCGTGCGCCCAGGCTTCGGTGTGCGCGCCGTGCCGTGTTCCATATTTCTTCACGTTCCGCACCTGACAGCCGCGCGACAGAACCTGATTCCTGAACCGGTGATGTGGCATACACGTCTTCCCCGCGCATTCCCTCAACAGTCAGCACAAACACAATTGTTCCTGGCACGTGCGCCTCAATAAAAACAACCGGGTGGTCCGCTGAGTACTTTTCAACGGCACGCTCCAGTGCATCATAAGAGCCGACGTGTTCTTTCGGCGACGTCGTCCACACCGAACCGACGTTTACCGGTTGCGGAAATGTGCGAAACAGTTCAAAAACATGTTCCCGCTTGTGTGTGCGCGCGTCAAAGTGCGTTGACAGCGGCATGCGGATGCCGTGTTCAACAAGACGTTTTCTGCCGTGCAGACGATGTGCGGAAACCGCGGACGCCAAGGGTTCCGAGCCGGTGTACGGGATGCCAAGATTTTCAAGTGTGTGCTGGATGTCTCCCGCGGCGTGTTCTCCAAGGAGCGCATTCCATGCAACATCTATGTGCTTGAGCGCACGGTCAGGCGTAAGCGGATACCCGCCCACATGCCATTCTCCGCCTCGGTCTATAAAAATATCGATGGGATCGTACTTTTCGCGCGGCAGTGCCGAGAGTACCGTTTTTCCCGTTGTAAGCGACGCATCATACCCGCTCCCTACTCCCCCGCGCAGCACGCCGACTCGAGTTTTTTGCATGGATTCAGTATAGCAAATCAGAATCGTGAGCGTTTTGCGCGGTGTTTGGAAAGCGAAAAACGGTGTGCTTCGGCATTTGCAAGCAGTATGGCGACTTCGTTCCCCGTTATGTGTTCCCTGCTCCCCAAAATTCTCTCCGGTCGGTGCCGTTCATTCTTGGTAACCGCAACAACGGGAATCTGATAGCCGAATTCTGTAAGCACTTTCTCAGCGGTGTTTTTCTGCGCTACGCCGCCATCCACCACAATGAGTCTCGGCAACGGCCATTCAAGATGGCCGAGACGCCGTTCAAGAATTTCCCGCAGCGCCGCCGTATCCCCTACCCCCGCACTTTTGATATTGAAGGTGCGGTATTCTTTTCGATTTGCCTCCCCATTTTCCACGACCGCCATTACGCCCACACGGTTTGTCTCTCCGATGTGCGCCACATCATATGCCTCTATTCTGTTTTCGGATTTCGGGTTTCGAGTTTCGGATTTTAACAACGCGACATCGTTGATGTGTTTGAGCGCAAACAGTTCGCGTTTGAGCTCGGCGGCGCGCTCAAATTTTTTTTCTTTTACCGTTATTTTCATGTCGCGCTCAAGCGCACGCAACAGTTCTTTTTTCTTACCTTCAAAAAACAAAGTCACGTGCCACACCGTGCGGGCATATTCTTTTTTTCCGATAACTGAAACATCCGGTGCAAGTCCGATTTCCTGATAGAGACGCGATTTCCGTTTTTCATCCGTAAGCGGCGCGTCGTTTTTACCGCGAAACGGGAAAATCCTGCGCACGAGCTTGAGCGCTTCCTGCAACTGTCCTCCTTGTGTAAACGGGCCGAATATTTTTTTGTAGTGGGCGATGCCACCCGTTGCAAGCTCGCGCTGTCGCACGGTAAATACTCTCGGATAGTCCTCGTTCGTCACAACCACATAATTAAAACTCTTGTCATCCTTTTCAATCGCGTTGTAGTGCGGCTGATGCTTTTTGATAAGCGCCGCTTCAAGAATAAGCGCCTCGAGCACCGAGTCGGTTTGCTGATACGAGACACCTGTTGCTTCGGTAAGCATTTTGACAATACGCGGTCCTCTGGTATCGCCGATATCGGATGAAAAATAGCTGCGCACACGGTCGCGGAGCGATGTGGCTTTGCCGATATACAAAATCCGCGCCCTCTTCTTGAAAAAATAGACGCCGGGAGCATCCGGAAGCCGTTTTATTTTGGCGACAGACACAGTCATGCGGCTATGGTATCATGCGCCCCAGAGAACGGAGGAATCCTTATGGAAAGACGTTGCCGTACGTGCGGTTTGCCGATTACCAATACGGCATATATCCTCGAACGGAATTCGGTCTGGCACATTGCGTGCTATGAACATGAAGAGGAGCGCTGGGTTCATTTCAGGCCCGCGACAGAAGACCGGTATGTCGGAAGACCTTTTCCGAAGGATGAGGAGGATGATTAGTGCCCGCCGGCGTATCGTTGGCGGGCACCCTGTTATCTTTTGCCTGCAAGCTCCGTTTCAATCTTTTTCTTCTCATCCAGTTTTTTACGCAAGTCTGTGTCTATCCGTTTGAGGCGCTGTGCACGGTCTTCGGCCTTAAACTGCGATACGCGAGCTGTGTGCTGTGCGGTGACCGCCTCTCGAGATTCTTTCTGCGTCGCGGCTGCCGCCTTCTGCTCTTCCTGTGTAAACAACATCAGTTTTGCTTCTATTGCTTTCTCTTCCTGTTTTGTTTTCAAAAGTTTTTCCTTTGTTTCCTCCGCGTCGTGCCTTTGCTGTGCGTCCGTTTGCGCATACTGAGAACGCTCGGAGGCACCTAACATCTCCTCTGTCGCTATCATCTGCTCTTCACGTGCCGTTGTTTGTTCTTCTACCTGTGCGCGTTTTAGCTCCGCTTCCACGCGTACAATGTCGCGGCGCAAATCCTCCAGTTTCTTTGCCAAATCCTGTACCTGTTTTTTTGCTTTCTCGTGTTTTTGCTCGATTGCTTTTTCTTTATCTGCGGTACGGCGGGCGCCGGCGGTGTGCATCGCGGCTTTCTGCGATGCGGTGCGTTGTTTTTGTTCAAGCTCACGCGTGTGTGTTGTCAGCAGCTCCTCTTCCCGCTTCAGTTTTGCCAACTCATCCCTAAGTTTTTTTTCTTCAGCTTCTGAAGTTTGCGCTATCGTTTTGTTTTTCCGCTCGTCGTTTTTTGCACGTTCAATGACGCTTTTTGCCTCATGCGCCTGACGGGTAAAGAGTTCTTCTTCATGTGCAAGCGTTTGTTTTTCCTGTTCCAGATGATGAATATCCTGCTCAAGTTTCGAGAGCTCCATGCGCAATATCTGCGCCCGCTGGCGCCACCTTGCTTCTTCGTTGCGCCTCTGCACTTCAAGCGCCTGTTTTGTTTCCGCCTCCGCTTCACGGCGGAGTTTTTCTTTATTTCTCGGATCCGTCGGATCGAACGGGTTTATGGGTGAAAGCGTCATAGGTAGTTTTTGTTTTTCGGAGCATTTTACGCACGTAGTGTCCGGTGTGCGTGTCCGTCCCCGCAATCTCTTCGGGCGTGCCGGTTGCCATAAGCTTGCCGCCGCCCACACCGCCCTCGGGACCGATATCTATAATGTAGTCCGCGTTCTTCACAATGTCGAGGTTGTGTTCGATGAGCATCACCGTATTACCGCGGTTAACGAGCATCTGCAGAATCTCAATGAGCTTGCGCACATCTTCGTAGTGCAGTCCGATGGTCGGCTCATCAAGCAGGTAGATGGTTTTCTGCACATGCTGACGGTAGAGCTCCGATGAAATCTTCACTCGCTGTGACTCACCTCCGGAGAGCGTGGTTGCCGATTGTCCGAGCGTGAGGTACCCGAGACCCACATCAAACAGCGTCTGCAGACGATCGTGGATTGCGGGAATGTCGTTGAAAAATGCGAGCGCCTCTTCCACCGTCATGGAAAGCACATCGTGAATATTTTTCCCGCGGTATTCAATCTCCAGCGTCTCTTTCATAAACCGCTTGCCGTGACAGACATCACACGTCACGTACACCGTCGGCAAAAAATGCATCTCCACCGCAATTTCTCCCTTTCCTTCGCATGCCTCACACCGTCCGCCCTTCACGTTGAACGAAAAACGGCTCGCCTTCCACCCACGCGCACGCGCCTCAGCGGTCGCCGCAAACATGTCACGAATGTGCGTAAACGCGCCCGTGTACGTTGCGGGGTTGGAACGGGAGGTCCGTCCGATGGGCGACTGATCAATTAAAATAGTGCGCGAAACATATTCGGAGCCCGTGAATGACGCACAGTTAAACGTCTGTGCGGAGCGGTACTTGCGCTCGAGGCGCGCCTGCAGATTTTTGTGGAGAATTTCGTACATAAACGACGACTTCCCCGAACCGGACACGCCGGTCACCACGATGAACTTATTCATCGGAATATCCACGTTGAGATTTTTGATGTTGAACGCGTTGCCGCCGCGGATTTTAATGCTCCCCTTGTCCGCCGTGCGGCGCTTTTCCGGCACCGGAATTTCTTTTTCGCCGCGCAGATACGACAGTGTGAGTGATTTACCTTTCACCGGCGGCTCTTTCGCGGTAAGCAGTTCTTCAAGGTCACCGGCAACGACAATTTTTCCGCCGTGCACGCCCGCACCCGGACCGATGTCTACGATGTAGTCGGACGACAGCACGGTATCCTCGTCGTGCTCAACCACAATAATCGTGTTGCCGAGATCACGGAGATTGTGGAGCGTTTTAACAAGGCGGTCATTATCGCGCGAGTGCAATCCGATGGTGGGTTCATCCAGCACATACAGCGCACCGACCAGTCCCGAGCCGAGCTGGGATGCAAGCCGTATGCGCTGTGCCTCACCGCCGGAGAGCGTATGTGCACGCCGGTCAAGTGTGAGGTACCCGATACCGACATCAAGCATGAATTTGAGCCGGTCGATAATTTCGCGCACCACCACTTTTGAAATTTCTTTCTCTTTATCGGTCAAATCCAACTCGTTGAAAAAGACATGCGCATTTTCCACGGACAACGCCGCCACTTCCACGATATTTTTTCCCTGAATACGCACATGAAGTGCTTCAGTCCGCAAGCGCGCACCGTTGCACGCCGTACACGCTTCGTTGATAAAGAAATCCTGCGTGCCGAGTCCGTTGCACTCCGGGCATGCGCCGTACGGCGAGTTAAATGAAAAAAGACGCGGTTCGATTTCAGGGTACGAGTACCCGTCGTTCGGACACGAAAACTTCGAGGACATCAGCGTGCCGATATCATTCGTTCCTTTTTTTGAAAATGCATCTGAGTCGGAAAACACAATGCGCGTGAGACCGTTTGCCTCATGGAGTGAACGCTCCAGCGCTTCACGGAGCCGCTCCACCGCGCCGTCGTGCCCGTCAACGAAGTCGGCAACCGTGATGCGATCAATAAGTATGTCAATGTCGTGTTTTTTATGTTTCTCAAGAATAATCTGTTCACGGAGTTTTTTGTGTGCCCCGTCCACCAACACCTCGCTGTACCCGCGGTTCAAAAAATCATACAGCTGCTGGTAGTATTCCCCTTTTCGTCCGCGCACAATCGGCGCATACAGCGCAATCGTCGGCGCATCCTTCGCATCTTTCACCGCTTCCTGCAAATCTTTTTGCGCGCGCGGTTTCATTCCTTTTGTTTTTACACGCACACGTTCGAGGATAAATTCCTGAATCTCTTCGTTGGTGAGGCGCCGAATCGGTTCTCCGCACACCAGACAGTGCGGCGTGCCGATGCGCGCATAGAGAATACGGAGATAATCGTAGATTTCGGTAATAGTTGCGACCGTTGAGCGCGGATTATTGGAACGTGATTTCTGGTCAATGGAAATTGCGGGTGAGAGCCCGATAATTTCATCCACATCCGGTTTGGGCATCTGTGAGATGAATTGCCGTGCATATGCAGAGAGCGACTCCACATACCGGCGCTGGCCTTCGGCAAAAATAGTGTCAAACGCCAAAGACGACTTTCCCGAACCGGAAAGCCCCGTAAACACCACCATTTTGCCTCTCGGCATCTCCACGGTGATGTCCTTCAAGTTATGAGTTCGGGCACCTTTTACAATGATGAAGTCCTCCTCTTTTTTGTTTTTGTCAGACTTGTTCATAAAAATCCGAAATCCGAATATCAAAATCCGAGACAATATCGAATGTGTAAAACATTAGAATTTTTAATTTGTTTCGGGCTTTGTTTTTCGATATTCGTTTTTTCATCCATATACGCCGAATCGCCCCGGGGGTTGCCCTAGGGGTTGGTGTAGAGGAGTATAGCGCACGTACAGCACTTCTAAAAGCGGGAAAAGAAAAAGCGGCGGGCCGAGACCGCCGCTTTTTGAGTTACACCGCGTTGTACGCACGCCACTTCGCCGCGAAATCTTTCTTCGTGAGCACAAAGAGGATTTCGTCGTGGTACTTCCCTTCACGGAAGAACCACTTCGGGTACACACCGACTTGGCGGTACCCTTGCTTGAGAAGCGCCTTGTGGCTCCGTACGTTGTACGCGATGACCGAGGAACGGATGGCACGGAGGTTCATACGGTGAAACGCGAAGAAAAGCAGTTGCATCTTCGCGTCCGTCCCATACCCCTTCCCCCAGTACTGCTTCTCCCCGATCATCGCGCCCGTGAGCGCAGTGCGGTTTATCCAGTTGATGCGATGAAGACCGACGGACCCGATGGGCACACCTTCCAAGGTCTCGATGACCAGAAAGATATCCTCCTCGCTCTGGGACAGGCGATCGAGGGATGCCGTTTCCATCGGTTCCGTCATGGGATGCCACATCGTGAGAAAGCGCGTGAGCTCCGGATCGTTGACCCAACGGAGCATGAGCGGAAGATCCGTATCTTTTTGATACGGGCGCAGGATGACCTTCTTCCCGCGCAGGAACACCGGTTTGTTTTCCATCTGATTCCCCTTTCATTTTTTGGTTGTGAAAGAACACGCTAAACAAAAATCTCGGCTTTTGTTCAGCCGAGATTTCTCATTACGTAACTGAAGAGAAATAAGCACTCACGGCCGAACACAAGGAAAAACGCCCCACACGCCCATTGAGAGCGCGCAGAAGTGTTTATCGATATTCGGCTGTGTGTATGCTGTATGCATAACAGACTGATTATGACTTCCTTCTTTTTTTTGTCAATGTTGGTGCGCGTACAGCTTTTTTCTTTGCAATACCAAGCACTTTCTCAATCTCCGCAATTTCGTCGCGGATGATGGCCGCGGTTTCAAAATCAAGCACCTTCACCGCATCGCTCATCTCCGCTTCTTTGCGTTTGATGAGTTTTTTCACGTCTTTCTCCCCTGCCCCGATATCCAGCGCAACCAACTCCGCGACGGTGCGGTCGTGTTCGCGCAGCATGTAATCGGTAATGTCGGAGATTTTTTTGTGAATGGTCTGCGGAGTAATGCTGTGTTTCGTGTTGTACGCAATTTGAATCGCGCGACGTCGGTTTGTCTCACCGATTGCGCGCTCCATGGAGCCGGTCATCACATCGGCATAAAGAATAACGCATCCCAACACGTTTCGTGCGGCGCGTCCGATGGTCTGAATCAAAGACGTTTCACTGCGCAAAAACCCTTCCTTGTCGGCATCCAATATTCCGATAAGCTCCACCTCGGGCAAATCCAGTCCTTCACGCAGGAGGTTGACCCCCACAAGCACATCAAACCCGCCACCCTTCGCGCCCTTTCTGAACTTGGTCAGCAGTTCTATACGCTCGATAGTTTTGATGTCGGAGTGCAAATACTCCGCCACAATCCCTTTCTCTTTCAGGTAGTCGGCAACATCTTCGGCCATGCGTTTCGTCAGCGTCGTCATCATCACGCGCGCACCGCTCTCCACAACCTTTTTTGTTTCTTCAATAAAATCGTGCACCTGCCCTTTAAATGCGCCCTTCTCGGTAATGGGCCGTACGATGATTTCAGGGTCAATGAGCCCCGTCGGACGGATAATCTGCTCGACGACGCCGTCTTCCCCGCTTTCTTTCAGCTCATATTCGGCGGGTGTTGCCGATGTGTATACCGTCTGTCCCGTGCGCTGTGTAAATTCATCAAATGTGAGCGGGCGGTTATCAAACGCCGACGGCAGACGGAATCCGTACTCCACAAGGTTTTTTTTGCGTGCCTGATCGCCCGCATGCATCCCGCCGATTTGCGGCAATGTGACATGCGATTCATCAATCACTGTGAGAAAGTCAGGTGTGCCATCTTTCTTTTTCGGAAAATACTCCAAAAGTGAGAACGGCGGCTCACCGGGTGCACGGCCGTCGAAGTGCCGTGAATAGTTTTCAATGCCGTTGACATACCCCACCTCGCGAATCATCGCCAGATCGTAGTTTGTCCTGCGTTTCAGGCGCTCCGCCTCAAGTGGTTTTCCTTCCGCTTCAAGTTTCTTCAAATGCACCGAAAGCTCCTCTTTGATGGTTCCAATTGCACGCTCAATGCTTTTTTTGTCGGAAACGAAATGTTTTGCGGGAAACACAAAGATATGTTCAGCACTCTCGCGGATAGTGCGCGACGTTGCGTCAATAGCATCAATTCCCGAGACCATATCGCCTTCCAAATCAATCCGATACACGATTTTCTCGTTCACCGGCATAATCTCAACTGTATTGCCGATGGCGCGGAACGTTCCCGGGGAGAGGTCGCCGGTAGTGCGTTCAAAATAAATACCGACGAGTGCACGAATAAGGTCTGTGCGCGGATACGACTGTCCTTTTTCAATTTTTAAATGCACTTTTTCATACTCCTCCGGTCGCCCGAGGTTGTAGATGCATGACACCGATGCCACTACAATCACATCCTCTCGTGTGAGAAGTGCTTGTGTTGCGGCGTGACGCAAACGGTCAATCTCTTCGTTGATTTGTGTTTCCTTTTCAACGTACGTATCGGTCACCGCAACGTACGCTTCCGGTTGATAGTAGTCGTAGTATGAAACAAAATAATGCACCGCGTTGTTCGGAAAAAAGTCGCGGTATTCCTGCGCCAGCTGCGCCGCAAGCGTTTTGTTGTGCGCAATCACCAGTGTCGGTTTGCCTGTTTGCGCTATGACATTTGCCATCGTAAAGGTCTTGCCGGATCCTGTAACGCCTAAGAGCGTCTGATGTCGTTTTCCCTTCTCCAGACCCGCTACGAGCCCGGAAATGGCCTTCGGCTGGTCTCCTGCGGGTTTAAATGCGCTGTGTAAGTCAAAAGTTGCCATAGTCGTACTATATCGTTTTTCGGCGTCTCATGAGGTGGTAGAGCCATTTCCAGGCCACCTGGATCTTCAGGTCCCACCGCACCACCGAGAATACATAAATGAGGTGTGTCACATGCCACGCTAAAAACCCCGAGAACTTGAAACCGAATACTTCGGCAAGTCCGTAGTGTTTTCCTATCGGCATCAGAAACCCGCTCGGCTTCGTTTCAAACGGCACAAGCGGCTCTCCGCGCAACAGCCGCAGAATGTTTTTCGCCGCATGACGTCCTTCGCGAACCGCAAACTGCGCCTGCATGCCGTATGTGCCGCCGTTTTTTTTCGGAACACTCGCCGCATCGCCGACAACAAAAATATTCTGATACTCGGCAAGATGCAGCTCGGGCACCACCGTCATTCGCCCGCGTGTATCGTGTAGCAGCGGTTTTTGTGCGCTAGTCGCGACAGGCGCGCCCACGACCCCTCCCGTCCAAATAACGGTGCGTGATGCAATGAATCCTCTGTTGGTTTGTACTCCCTCATCTGACACGGCAATTGTGTGCGTGCCGAACAGCATCTCAACACACGGAAGTTTCTCCAGACGCTTGTATGCTTCCTCGCCGAACCACGGATGTCCGCCAAGAGAGATATCTTCTTTGTTGTTAATAAGAACGACCCGTGCAGAACTGCCCAGCCTCGGGTATTGCCGCGCTATTTCGTTTGAAAAAAGATTTGAAAGTTCTCCGGTAAGCTCAATACCCGTCACACCCGCGCCGAGGCAGACAAAAGTGAGCAATTTTTTCCTTTCTTCGGCATCATCGGTTTTCTGCGCTTCGGCAAACCGCTTGAAGATAGTCTCGCGTACGGCTTGTGCATCAGAAAGCGTCCGAAGATGCAGTAGGTGTTCCGTTGCGCCCGGCACATCCGGCACCGACGGCACTGAACCAGTGGCAACCACAAGGTAATCAAACCAAAGTACGCTGTGTTCCCCCGCACGATTAATAAGTATTTCCCGCTTGTTTGCATCAACAGACACAGCCCGGCCGAATACGAGTTCGTGTGCGGGACAGTCGATGTATTCTTCAAGCGGCCATGAGACAACACTGCTTGGGAGCGCGGCTGTCGCCACCTCGTGAATAAGCGGTATGTGTGTGAACTGCAGGTCGTCGGAGATAAGCACAATATCAAACTCGCGCCCGCAGTGCGGACGCAGTGCCCGATACACTGAAATGCCCGCAAATCCTCCGCCGATAATAACGATTCGTTTTTTCGAAGCCGTTTCCATGCACCATATGATACCAAAAAACGGCTTAAACAAAAGGCATTTCAGGATAGATAAAGTTTTTATAAAATGAAATATAAAAAATATAGACAGCAGGAAGAGATTTGTGGTATAGAATTTGCAACGACTATGAGGATATTGGCCGTAGAAGATGAGCCTTTAATCCGATCCGTCATTCAGTCGACGCTTCAAGACGAGCGTTTTGCGGTTGATACCGCTTCTGATGGTGATGAGGGTGCTTATTTGGCGAAAACGAACGACTACGACCTCATTATCCTCGACAACGTGTTACCGAAAAAAGACGGGTTAACCATTTGTAAGGAAATCCGCGCGTGCGGAAAAACCACCCCTATTCTGTCGCTCTCCGTACAAGGAGATACGGGAAGAAAAGTACAACTTCTCGAAGCGGGTGTTGATGACTATCTCACCAAACCTTTTTGCATCGATGAGCTCATCGCGCGCGTCCGCGCGCTCTTACGCCGACCGAAAACGTTTACTGAGGATATTCTGCAAATTGACGACCTTGTACTTGATGCAAAACGCCACACAGTTGCGCGCGACGGAAAAGAAATACGACTTACACGAAAAGAGTTCATGCTCCTACACTATCTTATGCAACATGAGTCATGTGTCGTAACGCGAGCAATGATACTTGAACATGTATGGGAAAAAGACATTGACCCGTTTTCAAATACGATTGAGGCACACATTCTGACGTTGCGAAAAAAAATTGAGCACCCGAAAAAGCGAAAACTTATCCACACCGTTCCCGGACAGGGCTATAAGATAGCGGCACTCACATGAGCACAGGGACTGGAAGCGGCGCGCGGCGCCGTTTTTTACAAAAGAAAACGTCATACGCGGCACAACGCGCAAATGAAGAGGTCGTGCGTATTTTTACCGACATCGCACACGCACTGCAAACACCGCTCACCTGCCTCATGGGAGAGTTATCGGCACTTGAGCGCCATACCCCGCGTGACGCCGCCGACCACATCCGGCACTGTGAACGAATCACCCAGAACATGTCCGCGCTCATTCACAACGCACTCTATATCTCCCGCCTCGAACAATCTGAGTTCGAGGCTTTTATGACAGACGTGTCGCTCTCCGATTTGCTCGGGGATATCATCGAATACATCACCACACTTACTTCCCAACGACGTATCGCACTTTCGTCCTCGGTACAAGATAACGTATGGGTGCGCGGTGTACCGGACAAGCTTGAGGAGCTCATCATCGCGGTTCTTTCCAACTCAATTAAGTACTGCAAACCGCGCGGAAAACGCGTCATTGACGTCTCACTCCACGCAAATAACACCTCAGCCGTTATCCACATCCAGGATAACGGCATCGGCATTGCCACCGAAGATATGCCGCATATTTTTAACCGGTTTTACAGAACACCAAACGCGGCACAACAGTCCGAGCGAGGCACCGGTTTAGGGCTTGCGATTGCAAAAAAAATCGCCGACAAACATTCGGTGACCATCGACGTTGAAAGTACTCTCGGAAAAGGAACGGGGGTTCGCATCATCTTTCCGCTTAAAAAAAGCTAACGCTTCTGCATCTCGTCGGAATCGATGATGCCGTCTTCCATGTGGATGACACGCTGCGCGTACACGGAGTATTCGGGCTCGTGGGTCACCATCACAATCGTCTGTCCGTCATTGTGGAGACCTTTAAGCACCTTCATAACACTGTCGCCGGACACCGAGTCGAGGTTGGCGGTCGGTTCATCAGCAAAGAGAATGTCGGGATCAAGCGCAACTGCACGCGCAATGGAAACCCGTTGTTGTTCGCCTCCTGAAAGTTGGGAAGGTCGGTGTTCATGCACATGCTCAAGACCGACGGCATCGAGCGCCTCGTGTGCCTTGCGTGCGGCCTCCGTGCGCGTCATGCCGCGCATCAGAAGCGGAACCATGACGTTGTCCTCGGCGGTAAGGTCGGGCAGGAGTGCGTAGTCCTGAAACACATACCCGAGTTTGTGGAGACGAAAGTCGGTGCGTTCCTGCTCGGTAAACACCTCGGTGGGGATACCGTCCAGCGCAATCGTTCCTTCCGTCGGCGTATCCAGCAAACTCATCTGATACATGAGCGTTGACTTCCCCGCCCCCGATTTTCCCATAATGGCGACAAACTGTCCTTCGGGAATGTGCAGATCAATACCGCGAAGCACCCGTGTTATCACGGAACCGCTTTTGAAATTTTTTATAAGATTTTTAACTTCAATCATAACGTTATCTTCCAAGGATAGAATCCAGCGTGTTTTTCTTAATAATCATCCATGCGGGTATGTAGCCGGCAATGATGGTTGAAAGAATGAGAATAACGAGCTTGAACGTGGTTGATGACAGCGGGGCAACGAGAATACCGTCGGAGAACGGAAAATCAATCGGATACGCGTTAAACAGCGGCACCAGCGCGGCATAGATAAGCGCGAGCGCGACGGCAGAGCCGACGAGTACATAGAGCAACGATTGAAACACGTATGAAAGTTCAATGGCACCGGCGCGGATACCGATGCCCTTCAAAATACCGATATATTTTCGACGTGTAATGGCGTTGACGAACACAACGATGAAAATAGTGATGGACGACACCACAAGGCTGATGGAGCTGATGGCATTACCGAGCATCGTCATCGTCTCGATCATGTCGATAAGAAACTGCGGCAACCCTTCGCGCGACAGCCGAACAACCGCTGAACCGTCAACACCGTTATCAAGCAAAGCCTGTTTGACCCCCGGTGCCCGTGCAACATCGTCTGCGCGCACGGCAATTTCGTTGACGTTAAGATTCGTGCGTTTTGCAAGACGAATAAACTCGCTCTCCGGCAAAAACACCCGCATGGAAACCTGATCAACTTTTGTGTCGACGATACCTTTGACCACGTATTCTTTTGTCGCATCACCGACGGTAAGTCGGATACGCGAACCGATGCCCACATTTGAAAGCGTCGGAAATCCGTATTCGTCCCCCTGCCCCAGCGGAGAATATTGCTCAAGGTTCATAGAACCGAGCATGACGTAATTTGTATCGTCGGAAGAAATATACTCGCCCTCAATAATTTTTTCGGAGAGGTTTGTGACCGAGTCCTCGATTTCAGGATTGATGCCTGCGACCGTCGTGCGAACCATGTCCCGCAAAGCGTTCGGATCACGGCGCTCCCGGTAATTTGCCTCAAGCGTTACCGCCTCCGTGTAGCGCGCCGTATACCCGCTAATGCCCGGAAGCGTATCGAGCGTCGCGATAATGCTTCGGCTTCCTTCAATGTCATCTTCGCCGACTTTTGTCGTAAGAAACACATCACCCGTATACTGATCACTGTATGCCTTTACCGAACCTTCAATAATGCCGACAAGAATGCCGGACACGACAACAAGGTTAAGAAACGTCAGCATCATCACGAAGATGATGAGCCCCGTGGTCCAGATGCTCGCGTGGCGCACCTGGCGCACCCCGAGCAAAAAACCGACCCGTATGGTGTCTTTCCACATGAGCGTTAAAGCGAGATGAGAATGCGGTCGTTTTCCGAAAGTCCTGAACGCACCTCAAAGAAACCGTCCGAACTTCTCATGCCCGTTACAATATCTTTTTCCAGCGCGTCCCCGCCCGCAGAATTTTCAACAAGAACGTACTGTGTCCCGTCTTCCCGGTATTTCACCGCACGTACCGGAACTGAGAGCGCGCCTTCCTTTTGATCGGTGGTAATGGCAACTTCAGCCGTCATACCCGAAGTAATGCGCTCATCACGCTCATTAAACGATACCCGCGCCTCGTATACGGCCACGTTGTCCACGAGCGTTTCCGTACGGTTCACGGACACCACCGTTCCTGCAAATATTTCATCATCGCCGAATGCATCAAGAGTGATGGAAACCGGATTGCCGACTGTTACTTTCACGCTGTCTATCTCGGGCAAATCCACTTCAATACCGAACCCGTCGTTTGAAATAAGAGACACTGCCGGACTGTTGACGGACACCGCTTCTCCCGGATCAACATACACGGCGCTTACGATACCGTTAAACGGCGCGGTAAGCACCCGCTGAGCAATTTGCGCCTGTATTCGCGCCACTTCCGCTTCCGCTTTCAGGAGCTCCGCCTCCGCAATTGACGATCCGTTTTGCTGCGCGCGCAGCTCCGCCCTGGCGCTGTCGTAGACGCTATAGTTTGCGGCATATGACGTTCCTTCAGTGTTCGGAAGCGTTACATACCATGTGGTGTCGTTGTATGTGGCAAGTTCGTCAGGAAAACTGACATAGAGTCCGCGCGTCCCAAACGGCGTCGGACCTGTTTTTTCTATTTCAACCGGACCGACGGTTTCAAGGTCAAAAACCAAAAGATCAAATTTACCGGGTTGTGTTTGGCGGCGGACTCGAAATTTATATGTACCCTCAGGACCATCATACCGTCCGGTGATCCTTGGGGCTGTCTGTGTATAGGTCGAGCCCTGCGGTTTTGCAACAAGATCATCGGAAAGAAGCTCGCTCCACGCGTTATCAAGGGCAATCTGCGTGTTGGCAACCTCCGCGCGTTTAATCGCCGCATCCGCCTGCGCCGACTGCAGTTCGGCCGAGAGCGTTCCAAGCGAAAGCGACACGAGCGGCGTTCCGCGCAACACGGCGTTATTTTCGGTCACCGAAACGCTCTGAACGGTACCTGAAACCTCAAAACCCAAATCTGCCACGACGCGCGCCTCGACGGTTCCGGAAAGTACCACCTGCTCAACAAGATCGCGTCGTTCTACGGCAATCTTCTCATATTCCCCGTTTCCGGAACGCATAAAAACACCGATGCCGGCAATGACCAGCACCGCGCCGGCGGCAATCATCCACGTTGTGCGGGAAAATTTCATCTGCATAACGTATGTAGTATACCACACACGAAAACAGGCCGTTTTCGTATTTAATCTCGTTTCTTTTTCAGGCAGCGCTGCGGAATACGAGCGTTTTATTTAATAGGATCTAAAATGCAGCCGCTCGTGCGAATCGGACATTTTCCGGTAAAAACCGAGTTCAGGATTAATATTCTTTGAATTAAAAATTATCTGATCCATTCCTTCCCACAAAAGAAACCACGCCGCCGGCTCCAAAAAAATGATAAGAAACGACAAAAATAGGTTGCGTGTCGGATCCTCAAACATAATAAATGTAGCCGCAATCATGCAGATAACGCCAAATACCACCATACCAATGCCAAGCGACAACACCTTCCTTTTTTCTTTTACAAGCAGTTCGTAGTGCCTCTTAAAATGCGCCGCGAGGCGTTCTTTTATGGTCGCCTCCTGTGAATCGCTTCTTTCTTTTTCCGGCACATAAAGCACCAGATCGATTCCCCCGCCGTTTTTGTCGTACGTCGCGCGTTTAATTTCCTCAAGAAAATCAACGGAAAGAGCGCGCTTTGAATACGGACGTATGTCAAAGTCCGAAAAAATATCATCGTACAACTCAAGTTTTATGTAGATTTCCTGCGGTTGAAATATCGGGCGTCGCATATTCGAGTACACTATTTTTTAAATACCTTTCGGTATAAACCTAAACGACTTCACCATACCCGCAAAAACCGTCCGCTGCGGTGATTCGGTGTCCATGAATGCACCGCTCATAAGAACAATGCGTGTATCGTGAGCAACAATAACGTTGTCGCTTCGATATAATCCGTCCGCCTCAAACAGAACCGCAAATTCTCCGTCAACTTCTATCGGGTTGGGTTCCTGCGCTTGCGGAGGAATATACTGGATGATATCCGGTTTTTTCATCCACGCGTCAATACTGAGCCCTTCGGGATTGTTGAACACGAGAATAGTGATCGCCGGCGGTCCTTCCGTTCCCTCAAGCGTGCTTACTATGTCGTAGTCTTCCTGCGGCATAAGCACGAACGACTTCACCAAATCGCGGTGGTCCTGCGGCACCGGCAGTATTTCCTGCAACGCATAACCGGCCGGATATGAAAACGTTATACCGGCTTCCGCGTCAACTTTTGTAATATCCCGTGAGCCGAAATTTCGGACGCTGTCCGGCATACGATCCTCATAGACGGTCAGCAGCCACGCAACAGCGACAAGAACGACAACAAGAGCAACTCTTTTTATAAGCATGATTCTTTTTTACTGGATGGCGAGTAACTCAACCTCAAATATAAGTGTTGCGTTCGGCGGAATAACACCGCCCGCGCCGGCGGCGCCGTATCCGAGTTCCGGAGCAATGGTAAGCTTACGCTTCTCTCCGATTTTCATTCCGGCAACGCCCTGATCCCACCCCGCAATAACCTGTCCGACGCCGAGCGTAAAAGAAAACGGCTGACCGCGGTCAACGCTTGAATCAAACTTCGTTCCGTCCTCAAGCCATCCTGTGTAGTGAACGGACACCGTGTCCCCCGCCTTCGCCTCGCCGCCGTTTCCGTTTGTAATAATTTCCGCTGTAAGACCGTTTGCAATCATAAATTTTGTTGGTGTGCCCGTCTCGGTTCCCGCGATCTGCTCCTCCGTGCCGTTTGTAGGAGCCTCCGCTTTCCTGCCCCAAGAGACAAGTGCGATAAGCACAATAATAAGTACAAGACCGATACCGACAGTTTTGATGCTCATGTGTTTAGAGGTTAATTTCCGACTCAATTGCTCCCAGTCTAGCATATTTTGCCCAGCGTTCTTTCTGAACCGATGCCCCTATCTTTATGCCGTCTGCACCGACCGCGTACGCAAAATCCGCGATAAATGCGTCCTCCGTCTCTCCCGAGCGGTGTGACGCGATAATCTGCCAACCGTACTGCCGCGCACGCGCCGCCGCCGAAAGCGCCTCCGTCACCGTCCCGATTTGGTTCGGTTTAAGAATGACGCCCGTCACGCTTTTGTTGAGAAACGCCTGTTCCATACGGTCGGTGTTTGTCGTCGTCAGATCATCGCCGACGCACACAACGCCCGGCATCGCATTCTGCAGACGGGCGAACATTCCAAATGCCTCTTCTCCGTACGGGTCTTCTATATACACCAGTGGAAATTGCGAAACCATCGCGCCGAAAATTTTCGTCCGGTCGTCATCCGTATACGCGCTCTCTGTCGCCGCGACGTCAATTGCAAACGCACACTCACCTGCTGTGACGTTTTGCAGAAATACAAGCGGTTCCATAGGGTCTTGCGCGGGAAGCGCGAACCCGCCTTCGTCTCCGAGCGCCACATCCGGATATTTTTGTCTGATGCTCTCGCCGAGTCTTTGGCGCACATCATCGACGTATGCAAGAGATTCTTTCATTGTGTTGTGCTGCGGTATGATCATGTACTCCTGAAAAATTTTCGTATTCCCCGTGTGCGCGCCTCCGTTAATAAGGTTGACGAACGGGCGCGGAAAGCGTGAGGCAAAAATTTCCACACCGGAAATTGACCGCAGATATTTCCACAGCGGCACGCCTGTTTCAAGCGCGTACGCGCGGGCAACCGCAATAGAAACCGCAAGTGTTGTATTGGCGCCGAGCAGTTGTTTTTGTTCTCCGGCGGCAGCGCACAGCGCGTCATCGATAGCGCGCTGGTCCGCACTGTCCTTGCCGACAAGGAGCGGCACAACAACCTGCGACAGTTTCTGCAGCGCGACGGCAGCAGGAACGCTTACCGCCTCATGCGAACCGGTGCTTTTGCCGTTGGGGACTGAACTTTCAACTGTCACGCCTCCGTCAAGTGTTAGTGTGCACGCCAGCGTTTCTTCTCCCCGAGAGTTTTGTATCACCCGCCCTACGATGTCTCTGATGGCACTCATACGTCTACACAACGAGATTTTTCGGCGTTCCGGAAATAAATCCTTCTATAGAATCAAGTGTTGATTCGAGTATACGTTCAACCGCTTCTTTCGTATTAAAGGCAATGTGCGGCGTTATCACAACGTTAGGCATGTCCACCAGCACATGATTGGCAAGCACAGTTTTAAGATCATGTTCTTCGGGGTCTTTTGACAGCAAAAATTGCATTTCATCCTGCACAACCCCCTCTTCTTCAAGCACATCGAGTCCAGCACCGCCGAGATGCCCGCTTTGAAGCGCGGAAAGCAGCGCCTGTGTATCGACAACCGCGCCGCGACTTGTGTTTATCAATACCGCTCCTTGTTTCATTTTTGAAAGCGCCGTTGCATCAATAAGGTGCCGTGACGTATCGCTGAACGACACGTGCAGTGTCACAATGTCGCTTTGTGCCAGAAGATCGTCGAGGGAAACGTAGGAAAATCCCGCCTCCTGTGAGAGTGCTTCGTTCGGGGAAATGTCGTACGCGAGCACACGCATATCAAACCCGCGTGCGATTTTTGCAGCATGAAATCCGATTCGCCCCATGCCGACAATGCCGATGGTTTTTCCTTTTAGATCAAACCCTTGGAGCGCGTCCCAGTGAAAATTCCCCTGTTCGCGAATCTGGTCGTAGCCGGCGTAAATACGCTTGGAAAGCGAAAGCAGCAGGCCGAAGGCATGTTCCGCAACCGTGTTCTCTCCGTAAAACGGGACGTACGAAACGATAATGCCGCGTTTTTTTGCCTCCGCAATGTCAATGTGGTCAAATCCCGTCGAGCGGGTAGAAAGCAGTTTGAGGTTCGGCAACTGTACAAGGTGCGATGCGTGCACCGGAGAACCCACGAAAACCGACACGATTTCGGCATCCACTGCGCGGCTGATTGTTGCATCGTCTATTTTTTCCGCCACAAACTCCGTCTCCACGCCGATACCCCGCTCCGCAATACGACGTGACAAAAATGATTCGTGTTCGGGCGTACAGCCAAAGAAAACTGCTTTCATATTATTTTTTTAACGACTGTTCCGTTTTATAAATTGACTCAATGGTTTTTATAACGACGTCAGGGTTCAGTGACATGCTCTGAATTCCCTCCCGCACCAAAAACCTTGCAAACTCAGGTATATCCGACGGTCCCTGACCGCAGATACCGATATACTTTCCGCGCCGGTTGCATGCGTTGATTGCCGTAGAAATCAGGCTCTTTACCGCATCGTTGTTTTCGTTGCCGATGTACGACAATGCGCCCGCATCACGATCGAGACCGAGCGTCAGTTGTGTCAGATCATTTGAGCCGATGGACATTCCGTCAAACATATCCAAGAATTTGTCGGCAAGCAGAACATTTGAAGGGATTTCGCACATCATATATACGGGTACCGTTTTTTCCGAACGCTTGTACCCTTGCAGCTGCGCATACTCCGTCACCAGCCCTTCTTTCGCCATTATGGTAAGTGTTTGTTCGGCTTCTTTCAGTGTACGGCAAAACGGAATCATAGGGATAACGTTATCAAAACCCATGTCGTCGCGAACACGCTTAATCGCCTGACACTCCAGCGCAAATGCGGGCGCAAACCGTGCATCGGAGTAGCGGGACGCGCCGCGCCATCCGATCATCGGATTTTCCTCGGCAGGTTCGTATGCATCCCCGCCCAACAGTGTGCGGTACTCGTTTGTTTTAAAATCGGAAAACCGCACAATCACCGGTCGCGGGTGAAACGCGGCCGCAATCGTGGCAATGCCGAACGCGAGCCGGTCAACATAGAACGCGACTTTGTCCTCCCATCCTTTTGTTTTTGCGTCAATCTGTTTTTTCAGCGTTGTGGGTAGTTTTTTATAGTCCAGAAGCGCGGAGGGATGCACGCCGACTGACGCGATAATAAACTCCTCGCGCGCAAGTCCGACGCCGGTAACCGGCAACATGGACGCCTCAAATGCGTGATCGGGAGACGCGACGTTGACCATCACTTTTGTTTTCGGTTTCGGTAGGTGTGCGATGTTGTGCTTCGTCGTCTCAAAACGCAATATTCCTTTCATTACCAGACCCTGCGTTCCGGTCGTATCAACGGTCACTTCCATTCCTGTTTTGATTTTACTCGTCGCGTTTCCGGCGCCGACGATTGCGGGAATGCCCAGTTCACGTGACACAATCGCCGCGTGCGACGTTCTGCCGCCCTTGTCGGTGACGATAGCGGACGCGATTTTCATAATCGGTTCCCAGTCCGGGTCGGTCATGTCAGTCACCAGCACCTCGCCTTTTTTAAACGTGTGTGCCTGTTTCGGCGACAAAATAACGTGTGCCGTTCCCGTTGCGACTCTGCTTCCGACCGACATTCCCTCGCACAACACCGGCCCGTTTTCTTTTCTCTCGTACTCAATAATGGTGCTGTAATCGCGAAGCGCGTGAATCGTCTCAGGGCGCGCCTGCACAATGTAGAGTTTCCCGTCACGGCCGTCCTGCGCCCACTCCATGTCCATCGGCGTCCACTTCCCCGCCTTGGCAGAGTAGTGCTCTTCAATCGTAATCGCCCACTGCGCAAGCGTTCTGATGTCACGGTCGGAAAGCACCCACGTATCGCGCTCTTTCGGTTTGGTCGGCACCACTTTCGTCGGTTTTGTGCTGCTACCGTAAATCATTTTCGTCATTTTACTGCCGAGTGTTTTTGAAACGATAGGAAGTTTTCCTTTTGCGAGCGGCTGTTTAAATACAACATACTCATCGGGCGTCACCTTTCCCTGCACCACCATTTCTCCTAAGCCCCACGCCGCGTTGATAATGGTCACATTCTTAAAACCGGTTTCCGTGTCGATAGAAAACATGACTCCTGAGGCGCCGACATCCGAGCGCACCATTTTCTGAACACCGACGGACAAGGCGATGGTTTCCTGCCGGAATCCCTTGTCCACACGGTATGAAATCGCACGGTCGGTAAACAGCGACGCCATTGCTTTTTGCGTCGCAACGATAACCGCCTTGGCACCGCGAATGCCGAGATAGGTTTCGTGTTCTCCGGCAAATGACGCGCCGGGGAGGTCTTCTGCGGTTGCCGACGAGCGCACTGCAACATCGACATTTTTCCCGTACTCTTGCTCCATAAGACGGTACGCTTCGGCAATTTCTTTCGCGAGCATTTCCGGCATCTGTACCTTAACGATGGCGGTGCGTATTTTTTTCCCGCGAACCGAAAGATCGCGAATATTATGTGTATCAAGACCGGCAAGCGTTTGAACAACAAAAGCATCCATACCGGTTTCTTTCATAAAATACCGGTACGCGTCCGCGGTAATGACAAATCCTCCGGGGACCGAGACCCCTTTTGCGGATAACTCCTGAATCATTTCTCCTAAACTTGCATTCTTTCCCCCGACACGGGAAACATCTTTCATGGAGACATTCTGCATCTGCAGGATAAACGGTGTGGTCATACGGTCTTATTTTAACGCAATAATGAGATCAGATACATTCGAGCCGGTATCGCCGGTGATAATGTGTCCGTCGGTCGCCTTAAAAAACGCATACGAGTCATGTCGGGTAAGAAAGTCCTCCGGGGACATACCCTGCCCTTTTGCGCGCTCCGCAATATCGGTATCACACACTGCTCCCGCCGCATCAGTGTTGTCCCGTCCGTCGCTTGCGCACGCAATCAGTAATTCCCCGTTTTTGATTTCGGAAAGTCCCGCAAGCGCAACTTCCTGATTTCGTCCGCCGACGCCGTGCGCAGCACCGGAAGCAACGGTCGTTTCACCACCGAACAGAAGCGCGGTTTTTTCAGGTTCATTGTGCAGTCGGGATACGGTATCGCGCGAAACTTCCTGCGCTTCTCCAGAGAGCGTGGCGGTCACCGTCGTTGCTGTATAGCCGAGCCCGGTCGCTTTTTGTTTCATCGCGTCAAGCGCCACCGTATTTGAAACCACCACGGTATTGAACACTTTTTCAAAAAACTTTTCTTCTTTCGGTGTTTCAAAAAGAAATTGTGTTGTATCGGAGAGATTGTATTTTGAAAGAATCTGTTCGGCGTCGGCAACTGTTGTTGCATCAAGCACCGTCGGACCCGACGAAATAAACGCAATGTCATCTCCGGGAACATCGGAAAATATAAGCGACACCACCGTTGCCGGATACGCATGTTTGGCGATACCGCCCCCGCGCGCCTTCGACAGGTGCTTGCGAACGATGTTTGTTTCCTGAATAGTTGCTCCGGCGCGCATCAATGACGACACGATATGCGCCTCGTCTGCAACCGTCGTTCCCTCGCCCGGCTGACACAGCAGTGCGGAACCGCCTCCGGACACAAGAACAATAACCAAGTCTGTTTCAGTAGAGTCATTGAGGAATGAAAGGAGGTGCGCAGTTGCCGTGATGTTTCGTTCTTCTGACAACGGGTGCGAGCCGACAAACAATTTAATTTGTTTCGGCATTTCATGTTCGTGCACGTCAATAACCACACCGTCGGATAACCGGTCTCCGAGTACTTCTGCAAGCGCACACGCCGCATCTGCAGAGCACTTTCCCGCCCCAACAACACGAATACGGGAAAACACAGACGCATCGTATACGGTGCCAGCAATACTAATCTGTGATCCGGACAACGAAACCGCCCTTCGGACAGCCGAATAGGTGTCTATCGCCTCAAGACCGGCATCAAGGATGGAGAGTCCGTCGATTCGTTTTTGCGTCGTTGCTATCTCTGAAAAATTCTTAATTTTCATAGGATATGAACACATCTATTGTAACAGACCGGAAGACGGTATGCTTCGCGGAATACCGGCCCAAATGAAAGAGTTTTTCGTCAGAACTTGATACACTACAGGCATCTATGCGACGCTTCCCCGCACGTGACGTACAGGAATTTCGTGTTTTCAAAAAACTGGACACACCTGAAAAAATACAGGATTTTCTGAATTCTCTTCCGTTTAATTTTGAAAAAGGCGGCGACACCATGCGTTCTCCCCTTGAAACACTCAGGTATTCAAAGGCGCACTGTTTTGAGGGCGCGCTTCTCGCCGCGGCGGCACTGTGGTATCACGGAGAAAAACCACTCCTGCTTGATTTGGAAACCACACTGAAAGACCAGTCGCACGTGGTGGCGTTGTTTCGACGCGACGGTTTATGGGGTGCGGTTTCAAAAACGAATCATGCGGTACTCCGCTACCGTGATCCGGTGTACAAAACCGTCCGTGAACTCGCAGTGTCGTATTTCAATGAATATTTTCTCGACTCCGGTGTAAAAACGCTTCGCACGTACTCACGACCGTTTTCTCTTCTTGGTCTCGGAGACGACTGGCTTACCACAAACAAACCGCTTTGGTCCATTGAAAAAAAACTCATCGCGTCTGCGCATACACCGATTGCACCGACGCGTACGCTTAAAAACCTTCGCCGCGTAGACGCGGCTGAAATCGCCGCCGGAAAAATAATCGAGTGGAAAAAATAACTACTCGGTCGTGACACCGTCGAAATGTTCTTCAACCGCATCCGTTTTTGTCGGATGTACCGTACCGTCTTTGTGTTCGGCCGGCGAATATATCGTATAGAGTTTCAAATCATCCGTTCCTGAGGTATTTATGACGTTGTGTTGCGCCCCTGCGGGAATGACCACCGCGCTGCCGTCGTGCACTTCGTGCTCTGCGCCGTCAATCACCACTTTTCCTTCACCTTTTTCAAAACGGAAAAATTGGTCAACGTCCTCGTGCACTTCCGAACCGATATCTTCACCCGGTGCAAGACTCATGAGCACAAGCTGGCTGTGCTTGCCCGTGTACACCACGCGGCGAAAATCAATGTTTGTAATCGTCGCCTCTTCTATATTGTGTATGTATCCTTTCATGTTGTTTTTTTACTGTTATGTATATGCTGACGTACTACTATAAAAAACATGACGGGGCTGCGCCATTGCGATATACACCCCTGCTGGTTCTCTACTCAATAAACGTAAGTGCCGTACCGCTTTTGTTGCTGCGGCCGGTGCGTCCGATTCGGTGAATATAGTCGTTATAGGTCTGCGGCAGGTCGTAGTTGATAACGTGCGTAATGTCGCTGATATCAAGACCGCGTGCCGCAACATCGGTTGCGACAAGCACCTGCACGTTGTTTTCCTTAAACGACTTCAGTGCCCGCTGGCGTCGTGAGTGGTTTTTGTCGCCGTGAATTGAATCCGCCTTAAACCCGCGTTCAATCAGTTTTCGGGACAGTTTTTCAACGCCGTGTTTGGTGCGCCCGAAAATAAGCACCTTGCTGAATTCTTTTTTGTTGAGAAGGTCGTGCAGCACATCAAGTTTATCGGCACCGGGTGCAACCCGCACGATGTCCTGGTCTACATTCTGTGCAGTATCCTGCGTTTTAACCGAAATAGAGACGGGATCAACAAGAAAATCTTTGATGAGTTTTTGAATATCCGGTGAAAGTGTCGCCGAGAAAAAGAGCGTGTGTCGCGGCGTCGGCATTTTCCCCATAATTGCGCGCATGTCGCCGATAAATCCCATATCAAGCATTCGGTCGGCCTCGTCAAGCACGACATTGCCGAACTCTTCAGGACGGATATTTCCGCGCGCAATGAGGTCTTTGAGGCGCCCCGGCGTGCCGATAATCACGCTGTGCTGCCGGCGCAAGTCCGCAATCTGCTTGCCGATGCTCATGCCGCCGACGCAGCATACGGAGAACAGGCGGATGCCTTTTGTAAATTCCTTAAACTCCTGATCAATCTGAATGGCGAGTTCCCTTGTCGGCACCATGATAAGCGCCTTCTCGCGCGGCGCCTGCAGAATTTTATCGATGAGCGGAATAAGAAACGCCGCGGTTTTTCCCGTTCCGGTGTTGGCGATACCAACCACATCTTCTCCGTTGAGAATGTGCGGAATGGTTCGGTCCTGAATCGGCGTCGGCAACAGATACCCTTTGGCGATAATCGCCTTTTTGAGCTCCGGTGCAATTTCAAAATCATCAAAGCGATGCTCGGGCATAAAATGTTCCGTCTTCTCCGTAATCACCGCTTTGCTGATGAAACGCGCGACATCAATCCGCTCGCCTCCTCCACGGCCGCGGTTTCCCTGCGGTCGGGACCCGCGAAACGGCGCGCGCTGAAAACGGCCCGCTGTGCGTATTCCTGAAAATCGTTTGGGGTGCGCGTGCCGTCGTTGGCCGCCCTGCCCGCTGTGTGCGTGTGTATGCATAAAGAATGACGAAAACTAGTGTCCCGTCAGTCTTGTATGAGGCCTAAAAAAGTAATGATGCCTCGCATGTACGAACGTATGCCGTACAAAAAACTAATGAGAGTAGTACCGTGCTCTGAGTATATCCTATATCGGTGTGTTTGTCAAACGCTGTAGTAATACCGCTCTCGTTCAAACATAAAAAACACCCCGCCGAGGCGGGGTGTTTTTTGAAATTATTATTTCTTGAGCTTCATCGCGTCGTCTTTTGAAAGAAACTTGAACATGTTGCCTCCGCACTTTGCACACTTTCCTTTTGCTGACCATCGGTTGTTTTTTTCCGTTACGACCGGGTTGAGCATCTGCTGCATCGTCGGCTTGTTATTTTTGTCTCTGCATTTCATGCAGAGCGCCATAAGTTCCGCCATATAAAATAGTTAATGTATAAACTACTTGAAATAGTGCCACAGAGACGCCCCGCTATCAATACTTCTGTTTATTGGGAATTGAAGTCCTTTTTTACGGCTTCAATAAAGCGTTTTCCGAAGCCCGACACCCACGCCCCGACAACAAGCACCGCAAGGAAAAACAATGATACAAAAATGAGTCCTTTTTGAAACGACATGCCGCCGAGATAGTACACAAGAAACATAAACGGCAACGTTCCGATGAACGTCGAGAGCACGTAGTGCGACACGCGCATTTTGGTGAGCCCCGCCGCGTATGACACGTAGTCGAAATACGACGTGACGGTAAACCGCAGCAGCACGAGCACCCAGAATTTTTGTTTTTCCGAATAGGAGTCTTCCCATTCATGTACAAGACGCAGCGATGCAAGGCGCCGCACTGCGGGTTCGCGGAAATATCGTCCGATATAAAACGCCGCAAGCGCACCGAGGTTTACCCCGATGACACCGAGCACAAAACCGAATTGCCAGCCGAACACCGCGATGCCGAGCACATCAAGCAACAGTCCCGGAATCGGCGCAATAACAATAGGTACCGTGCGCAAAAGTACAAAAATAACCGGTGCAACAACCGGGTAGTGAGACAAAAATCCTTGCAGTACGTCAATCATTACGAAGAAGTTCGGCCAAGCTGTTCACGGATCTTTTCAATAAGACCGTCGACAGATGTATCTGTTTTTTCAAAATAGTATGTCGGTGCAAACTCTGCCAGGCTCTTCATGGCTTCGTTGTCGGGACTCGAGACATTCGTCAGGATAAATACCGGTACGGTACTTCCCCATTCGCCCGACATGCGGAGTTTTCTGAGCATCTCAACACCGTCCATAACCGGCATGATAATATCCAGCAAGATAACATCGGGATGTTTTGCGAGCGCGTCTTCAAGACCGACGGCGCCGTCTTGCGCACGGATAACGCCGAATCCTTCTTTAATGAGCTTCTCGGTCAAAATACGCTGATAGGTCGGTTCATCCTCAACAACTTCAACCACAAGCACCGTTTTTTGTTTTGTTTCTTCCACAGGAGTGCCGGTGGTTACAGTATCTTTGCCATTAAATCTTCAATCTGCGTATCCGCTTTGACATAGTACTCAACCCCGCCGTCGGCAAGTGCAGCCGCAACCGCCTCGTTGTCGGAAAGATTCGTAAGCATAATGACACGTGCGTTTTTGCCCCAGCTGTCATCACGAATTTTTTTGAGAACGGCAATGCCGCCGAGTTTCGGCAGCACAATATCAAGCAAGGTCACGTCAGGATGTTCCTTAAGCGCCATCTCAACGCCTTGTTCTCCGTCAACCGCAAGAAGTACCCGGCAGCCTGCGCGTGACAGACGGTCCATCAAAATCCGTCGATATGCCGCGTCGTCCTCAACCACCAGTATTGTTTTTGAAGAATGTTGTTCCATATAACTAACGAGTGCCTATTTTAGCATACCGCTTCCTGTTTTCTCTTTTTTCCTCATTCCCGTCACCGGAAACGCCGCGCCGAACTCGGTGTCTTCGCCTTCGCGGGAAACCGACCAGACCCGCCCTCCACCCTCCTCGACGACAGACTTCACAATATATAACCCCAAACCGGTGCCGTCCGGATCCTGTTCCTGTGCGTTTCCGGCACGGAACAGTTTTGTAAAAATCTTGTCCTGGTCGTCTTTCGGAATCGGTGCGCCGTTATTAAACACCCGCAAGACAATCTCGCCGTTTTCAATCCGTATAGTAATGCGTATACGTCCGCCGTCGGGCGTGTATTTTACGGCGTTGGACAAAAAATTCTGGAATATTATCCGCAGAAGTTTCGGGTCAGCGGGCACCAGCGGTAGTGTATCGTCATACTCTTTCATGACGGTGTGTTTTTTTTGGGTTATCGGCGCTTCAAGCTCCTCGAGTACCTCATCACACACATCGGCAAACTGCATCGGCTCGGGTTCGATAGCAAGCGTGCCGAGGTCAATCCGCGACACGTTCAAAAGTCCGTCCACCAACTGCTTCATGCGTAGGTTTGTCCGATACATTTCCTCGACGACCTCGCGTTGTTTCGGGTGCAGTGCGCCGTAGTCGCCGTGAAGAAGCATTTCCGCATCCCAGCTGATTGCTCCGAGCGGTGTTTTGAGCTGATGTGATGCAAGCGACACAAATTCTGTTTTTGCCCGGTCAATACTTTTTTCCAGCGTAACATCGCGTGACACTCTGACAATTCTTGAAGCTGTGCCGTCTTCTCCCACAACCTGTTTTCCCTGATCGTTTACCCACCGTGTCTCGCCCCCTATCACGATCCGGTATTCAACGTGATACTCGGTTCCGGTCCGCACACATGCGTCATAGGCGGTCTCAACCGCCTGTCTATCTTCAGGATGTATGAAGGTAAGCCACACACGCGGATTTTTTTTAAGAACCCCCCGAGACATACCCCACAAGGGCTCAAACGCGGGACTCACATACATAACGTGCTCAGCCGGCGTCAGTTCAATGATCCAGTACACCTCGGTTATTTTTTCGGTCAGCTGTACAAACCGCTCCTCATTTTGTTTTGCCTGTTGTTCGGCACTTCGGATATGCGTCACATCCTCTTCGGTTCCGATAAAACCGATGACTTCACCCGCCTTATTTTGTATCGGCGCGATATGCGCTATGACGGTGTACAGTGTTCCGTCTTTTTTTCGGTTAACAATCTCCTCGTTGAAGGAGCGTCCTTCGAGAATGGTCTTCCACATATCCGCGTAAAACCTGTGCGGCATAAGTCCGCCCCATAAACGGGGTGTCTGCCCCTGCATTTCGGCAAAGGTGTACCCCGTCACGTCCTGGGCTGCTTTGTTGCAAAAGACGATACTGCCGTTGCTGTCGGTAATGATGATGTGGTGCGAAGAACTCTCAACGGCGGCAAGCAGTACGTCAGGTTGTGAGCCGGGTTTTGGAGACACGCCCACGTTCTCGTGTGCAGTGATGGTTTTAAACATCTCCCCAAACGACGCCTCCGCCGGTGTCGGATAAAAATTTTCAAACCTGAACCGGTGATCAAAAACGCCGTTTTTTTTGAGCAGTGTGTGCACGTAATCTACAAACCCCTGCGTACCGCTGACGTACACCAACGATTTTGAAAGTTCCGGAATATCTTTAAAATCTTTCCATGCGAGTTTTTTTGTGATGCATTTGCCCGTACGCGCCGGTTTTTTTTCGGCGATAGCTTCAATCTCCTGTGCATATGCCATTCGCTCTTGTGCATTGTCCGCATACACCACCGTCACAGGATGTCCGAGATTTTTTTGTCTGATATACCGCACGAGACACAGAAACGGCGCAATCCCGACACCGCCGGCGACCAACACAAGCGGTATATGCGGATTCTCCGGAAGACAAAACGACGTTCCGAACGGTCCGACAATGAACACCTCGTCACCGTCTTCAAGCGCACGTGCTGTTTTTTTGAAACCGCTGTCGTTTCCGCGGAAAAGAAAGTGAACCTCACCGCTTGCATCGGGAGGATTAATGATTGAAAACGCGCGCCGGTCACCGCGCACATCCGGATACTTCATGTTCGGAAGCTGCAGCCATGCATACTGTCCCGCCTCGTACGAAAGCGGTTGTTCGAGTTTAAAACGAACCTCGAACGTTTCATGTGCGACTTCAGTCCGGCCGATGAATTTTGCGGGGTGCACCCGATTTTCTTTTGGCGGCATACGCGTATCCTTAGTGCTCCATTGTAGCAACTCGGATGACGAATAGTAACGATACCTATGCCTCACTCGACACCAGCGCACTGCCGACCGCTTCTGATACCGACAAAAAACCGTCGCGTGTAAGCAACCGCGCTATGCCATAGTTAATCTCAGCCGCCAGTTGCGGTCCTTCATATATAAGTCCTGTTATAAGCTGCACCAACACCGCGCCGAGTCTAATTTTGCGGTATGCGTCCTCGGCCGAAAAAATACCGCCGCAGCCGATAATTTTTATTTGTGAACCGTATTCCCGATACGTAAGTGCAATCAATTCATCCGAACGCTCACGACACGGCAATCCGCTGAAGTTTCCTTTTGAAAAACGTCCGACTTCGTGCGGTTTGAGTGTGTGGTGTGTATTGTCTCTCTGTAAATTACCGAATACCACCGCCGACACAAACGAATGCGCCACAATAACGTCCAGCATGGAGCGAATCTCCTCGTCAGTTTTTGAAATCGGCATCTTCACCCACACAGGGCGCGAGAGACGGAGCGCACCGACTGCAGAGAGAAGTTGTGTAAGATGTGTCGGCTCGTAAAATTCCACAGAGCCCGAGAGATTCGGACAGCTGATGTTGAGTTCGTAGTACGCAAACGGCACGCCGGAGCGCTCCGCATCCTCAAACGCGGACACCACATCCCGCACTGCATCTTCTTGTGTGGTAATGTCCGTCGAATTCGTTTTACCGATGCTTACCCCCACCGGATACAAAAACTCGGCACCACGCAAACGACGCAATGTCTCCGTAACGCCCAGGTTTTTAAATCCTTTGTTTACCAAAAGTGATTTTGATTGCGGCAATCGTCCGAGCATCGGACGCGCGTTTCCTTCGTACGGATGTTTGGTGAGCGTGCCGACGGTGCCAAACCCAAATCCTACACACGGCAACACGGAGGTGAGGCGCGCCTCATAATCAAATCCCGCGGCAAGACCCACAGGTGATGCAAACGAGACACCGAAGACGTTTTGCGACAGCGACGGATATGATGCGGAAAAAAGTTTTCGCAGAACCGCACGTGCAGACCGTGATGCTCCGAGATACTCCCCCGCCCGCACGGCACCGTGGTGTACTTTTTCCGGATCACACAAAAACAGTACCGGCTTGATAAGCAGTTTGTATACCCACCTCACACTGGTCAAAAAGTCGCGCTTCATATCAGATTCCCGCACTGCGAATTACCGCATACATCACCGCAATACCGAGCACGGTCGCAAATGTCGTCCACTTCACCGGATGCGCGTGGTGGCTTTCCGGAAGCAAATCAGACGCGCCGATGTACAGGAAAAAACCGGCAAATACCGCAAGCAGCAGCGCGAGCACGGTGTTCGTAACCGAGAAAAAAAGCGTTGCCACAACACCCGCAACCGGCGCAACCGCATCCGTCAGCAGCCATTTAAGCGCACGCGTCCGGTCTCCCCCGCTTTTTAAAATAAACCCGACCGTGTTGATGCCGTCGGAAAAATCATGCGTGAGCACGGCAAGAGCAACCACCATGCCGACTTCCGGCGATACTTTAAACGCCAGTCCGATGCCCATACCGTCAAGAAAACTGTGAAGCGACAAGCTCCCCGCACCGGCAACACCGCGCCCGTGATGATGCCCCTCAGCTTCCTCGTGTCCGTGCATGAGAAGCAGCCGGTCTAAAAGCAAATACACCACAAAACCGACGGCCACGACCGTCATGATAAATGAAGCATCGTAGACGCCGCCCCCCAACTCAAGCGCTTCCGGAATCAGATCAAAAAACGCAACGCCGATAACCGCACCGGCTGAAAACCCTAAAATCAAGTGGAGTCGATCTTTTAGGTGAAGCGCAAACAGACCGCCCAAAAGCGTCGCCGCAAAAGCTGCAACAGTAAAAAAGATAAGCATACGCGGGTTATTGTACGCCGTCTCAGAGAAAATAAAAATGCAAAACCCGCCCCTTTTAGACGGGGCGGGTTTTTGCCGCGCATTATCTGCGCCGAAATACCGGTTAGTCAGTGACGAAGTGCTGGATCGTTGAGGTCGAGATATTTCCCGCCTCATCCGTCGCCACGACGATGAAGTAGTAGTCAGTCGAAGTGCTTAGGCCCTCCAACATGATACTGTGTTCCGTGTCGAACGCGGACACAGACTCTCTCATGGTGACGTCGAGGTCAACGGAGCTGTCGTCGTCATACCAGACGATTCCCGATGCATCCTCATCTGTTTCCCACGCAATTTCCGCCGACGTAGTGCCGATGTCGTTGATGTCGATATCTTCAATGTCAGGGTCGGTCGTGTCTGCGGGAGTGTCTCCCGTCTCGAAATGCTGGACGCTTGAGGTCGCCGTAGTACCGTCCTTGTCGGTCACGACAACGATGAAGTAATAATCAGTTTCATCTTCAAGGTCTTCCAGCGTCACCTCGTGTGAGTCGTCATATGTAGTGACGGACTCCTTCATTGCTGGGTTGAGATCAACGTTGTTGTCGTCATCGTACCAGACAATTCCCGTCGCCTTTTTATTCGTTTTCCATTCAATCGTCGCCTCATTTTCCGAGATATCCGTCACATCAATATCTTTAATGTTCGGTGACGTTGTATCATCGTCATCATCATCGTCGTCATCATCGTCATCATCGTCGTCTCCCCACCAGTCGTCCGTCAGTTTCTTCCAAATACCGCCGGGAACTTTCTCACAACAGGACACATCAATTGATACGTTGCCGATTTTTTTCTTCTGACCGGGTGCAATAAGCTTACCCCACGCCTTGCAGGCAAAGTCACCGTCTGCAACGAGCGCATTCATCTTCGCGCGCGTCTTCGGTCCGACAACACCAATCTGCTCAAGACCGTGTTTTTTCTGAAATCTCTTCACCGCCTGTTCGGTAAGCGGTCCGTAAAAACCGGTCACCAAACCTTCCGGATATACTTCCGGATCAGCGGCAAGAATTTCCTGGAGCGCCGCGACGTCGTCGCTCGTCATACCGAGGCGAAGCTCGCGCACAAGCGCTGCTGTTTCCTTTAATTCAACAAAAGCATCTGACTGTTTTTTGGAGAGCTCTGCTATCTGATCCTGGAGCGTTTTAATCTGCTGCAGGAGTGTTTGCATCTGCTCTACCGTCGTCGTCGCCTGTGCAAGCCCCGGAATAAACGAGGCAAGAAAAAGGGCGCTGACACCCAAAGCAAGTAATTTCTTCTTCATAATTTGTGTAAAGTGCAAAATTACGTAGTAATGTGGCCGCACTGACTGGTACGGCGTGCCAAAAAAATGGCCTTACAGGAAGTATATATCATCCTGTTGAACAGACGTTACGGCACGGAAAATGAGGAAAGGGTGAAGAAGTCACGGCTCCTTATACAACAGGAGCCGCAAAATTTTCCATTGTTGCCGGACTAGGACTGCGAGTAAAATTCAAGATTCCTCTTTCGGGGAACGTGTATTTTCATCCCCCGCATCTCTTTCTGCAACAAAGTCCTTTACTTCCTGATAACTCATCTGTTTCGGCCAGAGAAGATTCCCGTTGGTATCATAAATCGGGAGAAGCAACTTACTGGAACGTTCATCATAATTTTTTATTAATTCATTTATTACTTCTCTTAGAACGTCAATGATAGTTTTTTCTGTTCGAATATCATTGAAATATATTGTCTCCGGTTTTATTACAATTCCTTTCAACTCCACCCTGTCAAAACCGGCGCTGGGCATACGATAACCATCGTCGTCATGTGGAATGAATCTACCATCCTTATCTACCATGCCCCATTTTACCATTTCCTCAAAACGTGGGTTCTTTTTAATTTTTTCCGGATCAAGTTCGGCTGAATCCTTCCCTATTCCAAAACTTTTCCGCTCATCACTCCCGATATTAAACACATATGGATGGTACGTTCCTTCTGGCTGTTCGGAATCATCTCTTATTGGAGGAATTTCTTTTAAATTGTCTAATGAAAATATTATTCCCACCCTTCTTTCCCCGCTTGCTTCTTTTTGAAACCAATAGGATCTTTTTATTTCCATTCCACCGCTTAAACCTCTCATCTTACCCACAACGTTAAAAAACAAACCACGAAACGAATTACCCAAGACCCCTTCCTCTAGAACATACTTAAAATACTTTAATTCGTCTTTCGAGCCAGCACCAATAACCGTAAAGGCCGTCCCGGGCTGGTTAATGTCTTGCACTTTTTCCAAAATTCTTTCGACTATTTCCGGTCGAATTTCGAATTCAAGTTTTTCTCTGGTTGGTTTTTGTTTTTCGTACTCAACCTTTAGTTCGGCGTGTGAATAATCAGCCGCCTCGCCTGAGTCAACTTTTTTAGCAAGTTTTTCAGCTTCTTCCTGTGCTTCTTCAAAAGAATATTTTTCTTTCATATAAATATATTGCCGGACTAGGACCGTGAGTACACTTTTCTCCTTCGACTCGATTATGCGCCGTCGCGCACAATCGGTCTAGGCACCGCCTCGCCTTTTCTGCCTGCTGGCAGAAATATGGCTCCGGCGTTCGAATCCCATCCGGTCAAAGACCGGCGCTGACTCAGTGCTCCGCACTGAGTCGAAGCCGCTCTAGTTGGCTGACTCGGTCTCGAATGTACCACGCAAGGCACCGTAAGGGTTCTTCCAGATCCCTTCTACTCCTTATACGAGGCGTCTCGGTCTGTAGGTCATTTTTACGAGGGTTGTAAGGTCGGCCATTTTCACCCGTCTCGGTCGCACATGACTCTGGTATGGCTTAAACAAAAGACCGCTGAAGGCTCAGCGGTCTTTTGCTTTACTCAACATCAATCTTAACGCGTTTCTTCAATTCCTCTTCCGACTTCGGTAGAGTGATCGTAAGGACGCCGTTCTTTGATTTTGCAACGATGCCATCCTTGTTGACCCGAGCAGGGAGAGCGAACTCTCGTCTGAACTCACCGTACTCGCGCTCATAGCGGTAGACCTTGCCTTTCTTTTCTTGCTTGTCTTCTTTCTCGATCTTACCGGAGAGCGAGAGGTAGTCGTCCCCAATCTCTACATTGATGTTGTTCGGATCAATGCCGGGAACATTCGCAGTTACCCGAATTTCATTGTCCGTCTCTTCAACGTCTACTTTAGGAAACAACGTGGAGACATTACCGAGCCCACGACTGCGGAAGAGACTCGGTGACATCATGTTGAACGGGTCCCAAGAATCGTCGAAGAATCTGTCAATGAGAGAGAAGGGGCTCACGAAGTCATCGCGCCGTGAGAGAGCTTGATTTTGATCACCCCTCTTCTGGAGTTCATTTTTCATAGGAGTTAGCATTAACTTCTGGTAATGCTCCTTTGCATTCGACCTTTCCACAAAGGGTAATGCTTATACATAAACCAGTCTGGAGATGCCGAACTGGTTGCCCCTCCAGACCAAGAGAGTATCCACCCTCTTCAAATATCGCGCTAGCGATTTACTTACGCCCTATTCAGTTGTGATACGGCAGGAGCTCTGCTAAACCGCATCGGATATTGAACGAATGAATTTCCTAAGCCATTTAGTATGTCCATGCCTTGCGCTTATATTGCTCATTAGGTCGCTCAATAACTTACTTACGTTCAGCAGCTGGCCAGGCTACCTTCAACTTATTTAACGTGGCGGACCCGGAAAGGTGTCATTTCATTTCTTCCAATTTGACCGTTACCGTCTTTTCTTCGCCTCTGTGGTTTATTTTCAGACGTACAGAGTCGCCGACCTTCTTTGTTCGGATAATGGAGGCTAAGCTCTGCTCCGGTGTGAGCTTTATACCGTCGATTTCCAAGATGATGTCGTTCTCCACTATCCCAGCCTTATCTGCCGGTGAGCCGGGAATGACCGCGAGATCGGATACGGCCGCGCCGCGCTGAACGAGTACGCCATGATCAACTGAAAGCTTATTCTTTTCTTTGATTTCTTCCGTTATCTCCACATACCGAACGCCAAGATACGGCCGAACTATCTTGCCTGTCTTCTGCACGGATTCGACAACGCTCTTTACGCTGTTGCCAGAGATCGCAAAACCAATATTCTCTGCGCCTTCGGCTATGGCGACGTTCACGCCGATGACCTCTCCAGAAAGATTCAAAAGAGGCCCACCGGAATTGCCGTGATTGATACCGGCGTCGGTCTGAATGAGCTGATCCAACGCCTCGGCATTTCTGCCAAGCGAGTCTGATGCAACGATGGAGCGAGAGAGGCCGGACACAACACCTACGGACACGGTATTCCTAAATTCTGCGAGCGCATTGCCGATAGCGATTACGCTCTGGCCGACCTCGAGCTTGTCGGAGTCAGCGAATGTGAGGTGCGGGAAGCCGGAACCGTTTATTTTTATGATCGCCAGATCAAGTGCAGGGTCACGAGCGATAACCTTGGCGTCGTACTTTTTGCCGTCATTCGCAAAGACCGTGTACTCCGCACTTTCGTCGGCAACCACGTGGCGGTTGGTCACAATATAGCCGTCGGCCGAGACAAGGAATCCAGAGCCGCCGCCAACCTCACGAAGCTCCGTACCATTCTGGCGCAACTGCGGAATAGTGAACCCGCCAAAGAAATCTTCAAAGGGACTTGGGACTCTCTCTAAATATCTCTCATAGACCGGAACGTTTTTTGAGACGGTGATAGCGACAACCGCTGGGTTCGTTTTCTTGACCGTATTCACCACTAAAGACTCGACCGGATACAGGAAAGCGGTTGAAGATGCGTTCTGATTGTTTGTTGGGCCTGAAGCAACCAACTGTGCGAACGAGGACGGGTTATTCTTTGCCCATGTGATAAAAACGGCTCCGGTCAAAACGGAGGTGATGAGAGCAACTACGACCGTTATGGCAACATGCTTAGCAAGATTTTTATTTATTTGCATGATATTTTCGTATCAAAACGACCACGCTATGTGCGGTTAAAACACAGACCCTTCGGTCATTCCTATTTAACGGAATGGTACATAAAAGGTGTCAGGGCCGTTTGAGGAACTTCGGCTTGGTGTATGAGCGCTGCTTCCCTCTGAAATCTGCCATATCTTTCAAATACGGATGGGCAGCGAGCTTTTTTCGGGTGCGCGAAAGGTTAAGCTTGACGGCGTTCTCTGACGAACCGGTAATGACCGCGATATCTTTTACCGGCTTCTCGTCTTGGTAATACATGAGGAGAACATCGCGGTTCGACGGTGGCAGGGTTTGGATCGCGTGCCACAACGCTTCGGCGTTTGATTTGCGTTCAATATCTTCTGTTACCTCGTACGGTACGTTCTCTGCGTCTTCGAGGGGTACTGAAGATGGCTTTCGGTAGTGGTCAATGAGAAGCCGCCGCGCGATGGTGAGAAGGTACGTCAGGTACGAATAGCCCCTGACCTGGAATCTTTTAAGATGCTGAAAGGCGCGCAAGAACGTCTCCTGCATGAGGTCCTCGGAAAGAGCCTTGTCGTGTCCAGTCCGATACCAAAAATAGTTGAACACTTTATCCGCATACTTTCTATAAACCGCTTCAAACTCGCGAGGATCTTGCTTTGCTGTGTGTATTAATTTCGTGTCCTCATTATTCACATATACAATTTTAGCAAAAAATTACCCTTAGTAATAATGTCTTTTGCTTCGACGCCTTGTCCACCGGATATGAAATTTTCGACAAGACTCAAGGGAGTCTAGGACACCCTCTCCGTGCGGTTCGATCCCATGACTGGTTCTCACAACTCTTTGACCGAAACGGCGATTTTAGCCGTCTCGGTAGGTCTCACATGGCTGCTGGCTGAGTCAGTCTGGAACCTTGTGGAAGCAAGCGTGCAAACGGTTCCTTGGACGATTTGAGTATAGCAGAATGGGGCCTCTCAGTCGGGTCTCGATAGACACGATAGACAGTATAAAAAAGGATGGTGTCTCCCGAGAGAGACCCGTCCACCATATGTTAGTACTCCCATTCTGGATGCATCTTATTCTTTATAGGGTACCCATCTGTAACCCATTTTTGTATTGTAAATCCAATTTTCTCTCTACGACTTAACAAAAAAGAGACAAAATGTTCGTTGATCCGACTGTCAAATTGCCCGTAAAAACTTATATCCTCAAAACAGTCCCTTATTCTTTGTTCCGGTATTTTTTGAATAGTTTCAATATGTGGCAAAAAGACTTTATATGGAATCATTTCACTCCGAACACGCCCCAGCAGCAACCCGATATTCTGATTTAGTGAACCTTCTAAACACCACGCCGTATCATTTACATCTTCAAGAGAGTACCCCAAAGCATACGCACCTATGGCCAAATCCATATCCTTTTGAAATCCAGGCCCACACAATTGATAATCAATAGAAGTAATCTGTTTATTTGTGGAAATAAGATAATCTTCCGCTTTACGGTCATAGTTACCAATCCACACATTAAAAACAAAGCTCCTAAAAATTTCTTCAAAATCATCGAGATCTTTTAGTGTGTGCTCATCTTGAAAAAAATTAGTTAAGGGAACACCGCTATATTTTGTAATGGTTACTTCATCGTTTACTCGTTCTTTAATTGCCTCCCGAAAAGGTTCCAATCCGGAAACTTGGTCCATTTTCATAATATGCGTCTCTGGTAATCGAACCCCGGCAAGCAATGAAAGTTTGTATGCAAGTAGGGCGCGCTCATTTAAGTCTTTAAAACCGGCCCTTGTTTTTATAGAAACCTTTACAACCCACCCATCTTCCTGAATGTCTTTGTTATACGCAATAAAATTAACGTTGTGAGATCCTGTGGAAAGTTTTTCTTTTATGATTAATTTTACCGGTTTCATAACCAATTAAAATTTATAGATGCAAAGATTCAGGACAATAGGACTTACCACTTGATATAGTTGCCAAAGGAAGATCCCAACAAAAAGCGCGAACGGTGCCAGGAAGATCCACGAGCTCTTACCGTCATTCGCTTCCTTAATGCGTCTGGCATGACTCGTCACCTCCCTATAGAGTGATCGGAAAAAATCAAAACCTAAATAAATCATACTGAAAGCCAAAAGTGTTTTAAGTGCGTCATTCCCAGATTGTGTAAGATTCGGTACATCACAATACGACTGAGCCAGGAATATAATTAGAGACAAACTTGCACCAACCAAAAACAAAGATTTCATAACCGCATGTCCGGCAAATGCCCAGGCAACAATTGTTAGAATAGCCAATTCAATCAAAAGTATCGTGTAGCCTATCGCTTGGAATGTATCTTTGAAGAAAGTCATTCCAACAAAAACAAGAGCAGACAATACTAAGAAGATGCTGAACTGAATCAGTTTTTCTTTGTTGTTTGTAATTTCTTTTATTAGCTCTCTTACTTTCAAGTGTTTGAACATACCTATTGTGCTTCCTTCACAAGCTTCTTAAGACCCCAGAATGGACTACCACCTTCTCGAACGAGTTCGTCAATCAAATCAATAGCTCCTGCTTTAGTGGCTGGGTTTTGAAGTAGATTCTTAAATACATCAAACCACTCTCGATCAACGTAGTACGGACGACGCTGGTGTCCTGCTTTAATACCTCCATCAACGAAAAATAGTTTTGTAATTTTGAGCATATCTTCAGGAGCGCACGAAGATAAATCGACACCAATTTGTGAAAGACCGTGATCCCAGTCGAACACACCATTTGTTTTCTCCAACGTCTTTCGTATGCGCTCTGCGAGCCATGCAGGATCAAATAACTCCTTCTTAAGATTGGACCAAAAACCAAACTCTTCAAAGAGTGCTGACTCAGTTTGCGTCTCAAGCATCCAATCCCAGAAGACTTTCAATAGTTCTTTCACGGACGGATTTTTCTTTATGTACTCGTTTATCTGAGCATTGTCACCAGAAACAACGCTTCTGCCGATAAAGCTGATGAATTCTTTTCGTTGCTCAAGCGTTCCTTTTTCCCAGAAGAGCTTGAACAAAGGATGTTCAAATCGAGCATCGTCATAGTGAATAAATGCTAGCGCAACATGAGTTGCAATACCTTCATCTGGCTCACGGAAGTACCGTCGAGTCTTTTCAATCTTTGTGTCACCAACACCTCGTAAATATAATTCTGCCAAGAAAGGATCCGTGAACATCTCTCGGTATAGATTATTAGCGAGAAATCCTTCCCATGCTGCTAAGTACAAGTGATATTTGCCTTCGTCACTCGGGAAAATCTTTGGAAGCTGAGTTTGTATCCATGCTGTATCACGGAAGTAGAACTGGGGCAGATAGTGCCCGAACATGAACATGATCGCTCGTGTATTCTCTGCATCAAGAGTTCGTTCATACACACCTTTCACATCGTCAGCAATACGCACGTCGGCGTCTTTATCAAAGCGCTTTCCGTCTAGATAGATGAAATAGACAAATGCCTGAAATGCCCTACCACGAGCGGAATTGATAGCCATTGTAAACGGGTCGGTTACTTGTTGAGGCTCACCTCCAGAGGAAGTCTTTGAAGTAGCTGTCTCTAATTCCTCATCCGCAGGAATCGGATCTTGATATGTTAGGAGATACGAAATGATTGAAAGAAATGAATCACGATGAGTAGCAAAATCTACCGACAAAGTACCATTCTCTTCCTTAAGTAGCATCTGCATGACATCACCAATTGCAGAGTGAACACTATCCCAGCCAGCCAGCCACGCATCTCCTGATTCACGTTCACGACGACCGATCTTAAACGAATCATCTGTTCCTGATTTAGCAATGGCAAGGCAGGCATTAATAAGTGGTGTCCAATCAATTGATTGTGTGAGCGGGCGATTATTTTTTATCGCTTCTTCAATCCCTCTAAAATAAGAATAGGTATAGTGACCATCAAGCACGTCTCTTTCAAAGAATAGAGGCGCATTGTTGACGTAATCCTGAAGTCGCTTTGTGGCACCATTACGGATCAAATCGCCTGCACCCTCAGCGTTGCGCGGATTTAAAAAGTCATCGTTCTTGTATGTCTCACGTAACTGCTTAGGTGACCATTCACTTCGGAGTTTTTGTGCAATGTCACTTAAAGTAAGCACATCGTACTCGTCCTGACTTATAGGACCACAAGTATGCACCACACCGCTCGTAACCTGCCCAATTGAAGGCATGGGCTCATAGTCAGATATAAAGGTAAATCCAGCACCATTTACTCGTTCTTTCTGGGTCTCAGAAAGATGACTTTGTACCATAGTGAGCAACTCAGAACCGTGACGAATATGCCAATTCTGATCAGGATTTTCTTTCTCCTTTTGAAGGAAGTATTCAATTACATTGGTTATATACAATTCTTTATCGTCGGAAGATAGTGTATGAAAACCTTTCTCAAGTGCTTTTTCATACTCAGTATCTGACATGATGTCGTGATACTTCTCGACCTCGAATAACCTGAAATATGCAGAGCGTAATTCAGCTGCGAAAACCTCAGGACACAAGCTCAAGACGTAGAGTCTAAAGCGCCACATCGCCCGACTGTCAGGAAGTGATTGTACATACTTTTCGTAGTAGCTACGTACCGATGCTGAATCAGTACAGGTACTACCGATTAGTCTGTCCACAAGAGTCTTTATAACAGCCATTAACTCACGGACATCATCTCGGTATGAGAGTGGCTTCTTGCTTTCTAGTTCAAGTGAGAAGAAGTCTACGTCAAATAGATAGAAACTGTCGTGTATTGGAAATATTTCTCCTTCTTCTGCACCACCCCCCAGAAGGACAATCTTGTGAATAATTTGGGAGACTAACGCAAGCGCCTCCTCAAGCATTTCGTCAGGTACATCCGCTAAGAACCCAAACACTTTTGTATGTGAGAGTTCATTAAAGTAAAAAGGATTGGTTGACCCGTAACTATTTTCTTTTTCACCAGCTTCTTCTTTGGATCTGATAGCGAGAACACTGTCTGCAAGCATCAGAAGAGTTTTGTAATCCTTTGAAGCAACGAGGACTTCAAAAATCTTCTCGTATTCAAATCCCCATCGATTGTATTTCTCCATCAACTTTGTCCATTCCTGCTTATGAATCTTCGGTACAACCTGAGCAAGCTGTGGTTGTGGTAACACCTCACAGATACGGAGGATTTGATCAATAAGTTCTGGTCTAAATTTACCTGCGGTAGTAGCGAGATCATCATTGAGAATAATTTCAGTAACCTTCTCAGGTGCTTTTGCAGCTACTTTTACTAAGTATGAAATCTCTGGTGTACGATACCCGTAACTGTCGGAAGACTCAGGTGCCTCTTTAAGTAAACCTAGAAACCCATTTTCCCAAAGCCAATCAAGAACACCCTCATCTGCTTTAGAGAAAAAGTATTGTCGTGAGTCTGGATTCACCTTTAGAAGTGTCTCTAAACGTTCTTTATTAAGTTTTATTTGTTGAGCTGACATATGTGATTATTCAGACTTTTCAAGTGGGGTAATACCCTCTAACATTGCATCGATTTCACTATGCACGTCGAGCTGACGGAGCAAAGCATCTCTCATTATTCTTTCAAAATCAGCAATTATTTTCTCAAAGTCTGTCGATTTAAAAGTGGAAAAATCAACGCTACTTCCTCTACCATTCCCATGATGAGCTAACTCGGTAAGTGTTCCGTAGATCCTACCGAACTCATCAATAAAAGACTGATCGTTTCCAAACACTGAGCCATATTGTTTCAGTGCTTCTGTTTTATTTGGAGCAACACTTCCAAATGGATAGAGAATGTCTCTTAAAGAGTGCGATGCTTGGGCTACCCAATCGAGATTTTGTCTTAGTGCAGAACGGGAGGCGAAAAGCGCTCCTCGAAACATATCGGATGGTTTAGTGATCAATCCATATTTTTTATGCCAAAGGTCCAATCGCTGACAGAGATCTTCTTGTTCTGGTGAAAGTACGACCGGTTCTAGCAGACTTTCTCCAACTGATTGCGGTAGCTGCTCATCCATGGCTTAAAAATCTAAAATAGAGGAGCCAATCCAATCACCACGCTCGACCTTGCCCCAGTCGCAGGTTTTCTCCCGTCTAGTCATTAGGTCAAATCCCATAGTAAGGCCAATTTTACCACCTCTTAGATGTTTTCTGTATCCCACTCGAGAATGGCGAAATTGTCTTCCAACACAAAAGATTCCGGCGATTTTTCGAGCCAAGAAACCTGTGATTCTTGTATTTTATCTTTCTTTGATCTCTTAAGTTCCACGAAAAGTACTGCATCTCCCTTCCAAAGAAGCACGTCCCAACACCCGCCGGAGCGACCTGTTTTTGCCTTTATGGATTCAATGAGTGTCCGCTGTTTTTCTGGAATCTCTATCGGTTCCGCAACATCGGGTAAACCGATGCGATACTTTCGTCTGTATGAGTCCACCCACACACCGTCCCATCCGTGTGATTGAAACATTCGTAGCACAGCAAGTTCTGCAAACACAGGTTCGCCACTCCAATCAATGACCGCCTTGCCGTTATAAGTGTTTGGTATCGGTGCCCCTGTCCATGGTTTGAAGTGCAGAAAATATTTTTGTATTGGAACTTGGACACCAGAAGACAGCGTAAAAATTTCGTCGTCGACTCTATATGTTTTAAGAAACCCAAGATCTTCTTGGGTCGGAGATTGAAACTGCATGCACTCTAGCGGGTTAGTGCGGCTGGGATACCAAAAGGCTCCCAGCCATTGCGATGGACTTGCGCCCACCCATACCAGTTTCCCGATATGACCCGCTAGAGTGACTCTGACTGGGAGTCCTTTGATCTCTAGCGGGATTTGCGACCATACCTTGGGATTTCCAAGGGTTAGGTCTCGGCGTATTCAATTGTCAGTGATCATGATACCACGAGGATATCGCTATGTACCCTAGCTTAGTCTTTGGACTTTGCGAAGTGAGTTGTCTACTTGCAAATACTTTACAAATCTGACATTTTGCTGTGCAATTTTGACACGGTTTTGGATTTGTTTTGCATTGGGTTATCCCCATTGCGCTCCCCCACATGGGGTATACGATGCAACTAATACCACATAGCGCTTTCATTGGGCTCCGTTTCGTTTAGGAGAGTTCTCCGGAAAACTTCTCCTCATACTACATCGCGGGGCTTTTCTAATACCACACAGCGAGATCCACGTTACCTACACAGCGGCGACATCGTCTTAGCACTTAGCTTAGGTAACTATATGACTACGCCTTTTGCTGAACTAAAAGTTCAGTACATTCCCGTAACTGCGCTGAAATGTAACGAGTACAATCCGAAGAAATTTAGTGATGCGACGATGGCTGCTTTACGAGAAAGTATTAAGCGTTTTGGATTTGTGGATCCGCTTGTCGTAAATTCGGCATCGAAACGGCTTAATGTGCTTATCGGAGGTCATGCCAGGTTTAAAATCGCTAAAGAGCTCGAACACAAAACTGTTCCGGTAGTGTATGTGAACATCCCAGATCTTGAGAAAGAAAGAGAGTTGAACATACGCTTGCACAAGAACCAAGGTGAGCTGGACTTCAGTCTCTTGGCAAGCTTCGATGAGGGCTTCCTTGAAGGTATCGGGTTCTCAAGCGAAGAGCTGGACTCCATTATGAATATGGAGACCACGCCCGAACACTTTGACCTCAGAAAAGAGCTAGAAAAGCTCGATATCAAAGAGATTAAAGCAAAGAAAGGTGACGTGTATGAAATTGATGGATCGCGGCTCATGATCGGTGATTCAACAATCGAAGCAGATGTACTGAAACTCATGGGTACTGAGAAAGCGGATATGGTAATGACTGACCCTCCGTATATCCTTGACTATCTCAAGGGTAAGACAAAACAAAAAGATGGGGTGACTGTTGGATTCGGCGCAAAGAAAAACCGCCGCTATCTCGAAACCGAATCATTGCCCGACAACTTCACCGAGCTGTGGATGGGCAACGTGGCGAAAGTGCAAAAGCCAGATTTTTCGATCATTGTGTTCGAGCATCCAAAAAATCTGCGTACGATTTGGAACGAACTCGAGAAATACTGGAAGTACCGGAACACCATCGTCTGGCACGTGACCAATCGTATGCAAGGATTCTCGGCGAAGTACAAGTTCTTCAACAAGCATGATATCGCACTCGTTGGTACTGGTGGCAATATTGCGCTCAACCCTGAACCAGAAGAAGAACTATTCCAGAGCGAATATGAAAATGCCCTGTTTGCGACATCGGGTAAACCACACTGGGAATCGTACGAAAAAGGTAAAAAGATTTGTCCAACAGACTTCATTGAACACGTTGCTGCCGACAAAAAATCTTCGGGGCAAGATATTGTGTTCGGAACCAAACCTATCGAACTCCTCATCCCGTACATTAAAGTGCTCACTAAGAGAAACGATCTCGTCTTGGAGCCGTTCGGTGGTTCTGGAAGCACGCTAATTGCATCGCTTAAACTGAACCGACGCTGTTACGTCATGGAAAAGTCTGCGGTGTATGCCGAAGTGATACTGAGACGATGGCAAAAGCATACAGGAAAAACAGCAGCGAATCTGAATTGATATGAAGCGCGGTGATAGAGATCTCAGAACAGAAAAGCGGTTGGAAACGTTAGCTGTCGATGCGGAGAGAAAGAAGCGTGCGATTGTCGAGCAACTGCGAAAGACCCCAGTCGTGCAGCTCGCCTGTGAACGTTTGGATGTGGGTCGCTCCACCTACTACAAATGGCGAGCTGAAGATCACATCTTCGCTCGGGCTGCAGATCAGGCAAAGGAAGCGGGGAGATTCTTAGTGAACGATATTGCTGAGTCTCGGTTGTTAAGCCTCATTCAGAACGACAATCTCACTGCAATCATCTTTTGGCTCAAACACAACCATCCGAAATACAGTGTGCTTGGACGGCTCATTGATGAGTACGACACCGTACGAGATCGTCTGAGTGTTGAAGAGCAGACTATAGCCATGGAGACGGTTGCACGAATGATTGCGATAAGAAATTCGGCTAAGAACGTGGTGAGTAAGCTGTCGAGCGAGGAAATGATAGAACTCTCTGATGAGGAAGAGCGAGAGGCGGAAGAGAGGGGGAAAATGGAAGAACTCTACGGGAGTTGAGTTGTCTACTGAGGTGGTCTGGACTCCTCAGAGGGGTTCTGTCATCCCTTGTGGGTGTATGGAACACACAAAGCCCCAGGAGCCCTTGAAGTACATCTTGTACGCCCGTAAATCGACGGAACAGGAGGACCAACAAGCACTCTCCATAGAATCGCAGGTCAAGGAGATGCTCTCGCTTTCCGAGCGAGAGCACTTGCATATTGTGGAGATCAAACGCGAAGCGCACTCCTCCAAAGAGGTTGGTCAGCGACCGGTCTTCAATCAAATGATTGAAGACATACGCTCAGGCAAATTCAATGCCATCCTCACATGGGCACCTGATAGATTGAGTCGCAACGCCGGAGACCTTGGTGCAATTGTCGACCTGATGGATCAGAAACTCCTCCATGAAATACGGACGTACGGACAGAGATTCACGAACAACCCAAATGAGAAATTTCTTCTGATGATTCTGGGTTCCCAGGCAAAACTGGAGAACGACAACAAGGCGGTCAATGTGAAGCGCGGACTCCGGACACGATGTGAGATGGGTTGGCGACCAGGGGTTGCGCCGACGGGATACCTGAATGAGAAACATGCCGACAAGAAGTGCCAGGTGCGTATCGACCCGAAGCGGGCGCATGTTATCAAGCAGATGTATGAAAAGGTTGCCCACGAACAATGGAGCGGACGAAAGCTGTATCGATGGCTTCGAGAAATTGATTTTAAGACGCACCGAGGAAAACCTTTAGTGCTCGCCAATGTGTATCTTATCCTCCGTAATCACTTCTACTACGGATACTTCAACTACCCCGTTGGGAGCGATCAGTGGTATACAGGCAAGCACACGCCGATCATCGACAAGGAACTCTTCGACAAAGTACAAACTACACTCAACGAGAACTTTATTCCAAAGACCGAGAGCAAGGAGTTTGCTTTCACGAAGCTCATACGATGCGGGCACTGCGGATCGGGCATATCGGCGGATGAAAAGTTCAAAAAATTGAAAGACGGTGGTGTGAATCGACACGTCTACTATTTCTGCACCAAGGCACGAAATATCGACTGCAAGAATCCACCAATCAATGAGCCAACACTCATCAATAAACTCGTAGAATTAATGGATCGGGTTGACTTAGACGAGCTTGGTGTACGAGCACGGATACAAGATGAGATTGCACGGCTAAACAAGTTCCGAGTGAGTGTGCTCGGACACAAACAGGAAAAAACATCACTTGATATCGACGTGCGAAACTACGCGAAGTACTTACTCAGGGAAGGTACTTTGGTGGAGAAACGAGAATTGCTATCCTGCCTAAAAAGTAGATTAATTCTGAGAGAAAGGGAAATAACCCTTGGAATCTAAAATCGGACGGTTCCAAGAAAGCGGATCTCTGGAAATCCATTTTTAAAATCTTTTTCAAGAATAGAATGTAGTTCCGTCGGATACCAATTGTCCATCGAAACAAAATTTTCGATAGATACCTCATGAACATCCTTGAGGATAAAATTGCCATCTTCATGCTCTGGGTCAGAGCCTAACGCCAACTTTCCTCCTTTCACTCGACATGCAATATAAAACTCAATTCCGTGATCTTTTCCGGCAAGAATTTCTCTCGTATACACAACGCGCTCAGCAGTGACGTCGAGGCCTGTTTCTTCTTTAACCTCGCGAACTGTACCTTCAAAAAGGGTCTCGCCCTCTTCTAACCCGCCTCCTGGAAACACCATCAACCGCTTACCCTTCTCCTCATGCTCAACAATAACGAGACCATTATCTGTTACTACAAGCGCGCGAACACCGATTTGACTTTTTATAGCCATAAAAATATTAGAGTTCCTTAATAACAGCACCTCCAATTTTCACACCAATATCATGTGATGAGTATACGTTAGAATCAATTATCTCCAAAATCCCTGTGGTGTTTTTTAGTTTTGTTGCTAGCGAATTCTCATATTTTATAAAAAAGTTTTCATCACTAAACCTCCTCTTTTCTGGGTCTGGGTTTTCCCCAGCCGCAACTTGATTTTTATGGCGTGCCTTTCGAACAACGTACGGTGCAGTCAAATACCAAACTTGGTCGTATTTTGCTAAAAAGTTTTTAACAACAAACGATGAAATTGTCATCCGTAATTTGTTTTTTACTACCTCTGAATAGGCCCACCCCCTCAGAGGTGACGAAATTTGAAGAACAACATCTGAATTAAACCTTAGAATTCCGCGTCTATCTCCCAATCCATCAAAAGCATACACGATTGATCTTATAAAATCTGGACATCTATGAAGGCTCACAAACCTTGACATAGCCGCATACCACGAACCAGACAGAGGTCCTATATTTATTTCTACGCAAACCCCGTGATCTCGAAGAAATTCAGCAACACTTCGTGCCGCCGTCTTCTTTCCAGAACAGTCAACACCCTCAAAAAGTACGACCAGTGGTGTCTGTCTCAAACGTTTTGTACTTGTTGGCTGTTCCCATTGTTCACGAAGTACTGGATTCACAAACAAATCAAATTTGAGTTTTACCTTTGCGACAAATCTAATAAAAAATAAAACACACCAAAGGAAAAGCTCTTGCGGTGTAGATTTTAGAAAGGACTTAAACTGGATTCTTCGATTCACATATTCGGGAGGTAAACTTTTAAACTCGGGAAATAACATGAGGCATTTCCGAATTTCAACAAAACGCCTTTTATAGACTTTATAGTAGTCACTCCAGTAGCAAATTTGTTGTGCATAAACAACCGAGTTAGGAACTTTCACTATCGCTTCGGCACCATTTTTCTTCTGGATACTGAAGGATAGAAAGATGTCGTCAACCACCAACTGTGGGTTAACTAATGGAATATGCCACCTTTTTATAATGAAGGTCCTGCCATGCAGGTGTTGTCTAGGAGAAAAAATTGTGCGCTCACTATCATATAGGTTTAAAGCTTTTTCAATGAGTGTCTGATCTTGTGATTGATTTTGTGGTTTTGAAACAGCGTATGCGACAAGTGTTCTTGGGTCTTGTATTGCTGCAACTAGGTGGACAAAACAATCTGGATCTACAAGTACATCTGCGTCGACAAAAATCGTTGGGCTGTTTGGTTCTTTTTTGCTTGCAACAATTTCCCTTTGAGCTTCGACAAGGTTTCCAATGTTCTGTTTGAAAATACGAACATTGGCATCCGGATTCCTGTCAGCCCAGTTTTTTACAACTATGTCTGTGGAATCCGTAGAACCGTTTATACAAATTAGTATTTCCCACAAAAGACCCGTCTTTTTAACGGCGACTAAAATTGAGTCGAGTGTTCTCGCAATAGTTCTATATTCGTTTTTTGCACCAACTCCAATTGAAATCATAAAAAAACCGAGGGCGTGGACACCGGATGATGCCACGCCCCTTAGATTGTACAAATCATTCGAAGCCCGTTCAATGATGCAGTTTGATTCGATGCAACGTGAAGCAGGTTCCTACAGAAAAGTTCGAGGTCGATCGTGCCCTGTTGAGGGTGCTCACCACCGCGCCATTGATTCCAGGCGACGGTATCGAGCGGTGTATACCAGGTCACGTATTTGCCCCGAAGACCTTTTCCGGAACCAGTTTTCCCTTTGGCTTGGTTGAGAAGATTGTGAAGCCCAGCAGATCCTGCAAGAGCGACGTGGTGTGTTTCGTTTTCCGTAAGATATTTGAATACTTTTTCTTCGGCCGCTGGATAATCGAAATCGTAGTAGATTACCCGAAGCTGCTCCATCGAAAGTTTCATTCTCTTTTGGAAAACAACGTGACCCCCAAGTTGCTCAAACTCCCCGATGAGTGTCTCTTCTAAGCCATGCTCCAGGGCATCGGGCTTCAGCATCACATGCACAATTTCTACTTGAGCTCGTGATGTCGGAAGGACCCCGTACTGTCTGACGTACGTCTCAAGGGTCAAGTCCTCTTCGACGTAGAAGAGCTTGGACGACCCAGAGAGAAGCTGTCCTGTGAAATCTGGCTTCAAATTGTGCTCACGGAACTTGCTGGGATGAATCCATCGGGCTTCTCGTATTGGTTGTGCATCGAGCTCCACGTCTGGATCAATCCCGGGAACAAGTAACTCATCCCCGACATCGAAACGAAAGAAGTATTCGTGAGATCTCGCACACCCGCGCACAAGAATTTCTCGCAATCCAAGGTACTCCGGACGCAGATCTTGTGCTAGAGAAACCCCTACCTCTTCTTGGATCTCTCGTCGGAGAGCCTTCTGCAAGGTCTCCGATTCTCGCACACCCCCACCCGGGATAACCCAGATGTCTCCGTCGCCGAATGATTGCCTCACTGCCGCAACCGATCCATCCGGTCGGACCAGGAGGCCACGAACGCGAACAATGGCTTGTTCTGACAAGCGCTACCCCCTTTCCTTAAGAAGGATTCGATTGAACTCTGTTTCCCATCTGTCCGCGAGAGTACCATAATTTTCAGATTTTGCCAAGTCTACTGCTTTTTGAGAAAAACTTTTAAGTTCCTCTGGATTATCTAGCAGGTGAAAAATGGCATCAATGAAATTCTTCCTATATTGAGGTTCTTTTGGATGGCCATCAATAAGAAACCCTGTTTCACCTGGAATCACCCTCTCTTTCATTGCGGCTCGTGCCGTAGATACAATAGGCGTCCCGACTGCAAGACACTCCAGTGCGCTGATACAGTACATTTCATCAAATGTTGAGGGGTACACCATAATTTCACTCTGTGCTTGGTGTAATGCAAGCTCTTTTTTTTCTATTCTTCCCAGCAGGCGCACCCCATCCAGCTCTAAAGCTTTTTTGTACATTTCACCAAAAAAACGTTCGTTTTCCTCATCTGCGTTTCCCCATAATGCAAAGCTACCCGTAATCAATAATGTTGCGTATGGGGCACGTTTCTTGATTTCCTCCCAATACTCAAGAAGATACTGCAGACCCCTATCTGGAGCACTACAATAAATAAGCTGGCCAGGTATTTTCTTCTCACCTCTTAAGCCATCGTTATAGATATCCTCATCAAAAGCATTGTTCGTAATAAACCAATGCTCTGGGCTAATCTTTTCTTTTTGTTCAATAAAAACTTTTTCTGTCTCGGAAACAGCAATCCATCGATTTACTTTTCCTGAAGAATCCATTTTTGTCGCACCCGGCAATGAATCATCGTGAATCCATACGGCACGAACACGGGCCGCCACGTCTTGTTCGAATGTTTCTAGAAGACGAAGAGAGACAACGGCATCGCGCTGTTCCAATGGATTAAACATCCATAAAGGTTTCCACTCTACACCATCATACTTTCCTGGCTTATAACAACAATTGTAAACATCAACGTTATGCCCCTTTTTTGCAAGTGCCCTTGAGAGCAGCACCAAAGCACTTTCACTACCCCCCAACCCCCGCCCTTCATAATCCGGTGGATAGAACGAGTATCTCTTTGGAGAAACAAAGGTAATGGATAGTTTTTTTGAAATCATACGAAGTTATGTAATGAGCATCTCAGGTTGAACCATCCCAGTCAATACACGGTGAGCCTCAAGCGGTGTTCGGGAAATAAATACACACCCACACCTTTCCAGCATTTTCTTTTTTCCAACAACGCACTTAAACCTACCTTTTGAAGGCAGATTGTATACATAGGAATTCCTAAATTGTTCACCATAGGAAACCCTCGTTGGGATATCAATCTCAGAAAATGATGCACTGATTTTTTTTGAGACCCTGGCAATACCCACAGACATACCCGTATTTTTAAACCAGCCTGGACTAAAGCGATACATAGGTGTCGACACATCTTTGTAGTTGAGTTTTTTTATATTTTTAGGTGCAGTCCTATTGAGAAGATCGTTGCTTTGCTCCCTCCAAAAGATAGCCCCTCCGTAATAAATAACTGCCCCCCAGCGTTCTTGCTTTTTAAGCTTTAATAGATGATGACTCCAAAACCCAATAATCTTCTTCTGCTGTTTGATGAGAGATTCCTTTATTTTTTCTGCCTTAAAAAGTATTTTTTCTGCTTTCTTTGACTGACCATTTTTTGATAAGAATGAGCCATATTCGCGCAAAAGATAAACGTTATTCGGAGTAAAAGCCAGCGCTTTTTTAAGAGAGTTTTCTGCTTCCTTAATTTTGCCACTCTTCAAAAAGAAACGCGCCTTCAATCTAAAAAAATCCTTCGCCCACCCAGAGGCCCCCCTTGGGACATGGGTTAAAAGCGAAAAGTCTTCGGTGCTTGCGATGTTCGAACGGCAGTGATCAATAGTAAGCATCGATACAATGTCCCGATCAGACAACTTCTTGAAGTAGGGATATACGTACTCTTCCCACTTTTCTATATCGGAGAATGGAAAAGTATAAAAGACTTTATTACCGTGTTTATATCTCTTAAGAGATTGCGGTGGGAGATACTTTGTTACAGTTCCGTATCCGTAGCCGTTTATTGGTGTGGAGTCAATGATTCGAACGTTTTTATTTTTTAAGACTTCAAGAACACCTGTGTGTTTGCTTTCCCAGAATGATTCATGAAGCCACGGAACACCGGGCAAGGAAACAACAAGGAACTTTCGATCTCTAAAAAAATGACGCAACACTAAAGATGTTATAACTGAAGCGCCAACGCAATCAACGATGCCATTTTGCATCTCAGAAAAAGATGGCGTGTCATAAAATTGCAGAGAACAACGGAGATCTTTTACAATGTCTTCAATCACCTTCCTCCCCCTATAAGAACGGCAGTACGCGATTGAAAATTTTTTAAAAAGATGTCTACTCTCCATAATCTTTAAAACAAACCCGCCTCTAAGAATGTGGTTATATCGGGATTTAATCTTTCTGTTACCTTTACCGTCCTCATCCCAAGGCTCTTCGCAGGTAAGATGTCATCGCAATCACTGTTACCAACCATAACAACGTCAAAAGGTTGGACGTTAAATTTCGAACAAACCCTTAAAAAACATTCTGTATTCGGTTTCCCTATACCCTCTTGAAAAGAAAGGAACCTGTAGTCAAAGAGCTTCAAAAAATTAGGACTAATGAAGTGCTCGTATCCGAACCTATCAATATTTGTAAGCAACGCGACAGGTATCCTCATCTTTTTGATATCTTTAACCCATGACTCAGAAAACCTATAGAGACGCGCCTGTGGGGGTGCTGACTTCCAGATTTCTAATATCTTAGATATCTGCTCTGGTGTAGCGCCAAACTTTAACAAAAACGGTGGCAAAACATTCTCAATGCTACCGTCTGTAAGAAAGACCTCGGAACTATTTATATCCTCGATAAACTTTTCCAGAGGTATTTTGACACCCATAATATCCAAGATCGATTGGAAGAGGCCAAACTCAATATCGACAAGGGTTTGCCACAGATCAAAAATAACCAATTTTGGAAGTTTTAAGCTATGGGTCTCGGTCACCTGACTTAGCATAAGAGTGTTGCGGGACTAGGACTCGAACCGTCTCGGTCGCCCATGACTGGTACGGCTTAAAACATTGATTTTTCTTAGTTCGAAACTCAAACGGGCTAGTTTAGATCCAACATTTCTGCAAAAAACGAAATAATCAGTGCTTGGCTTTCAACAATCTTCACGATCGGCTTCCCTGGACCATGACCGGCTTCCATTTCGGTGAAAACCATTACTTGATTACTCTTACTAACTTCTTGAAGTCTCGCCGCCATCTTTCGTGCATGGAGTGGGTCAACACGTGTGTCTTTATTAGCGGTTGTAAAGAAGAAATTCGGGTATTCGACATCCTCCTTCACGTTGTGATAAGGACTCCATTTCAAGATTTTCTCTAAATCTTCTTTCACATCGGGATTCCCATATTCATGCACCCAACGCACCGCAATCCCAAACTTAGGGAAACGAACCATATCTGTAAGTGGTACGCGCGAACAAACCGCTTTGAAGAGATCCGGTCTTTGTACTCCAACAGCAGAAACAAGCAATCCGCCGTTGCTTCCTCCCAGAATTCCTAGATGTTCTTTATCAGCATATTTCTTACCGATAAGGTACTCACCGGCGGCAATGAAGTCGTCAAAAGAGTTTTGTTTGTATTCCTTAATGCCTCCCTTATGCCATTTCTCGCCAAACTCACCTCCTCCGCGAATATTGGCGATTGCAAAGATCCCGTTCCTTTCAATCCAAGGTACCCAATTCCGCATGAACGAGGGGGTCTGATTACTTCCGAAGCCGCCATATCCATACAGAATAGTTGGGTTCTTAGAATTTAATTCAATTCCATTTTTATGAAAGATAAATATCGGAACTTTTGTTCCATCCTTCGATTCGTACCATTCCTGTTTAACCTCGTATTTTTCGGGATTTATTGGGTTATCTGTTTTTCGATACTCACCGTACGCCTGAGTTATAGGATCAAATCTATAGGTAATCTTAGGAAAGACAAACGATTCTACGCCATAGAAGAATTCCTCTTCACTTATTCGTGCTGAGATTCCGGCAAGACTCGAGTATTCCGGAAGCGGTATCTTCTCCATTTCTTTTCCGTCATGATCAAAAACATGCACTTCGGAACATGCATTCACCAGATACTCAACTAGCACCCTACTCTTTGTGACGCGCAATGTTTCGAGTACAAATTCTCTCTCCGGAATAAATTCTTTCCATTCGTCTACAGGACGGTACATTTCTTCGTAGGAAGACTGGAGAACACGATAATTGTTTGCTTTGTAGTTAGTATCCAAAAGAACTTTGTCATTTAAAAAGGTACAGGAGAACTTTGCCGGTATGCCTGTAACAATAGGCTTTATCTCTTTTGTTACAGTATCGAACACGTATATTTCGTTTTCAGTCCAGGTGGTAGAGGCTTGTATACCTAAATATTTCCCATCGGGCGATAGCGTGATACCAAGCATGTCATCCTTTGGGCGATCGGCTCCAAAGACAAGTTCATCGTTATCTGGATTGTTACCAAGTTTGTGGAAATAGACTTTTGCATGCAAATGCTCTTCGTTTTTTGGAACAGTTCCAGGTCGAGCGTTCCGCGTGTAGAAAAATCCGGAGTCGTCAGGCAGCCATTTTACTGTTGAATATCTGCAATGAATTATTTTGTCCGAAAGCTCCGTATTTGTTTCAGTATCCTTAACATACAAAGTTGCCATCTCATCGCCACCCTCAGAAATACCATATGCAATATATTTTCCACTTCTAGATTCAAACCAGTAGTCGATAGTGACCGTATTACCATCTCGCTTTCCATTTGGGTCAAATAGTTTTACTAGCTCTCCTTCCAGACCCTTTCGTACATAAAGCACTGCCTGATCTTCATCGGGCTGCCTTTCAGTGTAAAAATATTTTCCTTTCGCAGGTACAGGATTTGAGAAATTAATAACTTTAAAATTCTTTACCAACTCACTTGAGAACTCATCAAAAAGACCCTTTCTTAGAGCCGTATCAGTTTCTTTGTTCTGAGAATTAATCCAATCCTGAACTTCAGCATTTTCTACGTCCTCCAACCAACGATATGGGTCAGGAACCTTTATCCCCTGGATCTCATCAAATACATTATTTTTCTTAATTTCTAACATGTTTACGATTTTATCATTTTTGACCCGTCTGAGACACCCTCTCAAGACGGTTCGAGCCCATGACTCGTTCAAAAAATACTTTGAGAAATATGACTGATTTAGGCGTCTCAGTCTATCTCACATGGCTGTTGCCGGACTAGGATTCGAACCTAGATACCCGCCTCCAAAGGGCGGTGTCCTACCGTTAGACGATCCGGCAATGGCTGAATTGTAACATTTTTACGCGGTTTTAGTATACCCAGCACTAAACAAAAGCTTTAGTGCTGGGTATACTTGAGATGATTACTATTAGACTTCGTGTATGTCAAAAAAAATAGTTATTTCGATTCTTTTAGTTCTTGTGGTTGTCATAGGAATTTTGTACTACAACACACAAACACCTTCTGATGAGCAAGTCGCGTGCACAATGGATGCGCTCATGTGTCCGGACGGTTCAGGTGTCGGACGCACGGGCCCGAACTGTGAATTTGAAGCTTGTCCCGCTCAGGATAAATTCGTCGGTGAGCTGCAGCAGACAGCCGGAGGAGAGTTCCAGCTCATTATCCCTTCACCTGACGCAACGACGCAGGAAGTAACGTATGTACTGCCGCTTGAAATTCGTGTCTCCAATGCGCTTCAGGATTTCATCGGCAAAAACGTCATTGTCTACGGGGAATTTGTAAGAGGAAATCTCTACCGCGTTGAGACGCTTACGGAGGCAACCGACGAAGACATCACATTCGGCACGGTACGTCTGGGAGAAACAAAACTTATCAACCGCGTACGAATTACGCTCAATGAAATCACACAGGACAGCCGCTGTCCGATTGACGCGGTATGTATTCAGGCGGGTTCTGTCACAGCAAACGTAACATTGCAAAGCGACACCGATAAGGAAACTGTTGAAATTACCGAGGGCACGTCCGTTGCATTTGATATATTCCGAATCTCAATCATTTCCGTCGCGCCCGCGCCCATGGCAAGTCAGCCGATTGACGAAACGGCGTACCGTATCGTATTCAAAGTTGAGCCGCTCCAATAACTACTTGCTTTCGACGCAGTCCAAAAGCGCGAGTTCAAGCGGAATGTGCGCAATATACGCGCGGCCGAGTGCCGCGTAGGCGTCAAGAAATCGGGACAGCACGGCAGACGTAATCCTGCTTTCTTTTGACGAGAGTTCCGTGAGAAATGCGAGATCTTCGGGTGAAAATTCCTCCTCGAATTTTTTTCGCATGTCGGTTGTGTAGCGCAACAGCAACACCGCGCGCATTTTCTCCAGCAGCAGTTTCCCGAACACCTTCATATCAACGCCCGCATCCGCCGCCGCCGAGAATGCTTCAATCCCCTTCCGGGCGTCGTTGTCCTGAATGGAACGCAGCACGTCGTTGACGAGTTCACCGCTGGGCGCCGATGTAATGAGCGTTACTTCATCAACGCTTATTTTTTTATCGGATGACGAATGAATGATTTTCTGCAGAATACCGTGCGCATCACGGAACGAACCGTCGGCAAAAAGCGCGATGAGATCCGCCGCGGCGTGTTCAAGCGTAAATCCCTCTTTTTGTGCGACCTCGGTTACGTGTTCTTTGAGCATCTGCCGTGAGGGCTGTTTAAACGAATGCACCTCGCACCGTGAAATAATCGTGTCGGGAAGTTTCTCCATTTCCGTCGTCGCAAGAATAAAAATGACGTGCGACGGCGGTTCCTCCAGCGTCTTTAGAAGCGCGTTGAAGGCCTCTTTCGTAAGCATGTGCACTTCATCAATGATGTACACCTTGTACGGAGACCGGAACGGCAACGTGTTGACTCCCTCCCGCAGCGCGCGCACATCATCAATACCGCGGTTTGATGCGGCATCAAGTTCATACAAGTCGGTGTCGTGCGTGCCGATTTCACGTGCAAAAATTCTTGCAACCGATGTCTTTCCCGTCCCGCGGCTTCCGGCAAACAAATACGCATGACCGACGGCTCCCTGCGAAAGTGATTTTTGCAGGACTTTTACCACCTGATCCTGTCCGCGAACATCCGAGAAGGTCTGCGGACGGTATTTTCGGTATAAGGCGACGTGTTCCTGTGTCATAGGTGCGATTGTATCACGGAGAGCGCCTCACCTGCAGTCGCCGTTTCCATAAGCTGTGCAAGCAGTTTTTTGTCATATCCGGCACCCTGCATATACGACTTAAAATGTTTTTTCATAACCGCAAATGATTTGTGCGGAAGCAATTCATCAAACAGCCGTATGTGTTCTGCTAGTACCGCGAGGCGCTCTGGGAGTGTATCGGGCCGAGGATTGCCGAGCCACGGGTTGCCGAACACCGCACGTCCGAGCATCACGCCGTCACACCCGGTTTCTTGCGCCTTCACACGCGCATCGTCAAGATCTTGTACATCACCGTTGCCGATGATGAGCGTACGGTGCCCGCTTCTCTCTTCATACTTGTCGCGGAGCACAACCGCGCGCGCAACCGCTTCCCACCGCGCCGGCACTTTTGACATTTCTTTTCTCGTGCGCGCGTGCACGGTGATGGCATCGATGTTCGTTTCAAGAAGCGCGGGAAGCCACGTCTCCAGTTCATTTTTTGTGTCTCCGATACGCGTTTTTACCGATATCGGAAGATTGCCTGCGCCTCGTTTGGCCGCGTCAATTAATTCCTTTGCAAGCGTCGCATTACCGATGAGCGCCGCACCTGCTCCTTGTTTGATGACCGCCCGGTCAGGGCATCCCATGTTGATGTCCACGCCGTCAAACTTCATGTCGCGTGCGAGCGCGGCGGCTTTTTCCATATACTCGGGATGCGCGGTAAAAAACTGCGCGACAATCGGCCGCTCGTCCTCCGTATAGTGTAAGTCTTTTGAAAGCGCTTCGAATCCGCCGCGAAACAGACCGTCGGCGGAAACAAATTCCGTCCACATCACATCAAGTGCACCGTAGTTTGCAATAAGCTTGCGAAAGGCCGGATCGGTCACGTCCGCCATCGGCGCAAGGCACAAAAACGGTTTCGGAAGTGTCTGCCAAAAACTCATAGCGGGTTTTCGGAAGACACATCTACCGTGCCTACGGTTTTTTCCCTGAAAAACACCTTGTTACCGAACCGCAGATCAATCTTTTCAACCTCTCCGATTGAAAAATTTTCTTCGGATAAAATCGCCTCCAAATTGCGGAATGTTTCTTCGTACGGCATTGCGGCGCTTACCGCCAACCGCGTATCGCTTCCCTGCACGCGCACCGTAATCTCATAAAAATCGTCGTACACCTCCACGGCATGCGCGTACAGCGCCAGTCCCGTCAGCGACTGCACAAACGCATGTAATTCGGCAAATCCGCGGGAAGAAAGAAACCGACGACCGACAGGCTCTTCGACGAGTTTTGCAGAATACACCACGTACGCATCGCCTGAAAAATGCGGCGCATCCGAGAAAATAAAGCCGTGCGCATCAAGAAGATAACACGTTGCATCCCCGCCCCGGCGGCATGTGAGCGCCACAGGCGTTCGTTCTGAAATCTCCACCAGAACCGCATGCAGGCCGTCCCGGGAAACGCGAATAGTTTCTATGCGCGGAAACGCCGCCGCAACGTCTTCCGTGATTGCCTGTTGCGGATATAGAAATGTGTTTCGTCTGGAAAACACGCCGCCATATGCACCCGACAGATGCGGTATTACACGGTCAAAAACATCGGAGCGCGAGAGGGCTTTCGTGCCTGATATCACCACGGAGTCAATGCGCATCCATGATACATACGATAGCTGCCACACGACCAAAAACACCGACACCGCCAATATCGTGTAGATAACCGACAGGATAATAAGGCGCCGGCGACGCGCGCGACGCACACGCTCGGATGTAAACTTACGGAACATAACGCTATTTCTCTATCTTTTCGCGCCCGCCCATGTACGGCCGAAGCGCCTCGGGAATTGTCACGGAGCCGTCTGCGTTCTGATAGTTTTCGACAAGCGACACAAGAATGCGCGGTGTGGGGATTGCGGTGTCATTCAGCGAGTGGGCAAAGCGACGCTCTCCGTTCGCATCAGTGTATTTAATATTGAACCGGCGGCATTGAAAATCATGGAAATATGACGCGGAACCGATTTCGCGGTATTTCTGTTCCATCGGCACCCACAACTCAACGTCATATTTTTTCACCTGCCCCAATCCAAGGTCCGCGCCGCAGTTGGCAACCGTGTGATACGGAATACCCAGCGACTCAATAAATTCCTCAGCGTTGCGCGACAGCCACTCGTGCCACTTCACCGATTCCTCGTGATTTGCCTCACAGAGGATGACTTGCTCAAATTTATAAAATTCATGCACGCGGATAAGTCCCTTCACGTCTTTACTGTAACTTCCGACTTCACGGCGATAACACGGAGAAAACGCAAGATACTTTTTCGGCAGTTCTTTTATATCGAGTACTTCATCGCTGTGATACCCCATTACGGGAATCTCCGCGGTTCCGGCGAGGTAGTCATCATCCTGCGTCCGAAAGATGTCCTCGACGTCACTCGGCAGATGTCCCGTGCCGTACAGAAGCTGTTTTTTAACGATGGCGGGCGCGATGATAAGTTCAAACCCTTTTTTCATGAAGAAATCCAGCGCGTAGTTCCAAATCGCAAACGACAAACGCGCGCCGTCGTTTTTGAGGAAATACCCGCGGAATCCGTGCACCTTCGCGCCGCGCTCAAGATCAACCATATTGAGATTCTCCATTATCTCGATGTGGTTCTTCGGCTGAAAATCAAATTTTGGTTTTTCTCCCCACACTTTTACTTCCTGATTGTCCGCGTCACTGTCGCCTTCAGGAACGGACACGTCCGGCACGTTCGGTACGCGCAACATAAGCACTTTCCAGTCCTCAAGCGCCGCTTTCAGTTCCTCTTCTTTTTTCTGCAGATTTTCTTTGACCGTCTTCATCTCGGAAAGAAGCGCGGCCCGTTCATCAGCGGACGCACTCGGTATTTTTTCACTTGCCGTATTTTGTTTGCCGCGCAACTCATCCACTTCCTGTGTCAGTTTTCTGCGCGCGTCATCAAGCGCCAGAAGCGCTTCAATATCAATGTCGACGTGCTTTTTCTTGGCGCCGGCAATGACAATATCCTTGTTTTCCCGTATGAAATTGATATCAAGCATGGTTCTACTATACCTTATTTATCATTTTTTTATACACCCCATGGCAGAGTTTTTCCATGTCCGACAACCCCGTCATAAAACTCTCCCGGAGAAACTTTCCTGCCCTCCTGCGTGAAATTCCCGACCCGCCTACACAGCTGTTTGTCCGCGGCACGCTTCCTGATGACGCCTGCGCATGGCTGTGCGTCGTCGGATCACGAAAGTACTCTTCGTACGGCGCCGCTGTGTGCCAAAAACTTATCCGCGGGCTCTCCGGGTACCCTGTTGTGATAGTTTCAGGGCTTGCGCTCGGCATCGACTCGATTGCCCACACACAGGCGTTGGAGGTGGGACTTACCACAGTAGCCGTCCCCGGTTCAGGTGTAGAAGACGACGTGTTGTATCCCAGCGTGCACGTCGGGCTTGCACGTACAATCCGTCAAAAAGGCGGCGCCATACTCTCCGAGAGTGAGCCGCAGGAAGAAGCAACCGTCTGGAGTTTTCCGAAACGCAACCGCATTATGGCGGGGCTCTGCCACGCAACGCTTATTATTGAGGCGCACGAAAAATCAGGCACGCTCATTACCGCCCGGCTTTCAATGGAATACAACCGCGATGTACTGGTTGTTCCGGGGCCCATTACATCCCCAAACCACGCCGGTTCAAACGCCCTTCTGCGGGAAGGCGCGCAGGCAATCACAAGAAGTGAGGACATTCTGCAAGCGCTCGGCCTCCCGTTGAAAGATGCCGGAGAAAAAACGTACGAACACCTGCTTCCCGAAGAACGCGCGATTCTTGAAGCGCTCGCGTCACCGAAAACAGCAGATGATCTTTCGCGTGACACGGGTATGCCCGTGTCACATATTCACATGCTCATTTCGACCCTTGAAATAAAGAAATATGTCATCGCACAGCTGGGTAAAATCGAGCGGTGTGTGTGATGCGTAGTTGCGCTCTCTCTATATATCGTGGTACTACTGTTCCACATGAAGCTCGTTATTGTTGAATCACCTGCGAAAGCAAAAACAATCGAAAAATATCTCGGGAAAGAATACACCGTGAAAGCCAGCGTCGGACATGTACGCGACTTACCCAAGAGCAACAAAAACGCCATCGACATCGACGGCGGTTTTATTCCCAACTATCAAATCGTTCCCGAGAAGAAGAAAATTATATCCGAGCTTGCGCACGCCGCAAAAAAAGCCGATGAGGTGCTTCTCGCCACCGACCCCGACCGTGAAGGAGAGGCTATTGCGTGGCACCTCTCCGAAGCACTCGGGCTCTCGGAAGGAAACCGTAAGCCGAAACGAATTGTATTCCATGAAATTACCGAAGACGCGGTCACTGAGGCAATTAAACACCCGCGCGACATCGACACTAATCTGAAAGAGGCGCAGGAGGCGCGCCGCGTACTCGACCGGCTCGTCGGCTACGACCTCTCGGGACTCATCTGGAAAAAAGTGCGTTACGGACTTTCTGCGGGACGCGTGCAGTCCCCCGCCCTGCGCATTCTGATGGAGCGCGAACGCCTCATCCGCGAATTTATCCCTGAAGACTTCTGGGTGCTCACCGCCGACGTGCAGACAAAGAAAAAAGAAAAACTTTCGCTCACATGCGAGGAAGAACCCCGCGACAAAAAACGCGTTGATGAAATACTTTCCGCCGGCAAAAACGCAGCATGGCGGGTAGGGACGGTTAAAGAAACGGAGGTGCTCCGCCGGGCACGCCCGCCGTTTACCACTTCAACGATTCAACAGTCCGCCTCCACGCGGCTCGGATTCTCTCCATCACGCACGATGCGCGCTGCACAGAAACTGTACGAAAAAGGACATATCACCTACATGCGAACCGACAGCACCAACCTCGCATCCGTCGCGCAAAAACAAATACTCGCCGTTATCGCCGCTGAATACGGCGCTGAATACGTGCACCCCGTCGCGTACAAAAGCGCAAGCAAAAACGCACAGGAAGCGCACGAAGCAATCCGGCCCACAAACGCCGGAAAGAAAACCGCAGGCAACACCGACGACGAAAAGCGTCTCTACACGCTCATTTGGCAGCGGGCAGTTTCAAGCCAAATGTCGCCCGCGCGGCTTCTGCAGACAAAAATAAGTGCGACAACCGATTTAGAAACAGTTCCGTCGTTCTCTGCTACGGGTTCGCGCGTGCTGTTTCCCGGTTGGCTTGCCGTTGATGTCGGTGCACACGGGGAGGACGTGACCATGCCGAAACTTGCCGACGGCGACCCTTTGACGCTTCTGTCGCTTGAGTCGCTTGCAAAACAAACCCAGCCGCCGGGGCGCTATTCCGAAGCGGGTTTGGTTAAGGAACTTGAAAAACGCGGCATCGGTCGTCCGTCAACATATGCATCCATCATCAAAACGCTCGAGGATCGCGGATACGTAACACGAGAAAACCGGACACTCACTCCGACCGTCACCGGAGATGTGGTCAGCACCTTCCTTGAAAACAATTTTGCAACCTATATCAGCGACTCGTTTACGTCTGAAATGGAAAATGAGCTGGATGAAATCGCACGCGGTGAACGCGAATACGGAAAAACGCTGAAAAAGTTTTACACGCCGTTTTCTCAAGAAATCGCAAAAAAAACGAAGGATGCAAAAAAAATCACCGAGCTCGGCGCGGCTCCTGTGGAATTTCCCTGCCCGAAGTGCGGCTCAACAATGGTGATGAAACTGTCAAAACGCGGAACATTCATGAGTTGCTCACGTTTCCCTGAGTGTGACGGCGCACGCTCGCAGGACGGAAAAGAAGTTGTTGATCCTGAGGAAATCGGTTTCCATCCGGAAACCAATGAGCCGATATTTGTGCTTGACGGACCATACGGACCGTACGTGCAGTTGGGTCTAAAAACCGCAAAAAACAAAAAACCGCGCCGTGCGTCCATTCCGAAAGACAAAGATATCACCGCTGTGACCGTGGAAGATGCGCTCCACTATCTTTCCCTTCCCCGCGTACTCGGCGCACATCCGGAAACCGGCACAGATGTCATCGCCAACATCGGACGGTTCGGGCCGTATATCGGACATGAACGCGATTTCCGCTCGCTCAAAACCGACGACGTATACACCGTCACGCTTGAGCGCGCGCTTGAGCTGCTGAAAGAACCGAAGAAATACCGCGGCTTCAAACGTACAACAAAAGGAAAGAAAAAATAAAAATACTTCAGGCCCTGCGCGTACTGCGCAGGGCCTCTTTGGTGTTCGGCATCATGGAGCCGGGAAGAACTTCTCCCCGATGAGACGCATCAGGGTCTCATGGAAGAACTCCATGTCGCCGCACTCGTGTTCGAATCCCTCGTACGCCGACTGAAAGTCCGGGAACTCCGCGACCTTGTCCCGCAGGAGCTTCACGATGCGGGCGCCGACGAGACGCTCGGCCTCGCTGTTCTTGGGAAGCCCGAAGTAAAGCTCCACGTAGTCCCGAAGACCCGACTTCTTGTTGAGGAGCGCCTCGGCTCTCACACGAATCATGCCGAGGATATTCGTCCGGCCCTGAAGCTCGATTGTGCTCTCGAGCAGCACGGAAAGCTCCCCGATGTCCCGGATGTCCTCGATGGGTATCTTTCGAGGTTCGAGCCAATCAAAATTGAAATCATGAGACAGGTTGACCTCCCGAAACGCACGCTTCATTTCTTCCGCGTTAATTTTCATAACCTCTCCTTTCCGGAAACTACGTTGGGGTGATATTTTGTTCCGTCTTAACTGTACAAATTTTGTCGGTTTTGTCAATCATACCGAACGTCGAAGATGTTCTACCATTGACGTACGCAACAACACGTATATATGACACATATTCCGACCGTACAGCAAATACTCTCCGTCGCCCCGAAAAAATTCTCACAAGACGGAAAAAATCTTATTACACGCGCATATGACTACGCGCGGGCAGCGCACGAAGGTCACGCGCGTGAATCGGGCGTACCGTATTTCTCCCACGTTGCCGCAACTGCCGAGAATCTTGCGCGCATGGGTGCCGATGCACAGACAATTGCCGCAGGACTTCTCCACGACACCGTTGAGGATACCTCCGCTACGCTCTCTGATATTCGTGGGCAGTTCGGTAATGAAATCGCGTTTCTTGTCGACGGTGTCACAAAGCTTGGAAAACTCAAATACCGTGGACTAAAGCGGCACGTCGAGACGCTCCGAAAACTGTTCCTTGCCACCGCACAAGACCCGCGTGTTATTTTCATCAAACTCGCCGACCGATTGCATAACCTTACAACTATCGATGCGTTGTCGACAGAAAAACAGGAGCGCATTGCGCAGGAGACGCTTGAAATCTACGCGCCGATTGCCCACCGGCTCGGTATGGGCACCGTCAAAGGAGAACTTGAGGACCTGTCGTTCAAAGTCGCATTTCCGAACGAATACGAGGAAACATTGCGGCTTCGTGAAGAGAAAAGCCGGGAAAACGTGGAACAGCTGCACGCGCTTGCAAGAGAGTTACGAAAAACGCTCGGTCGGGCGCACATTACCGTACACGCAATGGATTACCGCGTAAAACACCTCTACTCGCTGTATAAAAAACTGCAGCAGAAAGACATGAATATAGACCGCGTATATGATATCGCGGCGCTCCGTATCATCGTTGAAACCGTTGAAGAGTGTTACCTCGTCCTCGGACTCGTGCACAGCGCATGGAAGCCGCTCCCCGGCCGTATCAAAGATTACGTCGCAATACCGAAAAAAAACGGCTACCAAAGCATCCACACCACCGTCTTTACCGGCGACGGGGCGATTGTTGAAATACAAATACGGACCGCTGCCATGCACAACATCGCCGAATACGGTATTGCCTCCCATGTCGGCTACAAAGAAAAAGGAACGCCAAAAAATAACTCGAGTGCGTTGTGGGTGCAACAACTGTTCGGACGGGACGAAAAGGGTGCCGATAACACTTCTCCCGTCACCGCATGGATTCGTGATATGGCGGAAACGCAAGGAGACGTCGAGCATCCGCTTTCATTCATTAAAAATCTCCGAAGCGACTTCTTCAACGACCGAATCTTCGTGTTTACACCGAACGGCGAAGTTGTTGACCTTCCCGCAGACGCAACGCCGATTGATTTTGCGTACTCCATACACTCCGACCTCGGCAACCATGCCTCCGGCGCGCGTGTTAACGGGAAGTTCGTCGCGCTGTCGACAAAACTCCAGCACGGTGACGTGGTGTTTATAGAAACAAAGCAGGGATCAAAACCTTCACACAAGTGGTTGGAGTGGGCGCGTACCGGAATCGCGCGCAAAAAAATACGTACCGCACTTGAAAAAAGCTAGACGGAGAAGTTTGTCACCGAATAGAGGTCATCGTCTTTTTTTTCTTCAGGTTTTTCAGCGTCGTCATGAGATAGTGTTTCGTCAACCATCCGCGCAAGCCGCTCCTCTTCTTCACGGTTGAGCATTGAGAGTATTTTGCGCAAATCTTCCTCCGAAAGAAATTCTATGGACACGCGCCCGCCGACTTCACGCGGTTCAATCTGCACGCGTGTTCCGAGCCGTGCCGATGCCTGCTTTTCAAGCTCGAGAATTTCCGGATCATACGCACGGTCGTGTTTTCGGATGCGCTCTACCGCAATACGCCGTGAAATCTGCTCCGCATCGCGTACGTTCAGTTTTTTCAGAATGATTTCTTTAAACAATACGGACTGTTCTTCGGGCTTATCAATAAGCATCAAAAGCGGCCGAGTGTGCCCTTCGGTAATCTTTCCTTCCGAGAGCGCCTGTTGCATCTCGTCGGTCAGACGGAGTAATCGGATAGTGTTGGATACATACTCGCGGCTTTTGCCGACCTTACGCGCCACATCACCGTGCGTAAGAGAAAACTGTTCAACGAGCTGATGAAACGCGCGGGCGCGTTCAATGGGATTGATGTCTTCACGCTGGAGGTTTTCGATAATCGCCAACTCAAGCTTCATCTGCTCGCTTTCCTCCTCATCACGAATAATCACCGGCACCAACGAAACACCGGCAAGTTTTGCTGCACGCAATCTGCGCTCCCCGGCAATCAGTTCATACTCAACACGCAAACCGCCGTCTTCACGTGAACGTTCCTTGCGCGTCACCACCAAAGGCTGTAACACGCCGTACTGACGAATGGAGTCCGCAAGCTCTTTTAGTTTTTGTTCGTCAAAAAAACGTCTCGGCTGAAACGGGTTCGGTACAATCTTCTCAACCTCCACCCAAAAAATGGCGTTGTTATGAAAACTCATATCGTACTTCCAGTGTAGCAAAAAAGCCGCATTTTGGTAGAATCAGCGTGTATTTCAAAGATTGCCGGGGTGGCGTAATGGTAGCCGCGCACGACTCAAAATCGTGTGTCGAAAGACATGAGGGTTCGAGTCCCTCCCCCGGCACTACAAACAAAAGAGTCCGATGCAAAGTATCGGGCGACTTTGTTTGTCGCCGGGGGAGGGACTCGAAAGGCACAGGCGGTATACAAGGCGAGCGCAGCGAGCGCTTGTCGCCGAGCCGGGGTCGCGAGTACTTAGGATTTTACGAGTAAAGCGAAGTAAAATACTTAGTAACTCGTGACCGAGTCCCCCACACACCCATGCAAAAACCCAAACTCATCATCATCCTCGGCCCCACAGCCACAGGTAAAAGCGCTCTGGCGGTGCGTTTGGCAAAAACCGTCGGCGGAGAAATTATCTCCGCTGATTCGCGACAAGTGTACCGCGGTATGAATATCGGCACGGGAAAAATTACCAAAAAAGAAATGGGTGGTGTCCCCCACCATCTGCTTGATGTCGTGTCGCCTACACAGCAGTACAGTGTTGCGCGGTACGTGCGCGACGCACGCAAAGCAATTACGGCAATTCTTTCACAAAACCACGTACCGATTATTGTGGGGGGTACAGGATTATATATTGACGCGCTTACGCGCGGTCTTGTGTTGCCCGAAGTGCCGCCGAACCCGAAACTGCGGGCACGGCTCGAGAAAATGACCACTGAAAAACTATTTGCGCTCCTTAAGAAAAAAGATCCGCGACGAGCAGTAACGATTGACCGGCACAATCGTCGCCGGCTTATTCGTGCGCTTGAAATTATTGAAGCTTTTGGAAAAGTCCCCGTTCTTCAAAAACAGCCTGAATTTCAAACGCTTTTCATTGGGCTTTCGCTTCCCCAAGAAAAACTGAACACAAAAATACACGCCCGCTTGCTTTCAAGAATGCGACAAGGAATGGTTTCGGAGGTGAAAAAATTACACGCAAACGGCGTATCGTGGAAAAAATTGGAGGGTTTTGGGCTTGAATACAAAAATATCGCGCAGTATCTGCAAAAAAAGATGACAAAAGAAGAGATGCTCACACGCCTCTCAAAAGACATCGAGCACTACGCAAAACGTCAAATGACGTGGTTTAAACGACACCCTGATATTCACTGGCTTTCGCCGAACGAGTTTGTGAAGGCAAAAAAACTTTCCCAAAAATTCCTGACCTCGTGATTCTGTGGTATAACAAAGCGCACGGAGGCGTCGCATAGCGGTCTAGTGCACCGTCTTGGAAAGGCGGCGTGCCGCAAGGCACCGAGAGTTCGAATCTCTCCGCCTCCGCAATAATCCACGAGGATGGATGGGAACCATCCGAGTGGAGTATTATTGCGAGTAGTGTGGAGGGATTCGAAAGGCGGAGCGGGCACCTCGCCAACAGGCGAGGTCGCGAGCCGCGGACACGACAAAAGCGAGTGGCGACGAGCTTTTAGTCGCGGAAGAAAAACGTACTCGTGGTCTCTCCGCCTCCGCACTCAATGTAAAAGACGCCCTTGCGGGCGTTTTTACGTTATAAGGTTTTTTAATACGCGATTGTCCAGGTTGTTCCGCGAATCGGGAAGGTTCCTTTTTCTGAGGCATTTGATTCAACCCCAGTGACGTCAATTTTGAGCTGTGCGCCTGCGTATGAGGACACGTCGTCGGTGAGTATCGCCCTGATGGTAAAGAGCCGTTCTTGTCCGGGAGTAAACATTATCTCTATCGGTACGAATGCCAGTCCGTCTTTAAACGGTGTACTGCCCTCACTTCCGCCAACCGAACCGTGCGCAATTTCTTTATCGTCAACGGAGGTGAGTCCGATGACTGCTTTTGTCGATGCGGAACCGTTTTGTTTGACCCAAAAACCTTCCAGCCTTGCATTTTCCTTTCCGGTATTGCGTATGTATAAATACGATACCGGCACTGATGTACCTGCACGGGCAGTTCCTCCGGAGAGCAGCGGCACGGATTCCACGACAAGTGTTGAGGCACCCGTTGAAACTCCGGCTTGCGCCGCTTGAAGTTCACTGATTTGGGCTTTCAATTCTTCAATGCGCACCAACAGCAGTTTGATGATTTCCTGTTCCAGTGATTGAATCTGGGCCGTCAGGGCCGCGGAGTCAGTTTGCGCAAAGACAGAAAAAGCAAACGGGCTGACGAGCGTCAGTGTGAAAAAAAATGTAATAACGTATTTTTTCATAGAAATATGTTCGATATACTGTACGCTTTTACGGAAGGGTTATGTGCGAAGTTTGAAAAAGAGAGCGCGGTGTGGACGCCCTCTTTTCCCTTGAACGGCTATGGGATTAGAATCCTCCCACTCGCACTTGATCACCAATGATACCTTGATCTCCACCTGTGCTGAGCAGAATGACACCACTGTGAGCATAGATGTTCGGCGCGGTGTTGATGGCTGTCGTCCAGTCATTTGCGGTAACCGCCTTCACGTCGCCGGTATTGTCCACGTATGCGTACAGTGCCGCCTGTGAAATCGCCGGGAAACCGAGCGCGACAATTGCCGCAGTCATAAGTCCCGCTTTGATGTAGTTTTTTGTAGTCATAATAGTTGTGTTACGAATAAACGTACCTTAGTTTTTTTGTTTTTAGTTGTCAGATTCGTTGAATCCAATGACTCATCGAAGCAAAGTGGTCTCTAAGGTACACGCTCGAGGTATGCTCCACTGCGAATGCGATTGCTTCGCGATCGACCTAAGGAGGTGATGAGCCTGACATGTACTGATAATTAGATATGTTTGCGCCTCTACCAATGAAGCCGTCAGTGGGACGGTTTCATTACAACGGGACATTACAGTGCCGTACCGGCTTAATTACTCCTGTTCGTTGAGTTTGACCGCGGCTTCGGGTGTGGAAACCGACTTTCCCATGACGAAAAGCTTGGTCACACCGAGTGCGATTACCCAGTACACCAGCATGGCGAGAAGAGTCGTCCACTCAAAGACGCTCCCCTCAACGGCTGAGACACGAAACACGCTGAGAAACGGAGCGGCAAAAATGTTGGTAATGGTATAGGTGAAGTCCGTGAAACCTGCCTCCGGATTTGCGCCGAGCAGTTTCAGAGAAAAACGAAACACCAGTAGAAGCTCGATAACGCCGAGGATATACCAGACAATCTGGGTACCTCGGTACAGCGGTTTGGTAGTGGGTGAAGAAAATGAATCCATAGAGTAGGTGTATGCGCGTTCGCGCATGTTATTTTTTTTAATAAGCGTTGAGGTATAAATCGGCATGGGTGTTATAACTTTTTTTTCAGGTCACTGATTTCCTTCTCCAGTTTTTTAATGTGTTTGTCAAGTTTTTCCGCCCGCTCGGCCATTTGCGCCTGAAACTTATTGGTGTGGCTGGCGAGCATGTCGGCGACATCCATCATGTGCGTCACGTCTTCTATCGCAAGCAGAATAATCGGCGGAAACGGTTTTGTCGCGACGCGTTCCGTGAAGTGAATTCTTCGTCCGTTGAGAACCATGACCTTGCGCCCGATAACCGGAAACTCGTGATCAACCTCAAACCCCTTGAAAAAAGAATTCTTCGGTAATATGTCTTCAAGCAGTTTCTTTAACGCCGGCACATCCCACTGACCATTTCCGAGCTCGTATATGTTTTTTCCTTCAGTTTCCTTTGAGTCAACTTGAAACAACCTGTAGAACGACTCGTTGGCGGTCATGACACGAAGGTCTCCGTCAAGAATCACGACCGGTTCGCGCAGTACATCAACAACTGTTTTAATATATGTCCAGCTTTCTTCCCACAACTTGTCAAAAAAATCCGCTCCGAGCGGTCCGCCGCTCCCTCCTGCGTCTTGTGTTGGTGTTTTCATACACATGTAGCCGTTTTTTGGTACTCGGTATTACAAACACATTGACGCCTCTTGTGTGGTATACTGAACTCCTTGGCACTTCCCCCTGACTGCACACACACCGTCACATCGGTGTAACAAGAGAGATGTATTTCGCCAAACCAGCGCCCATAAGCGCGTCTGGTGTATAGACACGTCTTCAATAGTACGGTGTGCCTGTCATACCTTTGTAATACCGAGCGTCCTGCGTCGGCTTCATACATATCACTTATGATTCCCACAAAACAAGAAACCAGACTCCAGACCTCACTTTCGACGGCACACCGTGAGCATGCCGCGAGCCTCAACGCATTTGCGTTTTATAAAGTGCACGACCGCGTGCTTGCCGAGGATTTGGTGCAGGATGTGTTTCTGAAAACATGGGTGTACCTTCTCAAGAACGGAAAAATAAATCTCATGCGGGCATTCCTCTTCCATGTCCTCAACAACCTTGTCGTGGATCAATACCGAAAACAAAAAACCACATCACTTGATGTGTTGGTTGAAAAGGGTTTCGAACCGAGCGTTGATGAATCCGCGCGACTCTTTAACACACTGGACGGAAAAGCCGCCCTACTTCTCATTCTTCGTCTCCCCGAAAAATATCAGCGCGTCCTGCGTATGCGGTTTGTGCAGTCTTTATCGTTGAAGGAAATTTCTCTTCTCACCGGACAGTCACCAAACACCGTCGCCGTACAAGTACACCGCGGGGTTGCAAAACTGCGGGTGCTCTACGACACACCTGAAAAAACACTGCTCTTACCCTTGGCGTTTTCAAAAAAGGTCCGACATTATAAAACTAAATAATCACTATGGATTTACTCTGGATCATCATCATCGTTTTGTTCGTGATGTGGCTTCTGGGTTTCGGCTTCAAGGTGGGTGGTAATCTGGTGCATGTGCTCTTGGTAATCGCGCTCATTGTGCTCCTCGTCCGCCTGTTGACGTAACGCGCACGCTACACCTCCCCGACCCGTTTTCGGTACGCTTCCCAGCCGAAGTAACAGAAAATGGAGAGCA
>CAYUSN010000004.1:0-41199 GCA_964447415.1 uncultured Candidatus Saccharibacteria bacterium
GGTCAGGCGCAAAAATATCCTGCAACACTTTTTCAAGATAGTATTCGCCGAGTGCCCCGCGTTGTTTTGAATTTTGCAAAATATCCTGAAGTGACTGCAGTTGGTCGGCAAACGATACCACCTGCTTGTTCGTCTCATCAAGCTTTGTGAGACCTTCGGTCACCTCCCGCACAATGCGTGTGGACTCGTTTAACTGGCTTCTGACCGATTCATGGAGTGTTTTTGTGCTTTCACCAAGCTTTTGGTCTACCGTGCGTGATACCTCATTTAACTGCTGGAGGATAAGCGAAAGGCCCTTGTCGTCGCCGGTGTCGCTTTTTTTGCGCGTCAAAAGCCAGATAATGACGCCCATAAGCACCAGCACCGCGACCGTCAACAAAAGCTGTATGTCCATATATGCAGAGTATACCACGCACCCTACCGCGCTCTGAAAACAAAATATTTCGTCGCCTCAATCACGCAAAGGTTGACGAACGCGAGAGCGAGCAACAGTAATACACCAAACCTGTCGATGCGCACAAGCGAGAGAAGGTCCCTGAGCGGTTCGAGGACAAATGCGGCAAGCAGCAGCAGAAAACTTCCGACAACCGACCAGACAAGATACGGATTGCTGAAGATATTGATTCGCCACACAGGGACGGTGAAATTTTTTAGAGAAAACGCAAAGGTGAGCGCCGACAACGAAAGTGCCCCGAACATAACCGTCTGAATGTACGGGAGCGACACGTGCATGTCCTCAAGAAACAAATACACAATAAACGCGAGTGCGCCGGTGACGATGCCGCTGCCGAGAATACCGCGCCGCACATCGCGCGTCAGAAGTTTTTTGACGTTCTCACTCCGCGGATTCCGTCTGAGTATGCCCGCCTCCGCAGGTTCAAACGCAAACGCAAACGACAGAAACCCTTCCTGCACGATGTTGAGCCACAAAATCTGCACCGGCAGAATCGGCAACGCAAAACCGCCGACAATCGCGCCGATGATAATCATCACTTCACCGAACGACGTCGCAAGCAGGTGCGTAACCATCTTTTTGAGATTGTCCATGATGCGTCGTCCTTCTTCGATTGCCGCAACGATGATGGAGAAACTGTCGTGGATAAGCACAAGATCGGACGCTTCTTTAGCGACTTCCGTCCCGCTTCCCAGCGCCACGCCGATGTCGGCTGCCTTAAGCGCCGGCGCGTCGTTAATGCCGTCTCCCGTCATCGCCACCACTTCGCCCGCGTTCTTGAGCACCTTTGCCATGCGCATTTTCTGCAACGGCAGTACGCGCGCAAATACCGCATGCTGTCTGAGCGCGGCAAGCAACGCATCATCCGACAGTGTTTCAATTTCCTGCCCTGTCACGACCACTCCGTCGGTTTCAATGCCGACTTGCCGCGCAATTGTGCGTGCCACAGCCGGATTATCGCCGGTCAGCATCCGCACGGAGGCACCCGCCTCCTGCGCCGCACGCACCGATTCACGCGCATCAAAGCGGAGCGGGTCTTCAAACAATAGCAGTGCGCCAAACGTGAGCCCCTGCAATACGGTTTCCTCGGAAAGCGTGCGTATATCAAATTTCTTTGTCACGTCTTTCCACGCAACCGCGAGAATGCGGTACCCGCGGGCGCTTTCCACTTCAAACATATTTTCCGTTTTCTGTTTCTCTCCCGCCGCAAACCGGCGCTTTTCGTTGAGACCGCACATGGTCGAGGCCGAAAGCAGTATCTCCGGCGCACCTGCAACATACATCCGTCGTTTTCCGGTCTCGCGATTTTCGCGCACGTACGCACCGAACTTGTATCGCGAATTAAACGGCAACGCGCCGACAATCGGATTACGGTCATCAAACCGTTTCTCCGCACCCAACTGCAGTGCGCTTTCAACCATAATTTTTTCCATCGGGCGTCCGCTGACACGCGTCTCGTTTTTCCCCGCACTCTCAAACACCACATCCGACGCATATGCACCCAGCATAAGCGCGTCCCGCGCGACATCCCCCTCAGTCACACTTCCCTCGCCCGGAACGTGCGCACTCTTAAACATCATCTCCGCGCGCGTGAGCGTTCCTGTTTTATCAGTCAGAATAAACGTCGTACTGCCGAGCGTCTCGGCGGTCACAATGGTGCGCACGAGTCCTCCGCGGTTAAGCAGCCGCTCCACCCCGATGGCAAGCGCCACCGCAACCGCCGCAGGCAGTCCTTCGGGCACGACAGACACCGCAACGGCAACGGCAAGCAACAGCATAGTCGCCACCGACTCACCGCGAAGCACACCGAGTATAAAAATAATTACAACGACCACTGAGGCGATACTGGCAAGAAACCGCGCAAGCCGTGTGATGTTTTTTTGGATAGGTGTTTCGGTGTCCTGTGTGGCAAGCAACTGCGCCGCGATTTGCCCCATTTTCGTCTGCGTGCCCGTCGTCACCACCACCCCGCGCCCGCTTCCCGAGACCACCGCCGTTCCCATCCACAGCATATTTTTCTGATCGGTCGTCGGCGTATTCTCGGGCACCCGCTCAAGATTCTTTTCAACGGGCGCCGATTCCCCCGTCAGAGGCGCCTCGTTCACAAACACGTCCCGCTCCGACAACAGCCGCATGTCCGCGGGAACCAGCTCGCCGGCTCCGAACAGCACAATATCCCCGGGCACGAGCTCCCGCGTTGAAATGCGTTTCGTCTGCCCCGCGCGGACCACAAGCGTATCGCGTTCCTGATATGACGAAAGACGCTCAAACGCGCGGTCTGTGCGCCCCTCCTGAAACAACCCGACGCCGATATTAATGAGAATAGCAATGACAATCACAAGCGTGTCCGTGTGCTTGCCCAGCACCACTGTTGCGACAAGTGCCAGTCCCAGAATAAGGACGAGCGGGCTTCTCAGATACCGCCAAATTTTACGGACAAGCGTGAGCCGAACTTTCTTTTCAAAATGATTAGGACCGAAGATTTTTTTCAGGCGCGCCGCCTCTTCAAAAGAAAGACCGTGTACTGCGTCGGTGCCCAGCCATTCAATGACGTCTTCCGTCGGGTGTGCATGCCACTGTCGTGCGTCCATAGTGGGCTTTATGATACCATGTTGGAGTTATTCAAATTTCTATATACGTATGTCACTACACCAAGACATTAAAGGAGGCATCATGCAGGCGCTGAAAGCAAAAGAGCAGACACGTCTGTCGGTGTTGCGCGGACTTGCAACGGCGTTTACCAACGAACTCGTCGCAAAAGGACGCAAACCTGACGGTGAGTTGGAGGACGATGAGGCGCTCGCGGTCATTGCACGCGAAGCAAAGAAGCACAAAGAATCAATTTCACAGTTTGACGCGGCAGGACGCGTCGATCTTTCCGAACCGGAAAAAGCGGAACTTGCGATTATTGAAGCGTTTCTCCCCGAACAGATGAGCCGCGAGGAAATCGTGTCATTTGTGGAGAAAAAAATCACCGAGACGGCTGCCTCCGCCGCACAGAAGGGACAGTTCATCGGCGCGGTGATGAAAGACCTCAAAGGAAAAGCCGACGGCAAGGTGGTACAGGAGGTCGTCAACGAACTTCTGAAATAAACACACAAAAAAACCGGCACTCTCTGCCGGTTTTTTTGTGCGTTATTTTTTCTAGCAGGGTTCGCCCGTACTAGTGATACACGTGGAGAACGGAATGTCGGTATTTGTCTCAAGTCCCGAGGAGAACATCAGCGTATTGATTGCAAACAGCACAAGAAAACTCACTAAAAGCACGGCAAGAAATCCGAGCACAAACTTGAAGAACGTATGATTAATGAGGTCTTTGAGCTTCATATAATGTTCAGTATATCACTTAGTGGCGAGGCCTCTAAAGAGGCCTCGCCACTAAGTTCCCTCCGTTTTCTGATACTAGCAACCGTTTCTTTTGCAAATTTTTCGTACGCATAACTATCCTTAAATTGGCTCAATATAATGTCTTTTTCACACACTCCACCAGCACCGTGCGCTGTATATTCCTTCCAGCTCGAGCACACCGGAAGATTTCCAAAAGATGATTTGTGCACATGGTTATTTAAATTGACGTATGCACTTACATAGAGCAATTGCTCGTTGTTCTCAATATAAACGGACTTAAACGGCCCCTGAAAAAGTGCGCCGTTACGTTCATGTCGGTCATTAAAATATCTCGTATAGCCAGTTCCTACCTTGTGTAGTAGTTGCTGTATCCCGTCATCTGTCGTTTGGCGAAATATGTAATGAAAATGATTCGGGTTGAGACAATAAGCAATGACGTCCGCCAGTTTATCCGACTGAGTGGCGAGGCCTCTCAGTTGGTGCTCCTTGAATGAGTTGATATAGAGACCGCCTGTTGGTCCGGGAACATTAAATTCGAGTACACTCTTGATAAAACGATCTTGATCTGCGGCATCCATAAATATCTGACGCTTATCCACCCCACGATTAAATACGTGGTAATACTCCCCGGTCACGAGTGGTGTTTTTCTTTTCATACTGAGAGGCTAAACCACTAAGTATGAAAAGAAGCTAAAGAAGGTGTTTAGTGGCGAGGCCTCTAAGTACTTAGAGGCCTCGCCACTAATAAGTACTGTGGATATTCGAGGGAAGCGTACTTGGGAAAAAGAAAACCGGGTAACACAAAAACCGCCCCGAGGGGCGGTTTTTGCTGGCTAACAGAGTTTCTCTGTCAACACACACTAAGAAACTTAGAGTGCGTTGAGGAAGAGGTAACCTGTGTCTGCGTCCGTGTCCTCACCCAAGTTTGAGGTGTAGAACTGGTCTGCAGTTGCGTCGGCTGTCGCCCAGTTGATCGATGCAAGCCAGATCTTGAAGTTTGCCGGATCCGGATCATCGTCACCAGTAATCGACACCGTCAAACGGTAGGTCTCAGTATCACCGTCATCAATGAAGAAGTCGGTACCTGAGTTATCTCCGTTGTTACCACAGTTGCTGACACACTCAAGAATCGCTGAGTTGATGACCAGCTCATCAGCACCATCGATATCGTAGACAAAGAGAACACCTTCTCCCGCCGTTGAAATACCAAGTGTTGATGTTGAGGTCGTTGCTGTTGCTGACTTGTCGAGATAGACAACCGTGTCGTTTGCCGTCACGTCGAATTCGACAGTAAACTTACCAGTTGATGTTTCACCAGCATCATCTGCTGTGAATGTCAGAACCGCATCAGCTTCTACGTTGCTGATTTCAACACCTTCTGAGATGAATGTCTGGGTGTAACCGTTTGCTGAACCTGTGAGGTCAGTAACTGCTTCACCTGACTCATCTTCTGCGTCAGTCTCTGAGACATCGAGGTCTGCTTCGAGCGTGTCGCCCTCCGCAAAGACCGTTCCGTCAATCTCGAGCATTTCTGCCGAAAGCATACACTCAATTGAGTCGCCTTCGTCAATTGTGAATTCGAGATCTGTGAAGACTGTCGTTGATGCAGGTGTTTCACTCCACTCTTCGCCATCACAGACGAGAATGAGGTCGCTCACTTGCTGAACAACGCTCGGTGCTGATGTCGTGAGGTCAAATTCAAGTGAGAAGACTTCAATGTCAGAACCCTCCGCTGCGAGTTCGAAGCCGAGAAGATCTGCCATGAATTCATCATCTGAATCACCAACAACTGTCTGTTCGTCTGGATTGTCAGATGACTTACTTGCCTGAAGTTCAACATCGTTTGCCGATGAGAATGTCTCAACTGTGAATGCCTCCGGACCAACGCCGTCGTATGAATCGGTCACACCGTTCGGTGATGATGCACGAATACCGTTGTCAGGAATTTCAACATCCCAGCCCTCGTTTTCAATGTCGCTGTTGACTGTGTTCGGACCTGAAACTGCGATGAGAAGGTCTGCTGTGTCGCCGTCCTCAACGATACCGTCGAGGCCAACAAAGCGGAATGTGTACTCATCGTCACCACGGTCGTAACTTGCTTCATCAACGTCCATGCGGCCGAGCTCTTCGCCGTCAAGCCACACCGAAACGTCTGTGATGAAGTCATCAAGGTCGTCCTCTGCTGCATCAGACGGGTTGTCGATAACAACCGTTACGCGCTCGATCATCTGGTCTGCACCATCTGCCTCGATTTCCGCGCCGAGAACTGTTACATCCTCTTCGTCTTCACCAACTTCCTCGTCTCCGTACTTCGAAATCGCAGTAACGTCGATTGAACCCTCGTCGTCACCTGAGAAGAAGTCGTCGTTGCCCATGTCGTCATCGTCGTCGCTCATTGATGTTCCGCCGCACATCGTGTTGTACTTAGCCCGTGAAATCGGACCCCAGTAACCCGCTGCCGGTGAAATGCCGTTTGCTGATTGCCATGCGGCAAGAGCTGCTTGAGTAATAGGACCGAAGAAACCTTTAGCACCTGTGTAGGTGAAGTATCCCTTGTCCTGCAGAAACTGCTGCAACGCTGTGACGTCCGCACCGTTGTTTGAACCAATGGTGAGGTCGCTCGTGAAGTTGTAGCAGCCTGCGCTTGAGCTTGAACCACCCTGCAATGCTGCAAGTTGGGCAAGAAGCGCATTGACTTGTGCCTGAAGATCTTCAACCGTTGCTGCAGATGCAGGAATTGCAAGTGCTGCTGCGGCAAGAAGACCAACGAGGCCTGCTTTCTTTAATGACATAAATTTTCTAATTTCTCCCCTTGTTATAGGGAGTCTGATAACTAATAACATTTGTTAATCACTAACCCGCACGGCCAATGCCGTCCCGGTGCTAGTTTGCGTATACCAATACTGATCTCACAGTAAAGCCTTCCTGTTCACGTCTGTCGTGGCAGAATTTTCTTCCTTTCTCTATTTGATTTTCAAAGTTCGGGCACTCAAGAATAAACTCCCGTTTCTGTGCATCACCATTATAGGTTCGCAAACGCACAACAACAAAATTCTTTGTGGATAACCAGAATTGCGTTGTTTTGGGCGCTTTTTTATTGATACCTATACGGGGTCAGTATAGCACGAATTACATCCCTATTTCAAGAATCTCGGCATCTGCTTCTCCAATACAAAAAACAGGGAAAAACGTTACGAAAAACGGCCTATTTTGCGAACGAGTATACCGTCCACCGACGCTCACCGGACTTCTGAATTCGGCCCTGAGACACGAGGTCTATAAGGTCTCTCTGAATGGTCTTTTCGCTGAAGTTCGGAAAATTAGCAGATATGTCTTTAATCATCGCATTTCCCTTCTCCTTAAGAAGCCGTATGATCTCACCTTTTCTTTCATTTGAAACACCCTCATGAGTGTCCTTTAGATTTCCATGTACAGTGCCCGTGTTTTCTTTTTCCTCCGTATGTCTTTTCTGTCCTTTATTTACACTGTTTGTCCTTTTGTAATGTCCTTTAGAAGTCTGTTGTACACCCGACGCCGTTTTCCAGACAAAACCCGAAAAAAGCGACTCCGTGGAGAGCACCTGGTTGCCTTTGACTGAATGAACATGTTTTGCTGCATTTTCCTGAAACACAAGCAGTTCCCGTATTAAAACTTCATGATTCATGGGCGAGACCAAGCCGGACAACACACCGATGTCCAAAAGGGACCGGATAGCTGAAATGTCCTCAAGAACACTTCTTTCGTCACCGGGTATTGCGTCCGGCCGGACGGAACGGGAGAGCACACCTGTATGAGACATCGTTTCAAGGACTTTTGTTCTGAGCGACCACTTAAGCGGTTCCTGATCCTCAAAAAGCCCTGTAAGAAGGTATACCGCAGTTACCAGCTTCCTCGCATGCGCATAAAAGTCATCCGAGGCACCATACATCTGAACAATGTCTTTTTGTGTGTCTTTTTGAGGCTCCATATGTCCTTAATGAGTTTCAAAGACAACACCATCCTACTCTCCGTCTTCTAAAAGACAAGTCCGTGAATGTCGTTTATGGCCACTCCCAAACACTATTTCTTTTTTGTCGAGAACACAGTTATCCCCACCTAAAAAATACGTGCGTATACGCAGTTTTTCGGCATCTAGAAATACGGTGCGTGATACAATGAACGTGTATGGGAAAACGAAAGAATGCAAAGAAAGAAAGACCGTCATTCAGTTTGGGTCTTCAGGAAGAAACACGGTATGCGGTGCTTGCCGTTATTTTTCTGCTCATTTCCCTCTTTTTGTTTTTAGCAGCATTCGGCAAAGCGGGTGTTGTCGGAAGAAGTATTTTCGGGTGGTTTTCGGGATTGTTGGGAGTGGGCTACTACCTTCTTCCTGCTCTTACTTTTCTGCTGTCTGTCAGTTATTTCCGTTCGGAAAAAGCGAACTTCGCGCTCACCAATATCATCGGCTCCCTTCTGTTTATTGCATCGGGCTTAGGACTCATTGAACTGGCCTTTCCTGAACACGGAGGATTTCTTGCGGCACTGATTACACAGCCACTCATTTATTTGCTTGATGTGACCGGCAGTGCGGTACTCCTCGTCGCAATTTTTGTGATTTCACTTCTTGTTCTGCTTAACACGCACCCTGCCCATCTCTGGCGCACGTGGAAAGAAAAGCGTGAAGAGCGACGCGCACTGGAGGATGAGGAAACACCGATGAAAGATCATGTTGCTATTATTGCGCCGCCGGAAACACCCGACACACAGGAAGCACCGCCCGAAAACAAATCACAGGATGGTGAACCGAAAAAATCGGGGTTGTTTTCTTTCGGAAAGAAAGACTCGGAGACCTTTATTCCCATCCCCGCATTTGCCGGCGCGTACACCCCTCCCCCGCTTTCCATATTTGCAAAAGATTCGGGCAAGCCGGGTGTAGGCGACATCAAAGCAAACGCAAACATCATCAAGCGCACGCTCCAGAACTTCGGCATTGACGTGGCAATGGATGAAATTTCCATCGGTCCCTCCGTCACTCGTTACGCAATGAAGCCCGCTGAAGGCGTCCGCCTTAATAAAATCTTGGGGCTGCAGAAAAACCTTGAGTTGGCGCTCGCCGCACACCCTGTGCGCATCGAAGCGCCGATTCCCGGCAAAGCGCTCGTCGGTATTGAAGTTCCGAACTCCGCAAAAACCACCGTGGGTCTCGGCACGCTTTTGACCAGTGAAGAATTTGTCCACTCGAAAAACCCGCTGATGGTGACTCTCGGGCGCGACGTTGACGGCAATGCGATGTTTGCCAACGTCTCCAAGATGCCGCACATGCTCATTGCCGGCGCCACCGGCTCAGGAAAGTCGGTGACCATTCACGCGTTCATCAACTCACTGCTGTTCCGCAACGGTCCCAATACCATGCGTTTTGTCATGATTGACCCGAAGCGCGTTGAGCTCACGATGTACAACGGCATCCCGCACCTCCTCACCCCCGTCATTACCGACCCGAAAAAGGCCATTTTATCACTCAAATGGCTCACCAAAGAGATGGAACGGCGGTATAACGTGCTTGAAGAACACCACGTCCGCGACATCACCTCATATCACGAAACCATACTCGGTGCCGCTGAAACGGTTCGCAGTACCGAACACCCCGATGCGCCGGAAACCATGCCGTACATCATCATTGTTATCGACGAGCTCGCCGACATTATGTCGACGTATCCGCGGGAGCTTGAGTCGGCAATCGTGCGCCTCGCACAGATGTCCCGCGCGGTCGGCATTCACCTCATCCTTTCGACCCAGCGCCCGTCGGTCAACGTCATTACCGGTCTTATCAAGGCGAACATCCCCGCGCGCGTGGCGCTGCAAGTTGCCTCGCAAATTGACTCACGCACGATTCTTGACGCATCGGGTGCCGAAAAGCTTCTGGGCGCCGGTGACATGCTCTTCCAGTCCGGAGACATGGGCAAACCGAAGCGCATTCAGTCGGCGTTTATTTCAGAGCGCGAAGTGAAAAAAGTAACCGAATTTCTGCGCAAACACGACGACGGCAGCTCAATTGCCGAACTTTCGCTTGATCTGGACACACACGGTGGAGGCAGCGATGATGGCGGAATCGGTTTTGATGACGATATTGATGACGATTTGTTTGAAGACGCGCGCGAGACCGTCATTCACGCCGGAAAAGCGTCCACCTCATACCTGCAAAGGAAGCTGCGTATCGGGTATTCGCGCGCCGCGCGCATCATGGATTTGTTAGAAGAGCGCGGTGTTATCGGACCCGCTGACGGTTCAAAACCGCGCGATGTACTCGTACCGCACGGAAATCAACCGGACAGTGAGGAACACACCGCGTAACGTATGGTGACACAGAGAACAATTTCACGCGGTATCGCCGTCTGTATTCTCCTTGCAATTTTAGGGTACGCGTACTTTGAGGCGCGCCCGTTTCTGTCGGGTCCGCAGCTTTCCGTTACACAACCCCTCGACGGTTTCTCCGTCGCCGAGAGTCCGATAGTCGTGTCCGGGAGTGTGCGACACATTACCGAAATCACACTCAACGGAAACCCGATTGTGGTTGATGAAGAAGGTGTCTTTGAACGACTGGTACCGCTTGCCCCTGGATATGCGGTTATTGAAGTGTCCGTAAAAGACCGGTTCGGACGCACCCGCACCGAGACGCTCCACGGCACCTACACCCCGCAGAAATCTGTGTTTCCCCTGCTGCCTGTCGTCGGCACCAGCACAGAAGAGGGCCTTGACGCGACCACCACGACTGATGCGCTTTAAAAATACTTTACCCAAGCGTGATAAAATAGAATATATACACCAAAGTAAAACGTATGGCATTTAAGAAAAAGGCCGCCCCGGAGCCGAAAAAAACCACGGGAGAAATCGAGGATACGCTCAAACAGATAAAGACGAAGTTCGGCGAGGACGCCATCATGATGCTGGGCGCCCGGCCGCGCGTTGATGTTGCATCCGTTCCGTCGGGTTCTATCTCACTGGACGCGGCACTCGGCATCGGCGGATACCCCCGCGGACGCGTCATTGAAATTTACGGACCGGAATCATCCGGAAAAACAACGCTTGCGCTTCATGCGGTTGCCGAAGCGCAAAAAGAAGGCGGCGTCTGCGCCTATGTGGACGCCGAACACGCGATGGATCCCGAATACGCAAAAAAGCTCGGTGTCAAAATAGACGAGCTGCTCATTTCACAGCCCGACACGGGAGAGCAGGCGCTCGAAATCGTGGAAAGTCTCGTGCGCACGGGAAAAATCGACATTATTGTCGTTGACTCGGTCGCCGCACTCACACCAAAAGACGAAATCGAAGGAGAGATGGGCGCACAACATGTCGGCAAACAGGCGCGCCTCATGAGCCAGGCGCTACGCAAACTCGCCGCAATCGTCGCAAAATCAAAAACAATCGTCATCTTCATCAACCAAATTCGCATGAAAATCGGCGTTATGTTCGGGAACCCCGAAACGACACCCGGCGGCAACGCGTTGAAGTTTTATGCTTCGGTGCGTCTGGACGTGCGCCGCATCGCGCAAATTAAAAAAGGTGAAGATGTTATCGGCGGGCGCGTTCGCGTCAAAGTGGTCAAAAACAAAGTCGCTCCCCCGTTCCGCGTGGCGGAATTTGACCTCATCTTCCCCGACGGCATTTCAAAGGAAGGAGAAATGATTGCACTCGGAGAAAAATACGGGCTCATCCAGAAAAGCGGTGCCTCCTACAAATACGGCGATACTCAGCTCGGACGCGGATATGACGCCGCACGAACATTCCTGAAAGAAAATAAGGATATTTCAAAAGTGTTGCTAAAAGAGATTCGGGTGCACCTCGCTGAACACGCCTAACTCTTCGCTCGCTTGATTCTTTGCAAAACACACGTCCGCGCCTACTGGCGCGGCGTTCACGCTCGGGCTCTTCGCCCTCCGCGAGTTTTTACAAATAACAAGCTCACTCCGTACGCAGCTACGCCCGCGGGAACGGGCGAAGCTGCCTGTTGAATACAAAAATATCCTCTGTTATACTCCACCTCGGCCGAACAGAGGCCTTTTTATTTGCCGCATATGCTCAACTACAACGAAATCACCAACGGAAAGATTATTCTCTTCAACGGAGAGCCGTATGAAGTGCTGGACAGCCACGTTTTCCGAAAACAGCAACGCAAACCGGTCAACGCGACAAAGCTGAAAAATCTCATCACCGGCAAGGTAACCGAGAACTCATTCCACGTCTCGGAGAAAGCCGAGGAGGCGGAAATTGAAGATCGTCCGCTGGTGTACATCTACAACAGTCGCGGACAGTGGTGGTTTCATAAAGCAGGAAACCCGGGCGAACGCATGACCTTTCCTGAAGACATTCTCGGAGACAAAGCGAAGTTTTTGAAAGAAAAAATGGAAGTGACCGGACTGTATTTCGATGACCGCCCTATCGATATCCGTCTTCCCATTAAAGTCACCTACAAAGTCGTTGAGGCGCCGCCAAATGTGCGCGGCAACACTGCACAGGGCGGCAACAAGCTCGTAAAACTTGAAACAGGAGCGATGATTACTACACCGATGTTTGTTGAAGAAGGCGATACCATTGAAATAAATACCGAAACGGGGCTCTACGTCGGCCGCGCATAACAAAACGAAAAACACCGGAGGCTCTGGCCTCCGGTGTTTTTTAATTAACTTGAGATATACGGGATGAGTCCCATGAACCGCGCCCGCTTGATGGCGAGTGCCAATTCACGCTGGTGCTTGCCGCAAACGCCCGTGTACCGGCGGGTTTTGATGCGTCCGTACGGGTTAATGAAACGCTTCAGAAGCGCGATATCTTTGTAGTCGATTTTCTTTATGTTGTGTTCCGTGAAGAAACAGTTGGTCTTAGTCATATGCGGTGCGTGTGTCGAATGTTAAAACGGAATGTCCTCAGGATTAATCCCCTCCTCTTCGGCGTCAGGATACTGAATGGTATCGATCGGCGGTTCTTTTTCACCTTGCGGTTCTTCTTTCTTGCCGGCGTATGCACCCGCGGGAGCCGCTCCTGCGCGCGGTCCGAACTGCACGCGATCCGCGATAATCTCCGTGCGGTACTTCTTTGTGCCGTCGGTAGCGTCCCAACTGCGCGTTACGATACGTCCTTCGATAAATGCACTTGATCCCTTACGAAGATACTGTGCGACGGTTTCGGCCTGCTTGCCGAACACGACGATATTGTGAAAATCGGTTGATTCCTGTTTGTTGCCGTCGCGGTCTTTCCATACGCGGTTTGTCGCGATCGAAAACGACGTCACGGGAGCACCCGACGGAAGCGACCGCTGTTCGGGGTCACGTGTCAGATTGCCGTACAAAAGTGCTTTATTGAGATACATATGTTAGACGACGAGTTTTTCAATTTCCGCATCAAGCTGTTCGGTGGTCATAGGCTCGGCTGGCTGTTCAACCGCTCCTTCTTTGACGACTTTTTCGTGGATGCGAGACGCAAAGTCGGTCGGTTTTGTTTCAAATCGCGGTGCCTGCGCCGGATGACGGACGGGTGCCGCATCTTTTTCCGTTTTAACCATCAGTGAACGGATGATGTGTTCGTTGTGGCGCATCGCCTCCTTTACGGCGTGTGCGTCGCTGGGAAGTGCTTCAAAAATCATCCAGCCGAAGTATGCATTGTCGAATGAGTGGTGTTGGCGCGCGATTACGCGGTCCAACGAGTACGCCAGCCGCATGAGCTGCGGTTGCTCTTCCGAGACGATAGTACCGCGGTGCTTTGCAATCAGGGCGTGGATTGTCTCAACCTCCTGGGAAACCCCCTCATCCCCGACGGTCGGCACAACATGAAAACCGAGCTCGTAGGTGCGAGTCTCGTTGTCGTCCCCGTCAAAATCCTCTTGTACGTCTTGTATATCTGCCATATGCGCAATACACACTAGCACACACAGAAACGCCCCGCAAGGGCAAAAATAAGGGTTTTATCGGGATTTTAGGTCTCAAACGAGACGGGGAGAGAAAACGTGCGAACGGCGTTTGTAACGAGCGTTTCGGCCATCTTCGGGTACTCTTCCCCGCGGATAAGCGCGATACGCCGGGCGACGTTTGCAACCATGCTCGGGTCGCACCGCTTTCCGCGAAACGGCTCAGGAGCGGCAAACGGAGAATCGGTTTCCGCCATAATGCAGTCACCAGGAACATACCGAACGGCATCGTCATAATCGCTCACAAACGTAATCGGACCGTCAAACGAAATGGTAAAACCGAGGTCGAGAAATTTTTTTGCGATATCCGTCGAGCCGACGAAAAAGTGCACGTTTCCGTTTTTATGTTTCCCTTCAAGTTGAAATGCTGATGCGGAAAGCAGTGCAAGTATATCTTCATATGCATCCATACTTTTGCCGCTCGGTCTTCCGTGAATCATCAACGGTTTGTTGTGCTTCTGCGCAAACAAGATGTGCTGTGAAAAAAGTTCCTTTTGGCGAACTTTTGTTTCTTCCTCGGAGTTGCGGTAGTAATCCAGCCCGCACTCCCCCACTGCGACAACGTTCGGGTCGCCTACAAGTTCCGTAAACACTTTTTCATCAAAGGACTCCTTTGCGTCGGTCGGATGAACACCAACGGTTGCAAACAGATGATCGTGTAAAGACGCAAGGGCGACCGCCTCGCGCGATGTTTTCTCACCGGTACCGACTGTGATGGTACCGATTCCGTTTTTTTTCAGATGCGCAACCACCTCTTCCCGGTCGGAATCAAACTGCGGGAAATTGAGATGCGAGTGAATATCAAACAGCGCGTACTGCATTGCTACGATGACGCGGATGCAAGCGAGCGCTTTTTCGCGTCATGAATAAGCTCCATAACAACTGCCGACAGCGGAACGGAGAGCAGCGCCCCGAGAAAACCGGCGAGTTGTGCGCCGATGACAAGGGCAAGAATCACGACAATTGCCGGCACGCCGACAACCTTATTGACGACAAGCGGATACAACAGATGATTTTCAAACTGCTGAATGATGACATAGAGGCCGACAATCATAACTGCAAGCGTCAGGCCGCCCTGGGAAAGCGCCACCGCAACCGCCGGAATACTTGCAAGAATCGGACCGAACAGCGGAATAAGCTCGAACATACCCGCCATAACGGCAAACAAAAACGCGTGTTTGATGCCGAGAATGGTCAGGCCCAGAAACACAAGGAGGCCGACGAGAAGCATGAGCAACAGCTGTCCCTGCATCCACTGGCCGATTTTTTTCTGCGACCGTCTCCACAGATCGAGTACATACACGTGGTGCCGATGCGGTGTGACAATTCGGAGAAAATCGGAAATACCGTCTTCCTGCACCGAGAGATAAAACGAAAGCACAATCATCAGCACAAACGAGAATACGCCGCCGAACACGGCAGAAACGACGCGGAATGCGCCGCCGGGAATTGAAATGATGGACTGTGTCGCGGAAAGCAGGTCGCTTGCCGAAAGTGTTTCGGAAAGATTTTGCACCACCGCTGCGGATTCCGGAGCGATGAAGCGGTCAAGAATCGGCCTGAAATCGATTGCACCGACATATTCGGGAATTTGAGAGAGAAAACCTGCGGCTTCAGACAACAGCGAGGGAAGCAGAAAGTATACGAGTCCGATTAAGCCGAGTGCAATACCGATATAGATAACCACCACGGCCGCCGCGCGCGGCACACGGTACCCTACAAACCATCGCGTCGCAGGTTCAACCGCGGACGCAATCACCACCGCCGCCACGACGATAAGCACAATATCTTTAAGCAGATACAACACGTATGCGCCAAAAATCACCAGAAGTCCCTTAAGGACCGACGTTGCGCTGATGTGTATCATCATGTTTTGCATGGACATAGTATACCAGAGGAGTGTGGCGGTTATTCAACAACCCGCTCCTGGCCTGATTCAAATCCGGGGTCAGTGACCAGCTCCGTTGTGAGGGCCTCTTCTTGCGCCTCCACCGTACTCCCCGTTACCTCGTCGGTTGCCGAAAGTGATGCATCCTGCACTAAAACCGGAGTCGAGCCGACCTGTGTTATTGACGGCGACAGCCCCACCTGGAACGCGACGGACCGGGCAGGCGTACTGTATCCCGTACCTGAACGGATGAGACCGGCGCGCCAGATAACTTCTCCGGATGCGGCATCAAAGCGTATATCCTCCGTGGCCGCACTGTAGACGTTTTCCCATGAAATATACGACGGCAGTACGGCGCGTACCACCGCGTTTTCTATATCATTCACTGCGTTTGAAATAGACCAGATGATGGTGTATGTCGTCTTTTGCTCCACGCGCGGCGGCATCGGTCCCATTGTTTCAAGCGGGCCGACGGTGTGTACTGCACGCCCTGTAATTACCGCCGCGGATGACACCTGCACGAGTTTTTCGACGTCTGTCCTAACTTCTTCCGGGGTTTCCCCTTCGGACACCGCACGCCCGGTAAACGCGACTGTCAAGCGGATGTTCGGGTCAATGCGTCCCGTGCTTCCCTGCATAACCGCATTGGTAGCAAAGTTAAATGACACTGAGCCGGTGGAGCCCGCATCCACAACCGCAAGCGCCGGATTGCTCCGCTCATCCCACGTCACTGTGTCCGAGGCCGAACTGTAAAATCCTTTCAGCGCGGACACCGTTCTTTCATTCACCGCATCGCCGGTAATATGCACCGTAATACGTCCGTCGGTGATTTTTGTCGGCAGGTTGTTTTTCCATGAAATATCAACGCGCGCGGTAGAACCCGGAGGAACAGTTACGGTGTCTCCCGTGTTCCCGTTGACGGCAACGCGCGTATCAATAAACGGCCGCGAGACGGATACAATGTGATCAACCTGCGCAAACGCGGTGCCTAGCTGCGTATCGTCGCGTTCAGAAACCAGCCCCGTCTTAAAACGAAACACGCGCTCCTCGTCATCTTGACCTGAAAGTATTCCCTGAATGCGTATGGTGCGTTTTCCCTCAGGTTCAATATCACCGAGCGCCCACATATTCTCCGAATACGTCGGCGCGGGAGACGCGCTTTTATATGAAAATCCAAACGGATACTCCGCAACCAGCATGACGTTTTGGAGCGGCACGTCAGTGTTTGAAGTGATGTTAAGCACCATCTCAATCGTCTGTCCGGAGTTCAGTTTTGTCGGAGCACTCATCGACAACGCAAGAGGCGACGAACCGATGCGCACCACAAAATTAGTTTCTTTAACCAAAATTGCATTTGAACCGGCTACGCGGTATTCAAGCGTCACGCCGACTGTCTGTTCGGTGCCCTCTTCGGCAAACAACACCGCCCGCGTTGATGTGGCGACCTGCTGACCTGAACGGATGGTGCCGAGGGACAGACGCTGTCGCGGAAGCTCGATGGCGACGTTGTCCGGAGAGCGCGTTCCTGCGGGATATTCAACAATCACGTCGGAAATCTGCAGTGCGGTCGTGTTTCGGTTTCTGATTTCTATCGCAAGCGGCAGCACATCCCCCGACGCGGAGATAACGGGACCGGAAACGGCAATATCAATTTTCTGCGGCGACACAATATTGCGGTCACCCGAAAGAAAGAAAAATGCAGCAGAAAGCGTCGCGAGGAAAAAAATAACAGCACCGACAAAAAACCATTTAATGGTCGTGTGGTGTTTGGAAATGTGCTTCATAACTTTTGGCTGTTCGTGGTCATGCGGAAAATCGGGAGGAATATCATACGCCTTCTCATGAAAACCGGACCGGCGAAGCTTCGTCAGTGATTCCGCCCCCGGCGTGTAGAGTTTTTGCGTGAGCGATTCTATCGGACTGTCATCTTTATGAGCATCATCTGGCATGGTTTCAGTATAGCAAAACAAAAAACACGAAGTGTTTACACATAGTCAAACTCCTCCAGCGCCTGTCGATACAGCGCGATAACACGTTTTGCTTCCCTGCTCGTCAGGATGAAGTCTGATCCGCTGTGCGCAATGCGGTTACGCACCTTATGTGCCTCCCATGCGGCGTCAAGCGTCGTAAAATCACTCTTTTCTATGCGTTTCAGTTTGTCGCCGAGCGTATCGCCGTCATATCCCATGGATGTAATGAGTTCATCCAACATTATGTCGGCCTCAATGATTGCCACGCGCCAGTCGCCCGGATTTTCGGAAGATACCAGTGTTTCAACACGCTCCCACCGCTCATTTTTATTTGCGACATCTTCACCGGCAAGTTTCTTTTCAAGCAGGTGCATCTGTTTTTTATGCACGGATGTTATGGCACTCCACCGTCGCCACGAGTACAGCGCGACCGCGGCGCCGAGCACCGAGAGTATTGCCGAAATCCAAAGAAACCACGTTCGTACGCTTGCTACGGTTCCGGAGAGCTGTTTGGCAAGAGTGTCTGACGACACCCATCCGTCGGCCCCTGAGGTAAAATCAACCAGCCACCGTACGCTGTCGCCCACAATTTCTGAGGATACAAGTTTGCCGGAAGCGCCCTTCGGTTGCACGCCGATAATTCTGTCAAACAGCGCCGATGCCCACACGTCCGTTTTTTGTTTTGCCGTCACCACTGTTCCCACGGGCGTAAATTCATTCACGCGATTTGAAAAAGAAGAGGTCCACCGCCACGCCCACGAACCGACATCAAGACGCCCGCCGCCCGCAAACCTGTTTTGAAACGACGCCATGAGCGCCGAAAGCAACACAAGACCAATGGCAATACCGATAATGGTGCTGAGCACCTCCATGTCACTCTTTACTCCTCCGCCGCTCGGCGGTTTTTTTCCTCCTTTGTCTTTTGGTTTATCCGCCATAGTTATTCGTTCAAAAACCTCTTACCCACCGCAAACAAACGTTTCTCCTGCATGTGCGGCGCCACAAGCTGCAGTCCCAGAGGCAGTTGCATTCCTTCATCCTCTATTGTACCCGACGGCACGGACATCGCAGGCATCCCCGTGTGATTTGCCGACACGGTGAACACATCTTCAAGATACATCTGCACAGGGTCCGCGAGTTTTGAACCGAAGGTAAACGCAGGACCTGCGGTCGTGGGCATCGCGATAACATCGCAGTGCTCAAATGCATCCGTGAAATCTTTTGTGATGAGCCGCCGCACGGCGTTTGCGCGGTTGTAGTATGCGTCGTAGTAACCCGATGACAGGACGTACGTGCCGATCATGATTCGCCTGCGGGGTTCCGGCCCGAATCCGTCACCGCGCGTTTCAAAATAATCCCCGATAAGATCATTGCCGTCTTTATGCAGTCCGTATTTCACACCGTCAAAACGCGCAAGGTTTGATGACGCCTCCGCCGGCAAAATAACGTAGTACGCGGGCACCGAATACTTCACATTCGGCAATTCAATATCAACCAGCTCATAACCAGCTTCTTCGAGGCGTTTCAGCGCCGCTTCAAAATTCTCGGCAACGTCCCCACGCAGTTTATTTTCTTTCAAAAACGCACGTGGCACGCCGATTTTTTTCACTTCATGTTTTCCCGCCGGATAATCTCCCGCATCCACCGTCGTGCTATCCATAACATCTTTTCCTGCAATCGTTTCAAATACTGCCTCTGCATCTCCGACTGTCTTTCCGAACGGTCCGATGACGTCCAACGATGAGCCCAACGCGATCAAGCCGTGGCGTGACACACTCCCATATGTCGGCTTGAGCCCCACGACGCCGCAGAGCGCCGCAGGTTGTCTAATTGAACCGCCCGTGTCAGATCCGAGTGATGCCAGACACATTCCAGAGGCAACCGCTGCCGCCGAACCGCCCGATGAACCGCCCGGCACGCGTGTCGTATCCAGAGGATTTTTCGTGGGACCGTACGCCGAGTATTCAGTTGAAGAACCCATCGCAAATTCATCCATGTTTGTCCGGCCGATTAGCACGGCGCCCGCGTCTTTGAGTTTTGTGACAACAGTCGCGTCATACGGCGCAACAAATCCTTCCAAAATTTTTGATGCGGCCGTTGCCCGTTTTCCTGAAAAACACATGTTGTCTTTAAGCGCAACGGGAATACCGGTAAGCGGTGTTGCACTCCCCTGCGCAATCATCTCGTCGGCACGCTCTGCCATTTCCCGCGCGTCGTCATACACCTCAAGAAATGCGTGAATCTCTCCGTCGTGCTCTTTGATGTTTGCAAGACACGCGAGAAGTAGTTCAACCGCGGTTATTTCTTTCGCGTCGAGTTTCGCGCGCGCCTCAGGAATTGTGAGTTGTGAAATGTCGAGTGTCATGAACTACAAAATATTTTTGACCTTCACATGGTCGCCTTCGCGGTCCGGCGCATTTTTCAGAAGTGATTCGGTGTGCACGCCGCCCTCGTGCGCACTGATGTCTTCGCGCATCACGTTGTGCACGGCGCCCAAAGACACGCCCTCGTGCGACGGTGCGTCGGCACTTTTAAGCTCGTCTACGAACGCCAAAATACGCTCCAGATCCTTCGTGAGTGCTTCCGCCTCTCCCTCGTCAACCTTGATTCGGGCCAGTTTTGCGAGGTTTTCGACGTCTGTCTTAGAAATCGACATATGCTTATGTTATCACGAAAAAACGCCTAAAAAACGAGTTTTTTGAAGTCGGATTCGGAGAGAATACGGACACCGAGTTTTTGCGCCTCATCGTACTTACTTCCCGGGTCCTGCCCCGCAACGACATAATCGGTCTTTTTTGAAACAGATGAAGAAACTTTCCCGCCGTTTTTGCGGATGAGCTCTTTTGCTTCGTCGCGCGATAAACTCCCCAGTGTTCCTGTGAGCACAAATGTCTTCCCTGCTAGTTTCGTGCTTCGTGCTTCGAGTTTCGGATTTTCCACTGTGATGTGTTTCAAAAGCCGTGTGAGCAGTTTTTTGTTCTCGGCATCACGGAACCATGCGTGCACGGATTCGGCAACAACGGTCCCGACGCCATCAATTGCCTCAAGATCGGCAAGTGTCGCGCCGCGCAGTTTCTCAAGCGTCCCGAAGTTCTCCGCGATGTCGCGCGCCGTTTCCTCCCCCACATGTTCAATGGAAAGCCCGATGAGCAGGCGTGCAAGCGTCACTTTTTTTGCTTTTTCAATTGCCGAGAGCAGATTATCAACGGATTTCTCCGCAAAGCGCGGGAGTGCAAGCAGCTGGCCTCGTTTGAGCGTAAAAATGTCCGCAAAATCTTCAACGAGCTTCTGTTCGAGAAAAAGTTTTACCTGCTCGCGCCCTAAACCGTCGATATCAAGCGCGTGCTTACCGACAAAGTGCTCAAACTGTCGCCGCAATTGATTTGGCGAGCCGCCGTGTTTACAGCGCCATGCCGCCTGACCCGGAACACGTTCAATCGAACCGTCTCCGCCGCACAGCGCGCATGTCTTCGGAAACACCCACGGTTTTTCTTTTCCGGTGCGCAGATTTTTCATCACTGATACAACTTCGGGGATAACATCGCCTGCACGCTGAAGTATCACCGTGTCGCCGATGCGCACGTCCAGCTCTTGTATAAAATCCTCGTTGTGAAGTGTGGCGCGCGACACCTCCGCTCCGCCGACCCGCACAGGTCTAAGGTGCGCCACCGGTGTAAGCACCCCCGTGCGGCCGACTTGAAGCACAATGTCTTCCACCACCGTCGTCACCTGCTCTGCGGGAAACTTGTACGCAATACCCCAGCGCGGCGCCTTGGCGGTAAATCCGAGCGCCGTCTGAAGCGCACGTTCATTAACCTTCACCACAATGCCGTCAATGTGATACGGGAGCGCGCCGCGCGATTTCATTTGTTCTTGGTAGTATGCTTCCACCTCTTCTATATTTTTACAGAGACGGTACCTGTCATTCACATGAAATCCGAGTTTTTTGAGCGTCTCAAGCTCCTGCGTTTGTGTGGTGATATCTTTTCCTGAAAACGCGTCTATATCGTAGACAAACACGTCGAGATTACGCGACGCAGTTACCGTCGCATCAAGTTGGCGTACAGAGCCCGCGGCGGCATTGCGCGTGTTGGCAAACAACGGTTCCCCCTTCTTCGCCCGATCGCCGTTGATGCGGTGCAGCTCATTCTCTGAAAGCCATACCTCTCCGATTGCAATCAAATCGGCACGCTCCGGAATTTTTTTTGGCACATTTTTGAGCGTGGTAATTGAGTGCGTAATGTTCTCGCCGACCTCCCCGTCGCCGCGCGTCGCACCGAGTGTGAGCTCTCCGTTTGTATACGTCAAAATTGTTTTGAGTCCGTCGATTTTTAACTCCGCGCAGTAGGTCGGCCGCGCAGAAACGCCCTCTTTTTCAAGTACGCGCATGATGCGCTCCTCCCATTCACGAAGTTCCGCAAAAGAAAAAACATTATCAAATGAATATTGCCGTGTTTTGTGCTTTACTTTCGCAAACGCCTCCGACGGCGCTCCCCCGACTTTTTCCGTGGGGGTATCGGGGGTTTTCAGTTCGGGATGTTTCTTTTCCAGTTCAGAAAGTTCACGAACCAAGGCATCGTATGCCTCGTCGCTGATTTCAGGCGCGTCCAGTTCGTGATACAGGTGCGCATGCCGACGCACCTCCGAAAGGAGCTTCGTGTACCTCTTTTTTGGGCTTTCAGGTGCCATAACACACCCTATTGTACCGCAAAACGCTTAATACTGGGCGCGAATTGCGCGTTCAAGGCGCCTGGGGTTGTTTAAATCACATGTATTGTAACCACGTGAAATAATGGTTGTAGAGGCCTTATCGTCTTTATACACCTCAACTAATCCACAGGTATTATTCGAGAACAATACGTCAAACGTTGTTTTATAGTATTCAAGTCCGTCATCGTCTGGTGACAAATTTTCCACTTCCCAACCAAGCGGTTCTTCGCCCTCCATCCACCATCCGGAATCCGGGCTGTTGATATTGTTTGCGGCGCAGGTAATCTCCCCGGGCTGCGCAACACCCTGTTCTATCGGCGGCACAAAACCGGCAAGAAGTTCCCTGGAAGCAATCGCATTCACCTCAACCTTGCTCAATGCCCGGCTGTAAATACGCACATCATCAATGTCGCCATTGAAAGATTCTTGTCCGCCCGACGCTTCGCCGATGTTAAACGGCACCCCCGCAAGATCAAAGTTCGCCGACGTCGGCGTATCCTTTGTCTCTTCACCGTCTACATATACCGTAAGTGTCGTGCCGTCAAAAACAGACACAATATGTGTCCATCTATCGAGTGGAAGTATCGGGTGTGCTTGTTCTGCTCCCTCCACACCGCCCCACACACCGATTTGCATTTGACCTTCAATGTACCCCTCCGGGTTACTGAGGCCGTTTATCAGCCAGTGGTGTGCACCGGTGGTCCGATTACCGAGCACCAACACCCACGAACGCACCGCCGGATATTGGCGGATACGAACCCACGCGCTTATAGTGTGCTCTGTCTTACCTTCCTTTACCCCCGGAATATTTTGAACTTCTGCATATTTTCCGGTCCTGTTGGGAGAAAGGGCTTGATCAATTGCACCGTCGGAAATCCACGTCATCCCGTCATTGGTTACCATGTGGTTGCCCGAACCGCTTGAATCAATGAGAATCTGGGGTATCGCATTTTGCTGCTCCAACGGCTCCTCAAAACGCCAGTACCCTGCGAGGTTCTCGGCTAGGCTGTCACCGTAGTACCCGAAAATACGCAGTGTATTATCCCAGAACAGCGCGCACTCCAGTGCGGAGTCCGCTGAGTAAAACGCCGTTTCAGAATCACGTGCACCCGACGAAAGCACAAACTCCTTGAGTGTGATATTGAGAATAGCAAGACCGATTGCCAGCAACAGTGATGAAACAAGCGCCGCATAAAACAGCGTAAAGCCTCCTTTTGTATTTTGATACGCGCGCTTTGTTTTGTGCAAAAAATACATCATTGCCAGTTTAGAAGATTCTCACGAAGAACATACGTCCGATTTAGCACCCCGTCCCGCCACGATACAGTCGTCACCACCTCTATTTCAGAGTCACTTATCGCCTCTATGGAAACCCTGCGCGTAAATTTCGTTTCAACCCACCCAGAAACCAGTTCCTGACCTATCCCCGAACCGTATCCGTATTTCCCCGTTGCTTCTTCAAACTGCAGCGGGCACGCCTCTTTTTCAGCACATTGAAAGATATCGCCGCTGTAAACATCCATCGTGCACAGGTTTCCGCCCATACACTCGGTTGAAAGCTCCCCCGACAACCAATCGTTACCTGCAAGAACATTTCCGTCTCTTCGAAACCTGATGTATTCAATAGCCTCTTGCGCAATGTAATTCGCCTGTATCTGGTCACGCGCAATGCGTGCTGCACGCAGTCCTTGCGCCGCAAGATACAGTGGTCCTGCAACGGCAAGCAGCAGTATTGAAATGGCAACAAGGGTTTCAATAAAGGTAAAACCTGCGTGAAGTCGTGTTGTGTTTTTGCTGTAAACCGGTGTACCCATAGTGTTATCGGTCAAGAAAACGTTGTGTCACAAATGTTTGTAGATCAAACGGAACCCGTGTGCGCTCCGAGAGTCCGGCAACACCCCGAACAATAATAATAACGTGGGGTTGTGTTTTATCGCCTACTTGCGTCCCATACACGTAAAATTCAAGTGCGTTTATAGTAACTTCAGGCGCAGTCATCGGTATGCCGGTACTGTCTCCTTTCGTACATGTTTCGTTTGTATCGGATACCGAACGGACAATCTCCTCGTTTCCGTCACCGTTTGTATCAAACAGATCATAGGTTATCTCGCAACCGTCCTTGTCGGTAAATACAAATACGGACTCCCCGTTTTGTTTCGCTCCATAGTCCCGGCCGACGCGTATTTCGCGCGTCATGCTTTCAAGCGCAAAATGGAGGTTGTTCATGACCGCTTTGTTTGCCTGCGCGCGGCGGTTCGCATCAAGAATTGACATGAGCGCTCCGACCGCAACCAGCATAACAACGGTAAACAAGAACACGCCGACAATCATCTCAACAAGTGTGAATCCGGCCTGTTGTTGTGTGTGAATACGGCGCATGTGTGTTTGTGTATACATCAAATTTCTTCCTGAGACGGATCATCGATATCTTTTACAATTGCTATTTGTCCCGTCTGGCGGACAACGATGTATCGGCTGCCTCCTCGTGGCGACTCAATTTTTACTGCAACAGCACTGACCGCTCCGACCCCTCCACCTTTTTCCGTTATAACCGCTTCCGGCTCAGGTCGTCGGAACAAAACGGACACCGCACTAATTTCGGTGCAACTGTAACCAAGAAGTAAGCAGACACGGCTGACCGTAAATCCGCGACCAAGCCTGAACGTCTGTAGCTCTTCACCGCCGTTGTAGTACCCGTCGCCTTGATTGTTGCCTTCCGGCGCATCGCTGAAAAGCACGTACGACGTTGTTCCCGTTTCAAAATAAATACCGTACGGCTTATCAAAGTATCCTCCCTGCCCCTGCACATTAATACCGTAGTTTTGTGCCTGTCGCACCGACAGTGCGACTTCATATGTTGCCGCCTGCAACAACGTCTCGTCATCAAACTTGCTGTTTCGCACCAACAGCACCGACGTAATCAGTGCAAAAATCCCCACAGTAACCATGAGCTCAACAATAGTAAATCCTTTTGTGTTTCTTGGGTGTGTCATTGGAGAAGTGCAAGTATGTCAAGGCCGAAGAAAAACACGAGTGCCAAACCGATGATAAGAAACGGTGCAAACGGTATCTCACTTTTCATTGTAAGACGACCGTGTGCGTGCGACAACGCCGCGTGGGGAGTGCCGAACCGCTCATACAGCAGAATGCCGATACTCACTACTGCCCCGATCCAAAACGACAGCAAGAGCGCGGAAAATCCTTTCGTAATGCCGAGCATCCATCCGATACCGAGTGCTAATTTTGCGTCACCGAATCCCATCCATCGTCCCCCTGAAATCAACCACAAAAATGCAAACGGCGAGGCAAGCAAGGGACCGGCAAGAAGCAACCAGCCGACATTAAACGGAACGGCAAGTCCCCACCCGGGTGTGACAAACAGAGAGAGAAGTGCAAGCGCACAAAACGCAAACACAAACGGGTCGGGAATAATTTTGTGCCGCAGGTCATACGCAAGAATCACCACCAGCAGCGACCATTCAACGGCATACAGTAAAAACAGCCCCCACTCCGTTGCATACAAACCGTAAAGTCCGACAAACAAAAAACCGGTGAGCAGTTCCATACCAAGGTACTGCCACGAAAGCGCCGAGCGACACGTGCGGCACTTCCCGCGCTGGGCGATAAAACTAACCACAGGAACAAGTTCGTACCATCGCAATTGCACACCGCAGGAAGCGCATCCTGAGCGTCCGCCAATACCTCTTCCTGTGTTATAGCGAAGCGAAACGACGTTGAGAAAACTTCCGACGGCGGCGCCGAACGCAAACGCAAAAAAGGTCGCTAGAAAATCCATAAATACAGTATAGCGGTTTGCGGCTGAAAATTTGAGTACCTCTGTGGAGAGATGCTAATCAAAAAACCGCCCGAAGGCGGTTTTTTGTTCAGAGTTTCTGAAAGATTACGGCGTTACGTCGTAACAGAGGTCATCCGCTTCAACTACACCTGCCTCTTCGGCACAGTCAGCGAGTGTACTTAGACCATCTGGGCCAGCATCGACAGCACTGTCCGTGTCCAAGTCACCTTGAAGTGCCGCGTGACCTGGTTGCTCAAGCGCAACACCGAGGTGGTAGAACGCGCAAGAGCCGGCATCGGCTACAAGACATGTACCGCGCGCTTCGTCATCATAGTTGTCGTATACGTAGTTGTTTCCGGATGGTTCAACAGGTTCCTGTGCAAGATAACCGGCTGTTTCCAGGGCAGCAATATCATCCGGATACTCACCGTTTGAGTCGAAATACAGCTCAAGCGCGAGTTGGATTTGCTTGACGTCTGAAATACGACGCGCATCACGACTCTTTTGACGTGCACTGTTAAGAGACGCGAGAACGACTGACGAGAGAATTCCGATGATTGCGATGACCACCAGAAGCTCGATGAGGGTAAAACCCTTTGTAAGTTTCTTCATAGCTAATTTAACCTTTTAATAAATAAGTGCTTTGGTTAAGCTCTTTCATTATAGGCGCATATCCGTCAAGCCAAAACTTCTCTGTGGATAACGTTTTTAAGCCGTTTTTTGGCGCCTCTTTGTGCCCTACTGAATCCCCGCTGAGATGTTGTAAATCGGGATAAGCACGGATGCCAAGAGGACACCGACACCAAGGCCCAGGAGCACAATCATCGCCGGCTCAATAAGATCCACCAAGGTATCCACGGCGTTTTTCACTTCGCGCTCATAGAAGTGCGCCAGTGTTTTGAGAATTGCCGCAAGCTCTCCCGTCTCCTCACCGATTTTCACCATCTGCGTCATGATAGACGGAATAAGGTCGTTTCCCGCAAGTGAGTCGGCAACCGAAGAACCCCCGCGGACGGACTCCACCGCTTTCTTCAGTATCTGCTCATACAGCGTGTTGCCCACCACATCGGCGGAAATTTCAAGTCCGCGCACCATGGGAATCCCCGAGGAAAGCATCGTGTGCATGTTGTCGGCAATGCGCGAGAGATAGAGTTTGCGGTAGAGATTGCCGAGGTACGGGATGGAGATTTTCAGGCGCGACAGTGTCAGATCCCCTTTCGGCGTCTTTAGATATTTCCACGCCCATATACATCCGATAGCAAACAGTACAAGCACAAACAGTCCGTAGTCGGTAAGTATTGTTGAAATGCCGATGACTGCTTTTGTGTACGCGGGAATTTCCTGACCGGAGTCAATCAGAATCGCCGAGAGCTTCGGGATAACAGTCGTAAGCATCAGAAGCATCACCGCGATAAATACCGAGATGACAAACGCCGGATAGATAAGTGCGTTGCGTGCTTTGCTGCTTACTTCATACGTGCGGTCGAGGTAGTCGGCAAGATACAAAAATGTTTGGTCAAGTTTTCCCGACTCTTCGCCCGCCTTCACCATGTTCACATAAAACGCGGAAAACATGTGCGGATGTTTTTCAAGCGCCTTGGCAATTGCTGAACCTCCCTGCAAATCGTTTGAAACTTCAATGAGGGCGACGCGCATCGCGGTTTTCTCACTCTCCTCGGCAAGCAGACGAAACACCCGCAATGCCGACACCTGCGCCTCAAATAACGTTGCAATCTGCCGCGAGAGAATAACGAGGTCTTTGTTAGTAACGCGGTTGAAAAACGAAATTGACGTCCCAAGCCCGACTTTCTCTTCTGTTTTTTTGATGGAGGAAATAACCAGTCCGCGCTGCTGCAGCGAACGGATAGCCACGTCGTCGTTGAGCGCGTCTATGGTTCCCTTTTTTTCGCTTCCGTCGCGGTCCAGCGCTGTGTAGGTAAACAACATATTACTTTTTGAAAAACCAGGCGAAAATGACAATACCGACCACCGCGATTCCCAGGTACGGCAATGAGTCCGCATTGCCGCCGATACCCACCAATGCCAGCAGTGCGACCAGTGCGATGCCAATATATAGAAGTGCCTTCATATCATGAATAATAAACTCGAAATCCGAAATCCGAAGCACGAGACAAGCTCGAAATTCGAATATTAGAAACGACTATGTTTTGTTTTGTGTTTGTGATTTTGAACATTCTGATTTGTTTCGGATTTCGATATTCGGGTTTCGTGCTTTCTCTAAATAAGTCTCTCCAGCACCGCGGGATTCAGAGAGTGCAGACGCGCCATATCAACGGTAATTTCTCCGCGACGGACTAAATCAGCCAAACTGCGGTTCATGTCAATCATGCCGTACTCCGACCCTGTTTCAATGACCGTGTCGATTTCGTGTGTGCGTCCTTCGCGGATAAGGTTTGCAACTGCTTTGTTGTTGATGAGCAGTTCGTATGAAGGAATGAGGCCGCCGGAGACGCGCTGGACCAGACGCTGTGAGAACACGCCGATGAGCGATGATGCAAGCTGGAGACGCACCTGATCCTGCTGTTCGGACGGGAACGAATCGATGATACGATCCACGGTCTGCGATGCGTTGTTGGTGTGGAGTGTGGAGAGCACAAGGTGACCGGTCTCGGCGGCGGTAACCGCGGTGGCGATGGTTTCCTGTCCGCGCATCTCACCGATCATGGCGACGTCCACGTCCTGACGGAACATTTGCCGCAGTGCGATATGAAAATCATTCGTGTCGATGCGAACTTCCCGCTGGTTAATCATGGACTTCTTCGGGTCAAAAATATATTCAATCGGGTCTTCAACCGTCACGATGTGGTCCGCACGTTCCGAGTTGATAACGTCAATCATTGCCGCCAAGGTTGTTGATTTTCCGTGACCGACCGGACCGACAACAAGGAAGAATCCCTGTTCACGGCGGGCAAAGTCGGCGAGAATCGGCGGAAGTTGGAGCTCTTCAATCGTGCGGATTTGTCGCGGAATAAAGCGGAGCACGATGTCGATGTTGCCCCGCGAATATGAACAGTTTCCTCGAAATCGTGCCGCGTCGTTATTGAAGCTGTATGAAAAATCTATCTCTTTTTCCTTCAAAAAAATTTCGCGTGCGTCGGGACGTACGAGCAATTTTACAAATGATTCGGTATCGCCCTGTGTCAGCGGCTCCTTTTTCACCAGCGGAATAAGATTGCCCGATACACGGATTGTCGGGTGGTAGCCGACGGAAAGGTGCAAGTCGGACGCACCTTCTTTCACTGTTATATCAAGCAGCTCGTTGAGCTCAGCTTCATAATTTTGCGTGCTTAAACTCATAGATATGTTTTCATTATTCTAACACAGTCTCCTCCTGTTTCTTGGGGTTGTCCCCCGCCTCCTCAGTTGTGTCCCTGCTCTCCTCGGACGTATCGTACAAACCACCGAGTGTGTTTACCTCCTCAAACGGCACGATACCGTTCATGCTCTTTATGAGCGCATCTTCGCGCATCGTAATCATGCCTTGTTTGCGCGCAACCGCGGCGAGACTGGGTTCAACCGGATTGGTAAGCACCACCTGTTCGAGCTCTTTCGTCATCTCAACAACCTCAAACACCGCCATACGACCGCGCGTACCGTTGGGACAGTCCGCGGTCGGCTGTGCGCCGAAAAATGCTTTTGTAGAAGGAATTTCTTTCTTAAATTCTTTCGGCAAATCGGTGAACTGCGCCTCAAACATCTCCTTGTAACTTCCTTCAATCGGAATTTCTTTTCCTGCACCGTCACACAGACGCCGCACGAGACGCTGTGCCATGGTAAGAATCAACGTCGGACCAATGAGAAACGGGTCAACGCCCATGTCGATGAGTCGCGGAATCACGCCGATGGCATTGTTGGTGTGAATAGTGGAAAGCACCAAGTGACCGGTGAGCGCCGCTTGAATGGCGAGCTGTGCGGTTTCTTTATCGCGGATTTCTCCCACCATGATAATGTCCGGATCCTGGCGCAGTGTGGTGCGCAATCCCGAGGCAAACGTAAATCCGATTTCAGGACGCACCTGTGCCTGATTCATGCCGGGAATGCTGTACTCAACCGGGTCCTCAAGCGACAGCACGTTTTGCGTTTCGCGGTCGATTTCCTGAAGCATGGAGTACAGTGTCGTCGTTTTTCCTGAACCCGTCGGACCGGAAATCAAAATCATGCCGTACGGCCGTTTGATTGCGGATCGGATAATTTTGAGATGACGTTCGGAAAATCCGATTTTATCCAGGGGCAAAACACCCTTCTCCGCATCAAGAATACGGAGTACCACTTTCTCGCCGTAGTATGCGGGAAAGGTGGAGACACGGAAATCGATTTTGTGCCCGCCGATACGCGCCGAGAAGCGGTTGTCTTGTGGTTTGCGTTTCTCATCAAGTTTCATGTTCGAAAGAATCTTCACGCGTGCAACGACAGCCGCATGGACATTCATCGGCAGCGTCAGGTTTGTTGAAAGTTCTCCGTCGACGCGAAACCGTACACGCACATCGCTTGATGTCGGTTCAATATGAATGTCGGATGCGCCGGCCTCAATGGCATGTTTGAGAATCGTTGCGACAATTTTTGTCACCGGCGCATCCTCCATCAGCTGTTCACCTTCCCCCTCGCCGCTCCGCGCCGCTTTCAGTTTTTTTGACAACTCTTCTTCTTCCTCCGAAATTTCCGTTTCAAGTTCGGTGAGTGCTTTCGTCACTTCCCCCGTAAGTCCCTGATACTGCTTCAGTACTTCGTCGAAATCGGTTTTTGAAACAAGAAAAAGCTTAAACGGCATATCCGTTTTTGTCGCAATAAACTGGAGCGCATCACGCGCCTCAACATTGTCCGGATTAACGACACCGACTTCAAGCGCGCCGTCGGTGACGGAGAGCGGCACAAATTGGTAGTGGCGGGCGGAATCTTCAGGAATATACCGCAGCACATCAAACGGAATCGGTCCGTTCACCGAGCGGGTCGGTAGTCCGTAGTGCACACCTTTCGCCTGCAGAATATCCGCCGGCGTAACACCGCGCATACGGAGAATTTCCTCGACACTTCTTCCGGTGGTCGCCGACTCGCCCTCAAGCGCCGAGATTTCCTCGTTCGTAATTACACCCTTTTGCGCGAGTTCTTGTAAAAAAGACATATGGGAGAAGCGAGATTAAATACCCGCTCCGATATCTATCTGTGTCTGATTTTGTACTTCGGGAACGGAGCCTTCGCTTCCGATAGGTGCAAACGGATTCGGACGTGACACGGGTTCAGGGATGAGAATAACTGAAAAATCAAAAAGGGAGAGGAGTACGTTGTTATTGAAGATGTCTTTCTCCAGTTTAATCGAACGAAGTTCCGAGAGAAGCGCAATAAGCTCGTTGTTTTCTGCGGACAATCCCTGTACACCCGCCGCTGTTGAAAGAACCGGCTCCTCCTCTTTTTTGAAAAAGACCGTATAGAGAACAAACAAAAACACAATGGCCACTGCAATCAGTATTACTTTTTTATATTTCTGAAACATATCAATTATCGGAGCCAGTAGGTACGCGCACGGATAGTGTATGTGGTTCGTCCCGTAACCGGATCTTCCTGCCCGAATGAGATACTGTCCACATCAAGAATACGCAGACTGCGCTCCAGGTCGCTCAAAAACGTCTTAAAACGGTCGTACGTCGTCAATACGTTAAATGAAATAATCATCGTTCCGTACGGACGACTGTCCGGACCGACAACTTGCGCCGCTGTCCCGTCTTCTGAAATTGCGATGTTGAGCAATGTCAGGTCGTGCGCATCCGCCACGTTATCAATGTCAATAATAAGCCGTACTGTGTCAATTGAATCCGGCAGCAATGTATTGAGTCGTTTGATTTCAGCATCAGAGAATGAGTTGTATCGTGTTGAAAGTTCGTCACGCAACGCGGTCAATTCTTTTGCCCGATCAAGCGCTTCATCTAGTTGCGCCACTTTATCACGAACAGCTTTTGTCGTCTGATATTTCGGATTCGTCACGCCGAAAAACAGCGCAATCGCGATGACTATAAAAATGATTCCTGAGATAAAACGCATGATATTAGAAAAGTTCTTCAACCGGCGGCACCGTACCTAGGTCTTCGAGGTTCTCGATGGTTCCGTCGGAATTACCCGCAGTGTCATCAACCACATCTGTACTTTGCGCTTCCCCGGGCATAACAGGGTTATAAATTTCCTGTACTGACGCCGACCCACGGCGTTCCATACCCTTCGAATACGAAATCAAATTCGGATTGACGACTGTTGATGCTGAGAATGTCACGTTTCCGAAATTGTTGAGTGCAAACCCCGAAAAGATAGTGCCGGACAAGTTTGGGTTTCTTGAAAATTCGTCCGCCTGGAGCGCAACTGATGTAAACGACAAACCTTCACCTTGCAGCGCCACTTGTATACCACGGTCAGTATTGTTAAATGTAAACGATGTAAAACGAACTGTTTTAAGTGTTGTTTGCTGAAGCAGTTCAAAAATTTCGGAAACCGCAACGTGTTTATTCAAAAGACCTTCTGCCGCAGCAATCTTATCGCTGAGGCGGGCCATTTCCCGGATAAGTTCCGGGGCAAAGGCCTCGCGCTGTTGTTGTAGTTGTTCCTCTTTTCGTTGTACGGCACCTTTCAGATACGCGTCATACCCGTACACTCCGCCGGTCAAAACAACCGAAATAACCAGCGTCAGTATGCCGATAAACAAAGAAAGACCGGCACCCGAAAAGCTCTCCCGCGGTTCTGTCTCTGCGGTTTTTTTAGGAATAAACGATGTCTGAAACTGGTCAGCCATTGGCTTTTTTTATTGTTGTTAAGTATAAACCACTCACACAATCTTAACGAGGTTTTATGTGTATAAGAACGGCCTCTTTGCGCCCATCCTTCGGAGCTTACCCCAACTCTTCAAGTTTTCGCAGTGCAACCCCGATTGCAACGTCAAATTCGGGACCCACCTGCTTTAACACATCTCCGAGAAATGCGGGCGTCTCAACTTTTCTAAACGGATTTGCAACGGAAACATCTGTCTGTAAAATGTCGTGCACTCGCTCGACAAGCCCCGGGATAATGATGCCGCCGCCGGTCAAGACTACTTTGCTGATGTTTCGTGAATATTTCCGCTGGTACGCGAACATAACACGCTGTGCTTCCGCAAAAATCGCATCGATAACGAGTGATGTAATTTGACCGACATCGCTGCCGACACCTTGTTGTACGACACCGTATGTTTTTTTCATCTCCTCCGCCTGTTGCTGCGTAACACCCAAACCTTTAGTGAGCGCAATGGTAATTTCCTGCGACCCGCGGTTAATGATGTGTGATTCACGCAGAATTTTTCGGTCAACAATATACAATTTCGTCGTCCCCGCACCCAGTCCGACCACCATCGTCGGCGCAAGCTCTTCTTCGAGCGCAACACGAATGGTCGAGAACACCTCAATTTCAAGAAACGATACGTTGAGCTTCGCCTTCTGCATCACCTGCATGTACCGATCAATGGTTTCCTTATGGATGGCGACCGTAAGTACTTCAACTTTTTTTATTTTTTCCTCCTCTTTTTGTTTTTCAACGTCTTCACGCGTCTGCATCTCAACACGCGGTACGATACGCCAATCAACCGTCACTTCGTTAATGGACACCGGTACGTACTTGCGTAATTCAATCGGCACCATCTCCTTCAGTTTCGCCTCGCCGACATCCGGCATTTCAATCACATTAATGAGCGACGACGACAACGGTATCGCCACTCCGCACTCCGCCGTAGAAACTTTCGCCTCCCGCATCAAATCCGCGAGCGCCTCGCCGAGTTTGTCGGCGGACAAATTCGTCGCCCGCCCGCCCTCAACACCTGCATACGGACCAAGTGCAAGTTCACCGTATGTTTCAAGTACCGCGCGGCCCTTTGAACGGCCGAGTTGTACGACTTTAATAGTTGAAGAAGAAACGTCTATACCTAAAACGCTTTTTGCTTTCGGTTTCACCAAGTCTTGGGTGAGTTTTTTAAGCGTATCAAGTAACTCCATACTCCTTGAACAGGATTTTATTGCCCACAGTATAGCATTTTCGCATCAGCGACGCAGATAGTTATGCTTAGTTTTCTCATTCAGTCGGCTATCCAACTCCTCTTCCCCTCCGGCGGCAACGAGGTTGCGGTTGCGTCGATGTCCTCGGCGGATTTTCTTGCGCGTGCGGCACGGCGCCACCAAGACACTGTACTTACAAAACCGAAAACGATCTCCCCGTTTATCTACCGCGACCCGCTGGTGCGCACCGCCATACATCTTGCAAAATACCGCGGAAAAAAATCGGTGTGCTGCGTGCTCGGTGAGGCTCTCTGGAGCGTATACGGTGAAGATATAACCTCACACGCACTGCTTTCAAGCACCCGTTGGAGTGTCGTGCCGATACCCATAGCGCCGCACAAAAAACGCGCACGCGGATACAATCAATCAGAAGAAATTATGCGGGGATTTTTGCTGCGTGCGCCGTCCGTTCTCTTTTTTGCCGAAACGGAGGTACTCCGGAGTGTGTTGAAAAAAGAAAGTCAGACAAAAACACTCTCGCGACGCGAAAGGAAACAAAACGTTGCGGGTTCTTTTTTTGTCCCCGACCCAAAAACGATATCCGGAAAACACATACTTCTCATTGATGATGTTATGACCACCGGCGCCACACTGCGCGAAGCGGCGCGCGCCCTTGTGTCTGCGGGCGCGCGCCGTATCCTCTGTATTACCGTTGCACACTAGTCCTTCTTTTCTAAATCAAGACACACCGAATTAATACAGTACCGTTTCCCTGTAGTAGCATCCGGTCCGTCGTCAAACACGTGACCGAGATGTCCTCCGCACTTCGCACACCGAACTTCAGTTCGGTGCATACCGTGCGCATCGTCCTCATGATACGTCACCGCACCTTGGAGTGCCTGATCAAACGACGGCCATCCGGTGCCCGAATCAAATTTTGCATCAGAGGAAAAGAGTTCGGCCCCGCACGCCACACAGCGGTACATCCCCTTTCCTTTTTCGTGTACATACGCGCCTGAAAACGGCGCCTCCGTGCCGCCCTCTTTCAGCACACGTTGTTGCTCGGGTGTCAGTTGTTTTTCTTCACGCATCCCAATTAGTTCTGCGGCGGCATATCCGGAAACTCCGGAATTTGCGGCAACTCTTGCATCATCGCCGAGAAATCGGTAAAGGTAATATTTGCCGGCGGTGTAAACACTGCCGCATCCGCTGACCACGGGTCACAATCGTATGCATACTGTCCCGCCAATTGTTCCACACCGGACACGTCTCCCGTTGATGACACATCAGGCACATCCGTGCCGTCGAGTTTTATTTTCACGCCAGTCGGCATAGCGTCACCCCACGTGTACATAAATGCGCCGTCGCTGATGGCCTGCGCCGTCATGCTCCCCGCATCCGTTGCTGTGGTGATTGTGCTTGCAAATTTATTTCCCGAAACGTACACCGTGCCGTTGCTCGCACCCTCCTCGGCATCAACACTCCATGTACATTTCCAGTCACCGCCGCGCGCCATGATGTCCGCGAGTGTGCCCGGCTGCTCACTGTCCCCACCTTTGCCGCGAAGCAGGAAAAAACCGCCGATAAGCAGCACTAGCACGACAATAATAATCCCCCATTTTCCTCCCCCTGAGGATGACGCCGGGGTCTGCGTGTTCATTGGTTCTCCGTCCATTTACTTAAAAGTTATCCGTTAATACTTCCAGTATAGCACCGTACCTTGAACGTAGAAAAAGCCGTAAAAGCGTGCTACATTGTGGCGCATTGGAGAGGTGGCAGAGCGGTCGAATGCAGCACCCTGCTAAGGTGTTGAGGGGGAAACTCCTCCGAGGGTTCGAATCCCTCCCTCTCCGCCGAAAATGCCCACTTCTCGTTTCCAAAAAATCATCTGGAAACACTACAAGGCTCACGGACGGCACACGCTTCCGTGGAGAACAACGCGTAACCCGTATCGCACACTTGTCTCCGAAATCATGCTTCAGCAGACACAGGTGGATCGCGTCATACCAAAATACAAAGATTTTTTGAAACAGTTTCCTTCGTTCGGTAAACTCGCAAATGCAAAAACAGCAAATGTCATCCGTGCATGGCAAGGACTCGGCTACAACCGTCGCGCACTGAATCTCAAACGCGCGGCCGAAATCATCACACTCAAACATGCCGGAAAGCTTCCGCGGGGCTTTAACGCTCTCATCTCACTTCCCGGTATCGGTCCGTACACCGCCGGAGCACTTCTTGCTTTCATTTGGAACGAACCTGTGGTCTTCATCGAAACAAACATTCGTACGGTTTTTTTGCATCATTTTTTTCCGAACAAAAAGAAGGTGCCAGATGCGGCACTTGAGAAAAAAATTATTGAAACACTAGACATGCAACATCCGCGGGAGTGGTATTGGGCACTCATGGATTACGGCACGTATCTAAAAAAAACACACGGTAATCAAAACGCACGGAGCAAACACTACACAAAACAACCGATGTTCAAAGGTTCCAACCGCGAACTGCGCGGGACAATTCTCAAACTACTCGCCGGAAAAAACATTTCAGAAAAAGAAATCGCCATGCAGACAAAAAGAAGAATGCCCGAAGTGCGACGTACACTCGCCACGCTTTCACAGGAAGGCTTCCTCACAAAGCGCGGTACACGATTTTCTCTTGCATAAGAAAAGCCGCGCTGGTGTTAGAACCCGCGCGGCCCAAGAGAACTCCCTCATGTTCCCAGAAAGCGTTGTACCCCGGCCAGGACCGTGAAGATGAAGAAGTACAACTGCACGACAAGCGTGCCCCATGACTTCTTCTGGAAGGTCTCGGCGGCGGCTCCCGCTTGGCCAAGGAGCATCCCGATCGTGAAGACCGTAAACTCCCCGTTGCCGAGATTGCCCGCGCGCATGGAAAACCAACCCCACGCCACCAGCTGGCAAGCAATCATCATGTAAATGACCAACCGCTTCATGGTGGCTCCTTCTAGAACCGAACGAACGTGCCGAACGCGTACTCGCCGGTCCGGTCGTCCCACTCGGGAAGGTTAATCCCGCGTGAGTACTTCACACCGATGCCGACGGTCGACGCGCCAACTGTTCTGGCAACCTCAACATGACCACGCCAGACGAGTCCTTCGCCGGCGCCGAATGCGCCCGTGTCGTACAGAACCACCGCGCCACTTTCGGCTGACCATAACTCCCACTCGCGCGACAGTGTCGCCCCGAAATGGAAGTTGTAGCCGGAAGGTAGTCCGTCGTGCTTCAGTGGCCAGTAGTAGTCACCCCGAAGGAACGCGCTAAGCGACCATGCACCCTCTGTGAACGTGCGCGTCGTGATTTGTGCGTACATCCATCCGAGATCCGGACCCGCATCGTCGGCAGCGACGATGTAGGAAACACCGATGTCGACGTTGTCATTCGGCGCGTAGCCGAATGAAATATCAACCTCGTCGCCGTAAGACGACATCCAGGCTCCTTCGGCCCGTGATCCCCAGACATCGATGTAGAAGTCCTTGATGCCGATGGTGATGTTTCCCTGGAGCACCGGTTTGTCGTGCGCAATACCCCCGGTCAACTGCTCGTACTGCGACCAGAGCTCGACACTGCCGGAGAATGTGACGAATGGCTCTTCTTGCTCCGTCATGTACGACGGCACGATCTGAGTCCCCGTCACGAATGCCGAGGTCAGGATGAGCTCTTCGTAGTCCAGCTCCTGTCCGCGCGCGCAGTGCGCGCCGAAGAAGAAACCGATTCCCATCGTGATGAGCGCGAGAATGAGGCCCCACGCCAACGCCTGACGTCGCCCGCGACGCTCCTTGTCGAACTCGTCGAGCCCCCTCTTCAGTTCGCTCATTTTCCATCCCTTTCGTGGATGCGTGTTACGTTTGTGAAAACTGCTTCTGACGAGAACTATAGCAAAAAAACCTTATTTGTCAAGGTTTTGCACGAAACTAAAAACTACAGGTGCGACGCTTCCAGTGCGCGGTTGATTTCTGCAACCGCCTTTTTATGTACAGGAGCAAACGATTCAATAAGCTCTATAGAGAATTCCTCCGGAATCGAAAGGTGCAATGCATAGTGCGCGTCATGTTGCACATATCCGAGCACATTGAGGATTCGCAGTACAAAAAGCGCCTCAAACCACTTCACGTTTTCGGCGGTAACAGCTCCTTTTTCCAGAAATAATAGACCGTTCCACACCACATCAAACAGCTCGTTTCCCTTCTCTTCTCCGACAACAAGCCGGCGAATAAGCGAGAATACGCGTGACAACAGCGCGTGCGCATGCGGATTATCTTTGTGTGTTGCGTGCAACGATACCAACGGCGTCACATTCGTCAGCCGCCATCCGCCGCGGCTCCGCACAAGCGACACATCACACACTGACAGCAGCTGCAATCCGTAGCGTTGCCGAGACGACGTACTGCGCGATGACTGACAGCGCGCAAACACCACCCCCATATCAGCGGTAAACAGCCGGTATGTGCGGCTCGCCTCTCCGACATCGTAATGTCCGAGAATAATTGCGCGAGTATGCGTTTTACTGTACATACACTACGAGACAAATTCAAAACGAAACGTTTCGTCGCCTGTGTCGCCTGCAACCGCGGACACCCCGCTGAGTTTTGTCGCCTTCATAATCTCCTGTTTGAATTCCTCAACGAGCTCTTTGTACTGCTGGTTTGCTGTAATACGAAGCTTCGGAGAATCAGCGGGTGTGAGTCCTGACTCTTTTCTGAAATCCTGAATCGCACGGATAAGTTCGCGTACGTCGCCTTCTTTCTGCAATGCAGGCGTAATATTCGTATCAAGAGACACGTCGAGTCCTGAATCTCCGCCGAACACGATTTCTTTCACATTGATTTCGTCCTTCACCAGCGCTTGCAGTGCATCATTACCCTTGAGCACCTCGTGCACAGATCCGAGGGAAAGCGTTGCAAGCGGCTGACGCACCTTAATGCCTGCGGCCATACGCGCCTCAAGCGCCTTTGATACCACCTCGCGCACCTCTTTCATTTCTTCCAAGATGGTCTCGCCTCCCGAGGCCTTGGCACAAGAGGGCCAGGTCTCAAGGTGCACACTCTCTTGTTCTCCCCCCGCCGCGATATACAGTTCCTCGGCGAAAAACGGCGTAAACGGCGCTAGCAGTTTTGCAAGTGTTGCGAGCACGTGACGCATCGTGATTAGCGCCCGCATCGCGTCTTCTCCGCCGTCACGGAACCGGTCACGGGAGCGCCGGAGATACCACGTGGAGAGGTCGTTGATGAAATCTTTCAGTGCGCGTGTCGGCGTAAAAATGTCGTACGACTCAAGTCCATCCGTCACCTCTTTTGTCAACGTGTTGAGACGCGTAAGGATCCAACGGTCAAGTACATGTGTGCTTTCCCGTTTTACGTCCGTTGTGTGCGGCACGTCCTTTGCATATAGCGCGTAAAATGACACGACGTTGCGGAGTATGTTAAACACCTTTTTACTTACTTCGTCCACCGTTTTTTCGTCGAAATTTTTCGTATCACCCGGCTGGTTGACGGAATACATCCAAAAACGAATCACATCCACGCTGTGTTTTGCCATCGCCTCCCACGGATTAATGACATTACCGATTGATTTACTCATCTTCTTTCCGTGCGCATCGAGAATGTGCCCGAGACAAATAACGTTTTCATATGCGCGTCCGCGGCCCATGAGCGTACCGACCGCGTGCAGTGTGTAAAACCAACCGCGCGTCTGATCTATAGCTTCGGAGATGTAGGCGGCAGGATACGCAAGTTTCTGTTTCTGCCAGAATCGTTTTCCTCCTTCAAACGGATAGTGGTCCTGCGCAAACGGCATGGAACCGGAATCAAACCATACGTCCATCACCTCAGGTGTTCGCTTCATCGGTGTTTTGCATTTTGGACACGATACCTGCACCTCATCTATGTATGGCTTGTGTAAATCAATATCAAAATCAGCATTATGCGGGAGTGGAACAAATGAAAACTCCAATGTACCTGCTAATTCTGGTTCAATGGTCGAACGAATTATGTCTGATCGCTTATCATCCGCACCCTCTAAGATTGCCGGGATTGTCTGGAGCGCGATGCCGTGCGTAACCACAATAATGTGCTCATTCTGATGTTTTGCATCAATGTCATACAAGAACTGTGCGAGACGACGCTTCACATCCTGAAAACTTTCACCGTTCGGCAACCTATCACTGTATCCAAGATGGTGTTCCTTCCTGTAGGCAAAAACATCCTTGTGCGGTTTGCCATCTAAATCACCATACCCAAACTCTGATAAACGCTCGTCAACAATAATGGAGCTTGAAGACAGGCCAATTTCTTTTGCCAAAATTTCTGCTGTTTCTCGAGTGCGAACGAATGGGGACGTGTAAATTTTTTGAACACTTTTATGCGAAAGCATTCTGCCGACACGTGCGACTTGGGTTTTTCCCTTTTCAGTCACATGGTCTGGGGCATCTGCTTTGGCGTTCGCGGTATCGGAAATATTGTTCTGTGCCTCTCCGTGACGCACGACAATGAACGTATTTCCACGAGAGACTATTTTCTTTTTTAAATCCGCAATAGAGCCGATAACCTCCATGTGTCCGCAGGAACACTGCCATGCGGGTAGTGGTGTTCCCCAGTACCGGTCGCGAGAAATCGCCCAATCCTTCACCTCACGGAGCCACTCACCGAAGCGTCCGTCACGAATATGCTCTGGTACCCAATTAATCTTTTTGTTCTCCCGCATCAATTCATCGCGCAGAGCCGACATACGGATGTACCACGAATCGCGGGCGTAGTAGATAAGTGCAGTGTGACACCGCCAGCAATGTGGGTACGTGTGTGTGACTGTTTCCTTTTTCAGCAATAAGTTCCTGCCCGCCAAATCCTTGATGACATCGACCGCAACGCTTTCATCGCGTACAAATCGTCCTTCAAACATTCCCGTGCCCTTCAAAAAGTTTCCGTCCTCACCAACGAGATGATGTTTTGGCAAACCTACACGATTTCCCAATTCAAAGTCCTCTTGTCCGTACATCACTGCCGTGTGCACAATGCCCGTACCGTCCTCCGTTGTGACAAAATCAGCGGCGTACACCTTGT
>CAYUSN010000005.1:0-1109 GCA_964447415.1 uncultured Candidatus Saccharibacteria bacterium
TCCCCGACCCGTTTTCGGTACGCTTCCCAGCCGAAGTAACAGAAAATGGAGAGCAGGAGGAGGCTGCCGTAGAAAAGCACCTGCGCCTGCAGGACCTCCACGCGCGGAAGAATAATTCCGCTTGCCACATACAGTCCGATTACTCCGACCGCCACGTCAAGTAGGCGGTTTTCGGGCACCTCGTGCACATTGCCGGCGATTTCAATGATTTCCCAGATAATCATACCGAAGACGCTTATAGAAAACAGCAGTATAGCGGGAAGTTCGAGGTAGATATTTGCAAATCCGATAGAAAGGCCTGAAAAAAGATGCACGACCATCCACGCATCCCACACTCTCCCCTCCCTCCATGATGATGATACAAACGGTATGTGTGCCATAGATTATTCAGAAAGCATGAGATCGCTGTACTTTGCCGTTGCGTTTTTTCCTCGGTTAAGCTTCGCGTCATACATTGCCATATCTGCAGCATGAATCAACCCGTCGAGTGTGCGTGCCTCCGACGCGCCCAAAGACGCGACGCCGAAACTCGCCGTGAGGTGCTCGGTACCGTTCACCAAAATCGTCTCCGAAATCTTTAGACGAAGCTGTTCGGCTTTTTCATACGCCTCGTCTTCCGAGGCGCCGAGTAGTCCGACGACAAACTCTTCCCCGCCGAATCTGCCGACCGCGTCAGTTTCGCGCGCATACTTTCTTAAAACACCCGCAAACCCCTTCAACACACGGTCCCCCTCGTCGTGTCCGAAGCGGTCGTTGACGCTCTTAAAGTTATCCAAATCCATAAAAATAACCGAAAAATCATCAATCATCAGTCCTCTGCGTTCGTTTTGGTGTTTTTTATAAAACAACGCCTCACGGAAAAAAGCGCCGAATTCTTCGTACACACCGCGGCGATTGAGAATTCCCGTCAGTTCATCTTTATATACAAGACCCCGAAGCGTCAACAGTTCATCGCGTAACAGTGCGATAACATCCCCGCTCGAGTCCTCATCAAAAACAATTTCAAAATTTTGCAGCGCATTCTTAAGATTTTTTACATCATCAAAAACATGATCGTCTGCAATAATAAGCGACCGTATACGCTGCAGCACATGCACGAGTGTGTCCGG
>CAYUSN010000005.1:1209-38055 GCA_964447415.1 uncultured Candidatus Saccharibacteria bacterium
TACGTACTCATGCCGTTTCGCCGCGCAACGCGGCAATGCGCTCGGCAACGGGCGGATGTGTCATAAATAATTTTGCGACTGCTCCGACCTTATGGTCTTTTCCTCCGAGCGGACTCGCAATAAAAAGATGTGCGGTTGCTTTGTGTACGCGTCGCATAGCACCGTCGTAGCTTGATATTTTTTCAAGCGCCGAGGCAAGCCCTTCGGGGTAGCGTGAAAGCAACGCACCGGAAGCATCCGCAAGAAACTCCCGTCTGCGCGACACGGCAAGCTGAATAACAACGCCGAGAATGGGCGCGATAAGCGCAAGCGCAAAACCGGCAAGCATAAATACTGCGTTGCCGCGATTATTGTCTCCCCCGCGTATGTGCACGGACGTGCGCAGAAAAAAGTCGGCAAGCAAGGAAATAAAGCCGACAAGCACGACCACCACCGTTGAAAGTAGAATGTCCCAGTTTTTGATGTGTGAAAGCTCGTGTGCGATCACTCCTTCAAGCTCAACGCGCGACAGCATCTGCAGGAGTCCTGTTGTAACCGCAACCGTCGCGTGCTCAGGATTGCGTCCCGTGGCAAACGCGTTGGGTGCCGGGTCATTGATGACATACAGCTTCGGCATCGGAATACCGGCGGTAATAGCGAGATTTTCCGTCACGGTATAGAGGTCAAAAAATTCTTCACGCGAGGCGGGACGAGCGCCGGAGACCGCAAGCGCAATCTTGTCGGAATACCAGTAGCTTGTGAAATTCATGATGAGTGAAAACACGACGGCGCCGTAGACGATACCCGGTGAATCGTATGCCCGTGAAAATACCCAACCGATGCCGATAATCACGACAAAAAAACCGAGCATGAGCGCCCATGTCTTTGCGATATTATCATCACGATGTGTATAGAGTGATGCCATATCAACGGGGTTGATTTTGAGCCATGACGTCTTCCATCTGTGCCACCATTGCGCGGTTGGTAATGTCAATATCCTGTATTGCAAGATATGTTTTCCACGTAACAATCACCATGACGCAAATAAAAATCACGACGAGATACCACACGGAACTGACGTTGCGGTTGTAGTGGGAGTACACCGTCGGCATGAACGCTAGAATTTCACCTGTACCGGTTCACGTTGAGCCTCGTCGATGTCAAAGAATTCACGTTTCAAAAAACGGAACGCGCGCGCAATGAGATTGCCGGGAAATGAATCAACTGCAGTGTTGAGGTCGCGCACGTTGCCGTTGTAAAAACGGCGTGCCGCCTGAATTTTATTTTCGGTGTCCGACAGCTCCCGTTGCAGTTCAAGAAAATTCTGGTTTGCCTTCAGGTCCGGATATGCCTCCGCGATAGCAAATAGCGACTTCAGCGCACCGGTGAGCATATTCTCCGCCTTTGCATGCGCCTCCACGCTCTGTGCACCCATCGCGTTGGCCCGCGCTTTCGTCACGTTCTCAAACGCCTCGCGTTCGTGTGTCGCATACCCTTTTACGGTTTCGACAAGGTTCGGAATAAGGTCATACCGGCGCTTCAGTTGCACGTCGATATCCGACCACGCTTCATCAGTGCGCGCGCCGAGCCGAACAAAACGGTTATACATAACTATCGCCCACGCAATAACAACGGCGACAACAATAAGGACAACGGTTTGAAATGACATACACAAAAAGGTTACCTCGTATAGCGCAAGTATAGCATACAGGCATTACAGCGGACACGATATGTCCGCTCTGGCGCACGAAGAACCTTCTAGTAGTCTCCCCCGTGCTGATGCGGCGCTTCCTTTTCTTCCTTCGGCTCCTCCGCAACGGCAACTTCCGTGGTAATGAGCATTGCGGCCGCTGACACCGCGTTTTGGAGCGCGGTGCGCGTTACCTTGACCGGATCAACAATCCCCTCTTCCAGCATGTCTTCAACAAGCGCATCCGACGCCGCATTGTACCCGGAATTTTTTCCGCCGTGTTTGACGCGATCCACTACGACAAGTCCGTCTTCCTTCCCGGCGTTAATAGCAATCTGCTGGAGCGGTGCGGCAAGCGCCTTTACCACAATATTGTATCCGACCACCTCCGCGTCTGGTCCTGTTTTTTTTGTTTCAAGTTTTTGAGCAACTTTTACCAGTGCGCTCCCACCACCCGGCACGATTCCTTCTTCAATGGCAGCCTTCGTCGCGTTTACCGCATCTTCTGTTTTCAGTTTGAGATACTTCATCTCGGTTTCCGTCGCCGCGCCGACGCGGATAACCGCAACACCGCCCGTGAGCTTGCCGATACGTTCCTGCAGTTTTTCTTTATCGTACTTTGAGTCTGTGCTTGCAAGTTGTTTGCGAAGCTGCGCAACACGCGCATCAATATCAGATTTCTTTCCCTTGCCGCCGACAATAACCGTCGTGTCTTTCGTCGAGACAATGCGTCGTGCGCGACCAAGCATCGCGACGGTTGCACTTTCAAGTTTTGTGCCTGTCTCCTCGGAAATAACCTTCGCACCGACGGTCACTGCGATATCGGAAAGTAGGTCTTTTTTTCGATCGCCGAATCCCGGTGCCTTCACCGCAAGCACATTGAATCCGCCGCGGAGTTTGTTGACCACAAATGTTGCAAGCGCCTCTCCGTCCACATCATCGGCGATAATAACCAGCTCTTTGGTGCCGACGGCGGCCAGCCCTTCCAGAAGCGGGAGAATTTCTTTTATCACTGAAATCTTTTTGTCGGTTACCAAAACAGGCACGTCGCGATACTCCGCTTCCATGCGCTCTCCATTGGTCACCATGTACGCCGAAATGTATCCCTTATCAAACTCAAGTCCTTCAACAACTTCCGAGTCAATACCGAGCGTTTGAGATTCTTCAACGGTCACCACGCCGTCTTTTCCGACTTTCTCAATCGTCTCGGCAATGATTTTTCCGAGCTCGTTTGATTCGGAAGAAATGACGGCAACCTGTCTGATTTCCTCCTTTCCTTTTATCGGTTTTGCAATTGTTTTGAGCGCTGCAGCCGCGTCCTGCCCTGCCTGTTCCATACCGCGGCGCAACGACATCGCATTGACGCCCAGCGTTGTGTGCCGTAATCCTTCCGTCACCAGCGCCTGCACCAAAACGGTCGCGGTGGTCGTACCGTCTCCGGCGGCATCGTTTGTTTTCGTCGCCACCTCTTTGACGATTTCAGCGCCCATGTTTTCAAAGCGGTCCGGCAGTTCTATTTCCTTTGCAATAGACACGCCGTCATTGGTAATCATCGGCGCACCGTAACTTTTCTCCAAAACAGCGTTCCGTCCGCGCGGACCGATGGTGACCTTCACCGCATTGCTTACCTTGTCGATACCGCGCTTCAGCGCTTCACGCGCCTCCGAATCAAAAAGAATTTTTTTACTTGCCATACGTCCGTTTATTTAATGACTGCCAAAAGAGAGTCTTCTTTAAGAATGAAGTATTCTCTGCCGTCTATCTTCACTTCGTCATAGCCGTATTTGGAAAACACGACCGTGTCGCCGACTTTCACACGTACAGGAATAAGTTTACCGTCTTCATATTTTCCCGGACCGACCGCAATTACCTTTCCCTGCTCCGGACGTTCACGGTCGACGGTTTCGGGAATGATGATGCCGGATGCGCGTCGTACCGACTGTTCATCCGGAGAAAGCGGCTGTACCAACACCCGGTCGCCTAGCGGCAGGACACCGGCCTTCGTCGTTGTCTTTTTCTTCATACCCAAAATAGTTACAAGAGTTGCTAATGCGGGAGCATTATAGGCGAAAGAGAAACCTTGACGCAAGGGTCAGGACGTTTTTTTGATGTGTTCCACCGCGTACGAAAGCGTGCCGCCGACTTTTTTCCCGGGGTTAAAAATACCCTTCGGATCAAAGATGTGTTTCGTCTGTTCAAACAGCGCGTATACCTGTTCGCCATATTGCTGTCTGAGAAACGGTGTGCGGATGATGCCGTCATTGTGTTCTCCCGTTGCGGAACCGCCGTATGCAAACACGAGATCGTATACCTGCCGCGCAATCTCAGGAATCACATCCCGGTTTTCTTTTTTCGAAAGATCCATAAGCGGAATAATGTGAAAATTGCCGTTACCGATATGCCCCGCAATATTGTGAATCATGTACTTTTTGTACTTCTCCAGAATGGCATAGAGTTTCGGGAAAAATTCAGGCAGTGACGACGGCGGTACGACGATATCATCGATGAACGGCGCGGTTTTCATACCTTTCACCTTGTGCCGCAGTAAATTGAAGCTCTCGCGCCGTATGAGCCAGTACTCATCCATTTCCCGGGCACTTTTTATTATTTCAATGTATCGCGGTTTACATTTTTTCAGATGCACCACCAGCTCCTCTGCTTTATACCGAAGCGCTTTTCGATTTTCCCCGTCAAACGTAATCTGAAGCACGAGCTTCGGAATACCGTGTGTGGCGATTGAAAACGCTTCGCCGAGTGAGTTCCACATAAGCGAAAACATATTCCGCACACCGAGGCGCTTAATAAATTCCCAAAAAAACTTAAGTGCGAGTTTGAGTGTTTTGTCGTCGTATGATTCAAACGTCGTCGGCTCATGTGCAAGCACCACACGCACAATGTTACCGAGATCTTTGAGCGAATCGAGAAACACAATGACCATCTGTGAGTGTTTCGCCGGTCGTACCAGAGAAAACGTCGCCTCCGTGACAAGTCCGAGTGTGCCTTGCGAACCGACAAACAATTTTGAGAGATCAAACGTGTCCGTTTCCTTGTTGTAGACGTTCCATAAGTAGTATCCCGCCGAATTTTTTGAAACTTTCGGGCGCGCCTCTTGGAGCAGTTCGTAGTTGTCGTTCACCAGTTTGTACATTCTCCGATACACGTCACCTTCAAAGTCTTGTTGCAGCAGTTTACGACGAAGCGCTTCTCCTGAAAGAGGTTCCAGGGTGTACTCATTCCCGTCCGACAGTACCGCTTTGAGTTTGGTGACAAAATTCTCAACCTTGCCGTATTTAAGCGTCAGTTCTCCGCCGGCGTTATTTGCAACCATGCCGCCGATCATGCACAACTCACGGGACGCGGGATACGACGGCATGAGATATCCACGCTTGAGTGTTTCTTTCTCGAAATCCCTGTAGAACACTCCGGGCTGAGCGGAGATAACCGGAGTTTTGTCTTGCCGCAAACGCACCGTGTCGATATGTGTAAAATATTTTGAAAAATCGACGATCACTCCCTCACTGAGCGCGCCACCGTCCATTCCCGTCCCTGCAGACCGCGCGGTCAGTGTGACACCGGACGTGCGCGAGGCAAATTGCACAAGTTTTTGCACGTCGGAAACATTCTTGGGGTACACCACTGCGGCGGGACGCACAAAAAACAGCGACGTGTCCGTGCTTCGCGACTCCCGTGTCGCCTCATCAAGCGCAACATCGCCTTCCAGTTCGCGTGCAAGAGCACCAAGAGGGTCCGTCATACGTATATCGTTTAGTGTACCACGCACTTCCGCCTCTCATATCCCCTGTGGTATACTGACCAGCGTTATTTCATATGGTCGCATTCATCCCATTCATACAAATTGGACTTGCCGTGGTGCTCATCGTGCTTATTTTGGTGCAGCAGTCGGACGCCAGTTTAGGAGCCGCATTCGGCAGTGACGACGGCGGTATTCAGCGCACACGACGCGGCGCAGAGCGTGTTGTTTTTATGACAACCATCGTTATCGCCGTGCTTTTCATCGCATCGGCAATCGCGGCGCTTCTCCTTCGGTAACACGTCACACGGACTTCCAATCCCACCATGCATAGCCGATTCCACAGGTTTCGGGAATACGTACGCTTAACGTTCGCATCGCTTTCTTTTATTGAACGCGCGGCGGTTATTGTGCTGTCCGCGCTGGCGGTGTTGAGCCTGTGCGGCATGCTTATTTGGGTTCACCAGAAATACACGGTCGTTGTTCCGGCGCCCGGCGGCACGCTTCATGAGGGTATCGTCGGCACACCGAGGTTCATCAACCCGATTTTGGCGCAAACAGATGCGGACCGAGACCTGACCGCCCTTTTGTACGCAGGGCTTATGCGGGCGCTTCCCGGCGGTGAACTTATTCCCGACCTCGCGGCCTCATACACCGTATCTGAGGACGGCACAACCTACACATTCACCCTCCGTCCTGATTTGTTTTTTCACGACCGTACGCCCATAACCGCACAGGATGTGATGTTCACCGTTCAAAGCATCCAGGACCCGCGCATCGAGAGCACGAAGGCAGGCACGTGGGACGGTGTCTCCGTTGAGGCGCCCGATGCACGCACTGTTGTGTTTAGACTTTCGCGGCCATACGCCGGGTTTCTTAACAACACCACGCTCGGTATTCTGCCACGGCATATCTGGGAAGACATCGCCGCCGAAGATTTTAGGGGCTCTTCGTACAACGAGCGTCCTGTCGGTTCCGGACCGTTTCAACTGGAACGAATCGAGGAAAGCGATAACGTGGTTTCGGCATACCTCCTGAGACCGTTTGCACAGTACGCGCTCGGCGAACCGCATCTTTCCCGCATATTCATCCATACTTTTGGAAATGAACGCGAGCTGGTTGACGCATACGAAAACGGCGACATTGACGCGTTCCGCGGTACCGACCCGTTCTCCATTCGCGACTCGCTAAAAAAAATCGACGACCCGAAGCGGTATCCTCTGCCGCGAACGTTCGGAATTTTTTTCAACCACAATCACAATGATATTTTTACGGACGAGGCGGTGCGTAAAGCGCTCGCGTACACGGTTAACCGAAAAGAAATCATAGAAAACGTACTCGGCGGTTTCGGTACACTCATTACCACACCTCTTCCGCCGCACCTCTATACCGCCGACAACACCACGCATTCTGTTGATGATGCCCGCACACTTCTTGAAAATGACGGATGGACACGCGACGCTGAAACGGGCACCTACACGAAAAAAGATTCCACACTTTCGTTTACCATCAAAACAGTCAACAGCCCGGAGCTGAAACTAGTCGCTGAAATGCTTCAGAAGCAGTTCAATGATATGGGTGCCTCCGTTTCGGTGGAGTTGTTTGACCTCGCACAACTGAACCAAAATGTTATCCGGCCGCGCGACTATGACGTTCTTTTGTTCGGACAGGTTGTTTCACGCGACGGAGACCTGTACCCGTTCTGGCATTCGTCACAACGCAACGACCCGGGGCTTAACGTGGCGCTCTATACAAACGCCTCAGTTGATGCTACGCTTGAAGAACTTCGTACCACCCTTTCCCCTGATATACGCGCGCAACTTCACGAATCATTTGTGAACGAGTGGCAGTCGGACATACCCGCGGTATTCCTGTATGTTCCGGACATGATATATGCGCTGCCGGAGGAAATCCAAGGAGTACACGCCGGGCCGGTACAGGAACCAAACGAACGATTTCTCGATGCATACGGATGGTATATGCACACTCAAAGAATTTTCACGTTTTTTAATTAATTATCACGTAGACCTTACTGACATAGTATGGAACGACATTCAGGGCGCGGACGTTCGCGATCCCGTATCCGCGTCATGCGCGCGCAGACACCGCAATCTCATCCCACCTCTTCTACCCCGCAGGTAAAACCTTCCGGCGAAACACCGCGACGACGGCGCGTGTTCTCCGCACTTGCGCCGACAGCCGAGGCCGTCCGTCCCGCCCGCAGATTCAACGATTCCCGCGGCGGACAACGAAGAGGGCCGCAACAGCGCGGAGAATCACGGTATCCGTCAGGCGGAGGAAGAAGCAAACAGGGCGGCAAAATGCGCCGGCCTGAAAAAACACGCATCCGTAAAACCTCTCCTGTTTCAACCAACAAAAGCACGCACATCCCGCCGCCTGAACCGGGAGTGCTTCGGGTCATACCACTCGGCGGTACGGAGGAAATCGGCAAGAACATGACGCTGTTGGAGTACGGGGACGAAATTATCGTGATTGATGCCGGACTGCAGTTCGGCGAAGTGGAAACACCGGGTATCGACTTCATTCTTCCTGACGTCACCTACCTGCGCGAGCGCAAAGGCAACGTCAAAGCGCTTTTTATCACGCACGGCCACCTCGACCACATCGGCGCTATTCCGTTTGTGATTGAAGACCTCGGAAACCCACCTGTTTACTGCCGCGAGTTCGGTTCATTGATGATACAAAAGCGGCAGATGGAATTTCCCGACGTAGCGGCGCTTGATATTAAGACGGTGCGCGGTGAAGAGACCATGACGGTCGGCAAAAACTTCACCGTAAGTTTCTTCCCTATCTCGCACGCCATTCCTGACTCTATGGGGTTGCTTATCGATACCCCGGTCGGCACCGTTGCGTTTGTCGAGGACGTGCGTGTCGACCATGTCGACGGCATACCGACGGACAAGGAAAAGGAGCATTGGAAACGTTTCTCGGATCGCAATATCGTGTTGTTTACCCTTGACTCTACGAGCGTCGAAAAACCCGGTTTTTCTATTCCGGAATCGCACGCCGTTGAAACGGTAGATCGGATTATGAAAGATGCACCCGGACGGCTCATCATCGGCACATTCGCGTCAAACGTCGAGCGCATCATTCAGTTCATAAAAATCGCGCGCAAGTATAAAAAAATGATTGCAATTGACGGGCGTTCAATGAAAAGCAACGTTGAAATCGTCAAGCAACTGGATCTCGTGGAGACCGATAATATCATTTCAATTGAGCAGATTGACGATCATCCCGCAAATAAAATCGTCGTTTTGGCAACCGGAGCACAGGGAGAAGAATATGCCGTGTTCGATCGTATCGCCAACAAGACGCACAAATATATTACGTTGTCCCGTACCGACACCGTTATTTTTTCCTCGTCGGTCATTCCCGGGAATGAAATGGCAATCCAGAAACTCAAAGACAACCTGTACCGTCAGGATGCGCACATCATCACCTATCAGGATTCCGCCGTGCACGCATCAGGTCACGGAAACCGTGACGAGCTCGGCTGGATACATCAGCAGGTAAAATACAAATATTTCGTGCCGCTCCACGGGCACCACTATATGCTCCGTATCCATGCCGAGCTTGCGCAGGGATTGGGTGCGCCGAAAGAAAACATCGTCGTTCCTGATAACGGTATGATTATTGAAATTTCGGACAAGGGAGAAAAACTGACCGTTCGTAAGGAAAAGGCGCCTGCCGGCACGATTATGGTGGACGGATTCTCGGTCGGAGAACAACAGCACGTCGTTGTGCGCGACCGACAGACACTTTCTGAAGACGGTATCTTTGTGATTGTGGTATCGGTCAACCCAAAAACGGGAAAACTGCGCAAATCTCCGGATATTATTTCCCGCGGTTTCGTTTATTTAAAAGAACAGCAAGAACTTATCACGGGATCTCGCGGACTTGTCGGTAAAACGGTTGAAAACACGACGCGTGGCATGCACCCAATCAACTTCGACATTGTGAAAAGCGCCGTGACCGATGAAGTGCGAAAATTCCTGTTCCAAAAAACCGGAAAATCACCCATTGTTATTCCCGTCGTTATCGGCGTTTAGAACCGTATGAAACGATCCACCCTGCTCTCAGGCACATACCTCCTCACCTTTCTTCTGTCGCTGCACGCATATCTTTTTTTGTACATTAACTCAAGTATTCTCGGAGGATTTGTAGCCGAGAAAAACGTCGGGCTTATTTTTTCCCTCGGTGCCCTACTTTCGATTCCCGTCCTTTTGTATCTGCCACGCGCTCTGAAAAAGGTCGGAGATATCCGCTTTACAATTCTTGCGCTGATACTTGAAGCCGGCGCTTTGTTTCTCCTGACCTTTGGAGCCTCACCGGCAGTTGTTGTGGCGGCGTTTTTGGCACACTACATTCTGGTACGAATACTGTACCTTGACATCGACGTGCTACTCGAAACCATTTCCAGCGATTCCGTGACGGGGCGTCTGCGGGGCATCCTTATGACCGTCGGTAATACCGCTCTCGTGCTGTCGCCGCTTATCGTCGGTTTCGTGCTCAAGGAAAGCGATGCATATACGCGTGTCTTTTTTGCATCAATGTGTGCGCTCGTACCGGCGGTTATCCTTTTATTGGTCTCCTTCAAACATTTTAAAGACCCGAAGTATACACATGTTTCGCTCATCCCCACACTGAAGGCGGTGTGGCGTCACCAAGCGCTTCGCCTCATCTTCTCGGCAAACTTCCTTCTGCGAACTTTCTATGCGGTCATGGTCGTGTACATGGGACTGTATTTGCACAATGACATAGGAATGGCCTGGCAACATATCGGTGTGGTATTTGCCGTTATGCTTATCCCGTTTGCAGTATTCGAGTACCCGCTCGGCCGTCTTGCCGACACGCGATGGGGAGAAAAAGAAATCATGTTTGCGGGTTTTGTCCTAACAGCGGTGGCCACCGCACTTCTCTCGTGGATACGAAACGATAGTGTGCTGGTGTGGAGCATCATGTTGTTGCTCACACGCATCGGTGCGGCAGCCGTTGAAATCATGACGGAAACCTACTTCTTCAAACACGTCGGGAAAGAAGACGTTGAGATGGTAAGTTTGTATCGTATCGTTGAACCTGCCGGGTATCTTGTTGCACCGTTTATTTTCTCTCTACTACTGCTATTTGCAGACACGCGCTTTATTTTTCTTGCCCTCGGGGTAGTGACGCTGCTCGGCATCTGGCCAACCTTGCGATTGCACGATACAAAATAAAACCTGACAATCTTTTCTCTTCTTTTTTTGTGGTACACTCTCAATCACTACTACTAATACATACCCACACGATATGGCACAGACAAAAACAGTCTCCGTTTACTCGACTCCGACCTGCCATTTCTGCCATATGGCGAAAGATTTGTTTTCTGAGAAAGGCATCACCTTTACCGATTACAACGTCGCTGAAGATCTGGAAAAACGCCGAGAAATGGTCACCAAAACAGGCCAGCTCGGCGTACCGGTAATCTCCATCATTGATCCGTCGGTTCCGGAAGGACAAGGCGGTCACGAAGAAGTAATTATCGGATTTGATGAGGGTCGCATCCGACAGCTCCTCAACATTTAAATCTCACCAATACAGCAAAAAACGGCTCAATAGAGCCGTTTTTTGTTACTTTCGTTTTGGTTATTCCGCCGAGGGTCCGCCTTCCGGATTTTCAAACACCACAGGTCCGACGTTAATGATAACATCCTCGTCGAGGTCATACAGGATGGCGCGCGAGATACTCGGGTACAGAAGGAGCACATCGCCGTTCTCCGCCCCTTCATAAAACGGCTGTGTTGATCGGAGCAGTTCGATATCCGTCACCACACCGACATTCGGAAGCTCATCAGGCAGTTTCATGTGCCGGCTGACCATCTCCACGATATCCCGTATTTGTTCGTCTGAAAGCGGCTGCCCTTCCTGAAGCACCACTGTATCCGCCCCGTCATCGTTATTTTTAAGCGCAACCACACCGAGCGCAATAAGTATCACAATAATAAGAACAATGCCTGCTTTACGCATATATAAAAATTATCCGGTAACGGGTTTCTGACTGCTCTTTCGAGGCGGTTTTTTGACTCGTATGTCGCTCAGTATATGCTCACGAAATTCCGCAGCCTTCTTCTCCACCACCTCTTTTGTCGCCACTGCGACCTCATGGACCACTTCCTTGCTCTCCTCTTGGACCGTACGAACAATCTTGTGTGCATCACGGGCGATACCGAACACGTGCCAGCCGATAAGACCGCCAATGACCGTCGCCACCGCAACCGAAAGCGCCATAATGGCAAAAAAGACATCTACTGCATGAACCGTTTCAAACATACGTATCGAAAGTATAGCACATCAGAGCCCCAGTAGAGGTAAAATCCTTGCCAGTGATTCAACGTTACCAGGCAAGACGGAAGCGGGTATCCCCAGGAAACAATTTTTCTCCACACTAATAACGGCGCCACCGGAATTCCCTTTTTCTATCTTCGCCGATGTGGTGTACATATCAGCGTCAAAACCCGAAATGATTCCCTCGGTTGCCGTAACAGATTCTTTGGAACCGATGCCCGGGTATCCGAGAATAAGGACGCGGTCCCCTATGTTCGGTTTGGATGCGCAGCGGCGGCTTGAAGGTACACCAACGACCGCTGCGTCAATAAACGCATATGCGAAATCAACGTTTTCATTTTTTACAAACGCGGAGGGTGCAATTTTTATTTCTTCCGTTGATCCCGGTCGTGTCAGCTCACACCCTTCAAACACGGTATCTTTTCGTTCAATAATGTGCTTGCTCGTGAGCAACCGTAGGCCTTCCGCGGTTTGTTCAATGGTTGCAGAACCCCTGTCTTCGCGCGTTTCGCCATCTTCAAGGCGAAATATACATGCCATCCGATACACAAACGGGTTCCACTCAGATGCAATGACGCTCACATCGGTAATATTCACCACACCTTGAAGTGTGGACTGCTGTGTCGAAAGATTGTCAGAAAGCAGTGCCAGTTGTTCTTCAAAGAGCTTTCCTTGCGCGTCACGCGTCGTCGAACTGGTTGTGATTTCAAGAGACAACGCTCGAACCTGATCACCTGTCGCCACAGCAAGGCTCTCAAGTACTGAAATTTTTTGTGCGGACTCTTCGACCGCACGCCTTACAGGCGCCATACCCGCCCACACCAGTATTCCGCCGAGAAAAAAAGCGACGCCCGCAATTGAAAACAGCGCCTCGACGGGATATTTTTTCTTTCGTTTTCTGGGCGCCGCGGATCGCCGCGGCACCGTCGTTGTTTCCTGAGTATCAGTCATGTGTTATTCAAACCGAATCGGAATTTCTATCGCCGCGTCGTTTTGAGGAAGTCCCGACGGGTTATCTTTCTGCAAAATAAGCGCCCCGCGCTCGGGGTAGAGCTCCGGTTTTTCAAACTCGAGTACCGCTTCAAACGGCACCAGCTCCGTCGTCATCCAGTCCCCTTTCGCGGTAGCAACGCCTTGCGCAATAATCAAACCGTCCCAATTGACGAGTGACACGGGAAACGAGGCTTCAAAAAACCAGTTGCCGCGCGCACGCCCTGTCACGATAAGCGGCGAGGTCACCACCGTATCCGGCTTGGGAAAATCGACCGTAATCATTTCATACGCAACGGACGGATCAGGAGTCGTACCGTCTTGGTCGGCCTTTTTTACGTTCGAATACAAATACAAACTGGCACCCGCGATTAGAAGAATAATAACCAAAAGTTCTTTTTTCATATATTAGACGTTAAAAATGCTTCCGACCGCGACACCGATGAGAATGGCGACACCGCCGATAAGCGCAATTGACATTCCTTTGCGAACCGGCGCAATACCCGCGTAATATCCCGACAACACACCGAGAAGAAACAGAAGTGCGAGCGCAATAATAATGGATGTTGTGAAGGCGATCGAAACGTCAAACAGAGCATACGGTGCAAGCACACATGCTCCCGCAATCACGTAGGAGAAAAACATCACCACGGAGCTTTTGACGGAATGCGCATATGAAATTTCTTTTTGTCCGATTACCTCCTCTGCGGTATTGCTGGACACGAGCGAACCGACCGCCATCGAAAACGCTTCAACCAGAATAAGCACGAAGCCGGATATAATGATGGTACGTGACGCAACGCCCGCCGATGCAATACCGGACACAAATCCGACGGTTGATACAAGACTATCCTCCGTTCCGAAGACCAGGTTACGGACTATTTCCGGATTGCGGATTTTTGCAAACAGGTTCATAGACGTGTAAAAAGCGGGTGCGGTTTTGTCACGGCCTTCTTGGTGAAAATCTCAATAATTCGGTTCCCCGTCTCGGGCAAAAACGGTGAAAGATCGACACCGATGCGTAGGAGCACTTTTGCATATGCGCCGATTACCTTTTTCAACTCCTCACCCTCAAGTTTCCACGGTGCGTCCGTGTTAATTTTCTTATCAAGGTTGCGAATCTCATCCCATATATATCCGAGCGCCTCATCGGGATAAAAACGCGCAAATGCATCCGACGCGGCCGAGGAAGGTTCCTCCGGTACCGGAAGACCGAGCAGACACGCCCTCTCGCACAGTGTTGCAACGCGCGACACAAGGTTACCGATTCCGTTGGCAAGATCCGCATTGTATTTTTCATCAAACCTCGAAAGCGTGATGTCGCCATCATTGCCGAACGGAAATGCGGAAAGCAGAAGGTATCGCGCGCCGTCAACGCCGTATTTATCTACAAGTGTTTTCGGGTCAATTACATTTCCGATTGATTTGCTCATTTTTTGCCCGTCAATCGTGAAGAATCCGTGGGCAAACACCGCCTTCGGAAACGGAATTTCTGCGGCAAGTAAGAGCGCCTCCCAGATAAATGCGTGAAACCAGAGTATGTCTTTTGCAAGCAGGTGCAAATCCGCCGGCCAAAAATGTTCTTTTCCCTCCGCGATACGCGTTGCCGTGTAGTAGTTACACAACGCATCAATCCACACATACACCGTGTGCGATTCATCCCACGGCACCTTCACACCCCACTCAACACCGGCGCGTGAAATTGAAATATCTTTGATGCCGCCGCGGACTTTTGACACAATCTCGTTTTTCTTTTCCGCAGGAAGCACGCGGTATTCATCGTGTTCAAGCGCCTCCAGTACACGTGGCGCCAGTTTTGACAGGCTCAAAAAATAGTTTTCCTCCTCCCGTTCTTCGAGAATTTTGTTCGGATGCAACGGACACTTGCCGTCAACCACTTCATCGGGAAGTATGTACTTCTCACATCCGACGCAGTAAAGCCCTTTGTATATGTCCTTATATATAAAACCTCTGTCGTAGATTTTCTGGAGCACATCGCGCACAAGTGTTTCGTGGCGCGGGTCAGTCGTGCGGAAAAAATAATCGTAGGAGATGTTCAGAAGCTTCCATGATTCCTTAAAATGCTCTGATACCTCGTCCACAAATACCTGTGGCTCCTTCCCCGCCGATTTGGCGGCTTCGGCGATTTTCTGTCCGTGCTCGTCCGTTCCGGTGAGAAAAAACACATTGTCCGCACCCAATATACCCCTGTAATATCGGGCAAAGACGTCGGCGACAAGCGTGGTGTATGCGTGTCCGATATGCGGCTTATCGTTGACGTAATATATCGGCGTTGTAACGTAAAACGTCTTCATGTTCACCAGTATACCAGACCGCCCTCCGTACCGGATGACCCCCCCTTGAAACAACCTTAACCGCTGATGATGAACTCCACCAGCACAAACGTAAGCCAGAATGCAAACAGTGCAAACGCTTCTTTTTTCGTCAACGTTCTGCCTGAACGCATAAACGAAAAAAGAATAAAACCCGCCATCACCATGAACACGCCTGCGACATAGATGATAACCTTCGGAAACGCAAAGGGCTGAAACAGCGCAAGAATTCCAACGACAATCGTGGCGTCCGCAAGCACCGTGCCGAGAATGTCACCGATTGCAAGCGCGTCGTCACCTTCCTTAACGGAACGAAGCGCAAACAAAAATTCAGGCATAGTCGTACCCAGACCCACTATCAACATACCGATGAGCACGGGACTAACGCCCCACAACTGCGCAAGTGACGATGCCGATACCACGGTAAAATGAGCACCTGTCAGCAAAAGTGCCATACCGAACAGCAGCATAAGTACACTCACGATTTGTGAGCGTCCGTTGTGAGACGGCGCGGATGTTTTGCCCGCACCGTTTTTCAGCACGAAGTAGTAAAATGCAATACCTGCGATACAGAGCGCGATACCGTCAGTTCTTGAGAGATATCCGTCAAACCCGAGCACGATCGGAATAAGTAATAGAAAAGGATACAGTGCGTCATTCTTCAGAATTTTCCCCTCAACCTTGATGCTTTTCCCTGTAATCAGCACGATAAGCGCAAACAGAAGCGTCAGGTCGGCGACGTTGGAGCCGAGGAGTGTGCCGAGACCAAACGACGGAATACCCTCAAGCGCTGCGTTGATTGCAATAAACGTCTCCGGAAGAATGGAGATGATGGCAACGACGATAAATCCGACGGTGTAGGCCGATAAACGGAAACTCTTCGCAAGCGCCTCGGCATATTTTGTCGACAGCGTTGCGCCTTTTATGACCAAAAATATTGCAACGGCAAATGTAATGATATCGATAAGCATGTCTGTGAAAATGTGCTGTCAGAACACCTTCCCCTCACACAAAAAATACCATCCCCTTCCTTTTTTGCCTATCGGGCGGTTGTGTAGAGCTGGAAGAGTGCCTTTGCGCCGGCAAGGTTTCTCTCCCACTCAACTGTTTCGTGTGTCGAGAGTTCAACGGTGACCGCCGGTATATTAATCGAGGCAAGCCATCCTTCAGCGTCACCTGTAACCTCGTACGCATCAAACGAGGCGACCGGCGGATACCCCGAGGCGTTTGCATAGGTGTTCATCACATCGAGCGTCTTCGGCAAAATTCCTGCAGCGCACTCCGACGCGTAGACGGCATTTGACTGGCTGTGCCAGAACACCACCGCATCCGGCGTGTTTTTGAGAATAAAATCACGAAGCGCCGCGGCTTCCGGTTCGGAAAATGCGGATGTTCCCGCACTCACCGTCTGAGAGCGCCACGTGCTTTCGGGTTTCCATTTGCAGTCGAAGTTGCGGTTAAGATCCACGCCGCGCGCGTTAAAGCGTCCGGATGCAAGAATATCCGGCGACACCGATACGTCTGCAGCTGCAAATCGTCCCTCTTTGCCGACAACTTTGTAGAGGCCGTCGGGATTTGCAGACGGAATGACGGTAACTGAAAGACCGCTCGGAACAACCGACGGATTCGCCTCAATGTAGTCAATAAATTGGTACGCAAGCAGAACGCTGTTCCACTCATACCCGCCGTGCACACCGCCGACAAACAGCAGATGTGTATCTCCTTCTCCGTAGGTGTATGCCTCAAGCGTGCGCCCCTCAACTGACGCGCCGATTGTTGTACGTACAAACACGTCTTCAGCTTCAGGCGCCTGCGGCTGTTCCGGCTCCGGCGCGCGGAGCCGCACAACAGCAAAGATACCGGCGCCCAAAAGTACGACAACAATAAGTGCGATGAGGGTTCTCCTCGAAAAAAAGCTGAAATTCATCAGGGGCGCTCGTTATTAGTCGGCGTATGCCGCAAGCAACGCTTCGACTCCTGCTTTGTTTTTTGTCCACTCGGTGTCAGTGTGATTTGTCAGAAGAACGCTGATTGCCGGAATACCGCTCTTTGCAAGCCAGTTGGTCATATCACCCGTAGTTTCGTAGAAATCGTAGCTCTCGTGTGCAGGATATCCTGAGGCCGATGCGTATGTGTTCATGAGCGTTTTGGTCTCTGCAGATACACCCGCACCGCAATTTGAGGCGTAGATACCGCCGGCTGCGCTGTACCACACCACTACCGCATCGGGGTTGTACGAGGCCACAAAGTTTCTCATTGCGGCACTTTCCGGCTCTGAAAACGCTGCGCTTCCTCCGCTCACTGACTTGTTTTGCCATGTGCCCGTGGGTTGCCACTGACAGTCGAAGTTTCGGTTCAAATCCACGTTGTTGGCATTAAAGCGTCCCGACACCACCACTTCCTGAGACGGTGACACGTCGGATGCTTCAAAACGGCCGTCCGTGCCGACAACCTTGGTCAAACCGTCGGGGTTCAACACCGGAATCACCGTTACCTGCACACCCTCGGGAACAATCTCCGGATTGTCTTTCAGATAATCCATCAGTTCATACGCGGCAAGAACCGTGTTCCATTCGTATCCGCCGTGAATACCGCCGACGAACAAAAGTTTTGTGTTTCCTTCTCCGTAGTGATACGCGATGATTTTACTTCCCTGTACTGACGTTCCGAGGACTGTTTCGTCTTTTGATGTCTGGTCCTGCGGCAATGTACTGGTTGAGGTAACCGGTGTCGTAGTCGCGGTCTGATCAACCGGAACCTCTACAGGTGTTTTTTTGAGTAAAAAGAAACCGCCGATAACAAGAATACCGATAATTACCAACGCAATGATTGTGTTTTTCATATCCTGCCATTGTACGGCAACGCACGGGTATTGGCAAAGCTATACGTTGTCGCCAAAAAAACGCCTAAAAATAAGGGGATTTGAGGTTGCACTCGGTCGAAAGGTCACTGCGCACACTCGTTGTACTCTTTGACCTCATTGTTGTACGTCTCTATGAGTGTTTTGGTTTCGGCAATCAGTGTATTGTAGCTCTTCACCAAATCATTGTACGCATCTACTTTCTGGTTATATGCAGACCCGCGTTTCTGCTCAGTGTTCTCAATTTCCTCGAGCGCCTCATCAAGAAGGTCTTTCGTCTCCTCAAGAGTGCGTTGAGAAAAATCAATACTTTTATGAAGTGCTACGGAAGGCAACGGACAATCCGATGCGGGGCGTCCGAACTCCTGCACCGCAAACCACACAACGTCACCTTCAAACATTCCCTGCCCAACCGCGACCCCGATATCGGAATATTTCGTGCTGACGATGTTTTCCCGGTGACCCGGTGAATCCATCCACCCTTCAACAATTTCAGCGCTGTTTTCGTAGTCACCGAGCGCAAGGTTTTCCGCAACCGCAAGATACTCATATCCGGCGGCATCCGCTAAATCTCCCGGCCCCTTCCCGTCCGGTGATTCATGCTCAAAATATTGTCGTGAAATCATATCGGTGACCTTTGCTTGTGCGGCAGCGGTCAGTTGCGCGTTAAATGACAGCGGCGAGAGACCGAGTGCGGCGCGTTGCGCATTTGTTTTTGTAAGAATACCGGCAGCCGATATTAAAGCTTCGGTTGGAACATCCTTGCTAGACGGTTTTTCTGGTTTGGTAACAACTTTTTCAACAACAGTAGGTTTTTCCTCTGTCCGTACATACTCAACAGATGACGTTCCGTCCGTGAAAAAACGGGGGTATGTAACCGGTTCCGGTGGCCGCGTGCCCAACAACACAACAACACCGACCGTAATAACGACACCTAGGAGAACAGGAAAAAAATATTTTTTAAAAAGATTCATCAGGAATTATTTAATGTCTCCGGTCTTTTCTAAAATGAGTTCCAAAACACCGCCCGCATACGGCAAAGAGTCCTCCTGCTGACTAAGCATCTCTACGAGCTTCTGTGCTTTCTCCAGCTCACCCGCCTCAACAAAATTTGCTCCGATGTATGCAATCCGGTAATACTTCTCCTCACCGTTCGGCAACGACTCAATCAGCACTAGTGCCTCTTCGTTGCGCCCTTCGCGTGAAAGTGTATCGATTTTGGATTCTATTTCCTCATTGAGGTTTTCTGGTCTTGGTTGTCCTTCCATGTTCCATGTGACGAGAGTAAAAGAACTACTATTCCAGTTCTTTTAAACGAATTTCTGCTTTTTCAAGAAAATAAAACCAATGATCGAGGTCTTTGTTTTGATTCCGTTTTTCCCAATTTTCTCGAATTTCATTAATAGACGCCCATGTAAGAGAGAATTTCTCGTGCTCCTCAAGTTGCACCTGCTGTACATCGGCGCTCTTAAGGACAATGAGGAGACACGTCGCATGAGTTACACGGTTCACTTTTCGTAGTGGGTTGTAGTAGTGACTCATTGCTTCACCAATTTTTTCAACATGTCCAAAATCATGAAGCCCGCTTTCTTCAGTTACCTCTCGCAAAATGCCTTCCTGTAAATCCTCACCCTCATCTACTCCTCCGGAAAATAGCCGGAATAAACCATCCGCCGATTGTTCGCCCACAGCAAATTTTTTCGTCGCCGAATCAAACACAATACCGACGCCACCGTCACGGCGCTCTTCATTTTCACGTTTAATTCCAAATTCGGGTATTGGATTCATGGTGTTGGTTGTGTGGGACGATGGTGGAACTCTTACTCACTGAGTAGCTCCTGACCCTCCAAGCTATATTTGTAATGTCTTTCCTTCGTAAATACGCCATTAACATACTTCCCCAAGTCGAAAGAAAAACCGGTCGAATCAATCTCGAAATTGCTAACATTAATATCCTCTCTTTCTAATTTAAAAACAAGCGCCAAATCCTCAAACCTCCCTGTTTTACTCACGTAAAAATCAGTCGATTCCTGAGATGTAAAAGGAGATGAATGTACCACTTTCAATAAAACAGACTCATCCTCGTCCCATTCAAACCACAGACCATCGCCTGTCTCAATCTTTTTCCCGGTTGAGACTTCAAAAACGCTTGTTGCTATTCCCTCATAACAAGTTCTACTAAGCCAGACATACGTCCTGAGTGGAGAGAGTCCTATGTGGGTTTTGTTCTCTGGAAACTGGCAAAAACTGTCTTTTGTTGAAGTTGCTAACGTGAAGTTATGCTTACCTTCCACCTGCAACCTCTGCTCAGTGCTCGTCGCCGGCTCATTGTGTGGCAGAGGATTTTCGTAGAGATGTCCATACATATCTTCGTACAAGATATATGTCAATTCTGAATCCGTGTCCTTATTTTCGATTTCTCGCAATTTCGTACTGCTCAGCAGCACTTTTGCCACCTCTTTGTTTGTCCGAGTCGTCTTTGCAATGGGAAGATTTTCTGTGCTTGTTGTTGCGTGCGAGGTGACTTTTATTGGGGTTTTTATTGGCGTGGGAGTAGTTTCTTCCTCACGAAAATAGTACGCGGCAGAAACCATTAAAGCCACGATGATAAATGCTATCGTTGTAGGAATATGGTTCTTCATTCGTGTTGCCGGACTAGGATTTTCACCCAGCACTAAGTTTTCTCCGCGCTCATGTGCAGAGTTGCCGGACTAGGATTCGAACCTAGATGACATGATTCAGAGTCATGTATCCTACCATTAGATGATCCGGCAACTCTATCCACGAGTTTTGATACTATCCGCGTTTTTGAAAGAACTTAGTGCTGGACATGCCTAGATGACATGATTCAGAGTCATGTATCCTACCATTAGATGATCCGGCAATGGCCTCATTGTACGTATTTTTAGGCTTTTTTCAATCCCTTTTCGCGCTCCTTCTGCGGGCGTACACTGACCGTACTATGGAACCGCTCGCATCACGTATTCGTCCGAAAAATCTCGAGGAGTTTGTCGGACAGGAACATCTTGTGGGTCCCGGAAAACCGCTGCGCGTCGCGATGGAGAAGAAAGAACTTTTTTCGTTTCTGTTGTGGGGACCACCAGGGTCGGGAAAAACCACACTCGGTCGTATGTACGCGCAGTCACTCGGTGCCGACTTTCACGAACTCTCCGCGGTGTCGGCGGGCAAAGACGATATTAAAAAACTTCTGCCGTCAGGCACCTTGCGGTTCGGCAAACCGGTCGTGCTGTTTATCGACGAGATTCACCGGTTCAATAAAGCACAGCAGGATTTTCTCCTGCCGCATGTGGAGCGCGGCAACCCCACGCTTATCGGCGCCACGACGGAAAATCCCTCCTTTGAAGTCATCTCCCCGCTGCTCTCGCGCTGTCGCGTGTTTGTACTCAAAGAACTTTCAGAGGAGCACATGGAAAAAATAATTGCGCGCGCGGCAAAAAAACTCTCGATGAAAATTGCACGCGAGGCGCTCGACTGGCTCATCGCCGTTGCAAACGGCGACGCGCGTCAGGCGCTCACCATTCTTGAAACGACAAAAAACCTCTACAAAACAGCAACGCTCGCACATCTTAAAGAAGCGGTGCAAAACAGACACATCCGCTACGATAAAAAGGGGGAGGAACACTACAACACCGTCTCCGCATTCATTAAATCAATGCGCGCCTCACAGCCCGACGCTGCCCTCTACTACCTCGCGCGCATGGTGGAGGCCGGTGAGGACCCGCTGTTTATCGCACGACGCATGGTGATTTTTGCCAGCGAGGACGTGGGGCTTGCCCAACCCACCGCACTCGTCGTTGCCAATGCGGTCTTCCGCGCGGTGGAAACCATCGGCTATCCGGAGGCGGCCATCAACCTCGCACACGGTGTCGCATATCTGTGCCGAGCAGGAAAAGACCGGAGCGCCTACAACGCACTGCGCGCCGCACAAGAAGATGTCGCAAAGCACGGCAATCTTCCGATTCCCTTAAAGGTGCGCAACCCCGTCACAAAACTCATGAAAAACATCGGCTACGGCGCGGGCTACGAAAAATACACCAAAGAAGACCTGCTGCCGGAAAAGCTGAAGGGAAAAACGTATCTCTCCCCCGCCCCGTCTGAAAAACCAAAACAAAAATTAAAACGTCAAAAAAAATAATCTATGCACAAAACCCGCGAAGAGCATATCCGTGAATTTCACGAGGCGTTCGGACTCGACATTAATTCAGAACCGACGCCGTCGCTGTTGCGGCTACGAAGAACACTTATCGAAGAAGAGGTCAAAGAACTTTTTTCGGACATGGACGAGGCGATCGGTTACCTTGAACGAGGAGAGGCGGTTCCGCGCGAACTGTATCTCAACATGCTTAAAGAGATTACCGACGTCCAAGTGGTCATCTCAGGAGCTTCCGTGGCGCTTAAACCGCTCCAGAAGCTTGAGGAAGCATTCCTGCGCGTGTGCGCATCAAATATGAGCAAGCTGGGCGCGGACGGCAAACCGATATACCGTGAAGACGGCAAGGTACTCAAGGGACCGAACTATTTTAGTCCGGACCTGTCAGACTTGGTGTCCTAAAGCTTTTCGATTTCCTTCAAGTCGTGATCCGGAAGGTAAAGAATGAGCATGCCGATGACGATGGTGATTGCCGCAACCCACGCGTGATGTCCGCCGAAAAATGTCAGATCGATGCCGTCGAGCACATACCAGATACCGCGCCAAATAAGCACGAGACCGATGACAATTGAGAGATCTTTTGCAAAATATCTGAGAATGTTTCTTCGTGGTTCCATACCGAATGTATTACATTTTTAGGTACCGGCGGACCGCCATATAACTTGAAACGGCACCCAGCACGATTCCTGAGGACAGAATAATGAGAAACATCTGTCCGAAGTGCTCAAGGTAGTATTCAAAAATATTGATGGAGCCGAAGAACCGCTCCGTCATCGGTCCCACCCACAGTGTCAGCGGATAAAACAAAACCAGAACGATAATTGCCGCCACCACACCGTACATAATCCCTTCAACAACGAACGGGCTGCGCACATAACGGTTTGACGCACCCACAAGACGCATAACCGAAATCTCCTCGCGTGCGGTGTAAATGGCAAGCCTGATGGTGTTAAAGGTAATGATGAGCGACAAAATAATAAGCACGAGTGAAAGCGAGAGCCCAAGACGCTCCGTCGAGTTAATAATTTCGGAGAGCCGTTCAATGACCACCTTATTGTCGTAGTAGTTGATTTTCTGGATGATTTGCTGTTGTCCGGCGCCGAGTGCGGCGGGACTCTCAAGAAATTCCGCGACTGCCTCGTACTGCGACGTTTCCCGCGCCTTGATGTTAAACACCGCCCCAAGCGGATTGTCGTCAAGCTCCTCAAGTGCACCCAGTATCGTCTGGTCGTCGGCATGCCGTTCCCTAAAGTCTGCGAGCGCGTCTTCACGCGTGATGTATTCAACCGAGGCGACTTCCGGCAGCTCTTCGAGCGAGGTTTTAAGGTTTAAAATATCGCTCTCCGGTGTGTCGGTGACAAAATAGACGTTGATATCAACCTTGTTTTGAAGCTGTACGAGTGATGACTCAAGAATTGCGCCCAAAAAGACGACGGCGCCGAGCGTAAAGAGCGTTACCACCATAATAAGCACGGACGCAAACGACACGAACCCGTTGCGCCAGAAATTCACGAACCCCGCCTTCGCCACACGTTTTATTTTGACCCACAACATAGACATATTATAGGACGTATCGTCCTTCTTTATCATCGCGGGTAATGCGGCCTTTTTCCATCGTAATCACGCGCTTGCCCAAAGAATCAATCACGCCTTTGTTGTGCGTGGTGAGCAGCACCGTAGTGCCGAGATCGTTAATTTTTTTCAGAATTTGAATGACTTCGTAGGTGTTCAGCGGGTCAAGGTTTCCCGTCGGTTCGTCGGCGACAAGCACATCAGGTTGGTTGACGATGGCGCGTGCAATGGCAAGACGCTGTTTTTCACCTCCGGACATCTGATGCGGAAACTTCCACGCCTGGTCAAGCAGTCCCACGAGCTCCAGCGCATACGGCACGTCGCTTTCGATGTCTTGGTCTTCGCGCCCGGCTGCTTCCATTGCAAAGGCGATATTTTCAAATGCGGTCTTGTGCGGCAGCAGGCGAAAATCCTGGAAAATCATGCCGATGCGGCGGCGCAAGTCGCTCACCTCGCGCTTGGACAGCGCATGAATATCTGTTTCACCCAAAAAAATAGAACCGGACGTCGGACGCTCCTCAATAAGCAACAGCTTCAGAAGCGTTGTTTTGCCCGCGCCGGAGTGACCCACAAGCGACACGAACTCGCCGGGATCGACGGAGAATGACACGTCCTCAAGCGCACGCGAGTCGCCCGGGTAAATCTTGCTTATCTTGTCGAAAGTTATCATGTGCATTGTCTAGAAGTGTGCTGTTTCAGTTTCCAGTTTCTTGTGCGCTTCGATGAACGCATCGATGTTGCCGTCCTGCAGTACCGAATCGATATCGCGCACCTCAACATCCGTCCGGTGGTCTTTGACCATCTTGTAGGGATGCAGTACGTACGAACGTATTTGATTACCCCACTCCGCGTCTGTCGTTGCTGATATGGAGAGACCGCGCGCGGCGCGCAACTTCTCTTCCTGTTGTTTATGATACAACTTTCCGCGCAAAATCTCCAGCGCATACGCGCGGTTTTGCGCCTGATTTCGCTGTGTGGCGACGTGCACGGCGATGCCGGTCGGAATGTGCGTGATGCGCACCGCCGTTTCGCGCTTGTTGACGTTTTGTCCTCCGGGTCCTCCGGCGCGCGCAAACGAAATATCAAGATCCGTCTCCGGAATATCGACTTCCCCTTTCTCTTCAAGCTTCGGCAGCACCTCAACCATCACAAATGACGTGTGCCGCTGATCATTTGCGTTAAACGGCGAGATACGCACGAGCCGGTGCACACCCTCTTCATGCTTCAGTTCGCCGTACGCACCTTTTCCTTGCACCTCAAACGTGATGTTGCGGATGCCGCCGTGGTCATTTTCATTTTGATGCATCACTTCGTGTCCCCACCCCTTCTTCGTGAGGTACGCGAGGTACATCTGCGTAAGCATGCGGGCAAAATCCTCGGCGTCGGTTCCCCCAGCGCCGGAAAAAATCGTCACGATGGCGTTGCCTAAGTCGTGTTTTTCCTTTCCCTCGGCGAGAAGTTTGAGTTCCTGATATTCCCTGATGATTTGTTGCGCCGATTCTTTATCGTTCCAGAAATCGGGACGTTCCATCATCGCTTCTAACCCGGCTATTTTTTTCTCAATATCCGCTTTTTCCATCTGAGCCACCGGTCAGGATTGAACTGACGACCCCAGCTTTACGAAAGCTGTGCTCTACCAACTGAGCTACGGTGGCGCCCTGAGCCCGAGGCCGGGATTGAACCGGCGACCCCGTCCTTACCATGGACGTGCTCTACCAACTGAGCTACCCGGGCAAACGAGGATGACGCGCGGGCGCGTAGAGCGAAGTATTCGAGGAAAGAGCAAAAATAAGAGCTTGTTCTTATTTTTGATCGACTCCGAGAATATGGGAGCTCAAGCGCCCATGTGGTCCGAGCGCCGCCCGGGCATGGTATTCCATACAAGGGCGAAACACGACCGGACAGTGCCTATACTACCGAAAAAACGGCCTTTTTGGAAGTTAGGAGACGTGCGCGGGAGCAACCACTTGAGGCTGTATATGCTTCTCCAGCTGACGGTACAGATACACAAGTGCAATCGCCGTCATCGGCACTGTAACAAACAATCCCACTCCGAGTGCAAGCGCACCGCCGATGTTAAGCAGAACAAGCATGAGACACATCAGGAAAAGGTCCCACCGACGGCCTTTTGTCAGGTTCCAGCTCGCCTTCATCGCATCAATCCCTTTCATCTCCTTATCAACAACAAAGAGAGCGCCGAATAACAACCCCACCTGTGCGATGATTCCGGGAACAATGAGCAGCACAATTCCGACGGCAACAAGTATGCCCGTCAGAATCGCCGCAATGCCGAATTGCAGAAGCATCGGCCATTTCCCCGAAAACAACATGTCGAATTGTACGATTCCCCCCGCATATGCGGTAAACGCCATCTGTAGAAATCCGAGATACAGCCACCACAACAGAACAACAGAGGCAATATTGAACAAAAACTCAAGTCCGTCACCCGCATTTTTTGTTATGGTGTCGGTAATAATCGAAACTGCGACAATAACCGCCATCGCACCGACAAACACCCACGGACTCCTTTTAAATGTCGCCCAAGACGCGCGAAACATCTCCTTGATTGAAAAGTTCATATATACACTTAACTATGTAAAGTAGCCATACTCAGTATACGGCATACCCGACGGACGCGCATCAACACGGCAACAAAAGTATACGGACGGGCTTTTTTTAGGCCCTTCCTTGTTGTAAAATAACGACACCGCCGGGGTAATCGGACTATACGCCTTCTTTCCCCGGCGGCACTCGGAGAAAGAAAATGCAAGCATCTTCTTTACTCCTCATTTGCCGGGGTAGCTCAGTTGGTTAGAGCGAGGGACTCATAAGCCCTAGGTCGGCAGTTCGATCCTGCCCCCCGGCACATTGATTTTTGACCTGTTTTTGGTACTATTTTCCTGTTCGGAGTAGTACTGGAGCCGTAGCTCAACTGGTTAGAGCGCCTCCCTGTCACGGAGGAGGTTGCGGGTTCGAGTCCCGTCGGTTCCGCAGGAAACCCACATAAGACACGCGTGTCTTATGTGCGGGATCGAAAGCCGGAGGCAGACGTGCCGAGGCGGGGTCGCAAAAATTTTTAGCAAAAAATTATTTGTGACCGAGTCCCGTCGGTTCCGCACACAAGTCACTTTTTAAAAATTATAAATTAGTTTTTTGTATGGATACATCGTATTCAGCACCCGGAAAAAATCTGTCGAAGTCGGCAATTGCCATCATCGGCATGGTGCTTCTTGCGGGCGTGCTCACGGTTGCACTCATTCGCGACCGCATCGTTAATCAGCCGTGGCGCGAAGTCACTATTACCGGCACAGGTAAAGTTCCCTACACGCCGGACGAAGCACTCATTACACTGGGCGTGCGCGTCGACACCGCTCCGACCGCTCAGGCTGCACTCAGCGTTCTTTCCATGAATATGGAAAAAATTATTCCGGCAATCAAAGAACTCGGTATTCCCGAAGAAAATATTTCAACACAAAGCTACAATCTCTATCCGCAGTACTACTACCCGGAAAACCGTCCGGCGGTTGTTTCGGGATACACAGCAGACCAGCAGTTGACCGTAAAACTTGACGGCGAAGCAGGGATTTCTCAGGATCTTGTTGAAAAAGTTATCGAAACCGCAAGCGCAGCGGGCGCCAATCAGATTATGGGAGTCTCGTTCTCGGTCTCAAATGTTGAGGACCTGCGCCAACAAGCACTGTTGCTTGCAATTGAAGATGCAAAAAGCCGCGCACAGGAAACCGCCGACGCTGCAGGTGTCCGTCTGAAAAAAGTGGTGTCCTGGTGGGAGAACCCGATTTCCGTCCCCGGTCAGCCAATTCCGTACTACGACGGTTATGGGTATGGTGGAGGTGAGATGGGTATGGGCGGCAAAGGAATGGGCATGGTTCCGTCCGGCTCTCAAGAAATCATCATTCAGATCAACCTCAACTACTCCATAAAGTAATTTGGATTAGAAAAACACCTGCCGTACGGCAGGTGTTTTTCTGTTTGTTGCGCTAGTAGGACGTGAGTGGAACCGAATTATTGTATCAATTTCCGCCCGCACGTTATAGCTTTCTAACTCGCAATCATTATTGATTCAGTTGTATATACTTTTTACAGTTTCCCCTTGTATACCACTTGACTGGTCAGCCGCTTTTTTCTCTTGTTCAGCCCAATACATAAGATCGTCAACAGCATCGCTTTCTTCGATGGCTAGTGCATCAAGTGCGGCTTGATCATGGTTTTCAATGGCGATTAACATTTGATATCTTATCGAGTTAACCTTCTCAAGACTGTTAAGTAGATTTTTTAACACCTCTACGTGGTTTTCAGCTATAGCAATTAAGGGTTTTACTTTGTAGTAATAGGAATTTGAGCTCAAGGTATAGCCCTCATATAACCAATCTTGTTTGTTTTTTAGCGCTTCTCGCGCACTAGACGCTAACTCAAGAGCCGCATCTTTGGATTTTTGCACCTCTGCGTACGCTTTATCCCAATACGCCTCCTCTTCGGCTCTTTGGGCTTGTTCCTTTTCAAAGACCCTTTCACGAAAAGGGATTATAACAAGGGAATATAAGATCGAAACCCCGATGACCACCAACACACCCGCGATAGTTACCTTAAACCAATTTTCCTTTAACCACTCTTTATTGACCCAGTTTTTCATATTTTAGTTTATTTTACGTGTGTGTGTCGGGAAGTTTAGTTTTTTATAACACCTTGTAACACATTTTGCTTATTTTTGGTTATTTTTAACTTCTTTTCCAAAAATAATATAGAGAACTACCTTGTGATACAGAATTGAAATAATATAGGCTAAGATAAATACAAATAAACCAGAAAGTAATAGGTCTCCAATTAATGAAAGGGCTGTTTTGAAGTTTGAGACCCTATAGAAACCAAAAGAATCAGAAAGGGTTTCACCCATGAATAAAGCCTTATCCGGTCTAAGGAAGTAAACTTTTCCTGTTTCCATACCACGGTTACTGTAAACAGAGTAGGAGTCTACCAGCACGCACTTGTCGCCTGTTTTTATCAAAAATGAATTAAACTCCTCTAGCGAAACCCACGGCTTTTCATCAAAGCTTGCCCCGAGAGATAAATTTTTTATCCCCCTTTTCTCTAGGATACTTTGGATATGATCTGTGATGTTATTTGAGCAGTAAATGTCATTTCTAAACCGGTAATTAAACAAAGAAATGTCATCTGGAACATTCAACGAATACGACGACGCATCAACTTCGTCTATTTTTTCACCCGGCTTAGTCAGTTGATCTAATGTACTTAAATCTGAAGTAATTCTATCCCCAATAGTGTTGGTGATTTTCCACTGAGGATAGTCAAAGAACTCAGAACCAGGATCTTGAAAGAAGGAGACAAACAAAACAACAACAACAATGGTATAAGCAACCAACAATAATCTATGCCACCATCTAGTTCTTAGGCTTAGATCTTTTCTTAAGTGCCACGTTAGTAATTTCATAATTTTTAAAGGATATTTGTTAGTCGCTACTTCTAAATTTTGGTGTGTGTGGAGAGGTTAATTCAAATTCTTTTTACTTTTCTTCACTTTTTTCTCCCCCCCCCCTACTTAATCGTTTCTTTGCATTCATACGCACCAAAATCTGGTTTGAATTTACAAGATTTTCCACACTCATAATCATATCCCGCATCCGACGCGCCAATGATGCCGGACTGAGAATCAACCCATGCACGACACTCTTCCAACGATTTCAATTTAGCGCTTTGAGTGTAAATTGTTAAATTCTCCTTATATGGGTAATAAAAACCCATCCACGCGTCTTCTTTGAAGAAGAGAACTCCACCAAGTACTCCTAAAAGAAAAACCACTAGTAACCAGTTGCTCTTGGAATTGAACATAAAGGGTATATGGGTAGCTAAAATATTCTCTTTAAATATCTACTGTGTTTACTAACTCTCACACGCCCAGCCGTCCCCGTCTCTATCAAGTTTATATTCATCATAACCAATCACTTGAACTGCCCCAGTGTAATTAGGACCATCACCCTTTCCACCAGAACAATCATAATCCCCTGCGTTTTGCTTCAAGCAACCAGAATAATTTGGATTACACGAAGATGTTTGTGAGGGTTTTGGTGCTACAGGTACCGGTGTGGGCGTAACGGGTTTGTCCAGTCGTTTTTGTATTTCTTGTAGTGTGGGTAGTTGTGTTGTCTTTTCTTCACATACCCCCGAAGCCCAGAGGCCTTTCTTTTCTAACTCCGCACTTTTTTGTGCCGATTTAAATTCACTCTGATATTTATATGGCAAGTCATACGTATATTCATACGCATATCCTTCTTTGATCATGAGAAGGTTAAAGTTGGTTCCGTCTTCGAGAAACACATATCCGAGTAACCTGTCGTATTTATCCCGCTCTCCCTGTGTGTTATCGCTCTCTAAATACACTTTTTTGCCAGTCAGAGTAGTTTTGGCTTTATTAGAAGCTTCCACCCCAAAACATTGTACAGGCTTCCTAGGGTCAACCGTCTCTGGAGTATCTATACCAATGAGCCTCAACCTTTCAACTTTTCCGTCAATTGAAACATCAACCGTATCTCCATCTATTACTTTGACCACACTGTATGCCTGTTGAGTAAAGAGGGTGCTTGTGGCTTGTGGAACGGTAGAGGTTGCGATATTAGTCAGCTCCGTTTTCTGGCTACTTTCTCTACCCCAATTATTAAACCAAGTAAATGGATTCCACCACACCGCTAGAGCAATCTGCGGAATTATCAAAAAAACAAGGAATGTCGAAATAATATACTTTTTCATTTTTTATTTTTCTAGACCGTGTTCTCCTAGACACTTTTTATAAGCAAGATCATACATATCCTGCCACGCATCTACATCTTTAGATTCAGTTTTACGGAGCTTCTCCCAAATTGTAGTTGAGCATTCTTTTCTAGCCTGGGCGGGTCTTATCTGAAACCAGTAAAAAATACCCCCCAAAATTATGGCAATAAGAACCCCGGTTAATAAGGGACTATTTATGATTTTATTTCTCATGATTTCTAAATTTCTGAGACAAAACAAACATCGCTACTGCAACCGCAATATCTATAAAAACCCACATCCCTTTATCAAGATAAATAGGCGCTATTGGATTAAAGAGTATTGCCACAACAACCATCGCCACAGACCACCCTTTCAAGTTTATTTTGTAGGCCTGATATGCATTAAAAACACCGGAAGCGGAGACCACCCACCTAAGAAGTTGGTAGAAACCATAGGACCAAATTGATGGTATGGCTAATAGAAGCATTACACCTACCACTAGGGACAATACTTTATTGAACTTCATATCTTCTTCACCTTACACCCTTCCCCACGGCTTGAAAAGTGCATAGTTTTATGGGATAGTGAGCCAAAATGAGTATAAAAATACTAGATTCACGAATATTTTTTCTCCTGTGGTATTTCTCAAAACAGGACAAGTGGGCGCTAATGCAAGAAATATCCCACGGAGGTTACTATGAAATGCCTTTTGAGCCTTTTTGTGCGGTCATGTATGAGGATTTTGCTTGGCTATTGGATGAAAAGTTTATTTCAATTGAAGGACTTTCGTTCGTAGGAATGCAGTTCAATAAAGAAATAAAACCAAAACTGTTATCTATTGCAGATCCAAAAGCCAAAAAAGTTCTCGAAAAAAATAGTTTTGGATACAAAGATTTCTTTTTGTTTGAAAAATATTTTAAACAATTACTCAATGAAAAAAAGATACCCGTTTCGATTGTTATGCATTCGCAGGGTTTAAGGGACTACCTAAAGGACCCTGAGTCAAAAATAAAAGTATTGGATAAGGAAAAAATTCTCAAGTATCTCGAAAGTTATTCAAAGATCGTGGTTCAAGAAATAAAAATCATAACTGGACGCGAACAAGTTTCTTTAAAAGAGTTCTTTACTATAGAACTGCTTAACAAGGAGTATGCCGAATATTGTAAGCGCGAAAATGGTAAATATTATTACCCCAATGGCTCCGAGGATGCAATTAAGGAGTGCCTGACTTCTGAAATTCGCACAGTACAAGATTCTGCCATATTTGATCACCCCCAGCTTTCACTTCTTCCTCCGGCAATGTACTACCTTGAACTGGAAGGGTTGGTGGAGATTATCGAAATGGAGGAGGATGAGAGAGGTTATTTTGATATTCGATACAAACTGACAAACAACTCGAACCAGAAGTTCATTTCGAGCTCCATATTTTTAATCGAATGTACCGAGAAAAACAAGATTGGCGTGTTCAAAATTTACATAAATGAACGTAGAGAAAACCCTATTGTGGTCTCTTACGGAAGACACTACGCAAGGGTGATTTATGACATAGCAGAAAAGGGTTTTTGCGTTTTTGTTGGTCTAAAAGAGAAAAAACGGATTCTGGACTATGTGAGAGATTTTGTTAAAAGAAAGATTCCTAACGAGTTTTCAGAATCAAAAATAGTTCAATCTAAAAGTGGAAAATTTTACCCAGCAAGTGGTGTAGAAATAAAAATGAGCTCATAAAATTCCGATAAATTCCGATAAATTCCGACTTATATTCCGATACGATTTCTATACACTGCGGACATATCAATGGTCCGTAGTTTTATGTATATGAGAAACCCACAAAACCTTTATGAGACATCTGATCTCCCTCTTGCTTCCACCCTGCTTTGTCTGGGACATAAAGTTTGGGCGACAGATAAAGCCGATGCACAGAGAGTCTCCTTCCTGTTTGAGAGGAAGAACGGTCTAGACGGGTTATTGGAGAGCTACTGGCGACATGAGCTTCTAGTTGAGCCTGTTGCCTTTTTTAACGCACTCAAAGAGGCAAAAACGAGGATTAGGAACTATGGAGAAACCATTACCAGATAAAGAAGTAGGTGGGCAGTACGCCGATTTGATTAGCTCTTTTGTGGAGCTTGCACTGGAGGTGTATATCTCGAAAAAACATGAGGATAAAGAAACCAATAAACACAAATGGGTGGACGAGAGTCTATAGGAAGGAGTGGCAATGGTTCAGAGACTCGAAATTAAACAGTCAAGAGGCTTTCTTTTATTTAATATTGCGATCTCTTGCGCTATGGAGCAAGGAAAAGGGTCTCTACCACGGGACCTTGGATGGGGATATAAAACAACTGATGGAGATATCGGGGTTATCTGAAAATTCTATATACAAAAGGTTAAAAGTGCTTAGAGAAGAGGGATACATAACAGAATCCTTTGACAGCCGATGGCTTATCACCAATCCGGACGTGTTCCTTCCAGAAAAAGGAGGGCCTGCGAAAGTGGCGCGACAAATAGTAGAAAGTGCGACAGAAAACCTGCACCGGGTGCCGGTGAGGTCAGTTGAGAAACAAAACATAGTACAGGAACCTCAGTCAGATAAAAAACCTCCACAAGATATTACAGATCAACCACAAAAAGAGAGAAAAAATACCTTAGACTTTGGAAAGATTCGGGAGCAACTTACCAACAAACAAAAGGTTATTTCGTAAACACCCACAACAATCTGTACTGTGGTTGTTGCTAAAGAAAGTTAAAGAAAAGATAAAGAAATTATAAAGAATAGATAAAATCTAAATTTCCAATCCCTTTTAAGAGGTACGGAAATCCACCTTATGAGGTTGCTAAAAGTAAGAAAAAGCGAGCATACTAGAGACGTGAACCCAATTATCAGCCTTGCCGAACAATTCGGGAGAGCCTTTTTATTCCCTACTGCCTCTAAAAGGGCGGTCCAACCAGTAGGGCTACTCTCTCGTAGAGCAAGCGGATTGGGTTCACTTGGGCCGTCCTTTTAGGCTATATGGAACAGAAACAACAGAAAGGAATTATCTACTGTCGGGTGTCATCTGCGGAGCAAGTTCAAGGCACCAGTTTGGAGAATCAGGAGAAGGCGTGCCTCACATACGCCCAGAATCGCGGTATAGAGGTTTTAAAGGTCTACATAGAGCGTGGAGAGTCTGCAACAGCATCCAATAGAACCGAGTTTTTACACGCCTTGGATTACTGCAAAGAAAAACAGGGACAGATCAGCGCGTTCATCGTTTGGAAGATAGACCGCTTTGCCAGAAATACTACCGACCACTTTGCCGTTCGTGCCAAGCTCATACAATACGGAACCACCCTACACTCCGTTACAGAACCAATAACTGATGACCCGCAAGGCAAGCTGATGGAGACACTCCTTGCCGGCTTTGCCGAGTTTGAAAATGAAGTAAGAAAACAAAGGTGCACCTCAGGACTTCAATCACGCATTCGTGGCGGTATTTATCCTTGGATGCCTCCGATTGGATACAAGAACTCTAAACGATCAACGGACCGTAGAAAACTTGAACCGGATACCCCCGATGAGGAGCGTTTTTATCTGATTCAGAAAGGTTTACGCCTATACGGTGAGGGTGAGATATCTATCATTAAACTCACCGAACTGAGCAATAAATGGGGGTTACGCACACGAACCAACAAACCTATGCGTAAACAGTTGTGGGAGGTGATGCTAAAAAATAAGTTTTATGCCGGAGTACTCGTAGATCCGTGGAGTGGAGGAGAGTACAAAGGAAATCATGTACCAATGATTACACCAGAAGAATACGAAAAGATTCAGGGTGTAAAAAACGGATACTCTAACGGAGCCACGAACAAGCGACTGATTTCAAACCCAGATTTTCCACTCCGTGGCTTTGTTAAATGCACCTGTGGGGTCTATATGACGGCAAGTTGGACCAAGGGAAGGAATGACCACTATCCTTACTACAGATGCCGTAATAGGGCGTGTAGGCACTATGGGCGAGGTGTAAGTAAGCAGTTGATAGAGCAATCGTTTTATAGCTACCTGAATAAAATCACTCCTACCGAGGAGTGTATTACTTCGTTCGAACAAGCAGTAGTGTCTGTATGGAAAAGGAAAAAAGAGGCATTTTTACAAGAACGGGAGCAGTTAGTAAAGAAAATACAACACCTCGAAAACAGACGAAGTCGGCTTGTTCAAATGCGGTTGGAAGGAGAGATTTCCAAAGAAGAATTTACTGATATGAAGGACTACCTCGACAATGAGCTAATCGTCTCTAAAGGGTCCGAGAATAGCCTGTTTCTGGAGGAGAAAGATGTTGAATTATCAATCCACTATGTAACCGGTTTTGCCCGTAATTTAAGCCGACAATGGATGGACATGACCATAGAGCAGAAACAAAAACTACAGAAACTGGTGCTACCAGATGGGATCGCATACAACAAAACGACGGGTTCTTATGAAACCGCCGTTCTGTCGCCTATATTCAGGATTATCTCGGATTTTGTCGGTACCGAGTCCGAGCTTGTTGCGGGGGCCGGAATCGAACCGGCGATCTCCAGGTTATGAGCCTGGCGAGGTACCGCTCCTCCACCCCGCTGTGAAGGCAGTTTACCAGAAAATCCGTTTTTATCAAAGTCAGTCAGTTCACGGACGCGTAAAATGCTATGATGTACCGCATGAAAAAAATACTCATATTCGTATTCGCATCAGCACTTTTTCTCCCACTCCTTGCTAGTGCATCGCATCGTTATTACTACTCAAGCTCTCTGCGCAACAAAATAAACGATCTCGATGATGACCGTGTGGATGACTTGCCTGTTCCCATTCTCTTTGGCGTCAGGCTCTCGTCAATTACCAACAGCTTCGGCGATTCCCGTGACGGCGGCGACCGCAGCCATGAGGGATTGGACATTCTCACACTCAAAGGCGCGCCGATTGTCTCGCCGACGGAGGCGGTAGTAACGCGCACCGGCACGGGCAGCAGCGCCGGTAAGTACGTGTACACGGCAAACCCCGGCAATGAGACATTCCGTTATATGCACCTTGATGAAATCTTGGTCAAAACGGGAGACGAGTTGCAAGTCGGCGACATCATCGGTTACGTCGGCAACACGGGAAACGCCTCCGGCGGCCCGCACCACCTGCACTTTGAAATACGCGACGGCCGCGAGGCACTCGACCCGTTTCCCCGCATCACCGAAGAGTTTTCACTCAAAGAAAAGATGAGGTTTTTGGAAAACGCCATCAGCAGCGTTGATGATGAGGAAGAACTCATCGAGTTTGTCATACAAAATTACGCAAATGAGCTGCGTCAGGCACAGACAGCAGGCATTGACCTTCCCGAGGATGTTGCAGACGAGTTTCAGACAATCGTAGCACCAACGAGCAACATCAGCGCCACAGGCGATTTGACACTTGATTCAGAAGGACCGCTGGTCATGGCACTTCAAGGATTCCTTATCCTAAAAAACACCGGTCCCGCGGCGCAGGCACTTGCTCAGGTTGGCGCAACCGGTTACTTCGGACCGCTCACACAGCGCGCGCTCGCCGAATATCAGGCTTCCGTCGGCATCTCCCCCGCGTCAGGTTACTTCGGCCCCATCACGCGCGCCTACATCCTGGCGAACGAACGCTAATAAAACGAAAACACCCGCCTCTTGGCGGGTGTTTTATTCTGTCTGAGGACGTTCAAGCGTGAGTGTTTCAATGTTTCCGGACACACCGGAAATTTTTACGACATCTTTATCAATTTTTGCCAGCTCCTTGTGAGCGATGTTGTAGTGATTAATTGTCGTCCCGAGCGCATTACCGAGTTTCAACATGTATCCGTTGTATGCGCCCAGGTGCCGTCCCAGCTCTCCCACTCTTTTTTGAATGTCTTTTGCCTGCTCTTCAATTTGCAGAGAACGCAATCCCTGCAGTACTGTCTGCAGGTACGCAACAAACGTCGTCGGAGAAACAATAATAACCTTATACTCTTTATACGCGCGTTGAATAAGGTTTGATTCCCCGTCGTCTCCCACTACACCGACTTTGTTTGATAATAAATCATAGTAAATACTTTCTGACGGAATAAACATGAACGCAAAATCCATCGTGTTTTCCGCCGGGCGAATATACTTGCTTGTTTCCTTAATACGTAGTTTGAGATCGTTAACAAAAGCCTTCTCAAGTCGTACTTTTTCCTCGGCATCACGCGATTCAATCAGACGACGATAATTTTCCAGAGAAAATTTTGAATCAATGGGCAGCACTTTTTTGTCCCTCAAAAACACCACCGCATCAACAACCTCACCGTTTGCAAACGCGTACTGCAGTGCATATTGGTCAGGCGCAAAAATATCCTGCAACACTTTTTCAAGATAGTATTCGCCGAGTGC
>CAYUSN010000006.1:0-21101 GCA_964447415.1 uncultured Candidatus Saccharibacteria bacterium
ACTCATCTGTTTCGCCGAGATCAACTGTTTCCTCCTGTATGAGCGGTTCCAGAACGCCAAGTGCGCCAGACACATCTCCGCTGTTCACACGGCGTTCAATCACGTCTCGAAGCGTGCTCATAGAGTCGCCGATCTCCTCCGGAGCAATACCGGAAATATCGGCACGGTATGTCAGCAGTGTTCCGCCGGCAAGATCGAGCCCTTTCTTAAATCGGTACTGCGAATCGGGACTCTGTTCGGTGGTATAGACAAAAAGCCCGAGGAGAACGGCTACCGAAAGAATCAGCAGTGCGCCTATCCGATATTTCATAAACACGAGTGAGTGTACCTTTTTTGCATAAAAAAGAAAGGGTCCGCGCGGTGATGCCGCACGAACCCTCTGCTGCCGAGCCACCGTGTCAGTGCTGGAGCGTCCTCTCCCAGAGATGCTTACGCACCTCCGGCTCCGATGCATCGACCTGCTTCTCGCGCAGCTCCCTGACGAGCTCCTCCACGTAGTTGAGCGCTGTCCGCGGCGCCATCCTGTTGAAGGCGAGCCACGTGTCAATCTCGGCGTTCAGCCGGTCCTTCTCGGACACGAAGATCTGAACACTAAGACCGAGACGCTCGAGGTCGCGGTTGATCTCCTCCTGCGTCCGCGGACGCGGCCCGTTGAAGCCTGCGATGTTCTTGGGGTTCTCGTCAGAAGCCTGCTCGGAAGAAAGCCCTTCAAGGGAAACCTCCGGCAGATCCATCGAAGAAAACGAGAACTGTTCGATCCCGGGTTGTTCGGGTTCCTCGAGCGGCACTCCTTCCTTCTGCTCGAGCGTCTCCGCGGTCTCGTCTTCATCCGGCGTTCCGAAGCGCTCCTGGAAATACGCCAAGACAAGTTCCAAAAACCTGAGCCGCTGCTCCTCTTCCGTCTCAGGCTCACCCCCGATGAGGAACTCTTGGGGTTTCGGCATAGACACCTCCGCAGGTGCAACGGTTTTGTTTTCGAATCATTCTGCTCGAGATTATGACACTTAAAAAACAAAAAATCAAGTAACAAAAAGGCGGACGCAACTGCGCGCCCGCCCCGTCTTCAGGTGTCACTGCTGTAGCAGATTCACCCTTCCTTCACCAGAACCCGGAAGCATCGGGTCGCGCCGAGAGCGCGGATGAGCTCCTTCGCATCCTCCGGCAGAAGAAGCTCCTTCTCTTCTTCCGTCAGCTCCTCACCCAAGGCGAGCTGGACGGACGTTCCCTGCTCCTCCTGTTCGGCCTTCATCTTCAGGTAGTTGTAGAGAACAGCTACCCCGACGAAAACCTGTTCTTCTTGCGACTGCTGCGTCTTCGGCATCTTCACTCCTCCTGAAAGCAGGTGTGCGCTTCTGTTTTTTATTATAACACAAAAAACTATTTATGCAAGTCCTGGCAAAGGCGCGTGATTCCCTTCTCAAAGGACACGAGCGGTTTCCACGGAAGCTCCGCCTGCGCGCGCGAAATATCGGCAACACTGCGCTTAATGTCCCCGGCACGTTCCGGCGCGTACTGTACTGTCGGTTGTATGCGGAGATGCGTGCCTAAGGTTTCAACCACACGGGACAGCGGTATCTCCTCCCCGGTGCCGATGTTGTACACTTGCCGCGAACCGTTCTTTGAATCCATCGCGATAATGTTTGCCACCACAACGTCTTCCACAAAGATAAAGTCACGCGTTGCCGTACCGTCGCCGAAAATAGTCACCGGCTCATCGCGTGACAGACGTTCCAAAAAAATTGAAATAACGCCTGAGTACGGTGATGACGGATCCTGACGCGGACCGAACACATTAAAAAAACGTAATCCGACGGTTTCAAGTCCGAACAAATCCGTGTACAGCTTCGCGTACTCTTCCGCGGCCGATTTATGAAATGCGTACGGGGATTTCGGAACTTTCGCCATGCCTTCTTTTTTCGGCAGCTCGGGCGTGTCGCCGTACACCGCGCACGAAGACGCGTACACCACACGTCGCGCGCCTGCGCGCCGCGCAGCTTCAAACACATTGTGCGTTCCGGTGACATTCACGTGATGCGCGCGAATCGGATCTTCAATGGTCTTCGGCACGGACGCAATGGCGGCAAGATGAAACACGGCGCCGACGCCTTCCATAGCGCGCGCAACCGCCGCCGCATCGGAAATATCACCTTCAATAAATGAAATGCGGTCAAGTACACGGGAGAGGTTTTCCTTCTTCCCCGTGGAGAGGTCGTCAAACACAACAACATCATCGCCGCGCGCAACAAGCACATCAACAAGATGCGACCCGATAAAACCGGCGCCGCCGGTCACCAGTATTTTTTTGTTTTTTTCGGTGTCACTCATAACGGAATACTGCTACAGATAAGCATATTTTCAAAAATTTTTGCAACGGCGACAGGTCCGATGCCTCCAGGAACAGGGGTCATAATCGATGCTTTCTCCGCACACGCAGGGTCGGCATCACCGATAATTTTTCCGCCGCTTTCTGACGTTCCGGCATCGAATAGTACAACGCCGTCCCGTATCATACCAGGCTTCAAAAGACCGGAGTGTCCCGCACCTGACACAATGATATCTGCGTTCTGTGTGTGTATCGGAACATTGTCGTGCTCATCAAGCGCGGTAACCACGGCGCCTTGCTGCAAAAACCATGCGGCAGCCGGCTCTCCGACAAGTATCCCCTTGCCGATGACGACAACTTTTTTTCCCTCAACAGCCACGCTAAACCGCTCAAGAATTTCTTTGATTGCACCCACAACGGGCGGCAGAAGCGGCCCTCCGTTTGCAAACGCCGCACGTGCCTCATTCCCCAGACAGTCGACGTCATGTGATGCGGGAAGCGCTGCCAGCACCTGCGCGCGGTCAACGGCATCGGGAAGCGGCAGCTGCACGATGACACCGTTCGTCATAGAAATAAGTTCCGTCACCGCGCTCACCACATCCTCCGTTGACGCGGTCTTCGGAAGTGTTTTCTCAAGCAACGCAACTCCGGTCTCCTCCGCCGATTTCTTTTTGATGCCGATGAATTGTTGTGTCACGACATCTCCGCCGACAGAAAGAATGCCGAGTGTGAGATGGGTGTCCGCACGCGCCAGCGCGGCTCGCACGTTTGCACGAATATCACTCGCAATCTGTCGTCCGTCTATAACCATGTCTTATATTCCCGCCCGGGAGAGTATTGTTTTTACCGTCTTCAGCACAATCTTAAGGTCAAGCGCGACACCCCGGTTCTTGATATAAAACAAGTCGTAGGAAAGTTTTTCGCGTGTCGCGTCGACATCCGTTCCGTGATGCGGGTGATTTTCGTGGTAAATCTGCGCCCAGCCCGACAGTCCCGGCTTGATGAGGTGCCGGACATTGTAAAACGGCACTTCTTTTTCATACTGTCGAACCATCGCCGGCAACTCCGGCCGCGGGCCGATGAGCGACAAATCCCCCCTAAACACATTCCACAGCTGCGGCAGCTCATCAATTCGAAACCGGCGCAAAATCTTTCCTGTCTTTGTGACAACATGGCGGCTTGCGAGCACTTCATCACCGCTGTCGCTTCCTGTCATCGTGCGGACTTTGTAGATTTTTATCGGACGGTTGTTTTTTCCGACGCGTTCCTGTGAGATAAACAGCGGACCCTTGTCCTCATACCAGATGGCGCCGTACACAAACGGCAGGAGCACGACGGACAACAGCACGAGCGGCAGCGAGAGAAAAATATCCATCATCCGTTTGACGAATTCATAGGTAAATTTTCTCGTCGCGGAAATGTTTTCCAAAAACCAGCTGTACTGCACCAGCGACAACGGCACGCGGTCAAAGATATCCTCATACACCTTATGCATGTCGACAAACCGCACGCCGGAAAAAATGAGATTGTAGAGCTTCGGCAGAATCTGCACGACGTTGTCGTGTTTTGTGTCCACCACAATCGTCGTGATGCGGTCCGCGTACACGCGTTCCACAATCTCTTTCTGAAAATCCATTCCGGACACATCGGAAAGATCGAGTGACGACACGAAAAAGATACCGTAGCGCGGGTTCTCGTTCACTTCCCGTTTCAGCTGGTCCATTTCCGCGCCGGAACCCACCAGGAGCGCTGACTGCCGGTCGGGAGAATCAAAGAGCATGAGACTATACCGCCGCCACAGCACGACGCATCCGAACGACACAATAAGAAAAATAAACAGCGTTGTTTTCGGTGTGATGCCGAAATACGGAATGAGGTAGAAGAAGAGAATCGCAAATCCGCTGTTCGCCGTCTGGGCATTCAGAATAATGGACGGTATTCTTTTTTTGAGGAACATCGTGTGCTTGTCGTACAGTCCCGCGATGTAAAACACGATGACCCACAGAACAAAGAGGATGGTAAACGGAGGAATGTGCGACTCGACGAGTCCGCCGTCGGGAATTTCAAACCGGCGCAAAAAAAGCGTTAACCACAAGGAAAAATAGAGCACCAGTGTGTCTCCGAGAAAGAGGACAACGGGCTCCCACCTGTTGATGATTTTGCCCATGTGCATGTGTACTCAGTAGCGTACATCAGGGTATTCGGCTTGTGAAGCACGGGAAAAAACGGCATAGTAGCGGCAATGGACAAGCGAAAAAAAATCCTCTACGTCATAACAAAGTCAAATTGGGGCAACGCGATCTCGGAAACCCACGGTTTTCCGACACTCGTTCGCAGCGCGAACTCGCTGCCTTCCTTCACGGGGAAACTCCGTTTCCCCGACCCCCTTCAGCGCGCCGCCGAACCTTCTCTATGAAAAAAAAGATTCTGTACGTTATAACAAAGTCAAATTGGGGCGGCGCGCAGCGTTATGTGTACGACCTTGCAACATCGCTTCCCTCCGACCGGTATGCCGTCGCCGTCGCGTGCGGCGGAGACGGACTGCTGACGGAAAAACTCCGTGCGCATAATATACAGATATTCGGTGTCAAAAGTTTTCAGCGCGACATCAGCTTCACGAAAGAACTCTTGTCGTTTTTTGAGCTCCTCGAGATTTACCGTACGTACAAACCGGATGTCGTGCACCTGAATTCATCAAAGGCAGGCGGCCTGGGCGCACTTGCAGCACGTATCCTCCGTGTTCCGCGCATCATTTTTACCGCACATGGGTGGCCGTTTTGGGAATCACGAAAAGCGGTACATACAATCCTCATTGCTTTTCTTTCATGGCTCACCGTGCTACTGACACACATTACCATTTGTATTTCCGACTATGACGCGTCGGTCGGAAAACGTATGCCGTTCGGAAAAAGAAAAATTCGCATGATACGCAACGGCATCGCGCCGTATTCGCTTCTCTCCCGCGATGATGCCCGTAAAAAATTGTTTGATGACGCAACTGTTGTGGCGCACGAACACGATGTGTGGGTACTGACAAACGCGGAGCTGACAAAAAACAAAAACTTGACCGCGGGCATCGACGCCGTGGTACTTCACAACAGCCGTACGGAGCGAAAAATTTTTTACACACTCATGGGAGACGGTGAGCTGCGTCGGGATATTAAAGAATATATATCGCGCGCACAGGCATCCTCGTACGTAAGTATGCTCGGTTTTGTTCCTGACGGACGCACCTACTACAAAGGTTTTGACATCTTTCTGCTTCCGTCTCTGAAGGAAGGTGTCCCGTACGTACTTCTGGAAGCGGGCGTCGCAGAGATTCCGTGTGTTGCGACACACACCGGCGGCATTCCTGAAGTGCTCGAGAACGGAAAAAACGGCTTTGTTGAGCCGATTTCTGACGCAGCTGCGCTTGCAGATGCGCTGACAAAACTCTCGGAGAATGCTGACCTTCGCACTGTCTTCGGCCGCGCACACCATAAAAAAGTTGTCTCCCTGTTCTCGTCCGAGCGCATGCTTTCAGAAACCCTCACCCTCTATAGCTAGTCCACACGGCGCTATTCGACAAAAGACCCGCTGACCTATACCATACACAGCATGGTAGATGTTGTGTTTGACGAACAGCCGATAGCGCCCATTCCCCTGAGAAAATCCGAGGGAGCGCTTGTGATGTTTCTAGTACGGAACGGCATTGCAAAATCAGTCGGCAGTGCACGGCTGATGCTTTTGATGACCGGACTCGTGTGTTTTTCGGTTGCCGCATTTCTGTTTTTCAGAACCGTACAAGAACCGCCGCTCAATACGCAAAAAGTTATTCCGCCCGGGTTTTCCGGACAATCATAGTTATTTATGCACCACACTTCACACACCAGCGGATTTATCCAGCACTCAACTCAAAATACATCGAAAAGGAACACCCCGTTATTGAGTGCCGGATTTACGCTTATCGAGATTCTCGTGTCAATAAGCATTATTGCGCTCCTCTCAAGCGTCATTCTTTCATCAGTCAACAGTGCGCGGAAAAACGCACGTGATTCAAAACGTATTTCTTCCATTCGTGAATTGCAAACCGGTCTAGAACTGTATTTTACAACGGCACAACACTATCCTGATGCTGATACTGACAATGAGTATCAAATTGACATGCAGTCCGGAGATGGAACGAATGTTTGGGATACACCATATGACGGAGACTTCTTAACATCACTGGTAACGGCAAAATACATGCAAGGACATGTCTTTGACCCGATTGGTACCGTCGGCGACACGTCTCAATTAAACCTTCGCTACTACCGATTCCCTGCGGGATCGATGGGGTGTCCTCCTGAGCGCGGTCCTTTCTATGTCCTCGGGGTTTCTGATATGGAGGTAAGTAACGGTGCACACCAGCTATCCCCGGGGTGGTCATGCCCGGGAGGAACCGACTTTAACGCAGATGGTTTGTTTGAATTTGTTGTCGGAAAGTTTGAGAGTTAAAAAATTTCTCTGTTTGAAAAAACCGCCGTATGGCGGTTTTTTGCTATGTCAGCAGTTCTCGGTGCACATCACGCCGGTACCGGCGCATGCCGTTTAACATTCCTAAAGAAAGAAACTCAACGACAAGGTGGCTTCCGCCGTAAGAAACAAACGGCAGCACCGTACCGGTCACCGGCAGCAGTCCGATGTTCATGCCGATGTGAATCGCCGCAGGCGCCGCAATCGAAAGCGCCACGCCGACCGCAAACAGAATTTCAAAGTTGGTCGCGCCTAAAAACGCACCCTGCATAATGCGCCACACGACAATTGCAAAACACAGAAGTAAAAAGAGAATACCGATAAAGCCCCACTCCTCGGCAAATGCACCGAAGATAAAGTCCGTTTCATACTCCGGCAAGAACTGCAGGCGCGATTGCGTACCAAATCCGATTCCCTTCCCCAAAAGCTGTCCGGAACCTACCGTTATGGTGGATTGGTATGCGTTATACCCGGCTCCTTGAATGTCCGTCAGCGGGTTGAGGAACGTTCTGATGCGCGCCTTCTGGTAGTCCTGAAACACGAAGCCCCACAACAGCCCGAATGCAAGCGCGCCTATACAAAACACAAGTGCAAGGTGTTTTTTTGAGATTCCCGAAACCAAGACCATGCCGAGCCACAAGAAAAACACCACGATGGCGCCGCCGAAATCCGGCTGGATAAACAAGAGCACGAAGAATAGAAACGCATACAGACCCGACACGAGAATGTGCCGGATGTGCGCAATTTCGACGTGTCTGCGTGAAAAATATTTCGCAAGCAAAATCACCAGGATAAGTTTCGCCGGATCAGACGGCTGAATGAAAAAGACACCGAGGTCAAAGCGGGACAGCGCACCGAGCGTTGTCGTGCCGAGAAAAAAAAGCAGGATTAACGACAGTAGAGACAGAGAGAGGAGCGTCACCACAACCCACGTGTTGCGCAGAAACCGCCAGTCAACAAGCGATGCACTGAAGAACACCGCAAGTGAAATCAGAAGCCAGACCACCTGTTGTTCAAAAAAAGTGTTCGGCTCGATAAACGAGTTCATCGTCACCAACCCTGCACACGAGAGTGCGAGAGCGGCGGCAAGAAGCACCCAGTCAATAGAGCGCAACGCAGTAAACGACATACGATATTACTGAGGAAGAGAAAACAGCGGGGTCACCTCAATACGCGCAATTGATGAGGTGAACTGCTGCGGCCAGGTAAAGACGATATCGACATCGGATGTTCCCCCGATGCTCGGCACGACGGTCCGCGACGCATGAATCGCGTTATCGGTTGCGTCGTACAGTACGACCACCACGGGAACTTTCAGAAACGTATCGAGCGTGTTGTTGCGAAGCGTTACCAACAGCCGTGGTGCACTGCTTGTCTCGTCAAATCTGCGGGACACCACATCAATATCAGGAATTTCAAATAACGAACGGACCCATTCGGGTTCTTTTTCAAAAGAGAATACGACGCGTGTCGGTATGCGTTCCCCAGTCTGAATACCGGTTTCAAACACAGGAATCACCGTGTGTGGAGGAATATCCATACTCCCGAACCGCTCCGAAACAAGGACATTCTTTGAATCATAGAGACGAAACACATACGGAACTTTTTCCGACTGAAATGCGTCATTTGCATTCTCCACGAGCGCAACAACGGTGTACACACCCGGCACAATCATAAACTCCTGACTCCAGTGGACAATCGGCGCAACAGCCTGAAAATCACACACAAGCGCGCACGAACCGCCGCAGTCTACCCCCTCCTCCAGGCCGTTTTGTATGCCGTCTCGGCACGTCGGTTCTTCGTACAAATAGAAAAACAGCGGAATGCCGACGAGAGCCCCGAGCACCACAATGGTGCCGAGGAGATACCAGCCCTGCCTGCGCGATGCCCATGTCATACACACAGAATAGCACAACACCCCGCGCACGTTTATGTGCGCGGGGTGTGTGTTGTTTGAAAACTTCGTGCTGGCGGTTTATCCAGCACTTACATCCGTAAGTGCTGGACGTGCCATACTCTCGCCGAGGCGAGACTACCTAAGCTACTCGCGGTCTTAACCCCGCAGTAGAAATTTGAAATAGATGAGTACTCTGTGCTGGCGGCTACCTACTCTCGCCCTTGCGGACTACCATCGGCACTAGTGGTCTTAACTTCCGTGTTCGGAATGAGAACGGGTGTGACCCCACCGTTAAACCACCAGCACGCAACACTCATCAATATATTCTGTTTTCAAATTTCACTGCGGGGCATGCTTCCTGTTTCGGAATAGAACGGGTGAGAAGCACTGCTTCGCAAGACCGAATGCCGACGGGCCGAGGTTGGCCCGCGAAAATTTTCAGTAGAAAATTATTCGTGGGTGACCCCACCGTCTGCACCCGACCTCAGTTCTTTAAAAATTGGGGTCGGCTCGACAGTGGTTTTCCACTGTCTCACACCAGCACGAAATTTTCAAAGGACAAACCGCATAGAAACAACTACTGAAGAATGGTGCGGACGACAGGAATTGTACCTGTAACCTCCCCATCCTGCGCAGGGCGCTCTGACGTTGAGCTACGTCCGCATGTTCAATCAAAAGAACGGCAATGATGGGCTTCCCTCCGAACGGCTTTTCGACCGCTCTCTTGTCATCGGATTGTGTCCTCTGACGTTCCTTTGTCTCCACCCGAGGGATTCGTCGTCCGAATACGTCCTGGTGTTAGCAGGAAGTCCGCGGATAACGGTGAAGACGCCGGTGCATAAGATCCCTCAAATGCTCCGACGCCTCACAAGGCGTGAACAGAGGGAAGCCCACCATTCTTCAATAGTTGTAACAATAAAGAATCTGACAATTGTGACGATTTTCAGATTACCTAACAGGAGATGTCGACGAATTAGTATGTCTCGGCTCAACACATTACTGTGCGTACACCTAACACCTATCAACGTGATCATCTCTCACGGGTCTATGATTCCTAATCTTGAAGTTGGCTTCCCTCTTAGATGCTTTCAGAGGTTATCCATTCCCGACATAGCTACGCAGCGGTGCACCAAGGCGGTACAGCTGCCACACCAGAGGTCAGTTCGTTTCGGTCCTCTCGTACTAGAAACGACTCTTCTCAAGAATCGACGCCTGCAGCAGATAGGAGACCAACCTGTCTCACGCATGTTTTCAACGATCGCTCGTTGCATTGGACTGGACCTTTATCCGAATAGATTCGGATAGTTGAATTGCAGTCTCTACGGGTGTGCGTATGCACGTTCCCTCGGAATTGTCTCGTTAGCACGAGATTTTTCCGATATGTTCAACTTGATCGGCACCCATTACTGGATGTGACCGCCGTGATGTGATTGTTTCCTTTTGAATATCTGTTAAAGACGAAAAGAATTTTGGGATATATATGTCATCGATGGGATTCAGACTGTCTGAAAATCAAAATCCGAAATCCGAATATCGAAATCCGAGACAATATCTACTATCGAAATCCGAATGTGTAAAACATTAGAATTTCTGATTTCGAATTTGTTTCGAGTTTCGTGTTTCGAGATTCGTGCTTGATTCTCCGACGGTCTGAACCCAGCTCGCGTACCTTTTTAATTGGCGAACAGCCAAACCCTTGGTAGCTTCTCCACCACCAGGATAAGGTGAGCCGACATCGAGGTGCCGAACACCACCGTCGCTATGGACGCTCGGGTGGTACCAGCCTGTTATCCCCAGAGTAGCTTTTATCCGTTGAGCACTCCCAGCATCTAATGCGGAAGATAGGATCACTATGCTCTACTTTCGTATCTGCTCGACATGTCCGTCTTGCAGTTAAGCCAGCTTGTGCCATTACACTATCGGCACGGTTTCCATTCGCGCCTAGCTGACCTTTATAGACCCCTCCGTTACTTTTTAGGAGGGATTCGCCCCAAACAAACTACCTGCCAGATACTGTTCCCGACCGTTTTTGCCGTCCGGGTTAGAACATACAAACACAACAGAGTGGTATTTCACTGACGACTCAATGCCAACCGAAATCAGCACATCAAAGTCTCCCACCTATGCTACGCAGTCAGTTCGTATGCCCAATATCAAGCTGTAGTAAAGCTTCTGGGGTCTTTTCGTCTAGCTGCAGGTAGAGGGCATCTTCACCCCCATTGTATTTTCACCGAGCGAGTCCTCGAGACAGTTTCCCAGTCGTTACACCATTCGTGCGCGTCAGAACTTACCTGACAAGGAATTGCGCTACCTTAGGACCGTTATAGTTACGGCCGACATTCACCAGGGCTTATATAGTTCAGCCTGTACCTTGCGGCACAGACCCTCCATACTTGACCTTCTGGCATTGGTCAGGTGTCACCCCCTATACATCCTCTTGCGAGTTCGCAGGGAGCTGTGTTTTTGATAAACAGTCGCCAGGAAGACTTTAGCTGCGGCCCACGCACTGCTGCGCAGGCAGACCTTATTGCTAACTTACGGTCGCTTTTTTGCCGAGTTCCTTGAGGACCTCTCACTCGTTCGCCTTACTCTACTCGAGCTGAACACCGGAGTCGGTTTGCGGTACGGGTCGTCTGTAATTAACCTTAGAAGATTTTCTTGGAAGCGCGCTTTATATCGTTCCCCGTTCCGTAGATTGGGTTCCCGAACATGCCTCTGGAGTAGTGTCTGCCGGATTTACCAAACAGACCTCCTCGCATGCCCGACACAAATCCAATAATGTGCGATATATACTTCACTCCGTCTCTCCATCGAATTACAGCCGAGTCACGGAATATTAACCGTGTGTCCATCATGTCCGGCTTTCGCCATCCACTTAGGCCCGACTAACCCTTCGCTGATTACCATCGCGAAGGAAACCTTGTTCTTTCGGCGTGCGGGTATTTCACCCGCATTGCGGTTACTTGTACCAACATTCTCTCTTCCCATCGCTCCACCGTGGCTCACGCCTTCGGCTTCATCGCAGATGGAAATGCTCTCCTACCACGACACATGCGCGAACGCACATATCATCCTCAGTTTCGGTACGATGCTTAGCCCCGATAGTCTGTGGCGCGGAATCTCTGAGTGAGTGAGCTGTTACGCTTTCTTTAAAAGATGGCTGCTTCTAAGCCAACTTCCTCAGTGTCTGAGAAATTCCACCTCCTCGACTTGCACTTAGCATCGATTTTGGGACCTTAACTTGAGATCAAGGGCTGTTTCCCTTTTGACCAGTGGAGCTTAGCCCCCACGGTCTAACTGCACAGTAGTTACTCTCGGTATTCGGAGTTTGATTGGTCCAGCGAGATTTCTCCCTATCCGGACCATCCAGTGCTCTACCCCCAAGAGATACGCTGTACGCCAGCCCAAAAGCTGTTTCGGAGAGAACCAGCTATTACTAGGTTCGATAAGCTTTTCACTCCAACCCACAAGTCATCCGAAGATTTTGCACCATCAACCGGTTCGGGCCTCCCTTCATCTTTCGACAAAGTTCACCCTGCTCATGGGTAGCTCACCTAGCTTCGGGTCTTAAGTATACGACCTTTTGAAAGCGAGAATGCCGAACGCGTGTGTGATTGCTCACCTACACGTCCGACCTCCTTGCTTTCAAAGTACGCGCTATTAACACTCGGTTTCCCTGCAGCTTCATCCGACAAAGGATTTAGCTTCGCCGCATACTTAAACTCGTTGGCTCATTCTTCAATAGGCACGCCATAACGGGCACATCGCGCCACGCACGATGTGCAAATCCGAAATTCGAATATCGAAATCCGAAACAATATCCAAGATTTTAAAATCCGAATGTTTTACACATTAGAATTTCTGATTTAGAATTTGTTTCGAGATTCGTATTTCGAGTTTCGTGCTTGCATCACACGCAGTGTGATGTGTCCGCTCTGACTCCTTGTAGGCGTATGGTTTCAGATCTATTTCACTCCCCTATCCGGGGTTCTTTTCACCTTTCCCTCGCGGTACTAGTTCACTATCGGTCTCTATGTGTATGTAGCCTTGCCGGTTAGTTCCGGCGGATTCCCCCAAGCTATTCGTGTCTTGAGGTACTCAGGAACGGTAACTAGAAAGACACATCTTTTTCGTCTACGGGACTGTTACCCTCTGGGATTGCGCTTTCCAGCGCATTCGACTAAAGATGTGTTTTGTAACTTTCTCCTTGTTAAAAACAGGCGTTACCGCCCTACAACGCCACACTATACAAGTACAGTGTGGTTTGGGCTTCTCCCGTTTCGCTCGCCGCTACTAAGGGAATGACAATTGTTTTCTTTTCCTCCTGGTACTGAGATGTTTCACTTCCCAGGGTATGCTCCGCGCATTACTGCGTCGGTTATCGAGGGTTGCTCGACAGGGTTTCCCCATTCGGAAATCTTCGGATCAAAGGTTGCTTAACACCTCCCCGAAGCTTATCGCAGTTACACCACGTCCTTCATCGCCACATAGAACCAAGGCATCCACCATACGCCCTTTAGATCTCCCGTTAGGAAATCTAAAAACCGTCTTTGCCGCACACGCACCTACATGCGCATACGGTTCGTGCACCACGCATTGCTGCGCGCTGCACATTGTTGATTTCTCGTGCGGCGCTAGATGAGCCGCACAAGATACCTGCGTCTATTTTGCTTACGCAAAATAAACATTGATTCTTTATTGTTTTCTATGCAGTTGTCAAAGTGCATCGACTGTCTATGAGAACAAAAAAACCGCTTTTTGAGCGGAGGATTTCGAGGCGCACCACAAGGGCTCGCATCTATATGCTCCGCGGTATGCAGTTAATTGAAGTAATCATATTCAGTACGGCTATTATACTTGCAGGAAGCTTGCTGTCAAGCAAAAGTGGCCTTATTTTAAGCCGTACAATCGTTATTTTTTACGGCTTAAAATAAGGTCTTTTTGGCGTCATCAATTTTATGTGGGGAAAATATGGGGAAAACGAAAAACCGGAGGCAAAAGCCCCCGGTTTTTCTACAGTCGATGGTATTACCAGCGGCCACCGTTGTCGTAGTTGTCACGACGCGGAGGACGCTCGGTCATCGGACGTGCGACGTTCACCGTCAGCGGACGTCCGTCAAACTCCTTCTCGTGGAACATCTCGATTGCTTTCTGCGCCTCGTCGGCGGATGCCATCTCAACGAACCCGAAACCTTTTGAACGGCCGGTCATCTTGTCGCGAATAATTGTCGCTGATGCGACTGAGCCAGCTTGTCCAAAGTGCTCGCGAAGCGACTCTTCAGTCGTTCCGTAGCTAAGGTTGCCGACGTACAATTTTGCTCCTTCCATACTATGCTAACTTCCCCTCCTCCGGTGTATTGCGATACTCCCGAAACAGGGCTAATAACCCGGTGACTATAGCACGGATGATATAAAAAGTACATGAATTCAAAACCACCGTCCCGATACACCGGGACGGTGGTTGCCTGTATACATTATTTCGATCGTGTCTCAATAATTCCCTTTGCGACGTTGTCAGGCACCACTTCGTAGTGATCAAATTCCATTGTTGAGTTTCCGCGACCCTCGGTCATTGAGCGGAGCTGTGTGGTATATCCGAACATTTCAGAGAGCGGTACGAGCGCCTTGACCGCCTTGAGCTGCCCGCGATCTTCCATCCCCTGAATTTGTCCGCGCTTTGACGAGAGATTTCCGGTGATATCACCCATGAACTGCTCCGGAACCACAACTTCCACTTTCATGACCGGCTCAAGCAACACCGGACGCGCCTTTTGCACCGCCTCCTGCAGCGCCTGTGATGCCGAGATTTTAAATGCAATTTCTGAGGAGTCCACTTCGTGGTACGAACCGTCGTAGAGATCAACCGAGATGTTTACAAGTCGGAACCCTGCAAGCACACCGCGGTCCATCGCCTCTTTGAGACCCTTTTGAACAGCCGGAATGTATTCCTGCGGAATAACACCTCCCTTAATCGAGTTGATGAACTCCAGTCCGTCTTCGCGCTTTGTGTTCTTCGGCAAATCCTCCTCCGCAACCGACGTGTCCATCGGTTTAACGCGGATTTTGACGTGACCATACTGGCCGCGACCTCCTGTTTGTTTGATGTATTTGTTTTCAACGTCCGCCGTGCCCAAAATAGTTTCGCGGTACGCCACCTGCGGTTTGCCGACGTTTGCATCAACTGAAAATTCACGGCGCATGCGCTCCACGAGCACTTCCAAGTGCAGCTCGCCCATGCCCGCAATAATCGTTTCAAGCGTTTCCTGATCGGTTGAAACGCGGAAGGTCGGGTCTTCATCGGCAAGACGTTTGAGCGCCATGCCGAGTTTTTCCTGGTCCGCTTTCGTCTTCGGTTCAATGCGGAGTGAAATAACCGGTTCCGGAACTTTAATCGGATCCAGCACAATCGGATTGTTCTCGTCACACAGCGTGTCTGACGTTTTTGTGTCTTTGAGCCCCACGGCCGCCGCAATTTCTCCGGCAAACACTTTTTTCACTTCCTCGCGTTCGTTTGCATGCAGACGCACGATGCGTCCGAGACGCTCTTTCGTCTGTGTGCGGCTGTTGTAAATGTACGAACCAGCCTCAACGGTTCCGGAGTACACACGGAAGAATGTGAGTTGCCCCACAAACGGGTCGGTCTGCACCTTAAATGCAAGCGCTGCAAACGGCGCGGTGTCCGATGTCTCGCGCGTAAGCCCTTCCCCGGTGTCCGGATGTACACCCTCTGTTGGAGGCACATCAAGCGGTGACGGGAGATAATCGACAACGGCATCAAGCACAAGCTGAACACCTTTGTTTTTGAGGGCCGATCCGGTAAATACCGGAACAATTTCGTTTGCAATAACCGCCTTACGCATAATGCGTTTGAGTTCGGGAAGTTCAGGCTCTTTTCCTTCGAGATAGCCGTTCATCGCGTCTTCGTCCTGTTCAACAATCTTTTCGATGAGTTCGTGACGATATTTTTCGGCATCTGCTTTCAGATGTTCGGGAATGTCGTCAAAACGCAACGTGTTGCCCATGTTGCCCTCAAAGTACACGGCCTTCATCGTAAGCAGGTCCACAACACCTTCGTGTTTGTCTTCCTCGCCGATCGGAATCTGCATGCGAACCGCCTTTGTGGTGAGACGGTCAAGAATTGATTTGTATGAGCGTTCAAACGAAGCGCCTGTGCGGTCAAGTTTGTTGATGAAACACATGCGCGGCACTTTTCCTTCGTCGGCATAGCGCCAGTTCGTTTCCGACTGCGGTTCAACGCCCGACACACCGTCAAACACGACGACTGCGCCGTCCAAAACGCGAAGTGAACGTTTCACCTCAATAGTGAAGTCAATGTGGCCGGGAGTATCAATGAGATTGAAACGGTGCTTGCGTTCCGTGTTGCTCGCATCATACGAGGGTGTCCAAAAGCACGTCGTTGCAGCGGCGGTAATGGTGATACCGCGCTCACGCTCTTGTTCCATCCAGTCCATGACCGCCTCGCCCTCGTGCACTTCCCCGATTTTATGCGACACACCCGTGTAAAAAAGCACACGCTCGGACACAGTGGTCTTGCCGGCGTCAATGTGCGCAACAATTCCGAAGTTGCGTACTTTCTCCAATGGATAATCTCGGTTCATGAAAAAAGAGCTGATCTGCTAAGGAGAAGAATTATTTCATCGCCGGCTTTTTCTGCCGTGCAAATGCAAAGTGAGCGAATGCCTTGTTTGCCTCCGCCATACGGTGCACGTTTTCGCGCTTGGTCATTGCGCCTCCCTCACCCTTTGACGCGGCAAACAGCTCATCGGCAAGCCGTTTTGAAAAATCAGAGCCTTTTTTTGCGCGCGCACCTTCCAAAATCCAGCGCAGTGCAAGTGCAAGTTGCCGTTCGGGACGGACCGGGAACGGCACCTGATAGTTGGCGCCTCCGACGCGCCGTGAGCGCACCTCCATTGCGGGTGCAACGTTCTGAATTGCCGTTTCAATAAGCGCTGCAGGGTCCTTTACGTCGTGTTCGCTCTTCAAAAGATCGAGTGCGCCGTAGACGGCACGCTGTGCAACGCTTTTCTTTCCGTGTTTGATGACGTGCGAAATAAGCTTGGAGATGGTGACCGAGTTGTAGACACGGTCAGGACGTACGGGGTGTTTTTCTCTTTCTTTAAGACGTCGGCGCATAATTTTTGGAAAATCCGAAATTCGAATATCGAAATCCGAAACAATATCTAATTTCTAAATCCTAAAGGTTTTGAATATTTTCTGACATTCGTGCTTCTAATTTGTTTCGAGATTCGTGCTTCGAATTTCGTGCTTACTTGGCCTTCGGTTTCTTAGCCCCGTAATGTGAGCGCCCTTTCATACGCTTCTCAACACCCTCCGCATCAAGCGTGCCGCGCACAATCGTGTAGCGAACACCGATATCTTTTACGCGTCCGCCGCGCACCAAGACCACCGAGTGTTCCTGCAGTTTGTGTCCCATGCCCGGAATGTATGCGGTGATTTCCTGTCCGTTGGTAAGGCGCACGCGCGCAATTTTACGGATGGCCGAGTTCGGTTTTTTCGGCGTCGTAGTTTTGACCTGCGTGCATACTCCGCGTTTAAACGGAGAAACATACCGCGTCGGTCGGTTTGTGAGCGTGTTGAAACCACGGCGAAGACCGGTGGTTTTTGCTTTTTTGCCCACCTTCCGTCGCCCCCTCTTTGTCAGTTGATTGACTGTCGTCATATGTGCTCAAGAAAAATGCCCCCGTGGGGTGCCAAAAAGATACCACACAAGATACCCGCACACAAGCGTGCGGTCGCAGCCTCAAACACCATTGATAATAGCGTCGAACAGAACCGGTCCGTCATCACTGGGGAGTAATCCTCGCTCCGACGCCGGACTGATAGAGGTGCTTGATTTCATCAGGAGTAAGCGCGCGGTTGTATAAACGAACGTCATCCATAAGACCGTTGAAATACCCCATACTGTGTCCTGAATTTGAACCGACAAACCAGTACTCTCCATCATTCCACAGTGTTCCTAAACCGGACGCAGGTGACCCTTCTTCTACACCATTAACGTATAAACGAGCCGTTCCACCGTTTTTCGCCGTGGCAACTATGTGGTACCAGGAACCAGGAGTAATCGGCGTTGAGCCCGTAACATAGTGTAACCCTCCATCGTAGGTGTAGTGCTGGGCGGTACCGCTCGAAATCCTGATTTGATGCGACCATGTCGTTAACGGACTGCTTTGTGTATACACCAAAATATTTTGATTGCCGGAAGCAGCCGGTTTTACCCACGCGGAAATTGTATACGCCGTAAAATTGGTTGTGTCGGTAATATTTATCCAGTCATCAACACCATCGAACACAAGCCCCTGACCGAGCACTCCGGGTGCGGTTGTTGTTGCCGTCTGACCCACCGTATCTGAAAACAACACACCGTGCTTACCCTGTCCGCTTGAATCCGTCGCATTTGAAATCAAATTTTTTCCGTCAAATGTCCAATGGCCGACAAGCCCCTGGCCCGACCCTGTGTTCACCGCTACAGGTGTGCCGAAACGCATCCCCGCACCGAGCATATACAGACGTTTTACCTCACTCGGAGAAAGTGCCCTATTATAAATGCGCACATCATCAAGAGCACCCTGTAGATAACGGTTTACGCTGGTGCCAAAATAGCGGCCGAGTTGCACTGTGTTATTGTCTGTTGCGAGGTTTGTGGGAGACCCATATGCGTCGCTATCTTCAAGGACACCGTTGAGATATACGCGGGCGGTCTGTCCGTCATACGTTCCGGCGACGTGATACCAGACATCGGCTGACGCGTCGCTTGTAATTGCGATAAGCGCACTGTTGCCGATAGTCCAGTAAAATCCGTCAGGGGATGATGACTGTGTGTAGGAAAGCGCCCATGGACCGAACGCGTTGGCAAACGAGCCCTTGTATGCGACGCCTTGGTTTCTGGTTTTAATATCCAATTTAACCCACCCCGCAACGGTAATAGCGCTTGTCACATCAAGCGATGTGTCATCGGCGATAGTCACATAATCATTTGTGCCGTCGAACATCAGCGCTTGACCGATAGGACCGTTTGCGGTTGTTGTTGCCGTATTTCCCGACGTGCTGAGAATAAGTCTCCCCGTGTTTCCCCCACTGCTTGCATCCGCGACATTTGAAACCATATCCTTGCCGTCAAACGTCCAGTGACCGACGAGTCCGTTTTGAAGACCGGGAGAATAAATCGTGAGACCGGCGGTGACGGTTGCCGCATCTGCGTGGAAAACAGCGACGGTGAGAAACGCCGCCGCAAGCCCCCACTTTGTTACGGAAAAAACTCTCATACCCTTAAACGCCCCAGTATACCCTACTGTCCCGCCGTGTAGAGACGTGTCACCTCTTCCGCAGATAAAATACGATTATAAACGCGAACATCATCAAGGCTCCCTTTAAAATAGCATTCTCCCGCGTCAATCCATCCGCCGAGAGAAAGAACGATACTACTATCATCAGATATATCACCCGCAGTGACACCGGTTCCATTTTGAACGCCGTCCAGATAAAGCCTGTGACTTCCCGATGAGTACGTGACCACCACGTGTCTCCATACACCATTTCCAACCGCAGTGCTCCCCGTCACCGCGCTTTGGTTATACAAATAAGGAACCCAGCGTATCACTGCGGTCGCCGGATCACTCCCATTTAGCCCGATTGTTTGGTTTGAAAACGCCGCATCTTTTTGCCTTCCGATGACACAGCCATACTTACTGTTCTGGTATCCCGCATCTTGCGTTCCGTCCCAGCGGGCCCACAAAGAAATTGACCCTGTTTCAAGATTATTAAGACCTCCCCCGCCGGCCACTGAGACATAGTCATTTATCCCGTCAAACGAAAGCGCCTGACCAAGTTTTCCGATAACACTTGTGGTCGCGGTGTTTCCCGTTGCGCCAAGAATAAGTCGTCCATTGTTTCCACTTCCGCTCGCGTCCGCGACGTTTGAAATCATATACTTGCCGTCAAACGTCCAATGACCGACAAGTCCACCGGTTGCAGAGAGTGTCCCGCCTGTCGGCGCGGTTCCTGCTTTCAAACCTGATGCTCCTGCCGTGTAGAGCCGTTTTACTTCTTCAGCAGACAGCGCGCGGTTGTAGATGCGCACATCGTCAAGTAACCCTTTTAGGTAATTCCCCGGTCCAGTTGCACAACCACTATCAACATCAAGACCAAAATAAAGGGGGCATGTTGAAAAGTTGAGTGTGTCCCCATCTGTAACCGTGCCGATTTCCTCGCCGTTTAGGTAGATTTTTCCCGAACTCCCGGCGCGGGTAAACGCAACGTGTCCCCAATTATTTAATCCGATTCCGGTTGAACCGTAAATCGCAAGTGCCCCGTCGACTGATATACCTGGAGCACCACTTGATGAATGAAAGCCGAACCAGATTTCATTTTCTGTTCCACTTCCATTTGAAATCATGATTGCAGTTGGTCCGTTTGAGAACGATGAAACTTTTGCCCAAAAAGCGATCGTGAGGTCCTGTGTCGGCATATTGGGTGATTCAACTGTTACATAATCGTTCGTCCCATCAAACTCGAGTGCCTGTCCGATGCGACCGATCGTCGTGGTCGTGGCAGTGAAATTTGTAAGCGTCCCATGCAAAGCATTGCCACTACTGTCCTGTACGTTCGATATCATGTGCTTGCCGTCAAACGTCCAGTGGCCGACGAGTCCGCCGGTTGCCGAGAGTGTTCCACTCGCGGGCGCGGTTCCTGCTTTCGCCCCTTTCGCCCCCATGGTATAGAGCCGTTTCACTTCTTCGGCGGAAAGTGCACGGTCGTATACGCGAACGTCGTCAATACTCCCATTAAAAGCGTTCGCCCCCAAACCGTTTCCGCCCATAACTGTTCGTGTGGTTGGGGTATTCGGGTTCGTCGTACCTGTATCAATCTCTGCCCCATCTAGGTATAGTCGCCATGTTGTTGTATCTCTGGTCAACACAAGGTGAACCCATCGGTTTGAAGGGAGTGTCGTGTTAGAAGCTACTGCATCGCACGAGACTCCGCCTATAAGGACCCCTATCTCACTCCCGCTTCCACAAGCACCGTTCGACACAAAAAGTCCATACCCGTTCGATCCAGAGTTTCCGTTATATACAATCACGGCTGTTTGTGACACACCTTTCCAGTACACCCACGCAGATAAAGCTACGTTCGTAATTTGTGTTGTCACAGGGGCACCAACAACCACCTCATCACTTACTCCGTCAAGCAACAACGCCTGCCCCAAAACCCCCATTGTGGTTGTTGTTGCAGTATTCCCTGTCGCACCTAAAATCAATCTCCCCGTGTTTCCTTGCCCGCTTGAGTCCGCAACGTTTGAAACCATATTCTTTCCATCAAACGTCCAGTGGCCCACAAGTCCGCGGGAAA
>CAYUSN010000007.1:0-13096 GCA_964447415.1 uncultured Candidatus Saccharibacteria bacterium
TGCACAATGCCCGTACCGTCCTCCGTTGTGACAAAATCAGCGGCGTACACCTTGTACGCATTCTTCATTTTTTCTTTCTCGGCGCCCTGTATGAGTACTCCCGTGTACGGATACAACGGTTCGTATGCTTTTCCGACAAGTTCCTTGCCTAAAGTTTCTTCCACTATCGTGTAGTCGCCCTCAAGCACCGACAGACGCGCTTGCGCAAGCCACAACAACTCTCCGTTGAGTGACACTTTCACGTACGGTATATCTTCGCGCACCGCAAGACCGATGTTTCCGGGAAGCGTCCACGGCGTCGTCGTCCATGCAAGCAGATACGTATCCGCTTCACCGACAATTTTAAATTTCACGTATACCGAAATGTCTTTGACGTCCTCGTATCCGAGCGCCAGTTCATGCGACGAAAGCGCCGTTCCGCATCGCGGACACCACGGCACCACCTTATAGTCTTTGTACAAAAGCCCGCGTGAGTGCACGTGCGCAACGATATTCCAGAGCGACTCTATATACGATGGATAGTACGTGATGTACGCATTATCAAAATCCAGCCAATAACCAATGCGTTCAGTGAACTTCTGCCACTCGTTAATGTACTTCCAGACATCTTGTTTGCACTGTTCATTAAATTTCGCCACACCGTATTCTTCGATTTGTTTTTTTGACGTCAGTCCCAGAGATTTTTCCACCGCAATCTCAACAGGAAGCCCGTGCGTATCCCAGCCGGCCTTTCTGCGGACGTGAAAACCCCGCATCGTTTTGTACCGCGGAATCACGTCTTTAAAGGCGCGGGAGATAAGGTGGTGTAGCCCCGGACGAGCATTGGCTGTCGGTGGTCCTTCATAGAAAATAAACTCGCCTTTTGGGGACGTCTTTGCAAGGGTTTTTTGGAAAATACCGTTTTCGTTCCACTGTTTCAGTATCTCCTCCTCCCGCTTACAGGCGTCGCTTTTCGTAAATTCTTCCATACAAAAATCATCATATCATCCTTACCGTGCCCGGAAAAACGGCTGAAAATACCAGAACACTTCCCTACTTCTCTCGTTGCCCTTCATATATCTGTCTCGGCGGCGAACACTTAGGAGACAGAGAATTCTCTAATCCACAACGAAAGACCCTGTCCGTTGCGCACACAAAAACAGGTAGCGCCATACCGCTGCACAACACACCCGACACGCGAAAAAAATTATTCTTCCGAAACAACGTCCGCTTCAGCTTCAATGTCAGTGTCGGTTGTTGCACCTGCGACCGCGCCGACTGAAAGCGGTGCGACCCCGAGAATCTTTCCGAGTGCCATGCTGTACAAAACAACCATCCCCTTCGTCGGGTAGACCAAAATCTTGTCGCCCGCCTGTACGCCTTCAAAGAATGCCTGACCTGCGAAAACCGCCGGGTCTGTGACCGTTCCCACCGTCGGTGTCTCGTCAGGAAGCACCATCACGCGCGACACTTCCGCGACCGTTTGCTCAACCTCCTGCGCGACCGCCTCAGGCGATCCTTCCTCGGGCCGTGACATCCAGTACCAGACTCCCGCCGCGAGAATAATGAGAATAATAACGACTACTAAAATCTTTTTGCCCATTCCTCCTTTTGAAGGCTCATCGGCCGGCATTGCCTGTGGTGTTGCGTCCATTTCCATACTCTATATCTATATATAGTCCAATAAAATACCCCAAATATGTGGTACCGCCCTATTGTACCACTGTTTCGTCTGTCTGCTGCGCTGACGTGTCTTCGGTGTCTGTTGACGTGTCTCCGTCTTCCGTTGGCGTCTCCGGTACCACATCCGCCGAATCAACAGGAATTGGGTTAATCTGCGCCATGTTCACAACACGGTCGTTATTTGGGTCGTACAACACCGCCAGTCCGGTCTGTTGATACACGAGCACTTGATACCCGTTTTGTGCATTTTTGAAAAACGGCTGGTCCCGGAGCTCTTCGACACTGGTAACGGTCGCCACCGTCGGCGTCTCTTCAGGCAACACGACATGCTGTGCAACCAAATCAACGACACGCTCTACCTCGGCCTGCGTCGGGTTATCCGCAAGCTCTTTCGTTTGTCGGTACTGCCAGAAAAAATATCCGGCGACCGCCACCGATGCGACAAGAAGAAAGAATAAAAACAAAATGACTTTTGCTGCTCTGTTCATATGGCTACACAATACCAAAAGATTCCCTGTATTTCAAAACCAGATACCTACTCAAAGCGCCATGTTGAGAGAATATCCTGAAGCCACCCGTCAAGGTGTTTGAAGGTTGTTACTTCGTACAGGTAGCCGTTATGTATAAACCAGACCTCGCGCGTCTCCCCGAGCGCCGCATCCTTGCTCCAGAACTGCACCGCCTCGGCAGAATCAACGAACCGTTTCTCCTCCCCCTCCAAAACTCCTGACGGCACGTCCGAAACAAACCGCTGTGTGGTAATTGTCTCTTCGGCGTACGGCAGCACAAAAATCTGAAACCCGGTCGCACTCCCTACGTCCTCAAACGTCACCGTCAGTGCACCGCCTTCGGGAAATTCTTTTACCGTCAGTCCTGCGGGAGCTGCGAGTGAAAATCGGTATTGTTCGTTTCGGTATTCATTCCAACCATCGGGAATCACGCGCGGAGTTGTCTCCAGCGTACCCGGCGTATTTCCCAGCGTCGGCGACTGCGCGGTACGTGAACGTATCAAAAAATATCCTGCGAGTACCGCCGCGACAATCACAAACACGGCCGTCAGTAAGGTGATTCGTTGTTTCATATATATAGCATTAGTTTCTTTGCTGAAATCGGAAGTACTATTAGAAGAAGTTTCGAAAACCGGCGTGTAGTGTAAAAATTTTTTTCACGCGCTCTAGCATGCAGATGAACTAAACACAAAACTCAAAATGTCGCCGTAGACGGTGCCGGTCGGACTTGAAGCGTATGTTCTGTAGTAGTAGGTCACTCCGTCTGAAAGAGAAGTCATACTTGCGGCAAATTGACCGGTGCCGAAACTTCCGTACTCCGCTGTAATTGTAGTATTTTTCACCAGCTCCGGATCTTCTGAATTGTTGTAAATGACGCCGCGCACGGTTGCGTTCAAACCCTCCGTGCCGGTAATGGTTCCTACCGCATTTTGTGATGAAGCACCGAGACAGTAACTACTGTCGGTGGTAACACCAAACGCCATGTCGGAGGCATACAGTTTAATGGTACCGTCAACGAATTTTATAGAAAATCCTTCAAAAAGCTTGAGTGAGCGCACCGTTGACGTGTTTACGCCTGCGGTAAAGTTCAAAAGGTCTCCGTAGCCCGTACCCTCAGAGTTTGTCGCATAGGCTCGAAAATAGTATATCTTGCCCGCAATGAGCCCTCTGATATTGTGACCAAAAGTTCCCGTCCCAAAACCTCCCCCTTGGGTTTCAGTTGTGGTGTGGTCAGGAACTCCTTCGCTACCCACCCAATCATCATCTCCCCACTCAAAACCGCGAACCGTCGGACTCACGCCTCCTGTGTCGGTAATATTGCCGTTGAGCAGTGCGGAAGTTGTTGTGGTTGCGGTTGCGGCGCTTGTGGTCACTGTCGGTGCTGAATTAATAGCTGTCACCTGAAAAGTTCCTGAGGTAGTAAACGTGTGTATTCTATAAATACCGCTTGTCGTTTGTGTGCCGCCCGTTGCATCTATTTCGGAGTCAACATAGATAACCCTGACTTCTCCACGACAACCGTTACCTGCACCGGCAGATTCAGCTCCTCCTGAACCGCCTCCTGGTGCTCCGCACGCGCCTCCGCGAGTTGCGTCGTCGCCTCCACCTCCGCCTCCTCCACCCACAATGTGGTACGTTGCGGGGGTTCCGGCCGAGCCATCACTTGTTGCTCTGTAGGGTGACGTCACACCAACGCCGCCGGCTCCGCCGCCGCCCGCTCCGGCAGAACCGGCTCCCGGTGCTGTTCCCGCATTACCACCCGCACCGCTCTCTCCTGCACCTCCACCTCCTCCTCCACCGACCGTTGGAGAGGGTACCGCTCCGTCGCCTCCTTTTCCGGCGTATCCGGCACCACCTCCTGCTCCACCACCGGGGTCCGCGGTAGTAGTGCTATTTCCTGGTTGTGGTGTCCCTCCATCGTAGTTTGCAACAGCTGTATCACAGTTGGTGCTCGCACCGCCGCTTCCTGCGCTTCCCGCGGCGGTACCTGACGAACCGTTTCCTCCGTCTGCGTTCATGCTAATTCCTGTACCGACGAATGTACTGTCGGTTTCTCCTGTGGTGTCTGCAGTACCTCCCACACCCACAGTCACGGTATATGACTGCACGGTCAGTGTTTCGAGACATCGGCGATATTCTCCTCCACCTCCACCACCCCCTCCATTGTTTGCAATCACACCTCCGCCTCCGCCTCCCCCCAACACTTCAATGGTCGCAGGGGTAGCGGCAAAAACCCTTTGGGAAATCCCGAACTGAAAAACAATACACGCTATGATGAATATAAAGAGTGGTTTCTTCATTAATTTTTTATGGTACAAAAAAACAAGGCAGAAAAACTACATTTTTTCAGGGATTGGGATACCCAAAATCCAGAGACCTTTTGCAAGAACCGCGGCGGTCGCCTGTGTGATGCTTATTTTGTAAGGAGATTTCGAGTCTTGTGCGTCGACTATTTTCTCCTGCGCATACCATGCATTAAATTCAGACGACAGCGTGATGAGATACTGCGTAATTACGCTCGGCTCTTTTTCTTCAAGTGCGTATTGCACTTTTTCAGGAAAACGTTCGATGAATCGCTCGAGTGTTGAAAGTTCCGGAACATCTTGTGTACACGACGCGGACACCTGTTCCGTCGCCGCCTTTGCCAACACAGACCGCGCACGTGTCAGTGTGTACTGCAGGTACGGACCCGAGTCACCTTCAAATGAAAGTGATTTATCGGCATCAAAGACAATATTTTTTCCCAAACCCTGTTTGAGCACCATGTACTTAATGGCTCCGACGGCCACCTGCTCCGCTATCTTTTCCTCATGCGCAACACCGCGCTCCGACACTTTTTCTTTCGCACGTGCGATCATGTCTTGTATAAGCGACTCGCCGGTAATCACTTTTCCTTTTCTTGACGACATCTTGCCGCCGGCAAGCGACATCATCCCATGATGCACATGTGTGAATTTTCCGGCAAATTCCGGATGCAAGAGTTCAAGCGCCTTAAACACCACTGTGAAGTACTGCTCCTGCTCAACCGCGGTCACGGTGACAGAAAGGTCAAATTCCCGTCGCTGGGTTTTGAGAAACGCGAGCCCAAGCTCTTTCGCTTCGTAGGTCGGAATATGTTCCCGTGTAATAAAGACACGTGTGTGTAGTCCGTATTTTTCTCCCGGAAAAATAATTGCGCCGTCGCTTTTTTCGAAAATATTTTTTTGTAGCCCTTCTTCGACAAGTGCAACACCCTTCTCCCACACGTCGCTTTCGAAAAAGTATTCATCAAACACCGTACCGAGCATCGCGTAAATTTTTTCAAATGCCGCAAGTGTTGCCGTCCGCCCCTGCTGATATACGTCGGCAATGCTTGCATCGTGCGCGTACACTTTTTTGTTCAGCTCGACGATCTCTTTTTGAGCGGTTTCATCCGTTTCGTACATTTCATTTCCGTATGCATACGCATCCCCGATTCCTGAGATATCATCGGTTGCAATTCCTTTTGTAGCCATACCCCACAAGGCTTTTGCGACGTGCAGACCGACATCGCCCTGATAGTTTGCGCGGATAACATGCGCGCCTGAACTTTCAAAAATCCTCGTGAGCGATTCGCCGATAGTATTGCTCATGAGATGCCCGATGTGAAACGGTTTGAACGGGTTGGGTTGTGTATATTCCACCATAACCGTCTTTCCGGAAAGCGCACCGTTCTCTCCGAACTTGTTTTCTTCTTTCAAAATTGTTGTAAGCGCTTCGGTAAAAAATGTTCGTGAAAGTGTAATGTTGATGAATCCCGCCGGCGCAACTTTTATTTCATCAACCCACTCCGGTTTAGATAATATGAGTTCCTTCGCAATTCTGTTTCCGATTTCTGACGGTTTTTCACCAACCTGTTTTGCGAGCATCAACGCAACGTTCGTCGCGTAGTCGCCGTGTGACATATCCGCAGGTCGCTCCACTACAAAATTCACTTCGGGAAAACCCAGCGTTTTGCACGCGGTATGGATTGTCTTTTCTATGTTTTTTTGGATTTCGTTCACACCTACATCCTACACAAAAAGCGCTCTTTACGCATGGTTGACTCGACTCTCTCGCACACGTACCATGCGCGCAGACCCGAACCTTGAAAAGGAGATACATAAATGCCCTACCTTCCGTTTTCGGAAAGAACACCCGACAACAACTACAGGAACTTGCTTCGCCGCGTACTTGCCGAAGGCGAGTACACCCGAAATCCTCACCAGGACAAGGGGACGTACACGCTTCTCACCGCACCGGACCTCGTCTATCCCTTCGCAAACGGCTTTCCGGTCATCACCGACCGGAAGATCTCGTTCTGGCGCAAGGCGATCGCCGAGCTCCTCGTGTTCATGCACGGAGCACGGACGCTCTCGGACATGGAACGTCTCGGCGGCAAGGACTGGCCTTCTTGGTGGTCTTCCTGGGTCTACCCGGAGAAGTGCGCCCAGTTCGGCCTCTCCCCCGGTGATATGGGGCCCGGCTCGTACGGACCCGCGTATCACAATTTCCCCGTCCCCGGCGGCGGCGAGTTCAACCAGTTCGAGCACCTCATCAAGCAGGTCAAGGAGGCGCCCGCACTGCGCACACATCTCGTGACCTCGTGGGTTCCCTCTCTGACACTCGGTCACAAGGGACATCCGCGGCAGGTGGTCGTCGCTCCGTGCCACGGCACGGCTGTGAAGATCACCATCATCAACGGCAAGCTGACGCTCACACACGTGCAGCGCTCGGCAGACATTCCGGTCGGTGTACCGACCAACATCATTCAGTACGCAGCTCTGGCGCTGATGATCGCACAGGTCGTCGGTGTGGAAGCACACCAGTACATCCACAAATTCCTCGACGCGCAGGTGTACGAGGACCAGATGATGTTGGCGCGGGAACTCGTGGAGCGGGAACCGCTCAAACTTCCGACACTGTCCATCACCGATCAGGGAGTTCGCGACTTGTTCGAGTTTCGACCCGAACACTTCGTGCTCTCCGACTATGACCCCCACCCAGCGATGACGTTCCCGACAACGGAGTAACTGTCCATGGCGCTGTCACTCATTGTTGCGGTCTCCGAGAACGGCGTCATCGGACGCGACGGAGACCTCCCTTGGCGCCTGACCGAGGATCTTCGTCGTTTCAAGAGGCGAACCGTCGGCCACACCGTCGTGATGGGACGCAAAACCGCCGAAAGCATCGCAAAACGCCTCGGTGGTCCGCTCCCCGACCGACGAAACATCGTTCTGACAAGGAACCCTGTGTGGTTCCTTGCAGGGTTTGAGACCGTCCGTTCGTGGGAAGAAACAATCGCGCTCGGCGAAGAGGATGAGGTCTTCATCATCGGTGGCGCGGAGCTCTACAGGACCGCGCTACCGTATGTGGACCGGCTTTACGTCACCCACGTGCACTGCCAGTGTCGTGGCGACACCTTCTTCCCGCACATCGACCACACCGTTTGGAAGCTGGCTGAACGCGAGCGTTTCGACGCAGACGAACGGCACAAATTCGGGATGACGTTCGCCACGTACGATCGCACTAGGCAGTGAGGATTCCGGCGCCTGTGTCATAATAGGCACATGGAGCCAAATCACCGTGAGTTCGTAGACCTTTCACACGCACGTCTCGACGAGCAGCGCTCCGTTATGGAGCAAATCGTTAAAGACGGTGTGTGTCCGTTCTGTCCTGAGTATTTGGAGCAGTACCACAAGCAGCCGATACTGCGGGAAAATGAATCATGGGTGCTCACGAAGAACCAGTGGCCGTACGAGAAAACCGAGGCGCACCTTCTTGCGATTCTGCGGCGGCATGAGGAAGACCTCATCAACCTCACCGACGAGGATTGGAAGAACCTCGGGCAGCTCATGCGTTGGGCGCAGCAGCACATGAAACTTCCCGGCGGAGCAATCGGTATGCGTTTCGGTGAACCCAAGTTTTCCGGCGCAACCGTGCAGCATATCCACGCACAGCTCATCGTTCCGAAAAAGGACGAGATAACCGGCGTTCCGGCGCAGGTCGCGCTGTGGACGGGAACACGCAACAAGTAGTCTCCTTTTAAAAAAGCAGCCCCGACGCGATCCGTTTTTCTGGATCGTGCCGGGGCCTTTTTCTGTTCAAAGAGCTAGAGGGCGACGCGGATGATGTCCACACCTCCCTCGCGAAAGATGCGGTCGGCGTCGGCGAGTGAATACCCGTCACGGTAGTACACCCGTTTGAATCCGGCGACTACGACTTGAATCGCGCAGGACGGACACGGAAACGTCGTCGTATAGAGGTCCGCACCGTCAAGCGACAAACCGCGTCGGGCAGCCTCCCCGATGAGAAGACGCTCGGCGTGTCCGGCGGAGGAAACGTCGATGCGCTCCCCCCACGAGAACGGCGTCCGCGGATCACCGACGATGTAGGGCGTCTGCTCTGCCGGAAAATGCGTGTTGTGTGCGGTGAGAAGCACTTTTCCCTTCCACACCGCGCACGCACCGACCTGGCGCCACCAGTCCGGACTCCGAACCGCTTCGACGTCCGCACGACGGAGAAACTCCTGATGGAATTCCTCCGTGGTGACTGATCGGTTTGCATCCGGGTTGCGTTCGCTGGCGGCATTATGCTGATGCCAGCGAAGAAACACCGGAGCAAATTCAACCCGGTCTCTCCGAAAGAACCTTCTCGCAACTTCCCTGCTGATGTCCTCATCGGGCATCGCCGTCTTGCCGGGAAGTGTCGCGAGTATCTTGAGCTGTTCGATGTTCGTCAGACGAACACTCCGGAAGAAACCGAGTCCTTGTGCCATCTGTACGATTGTTTCCGGTCTGCACGCACGCATGTCCCGGGACAGATACGACACCAGACCGAGCACATCGTCGCCGAACACGTAGAGTGTGTCGGGATACTTGGCAAAAAGCTCCAAGTATCCCTGATGAATGACGGGAATGTAGGCAGCGAGCGGAAGCGCCGTCATGACTGCTCCCCGCCGCTGTCCGACAAATCGCGGATGAACTGGTCAACGGTCTCAACGATCTTGAGCCGAAGTTCTTCGGCTCCGTCGAGCATCAACCGACGAAGCTTCGCCGTTGTCGACGTCGCCGCCTGCGCTTGAAGGATCTTGATCTCACCGCACCACTGCCTGCACTCGGCGAGCTTCTCGTCGAGGAAGTCCGTCGTTGTCTGTGAGACGATGAGCACGTCGGGACGCACGACCTCAATCAGGAAGTTCGGGTCGTGGCCGACCTCACGGGGTGTGATGATGTCCACCGCACGGTTGTCGGCAAGCACTTCGACGCGCTCCTCGAGCGTATCAAACGGGCGCTTCGGGCCCTTGCGTGCACGTGTGAGCTCATCGGTGTCGATACCGACGATGAGTACGTCCCCGTGCGATTTGGCCTGACGCAAGTACCGCCCGTGGCCGACATGGTACATGTCATAGACACCCTGCGTCAGCACGATGCGATACCCGGACCCACGAAGCAGCTCCACGATTTTCCGAAGCTCTTCATAGTCCTTGACGTACCGATCCTGCAGGTTGAAGCCCGGTTCGAGAATCTTCTTCAGAATCGCCATGGTTTTCTCCCTTTTCTGTTATGGTCTGGCGCAACACTAGCACAATGAAAAAGGCGCCGCTAGGCGCCTTTTTTCCTTCGGTGTGTCGTGATTATTTAACCTCAATCCCCATTGAGCGAGCACTTCCTTCGATAATTTTCATTGCCGCGTCAATGTCGTGTGCGTTGAGGTCTTGCATCTTGCGCTCCGCGATTTCGCGCACCTGCGCCTTCGTTACCTTTCCAACCGGCTTGAGCGGGTTGCCCGAACCCTTCTCAACACCCGCCGCTTTGATGAGCAGACTTGATGCGGGAGGACTTTTCAAAACAAAGGAGTAACTGCGGTCTTCAAAAACGGTAAGTAAAACCGAGACGGTCTCTCCGCGCATGGACTGCGTTTCGGTGTTGAATTTGTTCACGAAATCACCGATGTTGACTCCCGCCTGTCCGAGCGTTGCGCCCAACGGAGGCGCAGGTGTTGCCGCGCCCGCGGGAATCTGTAATTTCAGTGTTTTGAGTACTTTTTTTGCCATAGGTGCCCGTTAACTATACTTATATTTTGCGGACCTGCAAGAAGTCCAGTTCCACCGGCGTTTCGCGTCCGAACATGGACACAAGGATCTTTACCTTGCCGCGCTGACGGTCAACTTCCGATACGCGCCCTTCAAATTCCTTAAACGGTCCGTCAATGATGGACACGCGGTCTTCAAGTTCAAAATCAATCAGGTGCATCGGCATATCCGACTTCATACGGCCGAACAACTCGTCGATTTCATCCTGACGCAGCGGCACCGGTTGAATGCCCGAGCCCACGAATCCCGTCACACGCGGCGTATTGCGCACAACGTACCATGAATCGTCCGTCACAATCATGTCCACGAGCACGTACCCCGGATATATCTTTTCCTCTTCCTCAACGCGTTTGCCGCGTTTCACTTTTATTTTTTTCTCCGTCGGAATGAGCACATTAAAAATTTTGTCCTCCATACCCAAAGACTCCACGCGTTGTTTGAGATTACGTACAACCGCATCCTCATATCCAGCGTAGGTGTGAATGGCGTACCAGTGCCGGCCCTGGTCCTGTTGTTTTTGTGTCGACATAGTTAGAGAACAAAGCTTTCAACAATCCAGGTAAACGCCCAGTCGAGCGCACCGAGATATGCCGCAGTCGCAATAGAAATACACACAACAATTATCGTAAAAATGACCGCCTGCTTCCGCGTCGGCCATGACACGTGTTTGAGTTCCGTCTGCGTGTCCTTAAGGTATTGAACAAATCGGCTCATATTTTGTGGTACTTAAAAACCCCTTTCGGGGGCTGTTTTTTACGCTTCGTATACTACTCCCCTACGGGACATACGTCAAGGTGTCCCGATATTTTATTTTCCCCTCTTTTGCCCCTCCTGTTTCTTAAGTTTTCGCTCCCCGATTACTACCAAGAGCGGGGACGCCAAGAAAATTGACGAGTAGGTTCCGGCAATTTGCCCGACCAAGAGCGTCAAAATAAAACCGTGAATGGTCGGCCCGCCGAGGAAGAAGAGCACAAGCAGCACCAATACGATGGTAAATGAGGTGTTGAATGACCGCACATATGTCTGTTGCAGACTTGCCCCGACGGTTTCCGCGAACGATTCTTTTGTGTGGTGTTCTTCTTTCAGTCCGAGATTTTCACGAATGCGGTCAAACACAACGATGGTGTCGTTAACCGACACTCCCAAAATCGTGAGCAACGCGACGACAAACAACGTGTCGGCTTCAAATCCAACGTACTTCCCCAACAAAGAGACAACACCGGCCGGAATAATGACGTCGTGTGCAAGCGTTATGATAGCGACTAACCCGTAAATCCACGACGACACCGGCTTTGACACTTTTCGGAACGTAAAGGCGAGGTACAGAATGATCATCAGGAGCACCAGCACAATCGCCCACACGGTCTTGCGGCGAAGTTCCTGACCGACCGACGGACCGACGGAACTCAGGCGTTCAATGGTCGGCACGGACACTTCGTCTGTTGTAAGTGCATCAAGGAGCCTTCCCTTATCTCCTTCCGTAAGCACGTTGGTGCGGATGTGAATACCGTTGTCTCCGGATTCACGAACCACCGAACCTTCAAATCCCGCCGCTTCAAGAGATGCCGCAATATCTGCCGTCGACGGTGTTGCACCTTCATACGAGACAATGACCGACGAACCACCGACAAAATCAACGCCGAGCCGCAAACCCCAAACAGAAAGCGCGGCGACAGAAAGCAGTACCAGAAGCCCCGAGAGTGCGAAGAATATTTTTTTGTAGGTAATAACAAACATAGACGGCGTACGGCTAGCTTTTTGAAAAACCCGACCCGAACAAAAACTGTGTTGCGGGCGACATAGTTTTCGGCGCAATCGCGTACATAAATATCTTCGTCACAATAACAGCGGAAAACATCGAGATAATGACACCGAGAATAAGCGTCAGTGCAAATCCGCGCACCAGACTTCCCGTCATGTAAAACAGAATAAGCGCGGCGAGAATACTTGTGAGATTACCGTCACGGATGGACAGCCATGCGCGTGAAAATCCCTGCGCGATTGCGTCGTTGATGGTTCTGCCGGAACGCAACTCTTCCTTCATGCGCTCAGATATCAAGATGTTCGCGTCAACCGCCATACCCACCGACAAAATAAAACCTGCGATGCCCGCAGCGGTCAGCGTCACGGGAATAAACTTGAAGAGTGCGAGCGTCAAAACCGCATACACAATAAGTGAAAGCGTTGCAATAGCGCCCGGAAGCCGGTACCAAAGAATCATAAACACCGCAATCACAACCAATCCCCAGAGACCTGCGCGCACACCTGATGCGACAATGTCGGAACCGAGTGACGCGCCGATGTTTTCCGCGCCGATAAGCTCAATGGGAACCGGCAGTGCACCAAACTTAAGGTTATTCGTAAGTTCACGCGCTTCTTCAGGATTTCCGATGCCGGTAATAACCGCCTGTCCGTCGCTAATCTCCGTCTGAATAACCGGTGCGCTGATGATTTGACCGTCAAGAAAAATCGCCAGAATTTCACCCACATGTTCGCGTGTAATCTGCGCAAACAAATCAGCGCCTTCATCGTTGAACGTAAGTGCGACAATCGGCTCCTGTATTAGTCCTGCACCTCCGCCGGAACCGAACTGCAGTTGGGTCTTTGTAAGATAGCGTCCGGTCAGTCCTGTTGTGATGTACTCCGGGGTTCCCGTGCCGTTTGCAACCAACTCATCACCGTTCCCGAGCAGTTTAAATTCAAGTACCGGTGTTTTTTGTAGATATGCGGTTGCTTCATCCAAATCAGTCACGCCGGGGAGTTCCACCGTAACGCGGTACTCATCTGTTTCGCCGAGATCAACTGTTTCCTCCTGTATGAGCGGTTCCAGAAC